>CAZOWA010000005.1:0-116292 GCA_964583695.1 uncultured Dechloromonas sp.
TCCTGCTCGACAACGGCCGCAGCCAGGCCTACGCCGACGAACAACTGCGCAAGACCCTGCAATGCATCCGCTGCGGGGCGTGCATGAACCACTGCCCGGTGTACTCGCGCATCGGCGGCCACGCCTACGGCACCACCTACCCCGGCCCGATCGGCAAAATCATCTCGCCGCACATGCTCGGGCTGGAAGCGACGTCTTCCATGGCAACCGCTTCGTCGTTATGCGGGGCGTGTGGGGAGGTTTGTCCGGTAAAGATTCCGATTCCGGAACTGCTGATGCGATTGCGGGAGGAAGCGTTTTCCAAGCCGCATGCCCATCCTGCGATGCGGGGCCAGGGAGCGGGATATTCGCCGCTGATATCGGCGGTCTGGCGGGGATGGGCGGCGGTCTATCGCTCACCTTTGCTGTATGGAATGGCGACCTGGCTGGGAAGTCGGTTCGGGTGGCTGATGCCTTCGCGGCAGGGAGCCTGGACGAACGTTCGGGTGCCGTTGCGGCCGGCGCCGAAGAGGTTGAGGGATATGGTTCGGGAACGGAAATGACTGGCTGGGTGGCTTTTGAGCTTGGGGTTCCGCCTTGCGGGTGTTTTGCCGACTCCAAACGTGGGGTTCCGCCTTGCGGGCGGGCGTACTTTCTTTTGCTTCGCCAAAAGAAAGTAGCCAAAGAAAAGGCGACCCCAGGGGCGGCGCCCTTCGGGTTCCTTGCGCTACTCGAAACGCCGGGCGGCTGCGGAACTCGGGGCTGCGCCCCTCAAACAGTCCTCGCCGAAAGCCCCCGGCATTCCTGCGTTGCTCAGCGCCTTCCATGGGGACCGAAAGGCGTCTCGGCTCCACTGATCTCCCCAAAAAAAATGACTTCCACGGTCAACCCGAAAAATAGCCAAAAAATCGAAAACACGTCGGCCACGGATGGTTTTCCGGGCCCCTTGAGAGGTGCCGAGCAACGCAGGAATGCCGGGAGCTTTCGGCTGGCGTTGTTTGAGCCGCAGGCGAGTTTAGCCAGCCGCCCGGCGTTCCGAGTAGCACAGGGAACCCCCGAAGGGGGCACCGACCCAGGGTCGCCTTTTCTTTGCTTACTTTCTTTTGGCGAAGCAAAAGAAAGCAAGACGCCCCGCAAGGGCGGAACCCCACGCCAATAAAAACGACCAGAGACAAAATCATGAGCAATCTCATCCAAGACCTCAGCAAAAGCCTGCCGAAACATCAGGTCATCACCGATGACCTCCGTCGCCTGGCCTACGGCACCGACGCCAGCTTCTACCGCCTGACGCCCGAGGTCATCGCCGTCATCGAAAACGAAGATGAAGCACGCCTCGTGCTGCAAGCCGCCAAGCAACACAAGCGCCCCATCACCTTCCGCGCCGCTGGCACCAGCCTTTCCGGCCAGGCCATCACCGATGGCATCCTCGCCCTGATCGGCGAAGGTTTCGCCACCTATGAGCTCAGCGCCGACGCCAGCAAGGTCAAGGTCGGCCCCGGCATCATCGGCGGCGAAGTGAACCGTCGCCTTGCCCCGCACGGCAAGAAAATCGGCCCCGATCCCGCCTCCATCGGCGCCGCCAAGATCGGTGGCATCGCGGCCAACAACGCGTCCGGCATGTGTTGCGGCACGTCGCAGAACAGTTACCGGACGCTGGCCGGCCTGCGCGTCATGCTGGCTGATGGCACGCTGCTCGATACCGAGGACCACCTGAGCGTCGATGCCTTTTCGAAAAGCCATGCCGTGCTGCTCGGCGAACTGGAACGCCTGGGCCGCGACACGCGCGACAACCCAAAGCTGGCCGAGCGCATCCGCCACAAATTCAAGATCAAGAACACGACCGGCTACAGCCTCAACGCGCTGATCGATTACGAAGACCCGATCGACATCCTGAGCCATCTGATGATCGGCTCGGAAGGCACGCTCGGCTTCATTTCGCGCGTCACCTACCACACCGTCGTCGAAGACCCGTACAAAGCCTCGGCGCTGGTGTTCTTCCCGGACATCCGCACCGCCTGCGAGGCAGTCATCGCGCTCAAGCCGCAACCGGTGTCCGCCGTCGAACTGCTCGACCGCCCCGCCCTGCATTCGGTCGAAAACAAGCCGGGCCTGCCGCCGGTGATCCGCCAACTGGGCGAGGAAGCGGCCGCGCTGCTCATCGAGGTGCGTGCCGCCACAGCAGAAGGCATCAGCGACAAGATCGCCGCAGTGCATGCTGCCATGGCGGGCATCGCCACCGTCGAGCCGGTGGTCTTTTCGACCGATCCGGCAACCTGCGAGATGTACTGGAAAGTGCGCAAGGGCACGTTCCCCTCGGTGGGTGCCATGCGCCGCACCGGCACCACCGTCATCATCGAGGACGTCGCCTTTCCCATCGCCCGCCTGGCCGACGCAACGCTCGACCTGCAAGGCCTGCTGCGCCACCACGGCTATCACGAGGCAATCATTTTCGGGCACGCCCTCGAAGGCAACCTGCATTTCGTCTTCACGCAGGATTTCGGCGATCCGGCCGAAGTCGAGCGTTACGGGCGTTTCATGGACGACATCTGCCATCTGGTGGTCGACAAGTACGACGGTTCGCTCAAGGCCGAACACGGCACCGGCCGCAACATGGCGCCCTTTGTCGAGCTGGAATGGGGCCAGGAAGCCACCGAGCTGATGCGCCGGATCAAGCGCCTGTTCGACCCGGAAAACCGCCTCAACCCTGGCGTCATCCTCAACGACAACCCGCAAGCTCACCTCGAGAACCTGAAACCGATGCCGGCAGCGGAAGACCTTGTCGACCGCTGCATCGAATGCGGCTTTTGCGAACCACTCTGCCCGTCGCATCGGCTGACGCTCAGCCCGCGCCAGCGCATCGTCAGCGTCCGCGAGCTGGCCCGCCGCGCTGCCGCCGGAGAACCCGCAGGCAGCATCGGTGAGGATTACGCCTACATGGGGCTAGACACCTGCGCCGGTTGTAGCCTGTGCTCGACGGCCTGCCCGGTCGGCATCGACACCGGCGACCTGACCCGCCGCCTGCGCGGCCGCAAGTTGGGCGACACGAGCCGGGCGATCAATGCCTGGACAGGCGAACATTTCGGCACGCTGGCCTCGGCCTCGCGCCTCGGCCTCAGCGTCGGCCACGCCGTTTCCGGTGTACTCGGCGACAACTTCCTGGCCCGCATTTCCGGCGGCGCCTGGAAAAAGAACATGCCGCACGCCGGCAAGCCACCCGTTGCCCGCGCTGGCGAAGGCGATCCGGTCGTTTATTTCCCGACCTGCGGCGGGCGCATTTTCGGGCCGTCGAATGCCGACGATCCACAACTCGGCGATGTGATCATCGAACTCATCAAACGCGCCGGCTACGCCCCCATTCTGCCCGATGGCTTCGACCAGCTGTGCTGCGGCCAGATGCTGGCGAGCAAGGGCATGGCGGAAGAAGCCGAGGGCATGTCGAACACTCTGGAGGCCGCGCTGATGAAAGCTTCCGACAACGGCCGCCATCCAGTCATCATGGACGCCAGCACCTGCACGGTGCGCATGCAGAAACATCTCGCCGGACGCCTCAAGCTCTACGACTTCCACGAATTCGCCGTCGCTGCCCTGCTGCCGCGCCTGATCATCCACAAGGAAGCCGGCCCGGTCGCCCTGCACGTCAATTGCAGCGTGCGCAAGACCGGCTCGGATGCCCAGCTGCGAACGCTGCTCGCCGCCTGCGTCGAAGACATCGTCGAACCGGCCGGCGTCACCTGCTGCGGCTTCGCCGGCGACCGCGGCTTCGTCGTACCGGAACTCAACCAGCACGCCCTGCGCAAGATCCACGACGAGCTTCACGAAAAAGCGCCATCGACCTGCGCCTGCGGCGTGTCCACCAACCGCACCTGCGAAATCGGCCTGACCGCCGAAACCGGCCTCAACTACCAGTCAGTCGCCTATCTGCTTGAAAAATGCAGCCGGCCGCGGCCGCTGTGTTGAGGATTTCCCTAAGAGCCGAAACCCGCCTCAATTGCTAATGTAACGACCATTCCACAATTTCAAGGAAAACAGCCATGTACAAGAAAATTCTCGTCGCCATCGACGACAGCGAAACCTCGCAATGTGCGCTTGAAGAAGCCCTGCACCTCGCCCGTTGCAGCGATGCCCGGCTCTACATCAGCCACGTCGCCGACGAAACCCTGATGAGCATGCATGGCCGCACGTTCTCGACCTCGCTCAATCTGGACCACGCCATCGCCGCCATCGCCGAAGCCGGCCGCAAGCTGCTCGATCAGGCCATGACCTCCGCCGAGGGCATCGAAGCCGAAAGCATCCTGCTCGAAGCGCGTAATCGTCGCGTTTCCGAAGTACTGGTCGACAAAGCCAGGGAGCTGGATGTCGACCTGATCGTCATTGGCCGCCACAGTAAACGCGGCATCGCCACGCTGATTCTCGGCTCGGTGGCCGAACAAGTCGCTAAAATCGCGGATGCTTCTGTCCTGCTGGTCAGAAAGCACTGATCCATCGACGACCCAACCCGTTTGGGCGGGAATCCGGGGTGGGTTACCGTCCGTTCCGACCCGCCTTTTCCCGGATTACCGCAATGCCTGAATCTACGCTCGACTGCAACAAGGACGAACCGCTCCGCAACGACATCCGCCTGCTCGGCCGCATCCTCGGCGACACCGTGCGGGAGCAGGAAGGCGATACCGTCTTCAACATCGTTGAGCAGGTTCGGCAAACCGCAGTCAGTTTTGCCCGTGACGGGGACCCGTCCGCCCGCAACCAACTCGCCGCCCTGCTCGACCCGCTGCCGCGCGACACGACGCAGGCCGTCGTCCGCGCCTTCAGCTATTTCCTGCAACTGGCCAACATCGCCGAAGACGAGCACCACATCCGGCGTCGTCGCGCTCATGATCTGGCCGGTTCACCACCGCGCGAAGGCAGCCTGATCCACGCCCTCGATCAGTTGGCCAATACCGGCGTCGCGCCGGAGACCGTCGCCGATTTCTTCGCCCATGCCGTCGTCGCTCCGGTACTCACCGCCCATCCGACCGAAGTCCAGCGCCAGAGCCTGATCCGCAACCACCGCGACATCTCGCGCCTGCTCGACCAGCGCGAACGCCTGCACATGACACCCGACGAAGAGGCCGAGAACGATCTCGGTCTGGCCAACGCCATCCTCACCCTGTGGCAGTCACGCATGCTGCGGCCGGTGCGCCTCAAGGTGGTCGACGAGGTCAAGAACGGCATCAATTACTTCAAGGAAACCTTCTTCAGCGAATTGCCACGTCTCTACATCCAGGCGACGCAGCAATTGCAGAAGCGTTATCCCGACATTTCCTGGGCGCTGCCACCCTTCTTCCGAATCGGCAGCTGGATTGGCGGCGACCGCGACGGCAACCCCTTCGTCACCGCCGACATCCTGCGTGAAACCCTTCGCCTGCAATCGTCTGCCGTACTCGACCACTACCTTTCCGAAATTCACGAACTGGGCGGCGAGCTGCCGCTTTCCGATCTCTTGATCAAAACCACTGCTGAACTCAACGAACTGGCCGCGCAATCCACCGACCATTCGCCCCAGCGTGCCGATGAGCCGTACCGGCGTGCCCTGTCCGGCATTTACGCGCGCGTCGCCGCCACAGCCCGCACGCTCGACCAGTTCGAGCCCGTGCGTCACGAAATCGGCCATGCCGAACCCTATCGTGATCCGGATGCCCTGCGCGCCGACCTCAAAATCCTCGCCAACTCACTTAAGCTCAATGGCAGCGCCAAGCTGGCCGGTGGCCGGCTGCGCCGCCTGCTGCGCGCCGTGCAGATTTTCGGCTTCCACCTCGCCCCCATCGACCTGCGTCAGAACTCCGAAGTGCATGCGCGCAGCGTCGCCGAATTGCTGGCTGCCGCCGGCCGCTGTCCGGATTACGAAGCGCTTCCCGAAAATGAGCGAATTTTCGTGTTGACCGCGGAAATCGCCACGCCGCGCCCGCTGTATTCGCCCTACCTGAGCTATTCGGAAGAAACGCAGGGTGAGCTGGCCATTTTCTTCGCCGCCCGCGAACTGCGCGAAAAATACGGCGCCGCCGCCCTGCCCAACTGCATCATCTCGAAGACCGACGGCGTTTCCGACCTGCTCGAACTCGCCCTCCTCCTCAAGGAAGCCGGTCTCCTGCTGCCGGGCGCCCAGCCAAAACTCGACGTCAACATCATCCCGCTCTTCGAAACCATCGAAGATTTGCAGAAGAGCGCGGCAACCATGGATGCCCTCTTCAAGCTGCCCGGCTACCGCGAACTGATCGCCGGCCGCGGTAACGAGCAGGAAGTCATGCTCGGCTATTCCGACAGCAACAAGGACGGCGGCTTCCTGACTTCAGGCTGGGAACTGTACAAGGCAGAAATCGAACTCACCGCCGTCTTCGCCAGGCACGGCGTGCGCCTGCGCCTCTTCCACGGGCGCGGCGGTTCGGTCGGCCGCGGCGGCGGCCCCTCCTACCACGCCATCCTCGCCCAGCCGGCCGGTGCCGTTTCCGGCCAGATCCGCCTGACCGAACAAGGCGAAGTAATCTCCACCAAATACGGCAACCCGGATACCGGCCGGCGCAATCTCGAAGTGCTGCTTGCCGCCACCATCGAAGCCAGCCTCACTGACCACGAAAACCGGGTCGAACCGGCCGAGCAGTTCCACGGCGTGATGGATGAGCTTTCCGAACGCGCTTTCAACGCCTACCGCGACCTGGTGTACGAAACTCCAGGTTTCACCACTTATTTCCGCCAATCGACGGTGGTTTCCGAAATTGCCACCCTCAACATCGGCAGCCGCCCGGCGTCACGCAAGGCGTCCGAGCGCATCGAAGACCTGCGTGCCATTCCCTGGGTATTCAGTTGGGCACAATGCCGGCTGATGCTGCCGGGTTGGTATGGCTTCGGCACGGCGGTCGACGGCTATCTGCAAGCCAACCCGGAGGGCCTCGGCACCCTGCGCCGCATGGTCAAATCCTGGCCATTCTTCAAAAGCCTGCTCTCCAATATGGACATGGTGCTGGCCAAGAGCGACCTTTCCATCGCCTCGCGCTATGCCGAACTGGTTGCCGACGCCAACCTGCGCGAACGCATCTTCAGCACCATCCGCCACGAATGGGAACTGACGCGGAAACATCTGCTCGACATCCTCGAACAGGACGACTTCCTCGCCGATAATTTCATGCTGAAGCGCTCCCTGCAACTGCGCGCGCCCTACATGGACCCACTCAACCACCTGCAAGTCGAATTGCTCAAGCGCCATCGCGGTGGCGACACCGACGAACGCGTCGCCCGCGGCATCCATCTCACCATCAACGGCATTGCCTCCGGGCTGCGCAATAGCGGCTAAAATCGATCATGCCCAATCCAATCAAACGCACCGTATTTTTCGTCTCCGACGGCACCGGCCTGACCGCCGAAGCCCTCGGCCATGGCCTGATGTCGCAATTCGAGGAAGTCGAATTCAAGCAACTGCGCATCCCTTTCCTCGACACCGTCGCCAAGGCGCAGGAAGCCGTGCAGCGCATCAATGCGCAGGGCGAAGCCGACGGCATGCGGCCCATCGTGTTCACCACACTGGTGGATCCAGTCGTAGCGGGCATCGTCCATCAGGCCGATGCCTTCTGCCTTTCCTATTTCGAAACCTTCCTCGCCCCTCTGGAAGCCGAACTCGGGATCAAGTCCAGCCACACCATCGGCCGCTCGCACGGCACAGCGGACAGTTCCGACTACAAGGAACGCATTGAGGCGATCAACTACACCCTGGCCCACGACGACGGCATCACCGACCGCGATCTGGCCGAGGCCGACGTCATCCTGGTCGCCGTATCGCGCTGCGGCAAGACGCCAACCTCGCTCTACCTGGCCATGCAGTTCGGCCTGAAGGCTGCCAATTTCCCGCTGATCCCGGAGGACTTCGACCGGGGCCGCCTGCCTGGCACGCTCGAAAAGTACCGCAGCAAGCTGTTCGGCCTGACCATCCAGCCCGAGCGCCTGCACCAGATCCGCGAAGAGCGCCGTGCCGGCAGCAAGTACGCCTCGCTCGCCAACTGTCGCTATGAAATTGCCGAAGCCGAAAAGATGATGCGTCGCGAAGGCATCCGCTGGCTGGATTCATCAACCAAATCCATCGAGGAAATCTCGACCACCATCCTGCAGGAGCTCAAGCTGCGCTGAGTTCGTCAGCAGAGGGAATCAGCCGATCGACAGTCCGGCGAACACAACCAGCGCGACAACGAGTACCGGCGACACCTTGCCGGGCACCAGCAGAAGATAAGCCAGCAGGGCCAGTGCGAAATCCGCAAGGGAGTGAATGGCGCTCGTCCATACAGGATCGTAGAGCGCTGCTGCAAGAACACCGACAACGGCCGCATTGATGCCCCCCATCGCCCGCCTGATGCCGTCGCGCTGGCGCAAGACCTCCCAGTAGGGCAGCGTCCCGGCCAGCAGCAAGAAGG
Organism: uncultured Dechloromonas sp.; assembly: GCA_964583695.1. Lineage (GTDB taxonomy): Bacteria > Pseudomonadota > Gammaproteobacteria > Burkholderiales > Rhodocyclaceae > Azonexus. Next base: position 8,412 of record CAZOWA010000005.1, read on the forward strand.
ATGGCAAAAAGACGGCAATCAGCAGGGTGATTCCTCCGCCCCACCCACCCAGCGGCACCGGCATTGATGCCCCCAGAAAGGCAGCCAGGGTGAACAGGGGGCCGGGCACGGCCTGAGCCGCACCATAGCCCGCCAGAAAGGTATCGTTGCTGACCCAGCCCGGCGGTACCACGTTCGCTTGCAATAACGGCAGGACGACGTGACCGCCACCGAAGACCAGGGCGCCTGACTGATAAAAGCCGGAAATCGCTGATACGGTGTAGGAACCGGACAACGCATCCAGAACGGGCAGAGCAAGGAGCAGCACGCCAAACAGAATCAGCAAGCGCCGTCCGCTTGTTCTGCTGACGCCATAGTCAGGATGTTCGGTGGGCGGCAGGTTATCGAGCAACAGCAGGCGCCAGCCGATGATTCCGCCCACTGCAATGACACCGATCTGGGCAAACGGCGATGACACCAGGAGCAGGAGCGTGGCACTCCCCACCGCAATCAGCCGTCGCAATCCGTCGGTACAGAGGGATTTCGCCATACCCCAGACAGCCTGAGCCACGACCGCAACAGCCATCACCTTCAAGCCGTGAATCAGGCCGGATTGGGCGATGCCTGGCCAGACAGCCAAACCCAGCGCGAAGAGAATGAGGGCAAGCGCGGAGGGCAAGGTAAAACCGAGCCAGGCCGCCAATGCGCCCATCCATCCGGCTCTCCCCAGCCCCAGCGCCATGCCGACCTGGCTGCTCGCCGGCCCCGGCAGGAACTGGCACAGGGCTACGAGATCGGCGTAGTCCCTGTCATCAAGCCACTTTCGGCGTTCGACAAACTCCGTGCGGAAATACCCAAGATGGGCCACCGGCCCGCCAAACGAGGTCAGGCCAAGCTTCAGGAATACACCGAAAACCTCGGCCAGCCTGGCCGCACCGGGCTCGCTATGCTGTGCTTGGGATTCCACGTCGTTGGGCATGATGCAGCATCATAGCCGTCGACGTACGACCTCGAAAAGACAAATAGCTGCAGCAGCCGCGACGTTCAACGATTCAACCGTGCCGGGCATGGGAATCCTGATGCGCAGACCGGCGGCAGCCTGGAGTTCGGGCCGGACCCCCTGCCCCTCTGAACCGAAAACCCAGGCCAACGGCCCCTGCCATTGGGCTTCGTAAAGCGAAGTCGCACCATCCAGGCTGGTGACTGCGGTTGTTCCTTCGTATTCGGCAACAAAGGCTGCGAGATCAACATCTTCGTGGATGCTCAGGGCAAAATGTGCCCCCTGTCCGGCACGTAAAACCTTGGGCGACCAGGCCGAGGCGCAGCCGGGGCCGAGCAGCGCTTGCGTGATGCCGGCAGCGGCGGCGGTACGCAATAGGGTTCCAACGTTGCCCGGATCCTGCACGGCATCGAGCAAAATAGCGTCATTTTTCCGGTTGACCGCAGCATTCGCCCTTGGCATTGCCGCAACCGCCAAAAGACCGCTCGGGGTATCGACCAGCCCCAGGTCGCGCAGGAGGCCGTCGGCCAGCACAACGACGCCGCGCCCGGCAACAAAACGGGCAATCTCGCGAGCGCTCTGGGCCGCTTCGCCAACAATCAGGGTGGCCACCGGCCCGTGCGCGGCTTCGTAGGCTTCAACAAGATGCACGCCATCGAGCAGGGTCTGCCCGCTCTTGCGCCGCTCACGCCCGGATTCGGCCAGGCGCTTGAGGTGCTTGTAGAAAGGGTTGTCGCGCGACTGGATCAGCTTCATAGCAGGGAAAGCTGTTTGGCGACCGGGCCGAAGCTGCGCCGGTGCACGGGCGAGGCACCGTGCTCCGCCAGCGCTGCAAAATGGGCAGCCGTCGGATAACCCATGTGGCGGTCGAAGCCATACTGTGGATATTGCACGTGCAGTTCGAGCATTTCGGCATCGCGCGCCGTCTTGGCGAGGATGGAGGCGGCGGCGATGGAGGCAATCTTGCCATCGCCCTTGACCACCGCTTCGCTTGGAATATCGAGTTTCGGGCAGCGATTGCCGTCGACCAGCGCCGCGGTCGGCTTGACTGCCAGCCCGGCAACAGCACGCAGCATGGCGAGCATGGTGGCGTGCAGGATGTTGAGGCGGTCAATTTCCTCGACCGACGCGGAAGCCACACACCAGGCAATGGCGCGCTCGCGGATGAGTACGGCGAGTGCGTCGCGCTTCTTCTCGCTGAGTTTCTTGGAGTCGTTGAGACCGGGAATCGGGCGGGCCGGATCAAGGATGACGGCAGCTGCGACCACCGTGCCGGCGAGCGGCCCGCGTCCGGCTTCATCGATGCCGCAGACCAGGCCTTCGGGAACGATCAGTTCAGGCATTCGATGACCGCATTGGCCGCCTTTTCGGCCGTGTTCTGGCGCAATTGCAGGTGAATGTCGGTGAACGCATCGGCGACAGCGGCCGCGTTGTCCTTGTCTTCGTAAAGCTTGACCAGGGCTTCGGCGAGGTTTTCCGGCGTGGCTTCGTCCTGCAGGATTTCCGGCACGACCTGACGGCCGGCGAGGATGTTGGGCAGGCCGACAAAAGCCTGGTAGGCCATGCGTTTCATGATCCAGTACGAGAGCTTGGCGATCTTGTAGGTGATGACCATCGGCCGCTTGATGAGCGCGGCTTCGAGCGTCGCCGTGCCGCTGGCGACCAGCGAAACATCGGCCGCCCCGAGCGCATCCTGGGCGTGGCCGAAAAGCAGGCGAAACGGTACATCGCCAGCCTGCTGGCGATAGATGGCCATCTCGAACTGAAGACGGGTCTCCCGCGTGGTCAGCGGCACAATGAAGCGGGCTTTCGGCAGGTAGCGCTCGCGTATGATCTTGGCGACCTGAACAAACGTGTCTGCCATCATCGCCAGTTCGCCCTGCCGGCTACCGGGCAACAGGGCAAAGACCGGATCGTCCTTTGGCATGGCCAGCTTTTCACGCACGGAAAAACGGTCGGTTTCCAGTGGAATGATATCGGCCAGTGGATGCCCGACATAGGTCACGGGAATGCGTTCTTTCTCGTAGAGCGGCGGTTCCATTGGAAAAAGCGCCAGAACGCGATTGACCGCCCGGGCAATTTTCTTGATGCGGCCGCCTCGCCAGGCCCAGATCGAGGGGCTGACGTAATGGATCGTTTTGACCCCGGCCGCCTTGAGGTCGGTTTCCAGGCCCAGATTGAAATCGGGCGCATCGACGCCGATGAAAATATCCGGACGAAGTTCGAGCAGGCGCTTTTTCAACTGGCGCCGAATAGCAGCGATCGCCCGGTAATTCTTGAGTGCATCGACGTAGCCCATGACGGACAGGCGATCCATCGGCCACCAGGCGTCAAAACCCTGCCCTTCCATACGCGGGCCACCGATGCCGTAAAACACGGCTTCCGGCATGCGGGCCTTGAGTGCTGCGATGAGGTGGCTGGCCAGCAGATCTCCGGAAGCCTCGCCTACCACCATGGCAACCCGCACCGTACGACCAGCCATCAGCGAATGATGCCGCGCTTGGAAAGCTCAAGGAAATCGACGAACAACTGGACATCCGGCTGTGTCCTGGCTTCTTCGACCAGCTTGACCTTGGCTTCCTCGAGCAGCAAACCCGACTTGTAGAGCGTACGATAGGCGCGTTTCAACGCGCTCAGTGATTCGGCGGTAAACCCGCGACGTTTCAGGCCTTCGACATTGATGCCATACGGCTGGGCCGTATTACCCGCCGCCATCAGGTAAGGCGGCACGTCCTGAAGAATCACCGTACCCACCGCCGTCATGACGTGCGCACCGACACGACAGAACTGATGTACACCGGTATAACCGCCAAGAATGGCCCAGTCTTCAATTGTGACGTGCCCCGCCAACTGGGCATTGTTGGCAAAAGTGGTCTTGTTGCCGACATGACAGTCATGAGCGATATGCACGTAGGCCATGATCCAGTTGTCGTCGCCGATGCGCGTCACTCCGGCATCCTGAACCGTTCCCAAATTGAAGGTGCAGAATTCGCGGATCGTGTTGCGGTCCCCGATTTCCAGACGGGTCGGCTCACCGGCGTATTTCTTGTCCTGAGGCACCTCACCCAGCGAGCAGAACTGGAAAATCCGGTTGTCGCGACCAATACGGGTATGCCCCTTGATCACGACATGCGGACCGATTACGGTGTTGTCACCGATCTCGACGTTCGGTCCGATGATCGAGTAGGCACCGATCTCGACGTTGGCACCGATTCTGGCCCCCGTGTCGACAATGGCAGTCGGATGAATCATCTCAGACATCCCGTTTGGCACACATCAATTTGGCTTCGGCAACCACTTGCCCATCCACCCGTGCCTCTGCCTTGTATTTCCAGATACCACGCATCTGACGCTCGATCTCGATATGCAGGTGGAGTTGATCTCCTGGCATGACGGGCTTCTTGAAGCGGCATTCGTCGATACCGACAAAATAAAACACCGAATTGGGATCTGGCTTCGAATCCATGGTCTTGAAGGACAGAATGCCCGCTGCCTGCGCCAGCGCTTCCATGATCAGCACGCCTGGCATCACGGGATGATGAGGGAAGTGGCCGACAAAATACGGCTCGTTCATGGTGATGTTCTTGTAGGCGTGGATCGACTTGCCGGGCTCGACCGCCAGCACGCGGTCGACGAGCAGGAAGGGATAACGGTGTGGCAGGTGTTCGAGAATCTCGTGAATATTCATTTCCATTTGGTACTCAATCTCCCTCGTCGGTATTTTTCAGTTTTTTTTCAAGGACGGAGACGCGCTCCGCCAGCTTGGCCAGATGCCGGATCTGCGCCGCGTTATGCAACCAGTGGCTATGCTCTTCTAGGGGGAAGACGCTGGTGTATTGCCCCGGTTTCGTAATGTTTTTCATGACCAGAGAACCACCGGATATCACCGCACCGGAGGCAATCGTCACATGCCCTGCAATCATCGCCGCGCCACCGACGATCACCCCGTCCTCGATATGAACACTGCCGGCAATCGCTGCGCAGGCAGCGACCACGCAATGCTTGCCGATCACGCAGTTGTGACCGATCTGAATCTGGTTGTCGATCTTGCACCCGTCGCCAATCGTCGTGTCATCGAGTGCGCCACGGTCAACCGAAGTATTTGCCCCGATTTCGACATCGTCGCCAATCACGACGCGCCCGATCTGCGGAATCTTCACCCACTTCCCCGCATCGGGCGCAAACCCGAAGCCGTCGGCACCAATCACCACGCCTGAATGCAGGATGCTCCGGCATCCAATCTGACAACCCGCATAAATCGTGACATTCGGATAAAGCAGAGAACCGTCGCCAATCCGTACATCATCGCCAATCACGCAACCAGGATGGATGACCACCCCGTCGCCGAGTACGACATTTTCGCCGATGCTGACGTGAGCCCCGACAAAGGCACTCTCCGGCACAAGGGATGCTGTACTGGCAGAGGGATGGATCCCGGACACATTGGTGCTGCCCGGATTAAGCAATGCTGCCAGTCGGGCGTAGTAGGCGTAGGGATTTTTCGTGACAATACGCGGCAGGGTCACTGCATCGGCAAAGTCCGGCGAGACGATCACCGCCGAAGCACGGGTCGTCATCAACTGGCTTTTGTACTTCAGGTTGGCGAGAAAACCGATTTCACCATCCCCGGCGGAAAGCAAGGTAGCTACCTGGCTGATGCGTGTTTCGGCATCACCAAGCACATCGCCGCCCAAGCGGGCGGCGATTTCAGCCAGCGAGAGGACAACACCCGCTGAAACAGGCATTACTTGCCTTCGGCAAGCGCCTTGATCACGCGATCAGTGACGTCCAGTTTGGGGCTGACCCAGACCACATCCTGCAGGATCAGGTCAAACTTTTCCGTTTCGGCGATCTGTTTGATGGCCTTGTTGGCCTTCTCGATCACGGCAGCGTTCTCCTCGTTCTGACGCAGGTTCAGATCCTCACGAAACTCGCGCTGCTTGCGCTGGAACTCTCGAGAAAGCTCGCCAAATTCCTTCTCTTTGGCTCGACGATCCCCTTCGGCCATGGTCACCGAATTCTTTTCCAGATTTTCCTGCAGGCCCTGCAACTGCTTGGCCATGCGCTGAAGATCCTGGTCACGGCGTGAAAACTCCCCTTCCAGTTTCTTCGCAGCCTTCTGCGCTGCGGGCGCATCACGGAAAATACGCTGGGTATTGACATAACCAATCTTCAACTCGGTTGCCTGCGCACCGGTCACCAACAATGCCGACATCAACGATGCCAGAACAAGAGACTTAATTTTCAACTTGATACTCCTGAATCAAAATGTAGTACCCATCTGGAACTGGAACGATTCTGCCTTATCGCCGCTTTGCTTGTTGAGCGGCGTACCAACACTCACCTTGAGCGGACCGATTGGTGAAATCCAGGCCGCGGTAACACCTGTCGAATACCGCAAATCACCAAGATCAAACTTCTGCCCTTCCCCGTACACCTGTCCGGCATCGAAGAACACTCCCATGCGCAAACTCTTTTCGAAACCGGGCACAGCCCACAGCATCTCGGCATTACCTATGAGCTTGCGATTCCCGCCGATCCGATATCTCTCCGAATCGCCAGCATACGTTTTCACTGGACCGAGACTGGACGTCTTGTAGCCACGAACAGACCCAAGTCCACCAGCATAGTAATTCTTGAAGAAGGGAAGCTCATCCCCACCCAAACCATCACCATACCCAAATTCACCACCCAACATCAGCGTAAATTTATTATTCAGAGGAATAAAATGCTGAATCTGATAGCCAAGTTTATAGTAAGACAAGTCAGCACCTGGCACAGCAAGTTCAAGCGATGCCTTTTGGTATGTTCCCTTGGTGGGGAACAAGTAACTATCCTTACCGTCGCTGACCCAGTTTACCGTAACCGGTATCGAGAGATTTGCACCCGGATATTTTTTAACGAAATCCTTGTAGTACTGAGGACTCTCGTCATACGTCGTAATGTCCGTCGAATCAATTCCGACCCCAAAACTCAATGATTGTTTTTCACTAATCGGAAAACCGAAACGAACGCCGCCACCATTCGAAACCGAGCTGTAATAAGCAACAGCTGACGATTCGGTATTTACCGTACGATGGTAGAGGTCAAAGCCTTGGCTAACCCCATCCATAGTGAAGTAAGGATTGGTATAGGAGAAAGCATAGGTGCGATATGACTTCGCCGAATTAACTTGGATACCGACATTGTTTCCGCTACCAAGGAAATTACTTTGCGAAACTGAGCCAGAAATTATGAGCCTATCAGTACTCGATGTGCCAAGACCAAGCATCAGATTTCCTGTCGGCTTCTCCGTCACACCCAGATTGACATCAACCTGATCGGCAGTTCCCTGAACCGGCGGTGTCTCCACTGTCACTTCGGTGAAAAAACCCAATCGGTCGATACGCTGTTTGGAAGCAGTAACGCGTTCGGCATCGTACCAGCCACCTTCCATCTGACGCACCTCGCGACGAATGACTTCGTCACGCGTCCGTGTGTTTCCGGTCACATTGATACGCCGGACATAAACCCGCTTGCCTGGATCGACAAAAATGGTAAAAGCAACGCGACGCTTTTCCTTGTCGATATCCGGTGCAGCATTGACGTTGGCAAAGGCATAGCCTTCCTTCCCCAAACGCTCGCTGATCGCCTTGGTCGACTCATTGAGACGTTCGCGAGAAAAGACATCTCCGGGCCTCAAAGTCACCAGTGACTTCAACTCCGCCTCGGAGAGCGTGAAATCGCCAGCCAGCTTTACCGAAGAAATCTGATAACGCTCGCCTTCCACGACATTGATCGTGACGTACACATCCTTCTTGTCGGACGAGATGGAAACCTGCGTCGACTCGACGCTGAATTCCAGATAGCCCTGGTTCATGTAAAAGGACTTCAGTTTTTCAAGATCAGCCGTCAGCTTTTGGCGGGAATACTGATCATTCTTGGTATACCAACTGAGCCACCCAGGGGTAGTCAGATCAAACTGGGCCAGCAGGTCTTTTTCCTTGAACGCATTGGCGCCCACGATATTAATTTGCCGGATCTTGGCGGCAGAACCTTCTTCGATATTGAAGTTGATACCTACACGATTGCGCTCCAGCGGCGTCACGGTAGTCGTAATATTCACTGCGTATTTCGCACGACTGAGATACTGCCGCTTCAGTTCCTGCTCTGCTTTTTCCATCAAGGCGCGGTCGAAAATACGGCCTTCAGCCAGCCCGATTTCCTTAAGAGCCTTGGTGATGGCGTCCTTTTCAAATTCCTTCATGCCAACAAAATCGAGCTTGGCAATAGCCGGACGTTCCTGCAGGACGACAATCATCACGTCCTTGTCGACTTCTATGCGTACATCCTTGAAAAACCCGGTCGCAAACAGCGCTTTGATTGACTGCGCAGCCTTTTCGTCATTCAGCACATCGCCAACCTTCACCGGCAAATAGCTGAAAACCGTGCCGGCTTCTGTACGCTGAATTCCCTCGACACGAATGTCCTTGACTGCAAAAGGCTCAAACGCCAGTGCAGAAGCCGAAAAGAGGCTGCAGATCAAAACAGACAACAGGGTTTTATTCATTATTCAGCCAGAAAACAGGCGATTCAGGTCGTTAAAAAATGCAAAAGCCATCAGAACAACAAGGACGGAAAGCCCGAATTGCTGGGCAACCTCCATAGCGCGCTCTGAGAGCGGCCGGCGCCTGACGACTTCGATCGTATGATACATCAAATGCCCGCCGTCCAGCACCGGGATGGGGAGCAGATTGAGCACGCCAAGACTGATGCTGACCAGCGCCATGAACTTGAGGTAGTAATCAAGACCAAGTCGGGCCGATTGTCCGGCGTAGTCGGCAATCGTGACCGGGCCCGACAAATTGCGCCAGGAAACTTCTCCCGTCAGCATCTTTCCCATCATGACCAGCGTAAAGACGGATTTATCCCAGGTCTCGACCAAGGCCTTGTGACCAGCCTCGAAAAACCCGTAACGAACAAATGTCCTGATTTCGCGCTCTCCAGCCGGATTTTCGGCAACTGCAACACCGATTTTGCCAACCTCTTTCCCTCCCTCAACAACCAGATCGGGAACAAGCTCAACGGTTGTTAGCAGGCCATGACGTTCAAGTTCAATGCGAACCGTTTTTCCGCCTGCATCGCGAATCAACATCACAAAGTCATACCAGGTATGAACGTCTTTCCCATTCACCGATACCACAAGGTCACCAACCTCCAACCCGGCGCGCGCGCCCGGAGCTCCCTGAACCAACTTGCCTATAACCGGCGGCGTATCGGGCCGAAAAAAGACAACCCCCAGACGCGCCAGCGCATCACCTTCCCAGCCTTGTTCGGCAGCAGCATCAAGCGACATCCGTCTTATTGCAAGCTCATGATGTTCGTTGATCAGCTCAAGATCGACATACTCCAAGGCAGCAGCCTTTTGCAGCAGCAACCAGCGAAAATCGTCCCAGGTCGCAACTGGTTGCCCATCAACCGAGCGCACCTGCTCACCATTTTTGATGCCGGCGCGAGCGGCGGGAGTCGTCTCTGGCGGCGTACCGAGAACAGGCAGCAATTCATTGCTCCCCTGCACGAAAACCACCCAGTACAACAGGACTGCCAGCACAAAATTGGCGAAAGGTCCGGCGGCCACAATCAGGCTGCGCTTACCGACCGATTGCCGGTTGAATGCCCGCCCAAGCTCTTCAGGCAAAACTTCGCCCTCACGCTCGTCAAGCATCTTGACGTACCCACCCAGTGGAAAAACACTGACCGCCCACTCGGTTTGATCTTTACCCAAACGCCGCTGCCAAAGCACACGGCCAAAGCCGATTGAAAAGCGCAGCACCTTGACGCCACAAAGACGAGCCGCCACATAGTGACCGAATTCGTGAAATACGATCAGGACACCGAGAACGACGACAAAGGCTGCGAGATAAAGCGGCAGATTACTCACGCGAAACGATTTTCCCTGATCATCTTCCCGGCCAGATGCCGCGCCTCGACATCGGCAGCCAGAACGTCGCCGAGCGTCCCTTCAGGCCCGGCAGGCAAAGCGGACAGAACAGCCTCATTGAGATGCGCAATCCCCAAAAATGGCAGACGCCGATCGAGAAATGCAGCCACCGCGACTTCGTTCGCTGCATTGAGAATTGCCGGGGCTGTGCCGCCTGTATGCAACACATCGTATGCAAGTTGCAGACAACGGAAACGGGCGAAATCGGGTTCGTAGAAATCCAGGCGGGCAATCCTGAACAAATCAAGAGCCTCCACTCCTGAAGCGACGCGCTCCGGATAAGCCATGGCGTAAGCTATCGGTGTGCGCATATCCGGATTACCAAGCTGCGCAAGAACCGAACCATCGGCATACTGAACCGCCGAATGCACCACGCTCTGAGGATGCACGACAACCTGTATCAATTCCGGTGGGGCAGCAAAAATCCAGTGAGCCTCGATGACTTCCAGCCCCTTGTTCATCATGGTTGCCGAGTCGACCGAAATTTTGCGCCCCATCACCCAGTTGGGATGCGCACATGCTGCCTCGGGCGTCACATCGGAAAGCGCCGCGAGTGGGACCTCCCGAAACGGTCCGCCTGACGCAGTCAGCAAAATTTTGCTGACACCACACTCAGCCAAACCCCGTGAAAAATCTGCCGGCAAGGACTGGAATATCGCGTTATGTTCGCTATCCACCGGCAACAGCGTTGCGCCATGCTCGCGAACCGCGTGCATGAACAGTTCGCCGGCCATGACCAGAACTTCCTTATTGGCCAGCATGATCTTCTTGCCCGCCCTGGCTGCGGCGAGCGTCGGCTCCAGACCGGCTGCACCGACAATCGCAGCCATCACGGAATCAACTTCCGGCAGCGATGCCAGCTCGCTCAGTGCTTCGACACCATGCCTGACTTCAGTCTCCAGCCCCACGGAACGACAGCGCGCCGATAATTGCTCAGCCAGATGAGCGTCGCGAACAACTGCGAATAACGGCCTGAATTCGCGGCACTGCTCGAAAAGTTTGTCGACCTGGCTATGCGCACAAAGCGCAAACGCGCGATAGCGTTCCGGGTGACGCCGGATGACATCAAGCGTACTGACCCCAATCGAGCCGGTGGAGCCGAGTACCGTAATATTCTGGATTTTCATGTCCGGAAGTAAGCTACCAACAACCACCCCAACGCAACTACCGGCAAGGTTGATGTGAGGCTGTCAATACGATCAAGCACCCCGCCATGCCCCGGTAAAACGTTGCTGCTATCCTTGATGCCCGCCTTGCGCTTGAGCAGGGACTCGTAAAGATCGCCGATGATGCTGATTGCAGTCACCAGCAACAAGGCAAATATCCACAGGGTCAGCGGCAGATGTTCGAGTGAAAACACCTGGCGCACAACCAGTCCGTAAACAACGACGCCACACACGGCCCCGATTGCCCCCTCCCAGGTTTTTCCTGGACTGATTGTTGGCGCCAGCTTGTTTTTTCCGAAAGCCTTCCCGGAAAAGTAGGCTGCGATATCGGCCACCCAGGCAATGGCCATCACGCCGAGCAAAACACCTGGTCCAAGAGATCGCAGATGCACCATGGCAAGCCAGGTCGGGAAAAGCACGACTGCACCGACCAGCAATCCGCCAATACCGCTTAACGACCATTTTCTTGCCAGCCAGAAGGGCATGAGCAGACACCAGAACAGGGCCGCAACGACGTAGGTCAATGTCACCCAACCGGCCGTCGGTGCAAAGAAAATCGACACACCCAGACTGGCGCCATCAAAAACAACCACGAGGGCGCAAAGTAGCGCCGTAACCACCCCAAGCACAACGCGGGAGGGATTGCGCCAACCGAGCAAGGCGCCCCACTCCCAGGCTGCGACCCCGACAAAGGCTGCGACCAGCAAGGCCCAGAAATCCTGCGGCAGAAAAAAAAGTGAGGGCAGCAAGACCGCGAGCAGCACCAGCGCCGTGATGACACGCGTCTTAAGCACTGGAAGCATCCCCGGCCAGTTGCCCACTGGTTCTGCCGAACCGCCGCTCGCGCTGCTGATACGATGAGATGGCAAGATCAAACTCGGCGGTATCGAAATCCGGCCAGAGCGTGGACGTGAAATAAAACTCGGTATAGGCGAGTTGCCAGAGCATGAAGTTACTGATCCGCTCTTCCCCGCCCGTGCGGATGAACAGATCGGGCTCCGGAGCGAAATTCATCGCAAGGTGAGCTTCCAGATCGGCCTCAGTCCAGCCTTCACGCCTTTCCGGATTGGTCGCCAGCATCTGGTTGACCGCCTGCATGATGTCCCAGCGGCCACCATAATTCGCAGCAATGCTTAAATCCAGACGGGTATTTGCCGCCGTCTTTTCTTCTGCCACCCGAATCAGGTCGCGAAGACGCGGTTCAAATGCAGAAAGATCGCCCACGATGCGCAAGCGGACCCCGTTCCGGTCAAGCTTCTCGACTTCCTGCTCAAGCGCCTTGACGAAAAGCTGCATGAGGAAACTGACCTCATCCTGCGGTCTACGCCAATTTTCCGATGAAAATGCGAAAAGAGTCAGGTATTGAACGTTACGTTCAAGGCAGGCGCGAACGGCTTCACGCACCATTTCGACTCCCTTGACGTGGCCGGCCACCCGGGGCATGAAGCGTTTTTTCGCCCAACGCCCGTTGCCGTCCATGATGATCGCGATGTGCCGCGGGACGGCGACAACCTCGGGAACCTGACGCGTCGAAGAGAAAAAGGCCATTCAGCCGGCAATCAGCAGGAAGCGGCTCAAACCTGCATCAGCTCGGCCTCTTTGGTGGCGAGCATCTTGTCGACTTCAACAATGAAACGATCAGTCAGTTTTTGCACGTCGTCCTGGGCACGGCGTTCGTCGTCCTCGGGAATCTCGCCCTTCTTGAGCGCATCCTTGAGATGGGTATTGGCATCGCGACGCAGATTACGGATTGCCACCTTGGCGGCTTCGCCTTCGTGCTTGACGACCTTGATCAGATCACGACGGCGCTCTTCGGTGAGTGCGGGCATCGGCACGCGAATCAGGTCACCCTGAGTTGCCGGATTCAGGCCCAGATCGGAATCGCGAATCGCTTTTTCAACCTTGCCAACCATGTTCTTTTCCCATGGCTGGACACCGATGGTGCGAGCATCAACCAGTGTAATGTTGGCAACCTGATTGATCGGCATCATAGAACCGTAGTAATCCACCTGGACATGATCCAGCAAACCGGTATGAGCACGCCCGGTACGAACCTTAAGGAGGTCATTTTTCAAGGCCTCCAGCGTCTTCTGCATCTTGCTTTCGGCGGTTTTCTTGAGTTCTGGGATCATCTCTATTTTCCTCAGCAATAGACCAGTGTGCCTTCGTTTTCGCCACAAACCACGCGCTTCAGCGCGCCGGCCTTGAAAATCGAAAACACGTTGATCGGCAATTTCTGGTCGCGACACAAGGCAAAAGCTGTTGCATCCATAACCGCCAGATTCCTGGAGATCGCATCGTTGAAGCTGATTTTGTCGAAACGGGTCGCCGACGGATCCTTTTTGGGATCAGCGGTGTAAATACCATCCACCTTGGTCGCCTTGAGAACGATCTCCGCTCCGATTTCCGAGCCGCGCAATGCTGCAGCGGTATCGGTCGTAAAAAACGGATTACCTGTTCCGGCACCGAAAATCACAATCTTGCCTTCTTCCAGATAGCGAATTGCCTTGCCACGAATGTACGGCTCGACAACCTGCTCGATATTCAATGCCGACTGCACCCGGGCATTCAATCCACCCTGGCGCATGGCATCGGACAGGGCCATGGCATTCATCACCGTAGCCAGCATGCCCATGTAATCCGCAGTGGCTCGATCCATCCCGGTGGCCGTACCGGCCATGCCACGAAAGATGTTGCCACCGCCGATCACCACACCAATTTCCACCCCCAGATCGGACACAACCTTGATCTCCCCGACGATTGCCGCAATGGTCTGCGGATTGATGCCATAGGCATCATCGCCCATGAGGGCCTCGCCGGAAAGTTTCAGGAGAATCCGCTTGTATTTGGGCATGGTCATTGGCGTTCCCTAAAAATTACTTCTTGGCAGCAGCGGCAGCAGCCTGAGCAGCGACTTCAGCAGCAAAGTCGTCAACCTTCTTCTCGATGCCTTCGCCAACCAGGAACAGCGCAAAGCCGGCAACCGAAGCGCCCTTGGCCTTGAGCAACTGCTCGATGGTCTGTTTGCCGTCTTCCGCCTTGACGAAAACCTGAGCGAGCAGGGTAACGTCCTTCAGATACTTTTGCACGGTACCTTCGGCGATCTTTTCCAGCATGGCTTCCGGCTTGTTGTCAGCACGCGCCTTCTCGATGGCGATACGACGTTCAGTATCCAGAAGCTCCTGAGAGACACCGGATGCATCCAGAGCTTTTGGCTTGGAGGCGGCGATGTGCATCGCCAGATCCTTACCCAGTTGCTCATCGCCACCGATCACGTCGATGATGACCCCAACTTTGGCACCGCCGTGGATGTAGGAAACCAGCTTGCCCTTGCCTTCAAAACGAACAAAACGGCGAATCGACATGTTTTCACCGATCTTGCCAACCAGAGCGGAGCGGGTGGATTCAACCGTGCCTTCGCCCATCGGCAGCGCAGAAAGCGCAGCGACATCAGCCGGATTCTTCTCGGCAACCAGCTTGGCGCAACCGTTCGCCAGAGCAATGAACTCATCGTTCTTGGCAACGAAATCGGTTTCGCTATTCACTTCAACGATTGCACCTTGCTTGCCATCAGCGGAAATGCTGACAGCAACAATCCCTTCGGCAGCGACACGGGCCGCAGCCTTGGAAGCCTTGTTGCCGAGCTTGACGCGAAGAATTTCCTCTGCCTTGGCCATATCCCCATCAGCTTCGGTCAAGGCCTTTTTGCATTCCATCATGGGCGCGTCGGTCTTGCCGCGCAGTTCTGCCACCATGCCTGCGGTAATTGCCGCCATATTTTTTCTCCTGAACTAAGTCAAACAGGCGGAGCATGGCGCTCCGCCGTTACATCCTTATTGCGCCGCTTCTTCCTGAACTTCGACGAACTCGTCATCGCCTCCGGCAGCGACGATTTCCTGGACAACCTGACTACGGCCTTCGAGGATGGCGTCAGCGATGCCGCGGGCGTAAAGCTGAATCGCGCGAGAAGAATCGTCATTACCCGGAATGACGTAAGCAACGCCTTCCGGAGAGTGGTTGGTATCGACCACACCGATGACTGGAATACCGAGCTTTTCGGCTTCGGTAATGGCGATCTTGTGATAGCCAACGTCCACAACGAAAATCGCGTCCGGCAGGCCGGCCATATCCTTGATGCCGCCAATAGACTTCTGCAGCTTTTCCAGTTCGCGACGGAAGGTCAGCGCTTCCTTCTTCGGCATCTTTTCGAGCTCACCGGCTTCAACAGCCAATTCCATGTCCTTCAGACGCTTGATCGAGGTCTTGACCGTCTTGAAATTGGTCAGCATGCCACCGAGCCAACGCTGATCAACGAAAGGAGCACCGGCGCGGACAGCTTCCTGGCCGATGATTTCGCGAGCCTGACGCTTGGTACCGACAAACAGGATATTGCCGCGATTGGAGGACAGCTTCTTCACGAAAGCGATGGCTTCGTTGTACTTGGCCAGGGTCTTTTCGAGATTGACGATGTGAATTTTGTTGCGGGCACCGAAGATATACGGGGCCATCTTGGGAGACCAGAAACGGGTTTGGTGACCAAAGTGGACACCAGCCTCCAGCATTTCACGCATGGTAACGGACATAGTAAAACTCCTTAAGGGTTGAACCGCCACCCGCCGGAAACGCCCGCCATTCTTTTGTTCTGGCGCGCACCCTTAATCGGCGGATGTGTGGATTTGGTTGCACACACCCTGTGCACAACCGTTCTTTTCAGCCATGACGACCGAGAAAAACCCGCAGATTATAGCAACAATTCAGCGCCCCCGGAAGTCTTGGAATTCGCTGACCAGACCAACGGAACGTGACGCTCAGACTTTGCGAATCCAGGTGCATCAATTATCCTTGCCCATTGCCAACGCTTCACAGAACAGCCATGAGCATTACGATAAAAACACCGGAAGAAGTCGAGAAAATGCGGGTTGCAGGTCGTCTCGCCGCCGAAGTTCTCGACTATATCGAACCTTTCGTCAAGGTCGGCGTCACCACTGAAGAGCTTGATCGCCTCTGCCACGACCTCATGGTCAACGTTCAAGGCTGCATCCCTGCCCCGCTCAACTATGCGCCATCCGGCTACAACCCTTACCCGAAATCGATCTGCACCTCGATCAACCAGCAGGTCTGTCACGGCGTCCCCGGCGACCGTGCCCTCAAAAGCGGCGACATCATCAATCTCGACATCACCACCATCAAGGATGGCTACCACGGCGACACCAGCCGCATGTTCATCGTCGGCGAAGGGTCCATCCAGGCAAAGCGGCTTTGCGAGATCACCTTTGAGTGCATGTGGCTGGGCATTTCCGTCGTGCGTCCAGGCGCATTCCTCGGTGATATTGGCGCGATTATCCAGAAGCATGCCGAAAAAAATGGCTACTCTGTCGTGCGTGAATTTTGCGGCCATGGTATTGGCAAGAAGTTTCACGAAGACCCGCAGGTGTTGCACTACGGCAAGGCCGGAACCGGCCCCAGACTGGAGCCGGGCATGATGTTCACCATCGAGCCGATGATCAACGCCGGCAAGGCAGCCATCCGCGAAATGGCTGACGGCTGGACCATCGTCACCAAGGACCGCAGCCTGTCCGCACAGTTTGAACACACCATCCTGGTAACCGAAACCGGTTATGAGGTCATGACACTTTCGGCGGGATGCCGCCCAAAACCTGACTGGATCAGCTAATGTCGAATAACGTTGCCGCCCTGCGGGCCGAAGTAAAAGCCAACCAGGCGCAGTTGCAGCAACACTATGAGCAAAGCGGCGATGCTGGCGCTTTGTTGCATTTGCGCTGCCAACAGGTCGATGGAATCCTGCGCAAGCTCTGGGCATCACTCGAATTTCCTGCTTCGCTCGCGCTGGCTGCCGTCGGTGGCTATGGACGCGGCGAACTTTACCCGGCATCCGACATCGACCTGCTCATCCTGCTCCCGCAGGAAGCAAGCCCGGCCTTGCAGGAAAAACTGGAGCGCCTGGTCGGCTGCTTCTGGGACATTGGCCTCGAAATCGGCCACAGCGTACGCACCGTTCAGGAATGCCTGAACGAAGCCGCGAGTGACATTACCGTGCAAACTGCCCTGCTTGAGGCACGCTTGCTAACAGGTAACGAGAAACTCTACACGACATTCCAGAAACGCCTTCACGGCAACCTCGATCCGCTGGTGTTTTTCGAAGCCAAGCGTCTTGAGCAACAGGAACGCTATCTCCGCTTCAATGAAACTCCCTATAGCCTGGAACCCAATTGCAAGGATTCACCGGGCGGATTGCGTGATCTGCAGGTAATTTTCTGGATCGCCAAGGCTTCAGGATACGGATCGACCTGGGCCGAACTGGAGCAAAACGGCATTGTCACTGCCGAAGGCGCCAGGCAGGCCGAAACGAGCGAAGAATATCTGCGCCATCTGCGCATCCGGCTGCACCTGACGGCCGGCCGTCGCGAAGACCGCCTTCTGTTCGACTATCAGAACGGTCTCGCCGCGCAATTCGGTTTTGCCTCAACGGAGGCGAAACGGGCATCCGAACAGCTGATGCAGACGTATTACCGCAACGCCAAGGCAATCACGCTGCTCAATACCATCCTGTTGCAAAACATGGGGGCTGCCCTGTCCCCCGAAAGCGAACAGACGCCGCAGGCGCTGGACGACAACTTCCAGATCGTCGGCAACCTGCTCGACATCCGCGACGAAAACCTGTTCGAGCGGGATCCTTCGGCCATTTTCGACAGCTTCCAGGTCATGCAGGAAAGCCACGAGCTTTCCGGGATGACCGCGCGCACCCTACGTGCCTTGTGGCGAGCCGGCGAGCGCATCACACCGGAGTTTCGTGCAGACCCGAAGAATCGCAAGGCATTTATCGGATTGCTGCAAAGCGAGCGTGGCGTGGTTCACGAATTCCGCCGCCTCAATCAGCTCGACATTCTTGGCGCCTATCTACCCAACTTTGGCCGCATTGTCGGCCAGATGCAGCACGACCTCTTTCACGTTTACACCGTCGACCAGCACATCCTGCAAGTCCTGCGCAACCTGCGCCGCTTCACGATGAGCGAGTTCGCCCACGAATATCCGCTCTGCTCCCGCGTCATCAGCGAATTCGGGGAACCCTGGCTGCTCTATGTTGCATCCCTCTTCCACGACATTGCCAAGGGACGTGGTGGCGACCATTCCGAACTCGGCACCGCCGACGCACGAGAGTTCTGCCAGAACCACGGCTTGAGCGCCGAAGATACCGAACTGGTTGTCTGGCTGGTGCGCAACCATCTGGTGATGTCACAGGTCGCGCAGAAGGAAGACCTCACCGACCCGGCGGTGATTGCCAATTTCGCCCGGCTGGTCGGCGATGCCCGTCATCTTGCCGCCCTCTATCTGCTCACCCACGCCGACATTCGCGGCACCAGCCCGAAGGTCTGGAACCAGTGGAAAGGCAAGCTGCTCACCGATCTTTACTATCAGACGCTGCATCAGTTGACCCAGGGCCAGCCGCCCGAGCCGCACGGCATCATTGCCGAACGCCAGGCGGAAGCCATGCGCCTCTTGCGCTTTTTCGCCCTCTCTGAAACCGTCCACGAACGGCTCTGGAAACAGCTCGACACCGTTTATTTCCTGCGCCACTCAGCCGAAGAGATTGCCTGGCACACGCGTTCCCTGCACTACCGGATTTTTGACAACAAGCCCGTCGTCCGCGCCCGCCCCCATCAGGATGGCGAGGGTCTGCAAGTCATGGTCTACACCCAGGATCAACCCGATCTCTTTGCCCGCATCGTTGGCTTCTTTGCCCGGACCGGTTACAGCATCGTCGACGCCAAGATCCACACCACGGTCCACGGCTACGCCCTCGACAGCTTCGTCGTGTTTGACGTATCCAAGCGTGACAGTGACCGGGAAATGATTCCCTACATCGAGCATGAACTCGAGCATCGCCTGATCCACCAGAGCGCTCCCGAAGCCCCTTCTGCCGGCCGCTTGTCACGGCAGGTAAAACACTTCCCGATCAAGCCCGAGGTCACCATCCGCGGTGACGAGAAAGGCGCACATTTCCTGCTTGCGCTCACCGCTGCCGACCGTCCCGGCCTGCTTTATACCGTCGCCAACACACTGACCGAGCACGGCGCCAACCTGCACACCGCAAAAATCACCACGTTGGGCGAGCGGGCTGAAGACGTCTTCCTGATCAGCGGTGGCGACCTGCGAGAAAGCGCCAACCGCATTCGGCTGGAAACGGAATTGATGGAACGGCTGAAAGTCTGAAACCCGAAAAAACGGCTTTTTTCGGGTTCACCGTGGAAGCCTCAGTTACGGCAGGCGTTCTGGCAACCCACCAGCTTCTCGATGATTGCCTTGACCTTGCCCATCGCTTCTTGCAAGACCACGTCGAGACTTTCAAAATGGATGCCGTTGGTGCTGTCGCCACGGCCCGCAGCATGGTTGGCCACGACGTTGATGGCAGCATAGGGAATGCCGAGCTCACGGGCAAGAACGGCCTCCGGCATGCCGGTCATGCCGACCAGATCCGCGCCGTCGCGTTCAAGACGATTGATTTCGGCGGCCGTTTCGAGGCGAGGTCCCTGCATCGCGGCGTAAACACCGCCAATTTTCATGTCGATGTTCAAGGCCTGGCCGGCATCACGAATACGTGACGAAAGTTCGGCATCGTAAGGCTCCGTGAAATCGACGTGGGTCACCGGCGTGCCACTGGCCTCAAAGTAAGTCGACTTGCGCCCCCAGGTGTAATCGATGATCTGGTTGGGCAGAACGATGTCGCCCGGTTGCAGGTCGCTGCGAATGCCGCCGACCGACGCTACCGAGATGATCCCGGTCGCCTTGTGATGGTGCAGCGCCCAGAGGTTGGCGCGGTAATTGACCATGTGCGGTGCGATGGTATGGCCGTAACCGTGCCGTGGCAGGAACATCGCAGGCTGACCACAGATCTGGCCGAACACCACGGCACCGGAAGGCTCTCCGTAGGGCGTGCGAACAACTTCGCGGTGCGACACATCGAGATTGGACAGGGTCGTCAGCCCGCTCCCACCAATAATTGCCAACATTTATTTCTTCCTTTCAGCCAGCAACGAAGCCAGCACGGGCACCGCGCTCTTCAGCGACGGGTGCGATTTTCGCATTCTCTCGATATCGACCCCGTGGTCGTCAAGCTTGCGATACAAGGCATGCCTGCGTTCCGCCGCGAACGGCAAATCAAGCAACGTCTTTCCGGCATGATAGCCAAGCAGCGTATCTCGACCGATATCCTTGGCCTGCCAGGGAATCGCCGTGCGATCGACGTAATGCAAGGTCCGCACTGTCGGCAGACTGGCCGCCAGTTCAGCCACTGCACGATGAATTCTTTCGCGGTAGGCCGCAACGGCCTGGCCAGCGTCACCAAGCTTCGCGCCAGTCACGTCGGACGGTGCGCCCATCAGCCAGCAAACCACGCTATCCGGTGCAAAATCAGTGAGTTGCGCGCGCTTCGCCTCGTCAAGCGCCGTCACGTCTGCCTTGAGCAAGAGCACATCGTGGCCGGCAACACGCTGTCGGGTCGCCTCCAGCGATTCGTCGAGCACATCGACAGCCAGTACATCCAGGCCACGTCGGACCAAAGCCTGCGTGGCATAGCCGACACCACAGCCGACTTCAAGCACGCGACGGCCCGGTACCAATGCGGCCATCCATTCATAATCGCCCCGGCGAACGTAATGCTCGCCCTCCTCGATCCAGTAACCGAGGAATTCGGCGACACCCGATCCACTCACACTTCTTCCCTGCGGGCGTAGACGGCGGGCAGGTTACGCCAGACACCCTCGATGTCCATTCCATAGCCGAATACAAAACGGTCCGGCACGGTCAGGGCGCAGAAGTCGGCAGCAATCGGCTTGTTCTTGCCATTGAGCTTGTCGAAGAAAACCGCCAGCAGAACCTCCTCGGCGCCCAGGCGAATCAGGCTTTCCTTGACCGCCGCCAGCGTCACCCCTTCATCGAGAATGTCATCGACGACCAGCACGGTACGTCCCTTGACCGACGTCCACGGCGCCATGCGCCAGGAAATCTTTCCACCCTGCGTTTCCGGACCGTAGCGCGTCGCGTGGAGGTAGTCGAAATCAAGCGGAAAATCGAGTTTGGGCAGAAGCTGGCCGCAGAAAATCACGCCACCGGTCATCACGCAGAGGACCAGCGGATTCTTTTCAGCCAGTTGTCCCCGGATCACCCCGGCCACCTGATCGAGCGCGGTCTGTACGGCTTCCTCGGAGTGAATCAGCTCGGCGTCGGCGAGCAATGCCCTGGCTTTCTGTATGTCCATTCAAGTCCCCAGTCTTTTTAGATATTGATCAAATTCCGCGCCCACTTCCGGGTGCCGCTGGCCAAACACCACGGTGGCCTGCAGATAACCCAGCTTGGAACCGCAATCATAACGCGTGCCAGCGTAACGATAGGCCAGCACCTGCTCTTCACTAAGCAGTGACGCGATGCCATCGGTCAGCTGTATTTCCCCGCCGGCACCCGGCCGGATGTTCTCGAGATGATGAAAGATACGCGGCGTCAGGATGTAACGGCCGACCACAGCCAGCGTAGACGGGGCATCCTCGGGCTTCGGCTTCTCGACGATGGCGTTGATCTGCTCGATACGATCGGCCACAGGGCGCGCATCGACAATGCCGTAGCTGCGTGTATCCGCGCGCGGTACATCCTGCACGCCGAGCACCGAGCAGCGGTAGTAATCGTAGGTGTCTGCCATCTGCTTCATCACCGGCGGCTCGCCGTCGAGCAGATCGTCGGCGAGCAGCACAGCGAACGGCTCGTCGCCAATCACCGGCTTGGCGCACAGCACGGCATGCCCCAGCCCCAGTGCCTCGGCCTGACGGATGTAAATACAGTTGATATTCTTGGGAATCATGTTGCGTACGAACTCAAGGAGCTCGTTCTTGCCACGCGCCTCCAGTTCGGCTTCGAGTTCGTAAGCCTTGTCGAAATGGTCCTCGATGGCGCGCTTGGAACGCCCGGTAACGAACACCATGTCCGTGATGCCGGCTGCAACGGCTTCCTCTACCGCGTATTGAATCAGGGGCTTGTCAACGATCGGCAGCATTTCCTTGGGGCTGGCCTTGGTGGCCGGCAAGAAACGCGTCCCCATCCCTGCGACCGGAAATACCGCCTTGCGAACTTTCTTCATGCGTTTGCTTCTCCTGTTTCAAGCATTTTGAGAAGAGCTGCCTCATCAATCACCGGAACGCCCAGTTCCGTAGCCTTTTCGAGCTTTGAACCCGCCTCGGCACCAGCTACCACGAAATCCGTTTTTTTCGACACCGAACCGGCCACCTTGCCCCCCGCCGCTTCAATCATCGCTTTCGCATCATCGCGTTTCAGGGTCGGCAGGGTTCCGGTCAGCACCAGTGTCATGCCAGCGAAGATCTGCGGCGCGCCGACTGCCGGCTCACCCTCCGGCCAGCACACGCCAGCCTCGCGCAAGTCAGCCACGACCTGGCGGTTGTGCGCTTCAGCCATGAACCCCGCAATGCTCGCCGCAACTACCGGCCCGACGTCCGGAACCCGTTGCAAAGCCTCGCCATCCGCTGCCAGCAGCGCATCCAGCGTCCCGAAATACCGTGCCAGATCACGCGCCGTCGACTCGCCAACATTGCGGATGCCAAGGGCAAAGATAAAGCGGGCCAGCGTCGTCTGCCGGCTTTTATCAATCGCCGCCAGGAGGTTCAGGGCTGATTTCTCGCCCATCCGTTCCAGGCCGGCCAGCGTTTCCAGCGTCAGGCTGTAAAGATCGGCCGGCGAATGGACCAGGCCGGCATCGACTAGCTGGTCGACCAGCTTGTCGCCCAAGCCCTCGATATCCATCGCCCGCCGCGCGGCAAAGTGCAGCAGCGCCTGCTTGCGTTGCGCCGGACAGTAAAGACCACCGGTACAACGCGCCACCGCCTCGTCGTCACCCTTTTCAACGGCAGACCCGCATTCCGGACACACCGTCGGCATGGCAAAAGGCGGATGCAGCGGCTCGCCGCCGAACAGGTCACGGCTCGGACGCTTCTCGGGAACGATGGCGACCACCTCCGGAATCACATCACCGGCCCGCCGCACGATCACCGTGTCGCCGACCCGCACATCCTTGCGCCGAACCTCATCCTCGTTATGCAGGGTCGCGTTGGTCACCGTCACACCGCCGACAAAAACCGGCTTCAACCGGGCAACTGGCGTGATGGCGCCGGTACGGCCAACCTGCACATCAATGCCAAGCACCTCGGTCAACGCCTCTTCGGCCGGAAACTTGTGGGCAATCGCAAAACGCGGTGCACGGGAAACGAAGCCGAGCCGGGCCTGCCAGTCGAGACGATTGACCTTGTACACCACGCCATCGATGTCGTACGGCAAGGCGCTGCGCAGACTGCCAATTTTGGCGAAAAATTCGAGTAGACCGCGGGAACCGGTGACCACGCCCCGTTCGCTCGCCACCGGAAACCCCCAGGCGGCAAGCTTGTCCATCAATTCTCCATGTGTTCCGACCGCCAGCGCATCAGCACCGGCGCCAACACCATAGGCAAAGAAGGACAGCGGCCGGCTGGCGGTGATCTTCGAGTCGAGCTGACGCAGGCTGCCGGCCGCGGCGTTGCGCGGGTTGGCAAATTCCTTGTCGCCGCGTTCGCGCTGACGCGCATTGAGCGCGGCGAAATCGGCCTTGAACATGAGCACTTCGCCGCGAATCTCGATCAACGCCGGCCACCCATCACCTTGCAAACGCAGCGGAATACAGCGCAGGGTACGCAGGTTGGGCGTCACTTCCTCGCCGGTGACGCCATCGCCGCGGGTTGCCCCCGTCGTGAACAGCCCATTTTCGTAGGTGAGACTGATGGCCAGCCCATCGAATTTCGGCTCGACCGCGTAGTCGATGGCCGCAATCGTTTCCAGGCCGTCACGCACGCGCTTATCGAAGGCTTCGACCTCTTCCGGAGAAAAGGCGTTGTTCAGGGAAAGCATGGGCACGCCGTGCCGGCGCTGCGGAAATTCCCTGAGCGGCGTACCACCCACACGCTGGGTCGGCGAATCGGCCGTCAGCAGTTCCGGATAGCGCTGCTCCAGCGCCTGCAATTCACGAAACAGCCGGTCATATTCCGCGTCCGGGATGCTTGGCGCATCGAGAACGTAGTAGGCCTGATTATGGCGTTCGATTTCACTCCGCAAGTGGGCTGCATGCGCAGCCTCTGCCGCCGGCACAGCCATCAGGAGAACAGCCGTAGCGCCTGTGCCGAACCTGCCGGCAGACCAAAGGCTGCCATGGTGGCCTGCGGTTTGCCGATGAATTCGCGCCGGATGTGCTCAAGCTGCGTATCGGTCAGCGGCTGGCGATTGTCATCAACCAGAGCCCCTTGCAGTGTCTCGGCAAAACGCCGGGCCAGTTCGGTCATCTGCATGAACACCCGTTCGCCATGGTCAACACGCGGCACATCGAGCAAAAAGGTCAAACCGTGCGTCGTCATGTTGCGTACCGAATCGGCCGAGAACTGGGTGCTTTCGTAATTCTGCAGACTGAACTGGGCGCGCCCGGCATCGTCGTAGCGGGTGAACAGGCCATCAATACCAAGCACCATGCCAGCCGCTTCAGCCAGCGCCCGGATCTTGGTGCCGGGGAAAGCAGCGTTGCGGCTCACCAGGTTGACCCCGATTTCAAGATCGACTGCGGCACAGAAACGGTCCAGCTCCGCAGCCTGATCCAGCACGCGCGACGAAGGCATGTCGGCCACCGCCATCAGTTCGTCCGCCAGTGCCTGCATGGCACCGGTAAAGATTGCCACATCGCCGTCGGAGACCGGCCCCATACGATTGACGAGTTGCAGGCCGATTCGCAGGCGACGGATGTGCAGATTACTGTCTGATGCCAGACGTTCCCACGCCTGCGTACGCTCGTTGAAACCGACCCAATGCACCGGCTTGTTCAGGCGATGCAGCACGTCGCGCTGCGAATGCAGCACCTGCACGGCCGAAACCGGCTCGACCAGTTCCATGGCAACCACGAATTCAAGACGGGGATCGAGCAATTCGGCAGGTACTTCAATGGACGGCAGCTCGCCCTGTTCGCCATCGTCCATCGGCAGAAACGCCGGCTGCTCATCCTGAACGCCCGCCGTTTCGGGGATATCGTCCGGCATTGCCGGTGCGAAGTCATTGGAAGGCTCGGTCGGGAAGGGATCAACAAAAACCGGTTCGACCCGTTCATCCGAAACCAGCTCGCTCTGCTCGATTTCCGGTTCGCTGCGCTCATCAACCACCGTACGCCGTGCCGTACCTTTTGCGCCACCCAGCAGAACATCGTCGTGGTGTGGTTTGAGCACCGCTTCGGCCAGTTTGCGATGACGATATTCCTGCCACTTGTTGTACGCATACACGCCGACCACTGCCGTCGCGCCCAGGCCAATCAGTCCAATCTGGAGTTCGGTCATTTAAGCCGCATCCCTCATTTTCAATGCTTCCTCGATATCCACTTCCACCACGCGGGAAACGCCGGATTCCTGCATGGTGACGCCGACCAGCTGTTCGGCCATTTCCATGGCAATTTTATTATGGGAAATGAACAGGAACTGCGTTGCCGACGACATTTTCTTGACCATACCGCAGAAACGCTCCGTATTGGTGTCGTCCAGCGGTGCATCGACCTCGTCGAGCAGGCAGAAGGGCGCCGGATTGAGCTGGAACATGGAGAAAACCAGCGCGATGGCGGTCAGCGCCTTTTCGCCGCCGGACAGCAGGTGAATGGTCGAATTTTTCTTGCCCGGCGGCTGGGCGATGACCTGCACGCCCGCATCGAGGATTTCCTCGCCGGTCATCACCAGTTCGGCCCGCCCGCCCCCGAACAGCTCGGGGAAAAGTGTCCCGAAATGGCCGTTGACCGTATCAAAAGTGCTTTTCAGCAAGTCGCGGGTTTCGCGGTCGATACGGCGGATGGCGTTTTCCAGGATTTCCATCGCTTCGGTCAGATCGGCGGCCTGCATGTCGAGATACCCCTTGCGCTCGGTGGCCGTTTCCAGTTCCTGCAAGGCCGCCAGATTGACCGCGCCGAGTTCGGCGATGGCATTGCCAAGCCGGGTGATTTCGCCTTGCAGACTGGCCGGACGCGCCGCGCCCAGATCGTTCTGCAAAACTTCCTCATTCGCCCCCGCTTCCAGCAATTGCATGGCGAACTGTTCGGCATTGAGCGCCGCCGCCTGCTCCTTCAACTTGAGGTCGCCGATGCGCACGCGCAGGGGTTCCAGACCCTGCTCGATCTTCATGCGCTGCTCTTCCAGGCCGCGCAGTGCATTGGTTGCCGCTTCCAGCGCATCGCGGCACAGGGCCAGCGCCTTTTCCCTCTCCTGCCGGGTTTCCAGCGCCGCCTGCAGGTTATCTTCCATGACATCGGCCGGCGCCGCTTCAACCTGCGAGGCACACTGCGCCCGATCCGCCTCGATCCGGTTCAATTCGCGCTGAGCTGTCGCCTGCTGGGCGAAAATATCCTGCAACTTGCCGCCCGCCTCGCGCAGCGAGAATTGGGCTTCACGCAGGGCGCGGTCGAAATCGGCATTGCGCTCGCGTTCTGCCCGCACCGCCCGTTCACATTCGTCCAGACGCGACTGGGCACCGGCGACCAGCACGCGAATGCGCGACAGGCCATCGCGCACTTCGGCGATCTTTTCATCCGCCGCCATGTCGCGTTCTCGCTCGGCTTCTTCCTCTTCGGCCAGCTCGGCCAGTTGTTCCTGAAAGCGTTCCTTCTGCTCGCGGTAGCGTTCGAGTGCCTGGCTCAGTTTCAGCACTTCAAGCTGTACCGAATGCACGCGCTGCTGGCGATCGGTCACGTACTCGCGCGTTTCGCTGATTTCTTCCTGCTTGTCGGCGAACTGCTCGTCGAGAATTTCCAGTTGCTCACGCAAGGCCTCGGCCTGTTCTTCGTAGGCAGCAATGCCCTCGCCCAGGGTTTCGATCTCGCGCTGCCGTTCGAGCAGACCGTGCTCGCTCTTATCCGGCGCAAAAAAGGTGACACTGGCGGCACTGACCAGATCGCCGCCGCGGGTCACGACCTGCTGCCCCGGCGCCAGTCCGGCACGCTGCGCCAGCGCATCGGCAAGCGTTTCCGCCGTGCGCACCTGCCCCAGCCAGTCATTGAGCACGATCTGAACGGCTGATTCTTCGCTGCGTACCCGTGCCGACAACATCCCGGTAGCGGATTCCACGGTGAACCCGAAATTTTGCCCAAAATCACCAACGCCCAGAACGACGGACAAATGGGCATCCGGCCGGTCGTGCAGCCATTCGTCGAGCTTGGCGGGATCGTCGCAGGCGATGGCGTTGAGCCGTTCGCGCAGGATGGCCTCGACGGCGTCTTCCCAACCGGCTTCGACGTGTATCTGTTGCCACAGCGGCGGCGCGTCTTCCAGACCGTGGCGGCGCAACCATTCCGGCAACTTGCCGCTGTGCCGGGCACTTTCCTGCATCTGTTCGAGCGCCGCACGACGCGCCTGACCGGCGGCCAGCTCGCGTTCGATGCGCTGCAAGTCGCCCTGCACCTGCTTGCGGCGTGCCTCCAGTTCCGGCAGTTCCTGCTGCAGTTGCTGCAATTGATCCTGATCGCCGGCGAGTTCCTCGCGCAGCAGCGAAAGCTCTTCTTCCTTTTCGGCCAGATCGAGTTCGTCCGGCGCATCATTGCCGCCGCTTTCCTCGCGCAGGCGTTCGCGACGCTGTGCAATGGCCTGCAAGGCGCGCTGGGCGTGTGCCTTGTTGGTCTGCTCGACTTCCAGACGCTGTTCGCCGTTAGCCGTGCGCATCTTCAGGCGTTGCAGTTCTTCCTGCGCCTGGGCGTGGTCTTCCTCGACCTGTGGCGCGAGGTTCATCTGGGCATGCAGACGTTCTTCGGCTTCTTCAACGCGAAGACGGGTGATTTCCTGGGTTTCCTCCCAGCGCAGGCGGTCTTCCGCCAGCTTTTCGGCAGTCTGGCTCCATTGCGCCAGTTCACCTTCCAGTTGCACGAGGCGGGCTTCCAGCTGGTTGCGCGATTCACGGCGATGGCGGATTTCCGCTTCGAGCCGCGCCACTTCCGCATTGGCGGCGTACATCTCGCTTTGCGCGTTGTGCAGGGCGTCACCGGCAGCAAAATGCGCTTCGCGGGTTTCTTCGGCCCGCAGCTCGGTTTCGCGCAGCGCGGCACTCTGCGCCTCAAGCTCGGTCACGGCGCGCTCGACGTCCACTGCCAGGCGCTGGCGTTCTGCCTCTGCTTCGCGTTTTTTCAGCAGCCAGAGCAATTGCTGACGCTGTACCAGTTGTTCGTTCAGCGCGTGGTAGCGACGCGCCACCTCGGCCTGCGTCTCCAGGCGCTCCATCTGGCTGCCCAGTTCAAGCCGGATATCCTCGACCCGCGTCAGGTTTTCCCGCGTGTCTTCCAGACGGCCGTTGGTTTCCTTGCGGCGCTCCTTGTAACGCGACACCCCCGCCGCCTCTTCGAGGAAGATGCGCAACTCGTCCGGCTTGGCCTCGATGATGCGCGAAATCATGCCTTGGCCGATGATGGCATAGGCGCGCGGCCCGAGTCCGGTACCGAGAAACAGGTCGGTAATATCCTTGCGGCGGACTTTCAGATTGTTGATGAAGTAGTCCGACTGCCCCTGCCGCGTCAGCGTGCGCTTGACGGAAAGCTCGGTGTATTGCGACCACTGGCCGAGGGCACGGCCGAGCAGGTTCTCGAAAATGAGTTCGACGGAAGCGCGCGATACCGGCTTGCGGCCGGTCGTTCCATTGAAAATGACGTCCATCATCGACTCGCCGCGCAGCTCGGAAGCCTTGGATTCACCCAGCACCCAGCGCACGGCATCCATGATGTTGGATTTGCCGCAGCCATTGGGGCCAACGACGCCGACCAGTTGCCCCGGCAGGGCAACAGCCGTCGGATCGACGAAGGATTTGAAGCCGGCGAGTTTGAGCTTGGTAAGACGCATGCCTGAGGTCGGCAACGACACATGCCGCCGCCATGATGGGGGCCGTATAATAACATCGACCTGTTTGATCGCCGCCCGCCCAACCGCAGCATTTCCAGGAGACCTTGGCTGATGAATCCGGATGACCAATTTCTCGCCCGCGCCATCGAACTGGCACGACAAGGCAGCGAACTGGGCGACGGTGGCCCGTTCGGCGCCGTCATCGTTCGCGACGGAAAAATCATTGCCGAAGACTGGAACCGCGTCGTCGCCCGCCACGACCCGACGGCACATGCGGAAATCGGCGCCATCCGCAGCGCCTGTGCGACACTCGGCGACTTTCACCTGGCTGGCTGCACCCTGTACGCCTCCAGCGAACCCTGCCCGATGTGCCTGGCCGCGGCCTACTGGGCACGCATCGAGCGCATCGTCTTCGCCAACAGCCGGGCCGAAGCCGCCGCCATCGGCTTCTGCGATGACGAACTGTATGCCGAACTGAACCGCCATTTCTCGGCGCGCAGCATCATCATGGAACACCGCCCCAGCCCGGAAGCGCTACGCCCGCTGCAAGACTGGGCGAACAACCCGCAGCGCCAGCCCTACTGAAGACAGGAAAATTCGGGCTTTTTTCGGGTTGCCCCTAGGGCCAGTTGTTGATTCTGTGGTCGTGGAAGTTGCGCAGCAATCCCAAAAAGCCGGATCTGCGCGCCAAAATGCTTTTGAAAATGGGCAGGGAAAAACCAAGTGTCGTTTTGCAAGACCAGACGCTGCGGCCACGCACGGCTAGAATAATCACTTATACGAAATTTGCATAAAAGCGAGTGCTTGAATGGGATACCTATTGCGGATCTGGGAAAACGCGGCGAATCAGGCCCTGCCGCAGACAGTGGACGAAGCGGAGGCACGACTTCTCGCGTTGAGAGACGTGCGCACGGAACAGAATCCGAAATTCATTGAGTTGGCGCAACGCCTCGTGCAGCAGTTTCCCTACCCCAATGAAGACGGCGATGATGACAACGAAGCCACGTCCGACAAAATGGCCTGGAGCGATTGGCCGCTCGATGGCGAGACGGACAACGAACCGGTCTGGAATCTGGGGGTGAATACCTACCTGCTCGAGACCGTTCGAGCCGCAGTAATGCAGGAAGCCAATGCACTGGGCTTGTGTGTTATGGACGAGCAGGCCGGCGAGGTTTACCTGCCGGGAAACAGGGTGTTGTGTCTGCCGGGACGGACGCCGTATGTGGCAGGCAAGAACCAGGAAGAAGATGCAGTTCCGAAGAACAGCGAGTTTCTCGACCGGATATTCCAGCATCTGGAGCCGATGCTTGCCGAGAGGGGCTACAAAGGCCGCAAGCGCGACCGCAGCTTCCGGCGCAAATTTCCGATGGGGTGGCACGAACTATGGGTTTTTGCGCCGGCTCAATATTCCATCTGTGCGCTGGCCGAAGTCATGGTCAAGGCACGGTTTGAGCCGATCACCGGGCTGCGAATCGCAATTACCGAACCGGACATCTCGCCAAGGGATGCCGATTCCAAGACCACGCTGCTTGGCAAGCAAGAACGGTGGATGGAGAACGATGGGCCTTTCCTGTCGCATAACAAGGCGTACGAGATCACCAAACACGGCGAAATCGACATCGTGCTCGATCATCTTTGCCGGATTCTGCGCGAACGGGTATTGCCTGCACTCGAGGCATGCACAACCATTGGAGCTGTCGACCGTGCGCTGAATCCCCCGCCGGGGTCAGAATCCTTTTTTCGCGGCTATCAGGACGGGATCGACCACATCCTCGCTGCCTATCTCGCTCGCAACCCCCGGCTTGAGGAGATCTCCATGGAATACAAGAGTCGCCGGATATGGGAGCCTCATGCGAGGAAGTTCATCGACAACCCCAAAACGCTGGCCTGTCTCGAATACATCAGTAACCATCCGCTGCCGCCGTTTGATGAATAAGGCACTTCATTTCCGATTTCCCTGTAACCAATGGGATCAGGGACATTTGAATTTCAATTCACGCCGACACCTTTAATTCCTTCGAACACCGCCCGCACGGCGCTAATGATTTGCTCATGCCTGCTGTAGAAAGCGCCCTGCTCGGCGAAGATCTGAGGTAGGGTCTTGCGCAGGCTGCTGCTTATCTGCCAACCGTTTTCCTTGAGCGACCGAATGATATGGTCCGCATCCGGGTCAGGCATTTCCACCAGGTTTTTGATCGACGCCCGGGCATGGTCGTACCGACGCAAAACCAAGGCTTCTTGCGCCATTTCCTGCTCGACCGTCTGACGCAGCACCCCGCTCAAGTAGTGCGCCTGTTCCGTCAAATCGGGATAGCGCCAGGCATGCTCTGCATCTTCCGTGCGCAGAAACTCGAAATTGGTTTCGACCGAGTCGGGGCACGTTCGCTTTGGCCCGAAGCGATACGCGTCAGCGTAGGTCTGCATGAACCGCCGGGGAAAAACCTCCAGGGCCCGATCATAATCGGCACGACCCTTCGCTGACCCGGCGATCGTTGCCGATACCGGAACAATGATGTTGGGCGGCACTACGCCGTCTGCGGCGAGCAGGTGGTTGATCAAGAAACGGTGGATTCGACCATTGCCATCGGCGAGTGGGTGCAGGTAAACGAAGGCGAACGAGACAGCGGCAGCACGAGCCAAAGGGGGGGCGCCCCGCGTTCTGGTTTCGAAGCCGCGCAGGGCATCGAGCATCTCGCCCACCAAGGCTTCGGATGGTGCGATGTAGTGAACGATTTCGTTGTCGAAGCTGCGCTCCCCGACAAACACTGGAGATTGCCGGAGACCGACTCTGAGTGCGGCCTCGCCGAGGACTGTTTGCTGTAGTTTGAGAAGCTGCTCGGGCGCCATCGGATCGTTCATGCGTCCGCTGTACGTAGCAATGGCTGCCGCGAAACGTTTTACCCGATCCTGTTTGTCGGCCTCGTGCTCAATGGCGAAACTGGCCCGCGATTCCTTGAAAGTAAGCCACGCCGCGCTACGCAACAGCAGTTCCGGTCCATAGGTATCATCCAGCGACTGCACTCCTGCCGCCACATCATAGAGCCATTGGCGTTGCTCCGGGGCACCGAGAAAGAGCATCGGGCAAAATTCGCGTGGTCCGGGCATGTTGTTTTTGACACGCCAGCGCCGGTTATTTTCTGCCACTGGGGCTGCCAGGTACTGGCTTGCGTCGATTGCGTCGACATAGCCTACGTTGGGCGCCGTATCTGGCACATCTAGTTGCCGGCCGGTGAACCATTCGTAAAAGAAGGCCGTTCGCCTTGCATACCTGCCGGTTGGCTCATCTTTTACCCATGAGGCAAGCATTTCCGGATCAATGCGATCAAACAGGAGCGAGAAAAACTCGAAGCTAAGTCGTTCATATTTCAAGCCAAATTCGAAGTGCCCACGAAAGTTATCGGCGGGTCGATACTGCGCGGGCCAAGTGAGCGTTTCCTGGCCATTGACGATCTCGCGTTGGCGCACCGCTCCCAGTCGGCTACGGGTATAAAGTGGCTGTACCAGCTGGATGCTATGCATCTTCAGGAGCCAGTGGAAGCCCAACAAAGTATCGGACATGGTGTGCTATTTCGCTATAGGTTGTTTTATTTTAATAAATAAACCGACGATTTCCACTAAAACAATATATTTCTTGTTTAAGCCGCAACCGGAAAACAGCCCGAAGCGCCACGCCCTCCACGGTTTCCCCAACGCATTCATCGTGGCTCGGAACAAGGTCGCTGAACTACACTTATCCACAAGCTCACCTATGTCGGGTGGCTATCACACCTAAACAAAATTCAACGCGCACAGGTGGTCAAATTTAAACGCGCGCCGACAGGCTGGTGATGACGGCGCCTTTGAGGTCGGTGTTGCCGCTGACCTTGATGTCGAAGCCGCCAGTGCCAAGCCGCTGCTGCTTTTGTTGGTGCTGTGTTGTTTGAATTCGTTGCGGGCGGGGGGTTTGATTTGGTCGTCGGCGTTGAGGATCAGGTTGTGGCCGGCTTGGGCGGGAGAAGGCAGTTGGCAGGCACGGGTTGGGGGATTTGGGTTACCCGTACGACTTCCACGGTGAACTTGAAAAATGGGCTAATTTTTGGGTTGACCGTGGAAGGTTGGAAGCGCCTGGATTCCGTGGCCTGACCCGGTTATTGTAATCCTCGGTTACTCATGCTTATAGCCATTTGAAGAGCACGCCATATAGATATCCAAGAATGGAGAATCCAGCCAACACGGTGTATACAAAAAAGCGGACAGGCCGCTTCTGGCGTCGCACAGACAAGACATGTTTGCGGAGATAACTGCCCCCGGCTATCAATGCTACCGTTGCAGTTGCTAAAGATGCGTTGATATTGTCTTGTGCGATTTCGGGTATCCACCAAAACCCGACCCAGGCACTGATTCCCAAGCAAAAGAGACTCTCTGCAACTAGTAATAGCAATTCCAGAAAAAGCTTCATTTTTTTACTCCTGAGGGCGACTCGGGAGTTAGCACGGCCACGCGACCACGGAGTCACACACGCGGCCACGAGGTCTTGCAAAACGACATTCACGTTTCTTCTCGTCCATTTTCATAAGCTTACCCCCCGCCACAAGACCCCGCTGGAAAGTGATACTTCATTTCCCATTTCCTTGAACGTATTCTCGGGGTCGCATTCTAGCAACAACATTCCATTCAAATATTCCAGTACGCATGCAAACTGCACCCAATGGAGTGCTTTACAAGGTGCCATTTTCCCGGCCAAACGCCCCCACGCCGCTACGGTGCCAACAGAGGCGATGAAAACCGCCTTTGTTGCGCTCACGGAGTCCGGCCTTCGTTTTTTTCAGCGATAATTGCGCTTCCATTTCATCCGACGTATGCCGTGAATCCTCACCTCTCCCAACTCCAGCCCTACCCTTTCGAAAAGCTGCGCGCGCTGTTCGCCGGCGTGACACCGAACCCGCAATACAAGGAGATCAAACTCTCCATCGGCGAACCCCAGCATCCGACGCCGGCCTTCATCATGGACGCGCTCGCCGGCGGCCTGAAAGGACTGGCCAATTACCCGACGACGCAAGGCATCCCCGCCCTGCGTCAGGCCATCGCCGCCTGGTGCCAGCGACGTTATGGCCTGGCACTAGATGCCGAAACCGAAATCCTGCCGGTCAATGGCTCACGTGAAGCGCTGTTTTCCTTCGCGCAGACCGTCATCGATGCCGGCAAGGCGGAAAAGCCTCTGGTGGTCAGCCCCAACCCCTTCTATCAGATTTACGAGGGCGCAGCCTATCTGGCCGGCGCCGAGCCACGTTTCCTGAACACCCTTCCGGACAACGATTTCGCTTTCGATTACGCCAGTCTGAGCGAAGCCGAATGGGCGCGCGTGCAACTGTTCTACGTCTGCTCGCCGGGCAATCCGACCGGCAAGGTACTGTCGCTTGATGACTGGAAAACCCTGTTTGCCCTTTCCGACAAATACGGTTTCATCATCGCCGCCGACGAGTGCTATTCCGAAATTTATTTCGATGAAGCCAACCCGCCGATCGGCGGCTTGCAGGCGGCAAAACTACTCGGCCGCACCAACGAGCGACTGGTGATGTTCTCCAGCCTGTCCAAGCGCTCCAATGTGCCGGGCATGCGTTCCGGCTTCGTGGCGGGGGACGCCGCCATTCTCAAGAAATTCCTGCTTTACCGTACCTACCACGGCTGCGCCATGGCACCCCCGGTGCAAACGGCATCGGTCGCTGCCTGGAACGACGAGGCGCATGTCCTCGACAATCGCAACCAGTACCGCGAGAAATTCGCCGCCTGCACACCGTTGATCGGTGAAGTGCTAGGCACCGGAATGCCGGATGCCAGCTTCTACCTGTGGGCAAAAACACCCATTTCGGATACCGAGTTCGCCCGTAGCCTGCTCGAACACTATAATGTGGTGGTTTTACCCGGCAGCTTCCTCGCCCGCGAGGTCAGCGGCGTCAATCCCGGGGCCGGCTTTGTTCGCATTGCGCTGGTTGCCTCGCTGGAGGAATGCCTGGAAGCCGCCCGTCGAATTCGCCAATTTGCACAACAACTTTAAGAGAGACAGCACACCATGACTCACCCCATGCAAGCCATCATCGAAGAACTCTGGGAACGCCGCACCGAGCTTTCCCCGCAGTCGCCGGTCGACACCATCGCCGCGATCAACCAGGTCATCAACGAACTGGATACCGGTGCCATCCGCGTTGCCGAAAAGATCAACGGCGAATGGTTTACCCACCAGTGGATAAAAAAAGCCGTCCTGCTTTCCTTCCGCGTGCGTGAAAACCGCATCCAGGAAGCCGGCGACATGCGTTTCTACGACAAGGTCGACACCAAGTTTGCCGACTGGAGCGAAGAGGATTTCAAGCGTGGCGGCTTCCGTGTCGTACCGCCGGCCGTGGCGCGCAAGGGCAGCTTCATCGCCAAAGATGCCGTGCTCATGCCGTCTTACGTGAATATCGGCGCCTATGTCGATGAAAAGACCATGGTCGATACCTGGGTGACCGTTGGCTCCTGCGCCCAGATCGGCAAGAACGTTCACTTGTCCGGCGGCGTCGGCATCGGCGGCGTGCTGGAACCCTTGCAGGCCAACCCGACCATCATCGAAGACAACTGCTTCATCGGCGCCCGTTCGGAAGTCGTCGAGGGCGTCATCATCGGCGAAAACTCGGTGATTTCGATGGGCGTCTACATCAGTCAGTCCACCCGCATCTATGACCGCGAAACCGGCGAGATCATGTACGGCAAGGTACCGCCGGGCTCGGTCGTCGTTTCCGGCAACCTGCCTTCGGCCGATGGCAAGTACAGCCTGTACTGTGCGGTCATCGTCAAGAAGGTCGACGCACAGACCCGTGCCAAGACCAGCATCAACGACCTGTTGCGCGCCTAAACCTGTCACTGCGGACCCGGAGGTCCAGTCATGATCCTCGATAAACTGTTCCAGTTGATGTCGGAAAAGCATGCGTCGGATATTTTCATTTCCGCCGGCGCACCCATCCACATCAAGATTCAGGGCACCACCCTGCCGGTCAACCAGCAGATCATGCTGCCAGACATGATCGACAAGATCGCTTACGAGCTGATGTCGCCGGAGCAGATCAAGACCTTCGAGGCGACGTGGGAGATGAACCTCTCCTTCGGCGTAGCCAACGTCGGCAACTTCCGGGTCAACATTTTCCGCCAGCGCGGCTCGACCAGCATCGTGGTCCGCTTCATTCTCGGCAACATTCCGGAACTGACGGAACTCGGCCTGCCCACGATGCTCGGCGACATGATCATGGAAAAACGCGGGCTGATCCTGATCGTTGGTGCCACGGGTTCCGGCAAATCGACCACCATCGCGTCGATGCTCGACTACCGCAATGCCAACCGCACAGGCCACATCCTGACCGTCGAAGACCCGATCGAATTTCTTTTCAAGCACAAGAAATCCATCGTCAATCAACGCGAAATCGGCATGGACACCGCCGACTGGCATTCGGCCCTGAAAAACGCCATGCGCCAGGCACCGGACTGCATCCTGATCGGTGAAATCCGCGACAAGGAAACCATGCAGGCAGCCATCGCCTACGCGCAAACCGGCCACCTCTGCCTGGCAACGCTGCACGCCAACAACAGTTATCACGCGCTGAACCGCATCATCAGCTTCTTCCCGCTCGAGAATCGGCCCGCCCTCTTCCTCGACCTTTCGGTCGCGCTGCGGGCAATCGTTTCGCAACGTCTGGTACGCAAGCTGGATGGCAAGCTGACGCCGACCGCAGAAGTCATGCTCAACACCCGCCACATCGGTGACCTGATCGAACGTGGCGAAGTGCAGGCAATCAAGGAGGCGATGGAGCAATCCCTGGCTCCCGGATCGCAAACTTTCGAGCAGGATCTCTTCCGTCTCTATCGTGAAGAAGTCATCAGCCTCGACGAAGCGCTGGCCAATGCTGATTCGCCGACCAATCTGTCCTGGCTGATCAACAACTCCGAAATCGATTCGGGTAACGGCAAGGAAGACATCAAGATCGACGCCGACCTCGAATTCGACAGCACCAATGCCGGTGGCGCGTCATTCAAGGAATTCACGCTCAGTCTTTCCGACGAAGAAACCACCTGATGTCCGACCCCACGTTTGAACTGGCCCGACAGATCATTTCCTGCCATTCGGTCACGCCGGAAGACGGCGGCTGCATGGAAATCATCACCGCCCGCCTGAAGCCACTGGGTTTTTCCGTCGAATACATCAACCGCAATGGCGTCACCAACCTCTGGGCGCGACGCGGCACGGCTGGCCCCCTGTTCGTTTTTGCGGGCCACACCGACGTCGTACCGACCGGCCCGCTTGATCAATGGACATCACCGCCCTTCGCCCCGGAAGTCCGTAATGGCATGCTCTACGGGCGAGGTGCTGCCGACATGAAGACCGGCGTGGCCGCTGCCGTCACAGCGGTTGAAGCCTTTCTCTCCGATCACCCCGAGTTTTCCGGCTCGCTTGCCCTCCTGCTCACTTCCGATGAAGAAGGGGATGCCGTCGACGGCACCGTCGCCGTTGTCGAAGCACTGAAGGCCCGTGGTGAGATACTCGACTACTGCATCATCGGCGAGCCGACTTCGGTCAATACGCTTGGCGACATGATCAAGAACGGCCGCCGTGGTTCGCTCTCCGGCACGCTTAAGGTCAAGGGCATACAGTGCCACATCGCCTACCCGGAAAAAGGCCGCAACCCCATCCACGAAGCCGCACCGGCCTTGGCCGAACTGGCCGCAACACGCTGGGATGAAGGCAACGAATATTTCCCGCCGACAACCTGGCAGGTCTCGAACATCCACGGCGGCACCGGCGCCACCAACGTCATCCCCGGTCAACTGGAAATCAAGTTCAATTTCCGCTTTTCCACGGCCAGCACGCCGGAAGGTCTGCAGGAACGCCTGTGCGCCATACTCAACAGGCACCATCTGGATTACGAGATCCAATGGACGCTCGGCGCGCGCCCCTTCCTGACCGGCCGCGGCCCGCTGGCCGATGCCGCCACGACGGCCATCCGCGAAGTCTGCGGCATCGAGACCGAACTCTCCACCACCGGCGGCACCTCCGATGGCCGCTTCATCGCCGACATCTGCAAGCAGATGCTGGAAATCGGCCCGGTCAATGCAACCAGCCACAAGATCGACGAATGCATCGCCGTCGATGCCCTGCCCAGGCTTTCCGCCATTTACCGCCGCATTCTCGAACAAATACTCATCGCATGACCACCGACGCCCCAACCGAACTGTTCACCGTTCGTGACTACATCCGCTATGCCGTCAGCCGCTTCAACGCTGCGCAGCTTTTTTTCGGCCACGGCAGCGACAACGCCTGGGATGAAGCCGTCTATCTGACGCTGCACACGCTCAACCTGCCGCTCGACCGCCTTGAACCCTTCCTCGACGCCCGCCTGCTGCCGCATGAGCGCGAGGCACTGCTCGACATCTATAGCCGCCGCTGCCAGGACCGCCTGCCAGCCGCCTACCTGACCCACGAAGCCTGGCTCGGCGAGCACCGTTTCTATGTCGACGACCGCGTCATCGTGCCACGCTCCTTCATTGCCGAACTGCTCGACGAGCAACTCACGCCCTGGATCGATGATCCCTGGGCCATCGAATCGGCGCTCGACCTGTGCACCGGCTCCGGCTGCCTGGCCATCCTGACCGCGCTCGCCTTCCCGAATGCCGAGGTCGCCGGCGTCGACCTGTCCGAGGATGCCCTCGCTGTCGCCGAGCGCAACGTTGCCGACTACCATCTGACCGAGCGCGTCGAACTGATCCAGTCCGATGCCTTTACCAAGCTGGCCGGCCGCAAGTTCGACCTGATCATCTCCAACCCGCCTTACGTCAATGCCGAATCTGTCGCCGCGCTGCCGCCGGAATACCTCCACGAGCCGGAACTGGCGCTCGGCTCGGGCGAAGACGGCCTCGATTTCACGCGCATCATCCTGCGCGAAGCGAAGAAGCACCTGACCGAAAACGGCATCCTCGTCGTCGAAATCGGCCACAACCGGGACGAGCTCGAAGCCGCCTACCCGACGCTGCCCTTCACCTGGCTCGATACCGCTGCCGGCGACGAATTCGTCTTCATGTTGCGGGCTGAAGACTTGCCCGACTAAGCCCACGGTTTGACCAAGCTCTACGAAATGCCCAGCCCGTTCGAAGTCGAAACGGGCACCGTGCTCATGCACGAACCGTCATGGGCGCGCGAAGGCGAGCTGCGCGCCCAGTTGCTCGACGAGAGTTACCCCAAGCCCTTTGTCATCGACGACGGCAAATCCCGTTTTCTCTATTTCAACGTGCGCCTCATGCAGAGCGAAATGTCGCTCAAGGCGCCGAACGAGCTGGCCATCCGCTACACGCAGAAAATGATGGCCTTCCTGCTCTTCCAGCCCCGGCCGAAACGCCTCGTGCTGATCGGCCTCGGCGGCGGCTCGCTGATCAAGTTCTGCTACTACCGCCTGCCCGGCACGAAGCTGACCGCGATCGAACTCGACCCCAACGTGATTGCATTCCGCGACACCTTCCTGATGCCGCCGGACGATGAACGTCTCCAGGTGCTCGAAGCCGACGGCGCGGAATTCCTCGAAGACACGGAAAAAGGCATCGATGTCCTGCTCGTCGACGCCTTCGACAAGACCGGTTTCGCGCCCAGCCTGGCCAACCGCGAATTTTTCGAAAACGCCTACGCCAAGCTCGCCGGCAACGGGGTGCTGGTCATCAACCTGGCCGGCGAAAAGGAAAC
The DNA here is from genome assembly GCA_964583695.1 of uncultured Dechloromonas sp. GTDB lineage: Bacteria > Pseudomonadota > Gammaproteobacteria > Burkholderiales > Rhodocyclaceae > Azonexus. Next base: position 48,208 of record CAZOWA010000005.1, read on the forward strand.
CTACGCCGGGCTGATCGGCGAAGCCATGCACGTCTTCGACGACCAAGTCATCGTGATTTCGGTGCCGGACGACGGCAACCACGTGCTCTACGCCTTCAAGGAACGCTACTTCGAACCGCGCTGGCGCTGGCTGCACAACTACGCCAAGGAATTGCGCGCCAAGTTCGGCCTCGACTTCCCGGCCTTCGTGCAGAAGATGGAACGCTCGACCAAGCTCGGTCTGGCCCGCCGGGAAGCCATTCGGCGCCGCTGATCGGCATTTTCAGGTTGAAATCGTGCCTTTGACGGTCAACCGGGAAAAAGGCCCAAAATCGAAATTTCCGGGTCGCCGGAAATCAGCGAATCTCGCTCAAAATCGCCCTCAGCAAACGCCAGCAACGTTCCACCGAAGCGATCTCGACCCGCTCCCCGGGCGCATGCGCCCCGCGAATGGTCGGCCCGAAGGACACGATATCCATGCCCGGATACTTGTCGCCGATGAGGCCGCATTCGAGCCCGGCATGGATCACCTGCACCTTGGAGTCCGCGCCGAAATCACGCCGATACACGGCCTGGCAAAGCTTGAGCAGGTCCGAATCCGGGTTAGGCGCCCAACCGGGATAGAAACCGGATTTTTCCGCCTTCGTCCCACTCAGGGCCCACAAGCTGACAAGCTCATCGGCCAACGCCAAGGCGCCGCTCCCGATCAGGGAACGCACCATAAAGTTGCACGAGCCCCCATTCGGGTGCAGATCGACCATGCCCAGATTGTTCGACGTCTCGACCACGCCCGGCACCTGCCGACTCATCCGGCGCACGCCATGCGGTGACGCATGCAGAGAACCGAGCCAGGCCTCCTGCTCGGCGACCGACATGACCTGCGTCGCCTCGGCCAGCGAAACAGCAAGGCTCAAGCCCTCGTCAATCCCCCGCAACTCGGCGCGCAAAGTAGCCTCCACGCCGGCCAGCCAACCCGCCAAGCGCCCGCCCCGGCCGCCAGGCACGGCCACCGTCGCCACCGCCTCGCGCGGCAAGGCATTGCGCGCCGAGCCGCCGGCCAGATCGACCAGCCGAAGCGGCGTCACCTCCTCCAGTTCGCGCAATACGCGAACCAGCAACTTGATCGCATTGCCCCGCTCTTCGTGGATATCGACACCGGAATGACCGCCACGCAAGCCGCGCAAGGCAATCCGGCACACCTCGAATCCAGCCGGAACAGGCTCAGCCGCGGCAGCACGCTCGACATTCACATCCAGCCCGCCGGCGCAGCCCAGATAAAACTCGCCCCATTCTTCGGTATCGAGATTGAGCATCAGCCGGCCCTGCAGGACACCTGCCTCCAGACCCCGCGCCCCGCCCATGCCGGCCTCTTCATCGACCGTCAGCAAGGCTTCGAGCGGCCCGTGCACCAAGGAATCATCGCCGAGCACCGCCAGGATCAATGCCACGCCGATGCCGTTATCCGCCCCCAACGTCGTCTTTTCCGCCACCAGCCAACCATCGCGCATTACCGGAACAATCGTGTCGCGGGAAAAATCGTGTTCGCTATCGGCATTTTTCTGGCAAACCATGTCGAGATGCGCCTGCAGCACGACGCCCGGCCGATTCGCGGCTCCAGCGCTCGCCGTCTTGCGGATAATCAGGTTGCCGGCAGCGTCGACCACGGATTCGAGCCCCCGCGCTGTGGCCCAAGCCTGCAAATGATCGCGCAGCCCGCCCTCCTCCTTGGAACGGCGTGGTATGGCGCAGAGCGTGGCGAAATGCGCCCACACCGCAGCCGGTTGCAAGGCGGAAAAGACATCGGCGGACGACAAATCGGACATGCGGACAGACTCCTGCGGTCAACTCGAAAAAACGCCCGATTTTACCGCTTCGATTAATTTGCCACGCCTGTATTGATCGGGCACGGCGCCCAATCTTGATAACATTCCGGTTTTTTGCGCTGGCTTTGGCCGGCCTTGCCCAGTGGAGCGGACACATGCGTTTGAACAACCTGATTCTCGTGGGAGCACTGCTTGCCCTGAATGGCTGTGGGGAAGACACCCGTTTCGAATTGAACGGCCCGACTGCCCGTGACAAGCAGACCGGTCTGGTCTGGCAGCGCTGCAATCTTGGCCAGCGCTGGGAAAATGATGCTTGCAGCGGAGAAGCCAAGTGGGTGGATCGTAAGACAGCACTCGAGCTGGCTCGTAACGAAGCTGAGCGCAGCGGCCAGGGCTGGCGCCTCCCGACGATCCGCGAGCTATCCGGATTGATGGACTGCCGCGACTCGGGCATCGCTGAACGGGCCGAGCTGAAGGATGGCGGCGAACCGATCACCCGGCGTTGCGGCGGGGAATACGCCTCATCAATGCCCCGCCCGGTCGGTACCGGGCCTGCTCCCGCCATCGACAAGAATGTCTTCAGGTTTGCCAGCGGCGAAGTCTGGGCCGCCTTTGCCCCCGATCAGGCAAAAACGTGGAATATCGATTTCGACTACGGCAACATGCTCGACGATAACGACGCCTACATTCACCACCACATCATTCTGGTGCGGAACGCCAAGTGAATCCAGAACTCGCCGAGGGACGCGGAAACATCGGGATTTGCCACGAAAAAGCACTCGTTTCCCGCTGTTTCCGCTACGGGCGATACACCCCCGGCAATGAAATCGACTATCCTTGCTGCTTGGCTGAACATTCGAATAATCCAACCCAAAACTGGCTGTTGAAAATCCTATGGCTACCTACGAAATCAGGCACCCCCTCGTTCGCCACAAAGTCGGACTGTTGCGCGAAGCCGATATCAGCACCAAGAAATTCCGTGAATTGACCGCCGAACTGGCACGCCTTCTGACCTACGAAGCCTGCCGCGATTTCGAACTGGAAACGGTCACCATCGACGGCTGGGCGGGGCCTGTCGAGATCGAGCAGATCAAGGGCAAAAAAGTCACCGTCGTCCCCATCCTGCGTGCCGGCCTCGGCATGCTCGACGGCGTGCTCGACCTGATTCCCAGCGCGCGCGTCAGCGTCGTCGGCATCGCCCGCAACCACGAAACCCTCATGCCCGAACCCTATTTCGAGCGTTTCGTCGGCCAGCTCAACGAGCGTCGTGCCCTGATCATCGACCCCATGCTGGCCACCGGCGGTTCACTCATTGCCACCATTGACATGCTCAAGCGCAACGGCTGCAAGGAGATTCTCGCCATTTGCCTGGTCGCCGCCCCGGAAGGCGTCGCCGCGCTGGAAAAGGCGCACCCCGACGTCAAATGCTACGTGGCGGTCATCGACAGTCACCTGAACGAACTCGGCTACATCATTCCCGGCCTCGGTGACGCCGGCGACAAGATTTTCGGCACCAAATAGCCTGTTACCGAATGGCGCCTCAACGGCACGGTGTTTGCTTCATTTGCTCCGCCGTTGTCGGGCCACCGGTCTCCGGTTTTTCTCTCGGCACTATCCCGCGTTTTTTTCTAACCAGATTGGAGAAAGCATGTTGAAGAGTCCTGTCAGTCGTCGCCATTTCATCGCCCTTGCCGTTGCCCTCGCTGCTGCCACGCCGGGTCTCAGTTTCGCCCAGGCCAAGCTGAAGGTTGCTGCCGTATACACCGTGCCTTTCGAGCAGCAGTGGGTAAGCCGCCTGCACATCGCGCTCAAGGCCGCCGAAGCCCGCGGCGAAATCGAGTACAAGGCCAGTGAAAACGTCAGCAATGCCGACTACGAGCGCGTCATGCGCGAATACGCCATGGCGGGCAACAGCCTCATCGTCGGCGAAGCCTTCGCCGTCGAAGCAGCCGCCCGCAAGGTTGCCAAAGATTTCCCCAAAACCTATTTCCTGCTCGGCTCCTCCGGCAAACCCCAGGCTCCCAACATGTCGATCTTCGACAACTACATCCAGGAACCAGCCTACCTGACCGGGATGATTGCCGGCGGCATGACCAAGAGCAACAAGATCGGCCTGGTTGGCGGCTTCCCGATTCCTGAAGTCAACCGCCTGATGAACGCCTTCATGGCCGGCGCCAGGGAAGTCAATCCCAAGGCCGAGTTCAGCGTCAGCTTCATCAATAGCTGGTTCGATCCGCCGAAGGCCAAGGAAGCTGCGTTCGCCATGATCGACAAGGGCGCCGACGTCATGTACGCAGAACGCTTCGGGGTCAGTGACGCCGCCAAGGAAAAAGGCAAACTCGCCATCGGCAATGTCGTCAACACGCAGAGCCAGTATCCGGACACCGTCGTCGCTTCCGCACTCTGGCACATGGAACCGAGCATCGACCGGGCGATCAAGCTGGTCAAGGAAGGCAAGTTCGTCGCTGAAGACTACGGCATCTACTCGACCATGAAGTACAAGGGTGCCTCGCTGGCCCCGCTCGGCACTTTCGAGAAGAAGGTACCGGCTGATCTGGCGGCCAAGGTCAAGGCCAAGGAAAAAGCCATCCTCGACGGCCAATTCACCGTCGTGGTCGACGACAAGCAGCCGAAATCCAGCGCCAAGTAAAACGCATCACGCCACACCGGGCGACACGGCCTTGCGGTCGTTCGCCCGGCGCCCCAACCTGACTGCTGCACACCCATGTCCGAGATCGTTCTCAGCCTCAACGGAATCAGCAAGCATTTCGGCAGCCTCATCGCCAACGACGACATTTCCCTCCAGTTGTGCGGTGGCGAAATCCTCGCCCTGCTCGGTGAAAACGGCGCTGGAAAATCAACCCTGATGTCCATCCTCTTCGGCCACTACACCGCCGACCGTGGCAATATCGAAGTCTTCGGCAAGCCGCTGCCTGCCGGCAATCCCAAGGCCTCGCTGGCCGCCGGCATCGGCATGGTGCACCAGCACTCGACGCTGGCCGACAATCTTTCCGTACTCGACAACATCATCATCGGTACCGAAGCCCTGTGGCAACCCTTTTCCCGCCGCCAGGCCGGGCGTGCCAAACTGCTCGCCGTTGCGGCCCGCTTCGGGCTGCCGGTCGATCCCGATGCCCGGGTCGCCGGCCTCTCGGTTGGCGAACGGCAACGCGTTGAAATCCTCAAGGCGCTGTATCGCGGCGCCCGCATCCTGATCATGGACGAGCCCACCGCCGTGCTCACGCCGCAGGAAAGCGAATCGCTCTTTGCAACGCTGGCCACCATGGTGGCCGAAGGCCTGTCGATCATTTTCATCAGCCACAAGCTCGGCGAAGTGATGCGCGTCTCGCACCGCATCGCCGTCCTGCGTGCCGGCCGACTGGTTGCCGAAACCGCCCCGCAATACACCAGTGAAGCCGAACTGGCCCGCTGGATGGTCGATCACGAAGTCGCCGCACCGGTTCGCCGACCGGCCACCGCTGTCGGCGACGACGTCTGTACCCTGGAAAAAATCTCGACCGCCCGCAGCGGGCGTGAATATCTGGATGCCGCCTCGCTCACCCTAAAGGCTGGTGAAATCGTCGCCGTCGCTGGTGTTTCCGGCAACGGCCAGACGGCGCTGGCCGAAGTCCTCTGTGGCACCCGGTCGATTACCTCGGGTCGGCTGCAACTGTCCGGCGAAACCTTGCGCGCTTCGCCGGCCTGGCTTGTTGCCCGCGGGGTGGCCCGCATTCCCGAAGATCGCCGCCACATCGGCGTGATCGGCGACCTGCCGCTGTGGGAAAACGCCGTTTCCGAAAACCTGCGGGAAAAGCCCTTTTCGCGCGCCGGCTGGATCGACCGCAAACGCGCCCTGAGCCATGCCCGTCACATCATGGAAACCTTCGATGTCCGCGGTGGCGGCAGCCAGATCACCGTCAAATCGCTCTCCGGCGGCAACATGCAGAAGCTCATCCTCGGTCGCGCCCTGTGCGCCCATGACGACGCAACACCTCGCCTGATCGTTGCCCACCAGCCGACCTGGGGACTCGACATCGGCGCCGTCGCCTACGTCCAGACCCAATTGATCGCAGCCCGCGACGCCGGGGCCGCGGTTCTCGTCATTTCCGACGATCTCGACGAAATATTCACGCTCGGCGACCGCATCGCCGTCATGCATGAGGGACACCTCACGGCAGCTCTCGCCAACGAGGAATGGACGCGCGAAAGCATTGGGCTGGCCATGGCCGGATTATCCTCGCCAGCCGAATTCCCGGGAGAAATGGCCGCATGATGCATCTCGAAAAACGCGACCGCCCGTCGGCACTGGCGCTGGCCCTTGCCCCGCTCGGCGCCATCACCTTCACCCTGCTGGTCAGCACCCTGCTCGTCATCTGGGCCGGGGCACCGGTAGGCGAAACCTACGGCCTGCTCATCGAAGGCGGCTTCGGCTCCGTCTTCGCCCTGAGCGAGACGCTGACCCGTGCCGTGCCGCTCATCCTCACCGGCCTCGCCGCTGCCATCGCCTTCCGCGCCCGCCTCTTCAACATCGGCGCCGAGGGACAGCTCTATGCCGGCGCCCTGGCAGCGGTTGCCGTCGGTGGCCTGCATGACGGCGTCGGCCTGGCCCTTTCGCCCTGGCTGCTCTTTCCCCTGATGATGCTGGCGGCGGCCGCCGCGGGCGCCTTGCTCCTGCTCGGCCCGGTGGCCCTGAAGACCCGCTTTGGTGTCGATGAGGTGGTCACCACGCTGCTCCTCAACTTCATCGTCCTGCTCTTCGTTTCCATGATGCTCGACGGCCCGATGAAAGATCCGATGGCCATGGGCTGGCCGCAGAGCGTCGCCCTCAATGGCGAGCTGGAACTGGGCAAGCTGATCGAACGCACCCGCGTACATACCGGCCTGCTCTGGGCGATTGCCCTGGCCAGTCTGCTCTGGGGGCTGCTCCGCTTCACCGTCTTCGGCTTCGATGTCCGGGCGACCGGCGCCAACGCCCGCGCGGCAGGCTTCGTCGGCGTGCCGGTAACGCGTACCGTCATCGTCGTCGCCCTGCTGTCCGGTGCCTGTGCCGGGCTGGCCGGCGCCATTGAGGTTGCCGGGCGCACCGGCTACGTGACGCTCGACATGTCGCCAGGCTACGGCTACAGCGGCATCGTGATCGCCATGCTGGCCGCTCTACACCCACTCGGTGTCGTCGCTGCCGCGATTTTCGTGGCCGGCGTGCTGGTCGGTGCCGACAGCATGAGCCGTGCCATCGGCGTGCCGACCTACATCGCCGACGTCATCGTTGCCGCCTCGCTGCTCTCGGTGCTCGTCGCCACACTTTTCACGCAGTACAGGATTCGTCTGAAATGAGCGATTTTTACGACATTCTGAGCAACCAGGCCTTCTGGGTCGCCGTCCTGCGCATTGCCACGCCGCTTATCCTCGGCACCCTGGGCGCCCTGCTGTGCGAACGGGCTGGCGTCCTCAACCTGGGTATCGAAGGCATCATGGTGGCCGGCGCCTTCACCGGCTGGCTGGCCGTCTATTCCGGCTTTTCGCTGTGGCAGGGGGTGGCCATTGCTGCACTGTGCGGCGGTGTCTTCGGTCTGCTCCACGCCGGGCTGACTGTGCTCCTGCCGCTCTCGCAGCACGTCGCCGGCCTTGGCGTGACTTTGCTGGCAACAGCCCTCAGCTATTACGGCTACCGGGTTTCCTTCCCCAAGATCAGCACGCCGCCGACCATCGAGACTTTCCCGCCCATGGATTTTCTCGGCATTCCCATCCTCGGCGAACAAACGGTGCTCACCCTGCTCGCCCTCATCCTCGTGCCGGTGATCGGCTATGTGCTTTACAAGACGCCGCTCGGCCTTTCCCTGCGCATGGTTGGCGAAAACCCCCACGCCGCCGAAGGTCAGGGCATTTCCGTCCTGTGGACGAGAACCGCCGCCCTCGTTTGCGGTTCCGCCCTGATGGCGGTTGCCGGGTCCTTCCTGACGCTGGCTGCCTTCAATGCCTTTTTCTTCAACATGATCAACGGCCGCGGCTGGGTCTGCATCGCGCTGGTCGTCTTCGCCTCGTGGCGCCCTGGCAAGGCCCTGCTCGGCGCCCTGCTCTTTGCCTTCTTCGACGCCCTGCAACTGCGCCTGCAACAATCGGGCGATGCCTTCCTGCCGTACCAGATTTACCTGATGCTGCCCTACGCCCTGTCCATCCTCGCGCTCGTCCTCGTTGCCCGCAAGGCAGCCTACCCGCAGGCGCTGATGAAGCCTTATCACAAGGGCGAACGCTGACCGCCGGAGAACGCCATGACTGATCTGCTGATTTACAACGCCAGCCTGCCCGACGGCCGGAAATCGATGAGTGTTGCGGTCAACGCGAAAAAAATCGAAAAAATGGCACCCTCCGCCGAGCTCAATCCGGCAACCACCACCGCCGGACAGATAATCGATGCCGGCGGGCAACTGCTTGCGCCACCCTTCGTTGACGCCCATTTCCACATGGATGCGACGCTGAGTTACGGCCTGCCGCGTATCAACCAAAGCGGCACCCTGCTTGAGGGCATTGCGCTGTGGGGCGAACTCAAGCCGCAACTGACGCAGGAAGCGCTGATCGAACGCGCCATGATCTACTGCGACTGGGCCGTCGGTCGCGGCCTGCTCGCCATCCGTTCGCACGTCGATGTCTGCGACAGCCGCCTGCTTGCCGTCGAAGCCCTGCTTGAAGTCAAGCGCCGGGTCGCGCCTTACCTCGACCTGCAACTCGTCGCCTTCCCGCAGGATGGCGTGCTGCGCTCTCCCGGCGCCTTCGACAACCTGCAACGGGCGCTCGCCATGGGCGTCGATGTCGTCGGCGGCATTCCGCATTTCGAGCGCACCATGGCCGATGGCGCGAGCAGCATCCGCCTGCTCTGCGAACTGGCCGCCGCGCAGGGCAAGCTGGTCGACATGCATTGCGACGAATCGGACGACCCGCTGTCCCGCCACGTCGAAACGCTGGCCAGCGAGACGGTGCGCCTCGGACTGCAAGGGCGGGTCGTCGGCTCGCACCTGACTTCGATGCATTCGATGGACAACTATTACGTTTCCAAGCTCCTGCCGCTGATGGCTGAAGCCGATCTCGGCGTAATCGCCAATCCGCTCATCAACATCACCCTGCAAGGTCGCCACGACAGCTACCCGAAACGCCGCGGCATGACGCGTGTGCCAGAACAACTGGCGCACGGGCTGACCGTCGCCTTCGGCCACGATTGCGTGATGGACCCGTGGTACAGCCTGGGCAGCGGCGACATGCTCGAAGTCGCTGCCATGGGCCTGCATGTAGGGCAGATGACCAGCCAGACCGCCATGCGCCAATGCTTCGAGGCCGTCACCACGGCCCCGGCCCGCCTCATGCATCTCGACGGCTACGGACTCGAGGTCGGCTGCCACGCCGATTTTGTACTCCTGCAGGCCCGTGACCCGATCGAGGCCATCCGCCTGCGCGCCACCCGGCTCAAAGTCTTCCGGCGAGGACAACTGGTCGCTGAAAACCCGGCGGCAACGGCCACCCTGCACCTGCAAGGAAGGCCAAATTCAGTCAGCTGGAAAAATTAGAATATATTGCCCCGAAAACGACAGGCTTACGAAAAGTACCATCAGCAGCCTGTGCCGGCACAACGGGCACAATGCCCTCCGGTGGGATCACAAATGCAAGGCGCCGGCTCTCCTGCCTCCCGAGCTTTCCTGCATGTTGCGCAAACGTGATTCATCCATGCCTTGCAGGACATCGTCGTACCTGGCTCGACCTTCGCCAGCAAAAGAGCGAGCTGATCGAAAAATTCCGTCTGGCTGATTCCCCCAGCAGCACAATCAGAGCCGAAGATTGCCTGATTCCCACCCAGGTTCATGGCTTCCTCAAGGCGTTTTACGGCCAGACGAAGCAATTCGTTCATGGTCGTTTCGCCGGTTCTCTCGGGTATCGCTGCCACGCCAACGCTGACCGTCGTGTCGATGCGCTGACCACGAATCGAGATATGCGCCTTGGCAAGTGCCTTGCATATACGCCCGGCAAAATTGGAGCACTGATCCCGATTGGCCGTAGGTGAAATGATCGCGATATTGCCGTCGGACAAATCGACAATTCTCTCTTCTCCACGAATTTTCCCGGACAGCAGTTTGGAAAATTTCATGACAACCTTGTCAGCGATCTCCTGTCCATAGTTGTTCACAAAATCCTTGTATCCATCCAGACCGAATACGACGACACCCACCGGATTTCCGTTATTGGGCGTCACCGGGGTATGCACAGAGGAAGCAGGCAGTGGCTGACGCCTGTCGTCTGCGACAACAGGGATAAAAGGTGAAGACGCCTGACCGGCATCAGACAAGCCATCCACATGCCCCATACGCGACATGAAATCACTGATTCCGATATCGGTCTGCTTGCCAAATTCGGCTTGTGTCAAGCCGATCTGTGTTTCCGTGAGCGGATCAAAAGACGCGCTGTGCTCCTGATCGACGGAATCCGGCCTGTTCAGCTTGCCGAAAAGATCACGGATCGCCTGCTCAGCCGTAGCCTTGGGAACGAAGTCGGAAACCCCGAGCTTTCGGGCCAACGATTTCTCATCTTCGGAAAAATTGTTCGAGGCCAACAGATAGAAAGGAAGGCGATTCAGGCGAACGAGTTTGCTGGCCCGAATCCGCTCGATCAGATCAGCGCCCTCCAGCTTGTTGATATCGAGGCCGGAGAGAATTGCGACAATGGACGAGTCGAGAACAATGCTTTGCCATGCCGACTCGCCATTGCTTTCTTCGCAGACGTCGAAATTTTCCCGCAGGTACTTGACCAGAGAGGCACGCACCACTTTCGATGCGTCAACGACAAGGACCTTCTTGAGTTTCGTCATATCTTTTCCGTGCATGATCGCTCTGCCAGCATGATCATCCAAGCGCCACATTATAAGCGGCATAGTCTAAATCATTAGACCAAAGACATGGCTGCTAATTGATAAGATTTCGTCCTACTCTTCTGCAAAAACCCCAAAAAAAACCGGGCACCTGGACCCGGTTCTTGATGCATTTTTTTACATACTCATTCTTCAAGCAGACTACGCAGCATCCATGCCGTTTTTTCGTGGACTTCCAGGCGCTGGGTCAGCAGGTCGGCCGTCGGCTGATCGTCGGCTTCGCCGACTACGGGGAATAGCTTGCGCGCCGTGCGCGCGGTTGCCTCTTGCGCCGCGACAAGATGGCGAATCATGTCATCCGAAGAAGGTACGCCCTCGACTTCCTTGATCGTCGCCAGCTTGACGAATTCCTTGTAGGTTCCAGGCGCGGCATAACCAAGCGCACGAATGCGCTCAGCGATCATGTCCAGGGCATTCCACTGTTCGGTGTACTGATTCATGAACATGATGTGCAGGCTGTTGAACTGCGGGCCTTTGACGTTCCAGTGAAAGTTGTGAGTCATCAGGTACAGCGTGTAGCTGTCGGCAAGCAGCGCAGACAGACCTTTGACGATTTTTTCCCGGTCAGCAGTTTTGATGCCGATGTCAATGGCGGGCGCCCTGGATTTCTTCGTGCTCATGTCAGATCCTTTCTTTCAAAGTGGATAGTCACACCCCGGATCATAAACACAAATCGCCCGGAAGTTACCTGCCGGGCGATTGATCTTTGCTATACGAGCACTAGGAAAAACAAATCACTTATCGGGCTTTTCACCGGTTCCCGGTTGGAAGCCGGTAAACATGTTTCGCGTCTGGCTCTGCAATTGATCCTGCATGGACTGGAACATTTTCTTGGACTGATCCATGTAGGCAGTCATCATGCTTTGCATCGCCGGTTGCTGAAAATTCAGGAACTGCGCCCAGAAATCGGCCTGCATGTGGGTATTATCCCCAGCCCCATACATCGAACGCGACTGGTCCTGTAATTTGTTCTGAAAATCAACAAAGGTCTTCATGTTGTTTTCGAGGTACTTGCCCAGCATTCCCTGCATGGCGCTGCCGTAGAAGCGAATGAATCCGGAAAGCAGCTCGCTGGAGAACATCGGCACCCCCCCGGTCTCTTCCTCGAGAATGATCTGGAGCAGGATGCTGCGGGTAAGATCCTCGCCCGTCTTGGCGTCGACCACCTTGAAAACCTCGAACTTGAGTACCAGTTCCTTGACGTCTCCCAACGTGATGTAAGCACTCGTCTTAGTGTCGTACAAACGGCGATTGGGATATTTCTTGATCAGGCGTACAAGTTCCGTCATGCGGCCATCCTCGATACAAATTTATGTGCAGTGCAACATTATAACGAAAAACAACGGTCGGCAGAGGCCATTTTCCCCTTCCCGAGAAAAGCCATATGTCATTTAAGCAATGCGGATTTCGAACAGGATCAAGGCAAAAAGCGGAAGACGAAGCGCTCGCCCCTGCGCCAGCGATGCAAATGCTTTTTCAGGAAGATCCCGAAAGGGTTGCCGCTGCTCGGCATGTTGGCCAGGTAGAGATTGACCGCGCCTGGGGCGAGGTCGAAGACCATCTTGAAACTGGTGCCGAAGCTGTAGGAGGTTCCCCCGCCACCGCCTTGCCCGCTGGTCAGGAAGTCGCAATTGCGGCGCAAGGCCGGGATCGTCTCGCGCGATCCGCCTTCGTACGGATGCGAGGCGGAGAGCAGGCGGCGCAGCAGAGGATGGCGGCGCAGGGTGTGGCGGTAATCGACGCGCGGCGGTTCGGTGTTGCCGGCGCAGGCCGAGCGATAGGCCTCGCCGACGATGGCTGCCGCTGAGTCTGGCAGCGGCCAGTCGGCATCCGGCTCGAAGACGATGGCCATGATGTTCCAGCGATGCGCTGGCCACATGTCGAGGTAGCGCACGGCCAGGGGCAGCGTCAGTTCGGACGAGAGCACGCGCAGGCAGATGGCTTCGACCCAGCGCTCGAAGAGCAGCGATGGCCCGACGATGCGGGTATCGCCACGCCACCCGGCAAGCGGTGAGTCGGCCTGTGCCGAGGCGTCGAGCATGGCCCACAGCCGGGGCATCCAGGTTGCGGCAAACAGATCGACGCGGTCATCCTGGATCGCCACGAAGCTGGTCGCGTCGTGCTGCGCCGTGGCATCGAGCAGTTCGCGGATGCGCCAGGCCCGCGATGGCGGATGCCAGCGGTTGGAGATATAGGGCGCGGCGATGAAATGCGTGGAATACTGGTTGGCGTACAGGGCGACATCGTCGGGCGGGTTGAACTGGCTGGGCAGCTCGTCGAAGGCCACGTAACCCCGCCAGTCCCAGCGCGCCTCGGCGAGCGGCAGGAGCAGGCTGCCCGCTGTTTCAAGCCCCTTTTCGCGCGCCGGCAGCAGGCCGTAGACCTGCGTACCGATATTGTTCGCACGGTCGGCATAGGCCGCGACACCGGGGGCGTTCTGCAAGCGCGCCAGCGCCGCGCGAAACTCGCCCCAGTTACGGGCGCAATTGAGGGCGTGCAGGCTGACCGACCCCAGGCCGCGATCGAGCGCCGGCCAGCGCAGGAAGAGGCCCGTGCCGTTGCGTTCGAGGAGCAATTGCCCGCCGGCGAAGCCGTAGCTGCGATGGACCTCGTCCTTGCCCCGGCGCAGGCCGATTTCGCTCTCCCGGCAGTCCAGCGTTTCCCAGCCGCGGAAAGTCCGGACGCGCCGGCCGGCCAAATCGACTTCACCCCAGAACAAATCCTGGTTGTCCATCATCACCCCGGTCATGCCCCAGGCGATGTCCCGGTTGCGCCCGATGACGACGCCCGGCGCACCGGGAAAGTTGGAGCCGAAAACGTCCAGCTTTCCGCTTGACCGTAGATGGAAGAAAAGATTGAAGCCGGGGCTGACCAGACCCATGTGCGGATCGCTGCCGAGCAGGGGGAATCCGGATTTCGTCCGCTGCCCGCGCACCGCGAAGACGTTGGAGCCGATATCCGGCGATTCCAGGCCGAGTTTATCCAGTCCGCTGCGCGCCGAAACCAGCAGTTCCTCGAGCGCCGTGCCAAATTCATCGGCCGCGCCGGCCGGCATGGCCGGGTGAATCTGCCCGGCCTCGTCCATGCTCGAAAACAGGCGTGCCGCCCGTTGCGAGCCCAGGGAAGCGGTCACCAGGCTGTGGTAAAACTCGAACTGCCAGGCCGAATTGATGAAATATTTGAGATGCGCCACCAGGTAGACGTCGACCAGGCTGAACGCCTGCGGCCGATAGCCGAGGGCGATGAATTCGGCGGGCAGGATTTTCGTCTCGGCCAGCGCCTGGTTGATGCCGTCCACGTAGGCTTGCAAATGGCTGCGCTCGGCCGCGTTGTCGGGATCGTCGACAGCCCGCTCGGCCAGCCGGCGCAAGTCGAGGCTGCGTTGAAAGCGGTCGGTCGCCAGCGTCGGCGTGCCCAGCACTTCGCTCAGCGTGCCGCTGGCCAGGCGACGGGTCAGGTCCAGCTGCCAGAGCCGCAGGCGGCCGGTCGCATAACCCTGGGCGTGATAGACGGCGTTATCGCTATCGCCGTCGATGCTCACCAGTTGCGTATTGGGCAGCGTGATCGTGGCCTTTCCCCAGGCGCTCCGCAGGGTAATTCGCCGCTTCATGCGCCCTTGCTCCCGGTCGCGGCGGGCAGCAGCGTCCGCACGTATTCGTCGAAACGCTCGCCGAAAGTCGAACAATGCGTCTGCCAGGGCCAGCCGAGTTCGGACTCGGCCCGCGCACTGCTGTACAGGTAGCTGCTGCCGTCCATGACCTGCAAGGCTTCCTTCGACAAGGGCAGGCGAACGCCCAGCGGTCGCAGGGCATCGCAGATTCGCGCCGGCCAGCGTAACGATGCGGGCTGCACCTTTTTCGGCAGCGGCAGCCCGGCCACCGCCGCCGCGCGCTCGATCAATTGCGCCATGCCGACCGTTGCGCCCGTCAGCAGATAGTTCCGCCCGATGACGCCGTGTTCGACCACGCGGCGCAAGCCGTCGCAGACGGCATCGACCGGGCACAACTGGAAGCGGCTTTCGCTGGCGACCTGCATGGGCAGCTTGCCGTGCACGAATTGCCCGAGCACTTGCGCCAGGTCGCTTTGGTCGCCGGGCCCGAAAATGCCGCCGGGAATGGCGATGATGACGGGCGCCCCACGTTGTTGCATCGCCTCGGCCAGGCCATGGCCGACGTGTTTCGTCTGCTCGTAAAACGAGCGGAAACGACCGTTGTGACGGCTGTTTTCATCGCCCGGGCAAGTGCCGGTTTCGCCCAGCGCGGCGGTGCTGCTGACGTGAATGATGCGCCCCACCCCGGCCCGCCATGCCGCCTCAAGAACATGGCGAGTCGCTTCGATATTCGCTGCCGCCATCTCACGCCGGTCGACGCCGCCGATCCGGTAACGCGCCGCCAGATGAATCACCGCATCGCAAGAGGCCTGCGCCGCCTGCCAGTCACCCGGCGTTTCCAGGTTGGCCCGGACAAGCTGAGCCGGCAGATCGACCGGCGCGCCGGGGCGAACGACGGCCAGCACCTCATGGCCGGCGGCGCTCAGGTGTCGTGTCAGATGGCGGCCGACAAAGCCGTTGGCCCCGGTCAGAAAAATCTTCATGGTGTCGTATTGCAATTATCGCAACTGATAAAACGCACCCATTGCGCCAGCTCCCACTGACCGTCGTGCGGCGCGGTCAAGGGGCGTTCGTGCATGTGCCCGAGGCGGCAGCGGTGATACACCGGCACGTCGTCGGGAAATTCGGCTGATACGGCGTCCGGCGCCGGCCAGATGCCGAAGGTCTGCAGAATGGGTGCCGGCATCCTCGTGCCGGCGACGATCAGGCGGAAGCCGCGCGGTAGCCAGTTGGCGGTGTCCATGGCCGAAATGGAAACGCCCCAGCCGGTTTCCGCGTTGACCTCAATCGTGATGGCCTCGCCCATGCGGGCAAGCAGCGCCAATTCGCGCGCCTTGAGCGACTGGCGCAAGCGAATGTCCACGGGTAGCGGCGGCAAGCTGGCAAGCCTCGCCGCCAGGGCCGCGAAAACCGCCTGCGCCGTGGCGTCGTCCGGCACCAGAACGAATTGCGGCGAACTGCACACGTTCTGCATGAACAGGCTCGTGTCACGGACCAGGGCATCGATGCAGGCAGCCTGCGCGGCGGCCGACGTCGGCCACTCGGCAATGCAGGCGCCGCTCATCTGCGGGCCGTATTCGATGAGGCGCACGCCCGGCGCGGCGACCTGCCGATAATGCCGGATCAGGTCGGCGCTGCCGGCCATGAGAATGGCATCGACGCCGGACAGCAACTCGGCATCGCTTTGCGCCTGACTGTCCCAGTCGGCAATCCGGCAGGCGTCGTCGTTCCAGCCCAGTGCCTCGCGCAATGCCTGGAGCGCCGGCTGGCTGCTACGCGATTTCAGTGTCAGGCGGTTGCCGGTCAGGGCCGCCGCCACCAGCGCGGCGATCACGCCGAGGTGGTCGTTTTCGCTGATCACTGCCAGCACGTGTCCAAGGGGGCGCCAGGGGCGCTCGCCGAGGTCGGCCTGCAGTTTCGCGGCAAGGACCTGCTCGTCGGCCAGCATCCTGATCCGCTGGCGACAGAATTCCGCCGTCGCCGCATCGGCCACCGGCCAGTCATCCTGCCAATGCTGGAGGCAGAGGCGCAGGGCGCTGGCCACCTCGGCTGGCGAACGCCTGAAATTGCCCGTCATGCCGTCGCGGATGCGGCCGATGCCTGCGCCGCGCAGGTCGCCGACGGATCACTGGCGCGTCCTAGGAATTCCAGCCAGGGGCGCGCATTGCCGCACGAACAGCCGGTCCCCATGCGGCCGAGGTCTTCGCTCAGCAGGTCGTGGCTCGGCAGCGAGGCGAAGAAAGGGTTCTGCAGGCGAATCAGGCCGCTTTCGCCGGCAGCGGCCGGCGTGCCGTCGGCTCGCACGATTTCCAGCCGCGAATAGCGCGGGATATGAAAGCGGCCGTGCGGACAGCTGATGTAATGCAGCGGGTGTTCGGTCATGCCGAAAATGTCCCGGATATCGACCTTTGCCGCGCCGCCCAGCGCCTCGCCGAGACGGGCAATGATCTGCGGCCGATCCAGTTGCCGGGTCATCCCCTTCCAGCCGCCGCCGGTCAGGCCGCGCACCACGTTGTGGAAGGGCAGCGGCGTTTGCGGCGCGCTCAGCGCCAGATGCTCGAAGTGCACGGTCAACCCGAAAATAAAGCAAAAATCGTCATCCTTCGCCCAGCGCGCCAGCGTTTCCCAGGCCAGGTCGGACTGGAAGCGTCCGCTGTCGTCGACGGCGAAAACGATGTCGGCGCTCGGCGCACAGGCCGTGAAGCGCAGGAAGCTCGTCGCGTAACCGGCCTGCGGGGCCCGCCGTGGGTCCGGCGAGAGCAGCAGGAAGCGGGCGGGCTGCGGGCTGACCATGCCCTGGCGATAAAAAATCTGGCGCATGCCGGCCTCGATGCGCCGCATGCTGGCCGCGTCGAAAAAGACCGACGCCGGGCCGCTTTTTCCCGTACCCGAACTCGACAGCCACAGGCCTTCGCCCTCCACCGGCGTCCCCAGTTCGCGGCGCTTGAACAGGCCAACCGGGATCAGCGGCCGCTGTTCCCCATCCCAAAGCGCGGCGTAGGCCGGGTTGCGTGCGCGGTGCCAGGCATCCGCCTCGGCCATGGCGGTATTGAAAAGCGTGTCGTCGGCCGACCCGGCATAAGGGTCGTCCAGTTGGCTGAGTTGGTCGATGCTTGACGGCGTATTCATGAAAGCGTGGTGAACCCGTTGAAAGTCTGTTCGGAAAGCCTGGCCATGTCGCGCACCAAGACGCGCAGGTTGGGGCCGTGGTTGATGAGCGCCCGATGGTCGTGCGCCTGGCTGATGACCACCGCGTTGTCGCCCCAGGGCACGGCATCGGGCGAGGCGACCAGGGGGCCGCAGGGCGCTTCGCTGACGTGGCGCAGCGGAAAATGGTCGTCGCCAACTTCGAGGCAACGCGCCAGAAGGTCGGGCGCGCGTTGGCGAATCGCCTCGACCGTCGCCGCCACCGGTTCGCCGTCATGGCCGCTGACGGCCGTGCTGACGGCCTGGTTGGCAGCATTGACGAACCAGGTTTGCGGCACCGACTGCTCGGCCGCGTTCGTTCCGGAAATCGCCTGTGAAAATTCCCTGGCCTGCGCCAGCTGGCCGGCCAGTCCGGCGTACTGGCAGGGCAGGCCGGCGTCTTTCCAGCAGCTGGCATCGAAGATGTCGAAGCCGGCAACCGGCTCGCCATGACGATTCATCAGGCGGGATTCGGCCGGCAGCAGTTGATACACCGACGGGCAACTGGCCACGGCCTCGGCGCTGAAGCCGTGAAAGCGCCGGGTGGCCGGCCAATAGCCGTTCTGCATCATGTTGATGGTGTTCCACGAGCCGCGCCAGGGCGGCCCGAAGGCATACCATTTGGCGACCGATTCGCGCATTTCCGGGCGACATTCCCGGAGCCAGTAGCGCACGGCCATATTGGCGACGGACTGGCCGATGATGATGATTTTCTGGTCGGCACCGAAGCGCGATTGCAAGCGCTCGATTTCGATTTCGATCAGCCGGCCTAGGCGCCGGTAGTCGGCTCGCCAGTCGTAGGCGAGAAAGAACAGGTCGCAGTCGAGCCGATAGCCCAGGCCGACTTCGAGGGCATTGACCACGTCACGGGTGACGATGCTGCTGAAGATGCCCGGCACGATCTGGAATTCGTACAGGGTCTGGTTGGCCAGCACGCGCCATGGGTCGGTGTTGTCGACCCCGTAGTCGGCTTCGTGCGGCTGGCGGAAGAGCAGGCCGCGGTAATCGCCCCAGATGTATTCGCCACACTGCCGGTCGAACAGCTTGGTGCCGAACAGTCCGGGAATGTAGAGCACCGGCAGCCGGCGCGCCGGCGACTGGCCGGACGAACGCAGGACGACGTGCGAACGCAGCCGGGAAAGCGCCTTCGAGATCATGCAGCGGTCAGCGCGGCAGCAGCGGGGCCGGCGGGACGTCGCAGCTTCCGGATTGCGATTGTTCGGCGACGACCGTCGGGAAATGCGCCCGGTCGAAAACCTCCAGCACGCGAACGTCCTTGTCCGCTTCGAGATCGATGCGCATGGCGACCGCCCGCGCGCTCGGCTTCGACACCAGGAAGCGCAGGCAGGAGGATTGCCCACCCATGATTTCCTGGCCGTCGGCATCGAGGAAAACATAGCGGACGGGGCTTTCCGTGGCCTGCTCGATGTGCGCCGCGCCAATCGCCCCGCGGAA
This sequence comes from uncultured Dechloromonas sp., assembly GCA_964583695.1. Classification (GTDB taxonomy): domain Bacteria; phylum Pseudomonadota; class Gammaproteobacteria; order Burkholderiales; family Rhodocyclaceae; genus Azonexus. The sequence goes on from CAZOWA010000005.1 coordinate 67,169, forward strand.
AACGTGGGTCAGCGAACGACCGGGCTTGCCGGCCGGCGCGACCGGCTTGGTCGTCTGGGGCAGATTCACGATGGGCAAATCGTGGCCGCAGTGGCCGCATCGCTTGCCGTCGAGGTGCAGTGAAATGCCTTCGCCGCTGCGCCGGATCGCGACCTCCCCGCACTTCGGGCAGTAGGTATCGACGCTGAGGGTGTTGCTGGTATTGCCCAGATAGACGAATTTCACGCCAGCATCGAGCGCCTGGCGCCGGGCCTGTTCCAGGAAATTGACATCGGTCCGGCCGACATGGGTGTACAGGTAGTCCGGGTGGAAGCGGACGTAATGCAGGGGAATCTCGTCGTCCAGGTTGTCCAGCATCCAGTCGCAGACCCGGCGCGCCTGTTCGAGATTGTCGTTGCGACCGGTCAGGCACAGGTTGGACAGTTCGAGATGCGGCCCCCGGCCGCCCTGGCGCGCCCGGTAAACCTGCTTGATGCCGTCGAGCACCGGTTGCAACTCGCTGCGGGTGAACTTGCGGTAGAAATCGGCATCGAGCGATTTCAGCGAAATGCTGAAAATGTCCATGACGCCGAGCAATTCATCGATCGCTTCCGGCCCGATGGAAAAAGCCGACTTGTAGAGATTGCGCAAACCGGCCTGACGGGCGAGGCGTGCCGTGTCCATGACGAACTCGTGCCAGACCACCGGGTCGTTGTAGGTCCACGACAGGATGCCGATGCCGTGCCGCACGGCGTAGTCGACGACCTGCTCCGGCGTGTAGCGGGCGATGTCCTGTTCGCGCACCAGTCGCGCCTGACTGGTCTGCCAGTTCTGGCAGAAGTCGCACTTGAGCATGCAGCCGATGTTGCCCAGCGACAGAATCGGCGCGCCGGGGGCGTAATGGTAGACGGCCTCGGACTCGATGCGCTCTTCGGTCATCGGCACCGATTTGCCGTAATTCAGCGTCAGCAACTCGCCGTTGCGGTTGTAGCGCACGCCGCAGAAGCCAAGGCCGCCCTCGGGAATGCGGCATTTGCGCGGCGACAGGTGGCATTCGACACGGCCGTTGGGCAGTGGCTTCCACAGGCTGGCGGGATGCATGCCGTCCCGGAGGGACGCGGTCAGGGTATGAAGTTTGTCGGACATGGTTATCGGGATTCGATCAGTTTGGCCTGCGCGGCGAGGACCATGCCGACGTAGGTATCACGTAGAAACGTCACAGCCGTCTGCTGTGCCGTGGGGAATGGCGCATTCCGGGTGCCGATGCGAACGAAACCGGCGCCGTTCTGCACGCCGACCGTCAGCTTTTCATCGGCGCGATAGCCGCGCCGCATGACATCCTGCAAAAGCGGGTGGGCATCCAGGCCGAAGAGCAGCAGGTCGTGCCGGATAAGTTCTTTCGGCGTCATGCTGCTCAGCATGGCCATTTCAAAATGCCAGTCTTCTTCCTGCAGCGCCTTGTCGAGATTGCCTTTCGGATCGGCCTTCAGCGATGCCGGCAGTTCCAGCCGGGCCGAGGCCACCGTGTATTTGAATGGTCCGATGCCCAGCGAAATGTCGAGCGCCGGCGACGGGTCCGCTGCCGTACGGATATCCCGCGCCTGGGCAAAGGTGTCGATCAGCCTGGACGAAAGCGGCGGTGCGACGATCTGCGCCTGGGCCTGCTCCGGCGTCAGCACGACCTGCTTCCCGTCGCCGATCGTCACCGTCCACCCATCCACCTCGGCGCGGTCCGGCGAACCGGCACCTGGCACCGTGTAGGTGCTCAGGCGGTTGTGCCAGCCGCCGCTGTCCTTGCTGATGACGAGATGGACCAGGTAAGGCCGCGAGCGCGTTCCCCACTGGCCTTTGGCGTGCAGCAGCACATCGGCAACGATGACGGTCTCGCCGTACGCACGATTATTGGCGATGCGGATCTCGCGCCGGGTTTCATCGACGACGGCCGTGGTCTGCGCGTCATCGAGTACCAGACGGTTGGAAACCCCTGCCAGCAGCGTCCCCGCCGTCGTCGGAAGCCGCATGATGAGCGGTCCCGTGAGTTCCGCGGCCAGCACATCCGAATTCGCCATCAAGCCCACTCCCAAGCAAAAAAGCCCTGCCAGTTTCAGAAATACAGTCACGTTGCATGAACGATTCTTTTGACATAAGGGCGCCATTCTAAGGAGCAAGCCGGCCGGGCACAACGAATGCCACGGTCAACCGGAAAAAAGGCCAATTTTTGCCAATTAGCCGGGGCAGTACAGCGCATGACCATACCGCCCCGGCATTGCGTCGTGCAGGACTTAACGACGCGGCGCGCTGGACTGCGATGAGGCCAGATCGATCAGACGGACGAATTCGCGCCGGTAGCCGTAACGGTCGGCACCCAGGCTGGCCGATGCCAGGCTGCGCGCTTCGGCGTAATTCCAGTTGCCGGTATATTTGCCGCCGCGCAACAATTGCCCGAACCCAGCCACGGCAGTGGCGAAACGGAACTCCCCGTCATGCGCTTCCAGCGGCTTGACCGACTCGCGCACGATGGGGCGCTCGATCAGTTCGCTGTTGTCCTGTCCGGGCTGCTTGTAGCGCAGGCGCAGGTGGCCCAACTCACCAGCCAGTGTGTCATTGCTCGTCCTGGCAGGTGCATAGCGCAGCGGGGCGACACTGCCTTTGGCACCGACCAGCGTCAGCTCATAGAGCGCCGTCACGGTATGCCCTGCCCCAATGTCGCCGGCGTCGACCTTGTCGTTGTTGAAGTCTTCGCGCGCCAACTGGCGGTTCTCGTAGCCGATCTGGCGATATTCACTGACCACGGCCGGATTGAACTCAATCTGAACCTTGACGTCTTTGGCGATGGTGGCAAGCGTCGAACTCATTTCGTTTACCAGCACCTTGTGGCCTTCCATCAGGTTGTCGATGTAGGAATAGGCGCCGTCACCCACATCGGCCAACTGTTCCATCATGCGCTCGTTGTAGTTGCCGGTGCCGAAACCAAGCGTGGAGAGCGACACGCCGGACTTGCGCTTCTCTTCGACCATGCTGCGCAGCTGGCGGTCGTCGCTGACACCAACATTGAAGTCACCATCGGTCGCCAGCAGGATGCGATTGATGCCACCCTTGATGAAGCCCTGCTGGGCAGCGCTGTAGGCGAGTTGCAGACCGGATGCGCCGGCCGTACTGCCACCGGCATTCAGCGCGTCGATGGCAGCCTTGATCTCCGCCTTGTGCTCACCCGAGGTCGGCTGCAGCACGACCTGCGTGCCGGAGGCATAGGTCACCAGAGAAATGCGATCCACCGGCCGCATTTCGTCGACCAGCAGCTTGAGCGAGGACTTCAGCAGAGGCAGCTTGTCCTGGCTGCTCATCGAACCCGAGACATCGACGAGAAAGACCAGATTGGCCGGCGGCAGGCTCTGCTTGGCGACATCCTGCCCCTTGATCGCTACCCGGAGTAGCACGCGGTCGGCGTGCCACGGCGCCGGTGCCATGGCAACATCGACGGCGAACGGCTTGCCATCGCGCGGCAGAGCGTAGTCGTAGGGAAAGTAGTTGATCATTTCTTCGACACGCACGGCATCGCTCGGTGGCAGATTGCCGGCATTGAGCATGCGGCGCACGTTGCTGTAGCTACCCGTATCGACATCGATGCTGAAGGTCGATACCGGCGCTTCGGCCACCACCTTGACCGGATTGTCCTGCACCTGGCCGTAACGTTCGGTGTTGGTCACCGGCGCCATTGCCGGTCTTTCCATACTAACCATGGCCATCTTGCCCCGCTCCACCGAAGGTGCAGCCGTGGGTGAAAGGCGCCGTATCGACGACTCTGCCGGCCTGGCTGAATCAACCCGTACAGCCGGGCTGGCTGGAGCGGAACTCCGTTTTCCCTCGATTTGAGCAGGTGCTGCTGCCGATGCATCTGTCGTACTCTGGCCGGATGGACCGTAGGTGCAGGCGGCAAGCTGGCAGAGCAGCAAAACGGAAAACAGGGGACGAATCGTGGGGCAAGTCATGATCAAAGCTCCTAAGCGTGAAGGTAACAGACCAGTAAACGCCGCACTCGATGAATCGGGGTTAAACACACCACAACTATTTTGAATTTCAGTAAAACTGGAGACGGCATGGGCTATATCAATAAACCAACCTATGACATTGAACTAGGAACAATGCCACGGTCAACCCGAAAAAACGCGCTTTTTTGCCAAAACCGTCGGTTTTCCGAGTCGACCGCACAATAAAAAAGCCCTGATTTACAGGGCTTTTTCTTATTTCATGCGTCTTATGGCGACGCATGGGAAACCAACAATTTACGATTACTGGTAGTACAAACCACCATTGATGTTCATCGTTGCACCCGTCATGAAACCGGCGATATCAGAAGCCAGGTAGGCGCAGGCACCACCGATTTCTTCCGGCTTGGCCAGACGCTTCATCGGCACGGAGTCGATGATGGTTTGCAGCACTTCCGGCTTGATCGCCATGACCATCTTGGTCGCGACATAGCCCGGAGCGATGGCGTTGACCGTCACGCCCTTGGCAGCCAGTTCGGCAGCCAGTGCCTTGGTGAAACCGATCACGCCAGCCTTGGCGGCGGAGTAGTTGGTCTGGCCAGCCTGACCCTTGACGCCATTGACGGAGGAGATGTTGATGATACGGCCCCAGCCACGCTCGGCCATCTTGGCGGAAACTTGCTTGGACATGTTGAACAACGAGGTCAGGTTGGTGGAAATGACGGCATCCCAGCCATCCTTTTCCATCTTGGCGAACATGCGGTCACGGGTGATGCCGGCGTTGTTGACCAGGATATCGACCGGGCCGCAGGCGGCTTCGGCCTCGGCAACCATCTTCTGGCAGTCTTCCAGCGACGAGACGTCACCAGCCACACACACGAAATCGTTGAAGCCGGCGGCGGACATCTCGGCCAGCCAGGCATCCTTGTTATCGAACTGGGGATGATAAGAGGCGACAACCTTGTGGCCAGCCTTGGCCAGTTCCTGGCAGATGGCGGTTCCGAGACCACCCATGGCACCGGTAACGAGAGCAATACGTTGCGTCATAGTTTTTCCTTCCTTTTGATGAAATTGAAAGCGGGGTAAAAAAACACCGGTCAGTACATGTGCTGACCGCCGTTGATCGAGATGTTGGCACCAGTGACAAACGCCGCTTCATCGGAAGCGAGATAAGCCACCAGCCCAGCAATTTCTTCCGGTTTGCCCAGGCGGTTGACCGGGATATGCGGCAGAATTTTTGAGTCGAGAATTTCCTGCGGAATGGCCGTCACCATCTTGGTTCCGATATAGCCGGGCGAGATGGTATTCACTGTTACCCCCTGCTTGGCCACTTCCAGTGCCAGCGCCTTGGTAAAGCCATGCATGCCGGCCTTGGCAGCCGAGTAATTGGTTTGTCCGAAAGCACCCTTCTGGCCGTTCACCGAGGCGACGTTGATGACACGCCCCCACTTGCGCTCGACCATGCCATCCATAACCTGCTTGGTCATGTTGAACACGGAATCGAGATTGGTGTGCATCACCGCATCCCAGTCGGCCTTGGTCATTTTGCGGAAAGTCATGTCACGCGTGATGCCGGCATTATTGACCAGAACATCGACCGGCCCGACTTCCCTGGCGACTGCTTCGACACAACTGTGCGCAGAATCGAAATCGGTCACGTCACAAGGATAGGCCTTGAAGCCATACCCCATGTTGTTCATCGTTTTCAACCATTCATCCACCTTCTTGTTACCCGGTGAATAGGTGGTGACAACCCTGAAACCCAGCGCCGCCAACTTGATGCAAACAGCCTCGCCAAGACCGCCCATACCGCCTGTTACCAATGCAACTCGCGACATCCTCATCCCCTTTTCCTGGTTTTTATACCGCGCGCTCCTTGACGTAACGGCCGGGCGCCGGTTCGATCGGCTTGTATTTGACACTTCCCGGCTTGCGCGGTGCCCGCTGCTCTCCTGACAACGGTTTCAACCAGCTGGCCCAATCGGCCCACCAACTACCTTTTTTCTCTTCTGCTGCGGTCAACCAGAATTCTGCGTCTTTTTTGACATCCTCATTGACCCAGTAACTGCGCTTGTTCTTGCTGACCGGATTGATCACACCGGCGATGTGGCCGGAAGCACCCAGCACGAAACGCACCTTGCCGCCGAGGATGCGCGTGCTTTCATAGGCCGATTGCCAAGGAACAATGTGGTCTTCGCGCGTCGCCAGCAGATAGACAGGCATGTCGAGTGCGCCGAGATCAACACGCTGGCCGCACATTTCGAGCTTACCGGGAACGCGCAGGCTGTTTTCGAGATACAGGTTGCGCATGTACCAGCAGGCAAACGGCCCCGGCAAGTTGGTCGAATCGGAATTCCAGTAAAGCAGGTCAAATGCTTGCGGCTTCTGCCCCTTCAGGTAGTTGCCGGTAACGTAATTCCAGACCAGATCGTTGGCGCGCAGGAACGAGAACGTATTTTGCAGGTCGCGTGCCGGCAGCAATCCGCCCTTGCCGATGGCGGCTTCGCGTGCGACCAGCCCCTGCTCATCGATGAACAGGCCGATTTCGCCGGTATCGGAGAAGTCGAGCAAGGTGGTCAGCAGGGTCAGCGAAGCAACCCCATCGTCGCCACGTGCCTTCAGAACGGCCAGCGCCGAAGTCAAAATCGTACCGCCAACACAGAAGCCCAGTGCATTGACCTGCTTGACCCGACAAATCTCTCGTACGACACGCAAGGCGTCGATCGGGCCGTGTTCCAGGTAATCATCCCAGGTCGCATGCCCCTGAGCCTCCATCGGATTGCGCCAGGACACCAGGAAAACCGTGTTGCCCTGCTCGATCATGAAGCGGATCAGGGAGTTGTCCGGCTGCAAATCCATGATGTAGAACTTGTTGATGCAGGGCGGCACCACCAGCAGCGGCCGCGATCCGACCTTGGGCGTGAGCGGCGTGTATTGGATGAGCTGCATCAACTCGTTTTCATAGACCACGGCACCTTCGGTGGTGGCAATGTTTTCGCCAACCTCGAACACCGATTCGTCGGTCATCGAAATGCGACCTTTTTCGAAGTCGCGAATCAGGTTGTTGATGCCGTCGGTAATGCTCTGGCCCTTGGTTTCCAGCGCCAGCTTGATGAATTCCGGATTGGTCGCGGCAAAATTCGACGGTGCCATGGCATCGGCGAGTTGGCGTGCGACGAAACGCAAGCGGTTTTTGGCCTTTTCGTCTTCGGCCGGCATGACCTCGACGACTTGTTTCAAATATTGGGTATTGAGCAGGTAGGCCTGATGCAGGTAGTCGTAAATCGGGCTGTCCCGCCACTCCGGCGCAGAAAATCGACGGTCACCGGGTTCGGGCGCGACCTTGAACTCCTGCTCTTGTCCCTGCTGCTTGGCCAGCATCGATTGCCACAAGGACATCTGTTGATCCATGAACTGCTTCTGAAGCGCGGTGATGGCCTGCGGATCGACGGGAGGAACGGCTGTTGCAGCTGGATTCCCGGCCTTGCCGAGATACTCCATGAATTGCTGCGCCATATTCTGCCCGGCCTGCATGAACTGCATGGCAGAACCCAAGAATGCGTCGTTATTGTTCGATCCCTGCGCCATGGGAAGACTCTTCTCTTGTGTTGTTGGGGTTTCAGCTTCTGGATTCTGCATACCGCCCGAAGCCCTGTCAATGCATAATTACGCCATGTATATCATTGCCATCGGCTGGCTTTACGTGACCGTGCTCGTTGCTGCGAGCGAACCCAGCCTTGTTGCCGGTCTCGCCTCCTTCCTTTTCTACGGACTGCTGCCCTGTAGCCTCATTCTCTGGCTGGGCGGCAGCAAGGTACGCCGCCAGCGCCAGGCACATCGCGAACTGCTCGCGCGGCAGGCCAGCAGCGCGACGCAACCGGGCGAACAGACCGACCAGCAGGCCGGCTAGGTCGACGCGCCAGCAGGCCAGTTGGGCTGCGTAGCCTGCGCTTCGGCCAGCAACCATGCACGGAAGGCCGCTACCGAATGCCGGTGAGCCACCGCCTTGCGCATCACCAGAAAATAACCGAACGGCGAAGTAACTGCGATGTCGAAAGGAACGATCAGGCGCCCTGCCCTCACATCGTTTTCAACCAGCGGCTTGAGCGCCAACGCCACCCCCTGCCCGTCGAGTGCAGCCTCCACAGCCAGCACCGCATTAGAAAATCGTGGACCGCGGCCAGCGTCAACCGTCGTAACCCCTGCGCTGGCGAGCCATTCCCGCCATCCGGGCTGAATGCCTTCATCATCGATTGTTTCGTCATGGATCAACACATGCCCGGCCAGATCAGCCGGAGAATCAAGGCGACGCTGGTTGCTGAGCAAACGTGGGCTGCACACGGGAATCCAGTCCGGCGCGAAAATCTGATCGACCTCCAATCCAGGATAATTTCCGGTACCGTAACGGATGGCCAGGACAGACCCCGGGTCACGCAAGTCGAGCAACTCGTCGTCGAGCAGAAGCGTCTCACCCCGCCGATCAACACTGTCGCCACTACTCGACAGGCGCAGTTCGATGCCCGGATGCATCGCCGAAAAACGGGGCAGGCGGGGAACCAGCCAGCGTGTCGCGAACGATGGCGGTGCGGTTACCGTCAACGCACCTTCGACCTCTTGCCGCGTACCGTCGATGGCGGCTGCGAAACATTCGAATCCCTCGCGTATCTTGGGCAGCATTGCCCGCCCCTGCGGCGTGATTTCGAGTGCCCGTGTCAGGCGATGAAAAAGACTGACCCCCAGATATGACTCCAGCGCCTTGATCTGCTGACTGATTGCCGCCGGGGTGACATGCAACTCTTCGGCTGCCTTCTTGAAACTCAGATGGCGTGCAGCTGACTCAAAGGCGCGCATGGCAGACAGCGGAGGAAGGCGATAGGTCACGGAATACGATTAAGATTTTCTAAAGCGTAGCATCATAAATAGTCGTTTGCCCGCTGGCAAGACGCTCACTATCTTGTCGCCAACGGCCGCTGATTGCGCCGTCCCGCAACTGATATCGAAAGGAAGTTTCATGAACAAGTCCCTGCTCGCCGCCACCGTGCTGGCCATTGCACTGAGTGCCTGCAGCAAGAAGGAAGAAGTCGCCGCGACGCAACCTGCGCTGGCCCCCGCTGTCACCCCGGCAGTAGCTCCCGCTGCTACCCCCGCGGCCGAACCGGCTGCACCAGCCAACCTGTCCGCCCAGGCCAATGTTGTTCCGCCGGCACCGACGGGCGAAACCGGCGCACGCTAACCCCGCGCCGCCCGACGCTTAAGATTTTGTTGTCCATCAGGTAAAAATTTCTCGTTCGTTGCCTCACGGCCGCTTTGATAAATTTGCACCGTCTCCACCAGACCTTCATGCGCTTAGGTACTGGATTTGAGCCCGCCTCGTGCGGGCTTTTTTTTGGAGACATCGATTGATCAACTATCAGACCGGAGCATCGAGAAACATGGATGGAGCTTCACGTATTCTCAACGCCGCCATGCGCGGCAAAATCATGTCGGCAGACGAGGCCGCAAACCTGATCCCTTCCGGCGTCAACGTCGGCATGAGCGGCTTTACCGGTGCAGGCTACCCGAAACTCGTACCCACCGCCCTGGCCAAGCGCATCATGGATGCCAACCTGCACGGCCAAAAATTCAAGATCGGCGTATGGACCGGAGCCTCGACAGCACCGGAGCTCGACGGCGCCCTGGCCATGGTTGACGGCATTGAAATGCGCCTGCCCTACCAGTCCGACCCGACCTGCCGCAAACGCATCAACGCTGGCGAAATGGAATACATCGACATTCACCTGTCGCACGTTGCACAGTTCGTCTGGTCCGGCTTTCTCGGCAAGCTCGATGTCGCCGTCGTCGAAGTGGCCGGTATTCTCGAAGATGGCCGTCTCATCCCGTCTTCTTCGGTCGGTAACAACAAGACCTGGCTCGACCAGGCCGACAAGGTCATCCTCGAAGTCAATGCCTGGCAGAACCCGGCACTCGAAGGGATGCACGACATTTACTACGGCACCGCCCTGCCGCCGCATCGCAAGCCGATTCCGCTTCTGAAGACCGATGACCGCATCGGCAGCCCGTACTACACCATCGACCCGAACAAGGTCATCGCCGTCATCGAGACCAACAAGGCCGACCGCAATTCGCCCTTCTCGCCGCCCGATGCCAACTCCAAGATGATCGCCGGTCATATCCTGGAATTCCTCCAGCATGAAGTGAAGAAAGGCCGTTTGCCGGCCAACCTGCTGCCCCTGCAATCCGGCGTCGGGAATGTCGCCAATGCCGTGATGGCAGGCTTGCAGGACGGCCCCTTCGAGAACCTGACCGCCTATACCGAAGTCTTGCAGGACGGCATGCTCGACCTGATCAAATCCGGCAAACTGACCTGCGCCTCGGCCACCTCTTTCTCGCTCAGTCCGAAGGCGCTCGAAGAGCTGAACGCCGACCTGCCGCGCTTCAAGAACAGCATCATCCTGCGCCCGCAGGAAATCTCGAACCACCCGGAGGTGATCCGTCGTCTGGGCGTCATCGCCATGAACGGGCTGATCGAGGCGGACATCTACGGCAACGTCAATTCGACCCACATCATGGGCACCTCGATCATGAACGGCATCGGCGGCTCCGGCGACTTCGCCCGTAACGCTTTCGTGTCGATTTTCATGACCCCGTCCAGCGCCAAGAACGGCAGCATCTCCTGCATCGTGCCAATGGTCTCGCACGTCGACCACACCGAGCATGACGTCCAGGTCATCGTCACCGAACAGGGTCTGGCCGATCTGCGCGGCCTGTCGCCGAAGCAGCGGGCCAAGGTCATCATCGACAACTGCGCCCACCCAAACTTCAAGCCGGCACTGCGCGAATACTATGACCGCGCCCAACGCTATTCGCCCGGACGTCACACGCCACACCTGCTCGACGAAGCCTATACCTTCCTGCCCAACTGGGTGGCCAATCAGGCGGCACGGGACGCTTGGCGCGAGGACTCGCTGGTGCAGGCGGACGCCTGGAAGAAATAGTTCCGGCGGGATTGCCAGCAACAAAAAGGCAGCGCGAATGTTCGTGCTGCCTTTTTTAACGTCGCCGTTACAACAGTGCCAGCGGACACTTAACTTTACCTAATCCGTGCAGTAAGAAATGATCGTTTGTTGCACTGCAACATGAAGTCTATATTGACACTGCCAATTCCGGTTCTTTCAGGGAGTGCACCATGGCAGTGGAAAAATCGGCAGCCAAATCACGCGCTGCTTCAATGAAGCGATGCAGAGAAACGGTAAGTTACGAATCCGTTTTCAAGGGCACGAATATCCTTGCAACCGTTCTTCCCTGTACCTGGAACAACTTCCCTGCCTGCAAGGCGACAGAGAAAAACTCCGATTTCTTTTTCAAGGAAGTATTTTCAGGGCCGGTGTATTGACCGCTTCGGCGTATTGCCGGACGAAACGGGACAGGAACAGGACAATCAACATGAACATTCCCAAAATGCTGCCGTGGATAGCCGGCAGGGCGGGCCTTGGCCAGGAACACGCAATCCGGCTGTGGCAGCGCGCCAGCGCCGAATCGAAGACGGAATGCGGCAACAACGCCAGCGCGGATTATTTTGCCCGGGCAATGCAGCGCTTCCGTGAACTCGTGCAGTGCGAATCGTGCTCGGGCCGTTCGCCGCATCAACAGGGCATCTAGGCTTCCAGCCAGATCAGGCTGGCCATGCGCCCGGTCACGGCATCCCGGCGATAGGAGAAAAACGCATCTTTTTCGCTCGCCGTGCAGCGCGTTCCGCCACTGATTTCGCAGACACCGGCAGCGCACAGTCTCTGCCGGGCCAGCAGGTAAATATCGGCCAGCCATTTACCCGATGCATGGGGCGCGAAAGCGGCAGCGGCCTCAGGGTTGCGAGCGACAAACGCGGCGCGGACTTCGTCACCGACTTCAAAAGCCAGAGGACCAATCGCCGGCCCCAGCCAGGCCAGCAAATCGGCTGCCGGAACCGCCATACTGCGGATCGTTTCTTCCAGCACTCCGGCCAGCAAGCCGCGCCAGCCCGCATGTGCAGCCGCCACCACCGATCCCGCCCGGTCACAGAAAAGCACCGGCAGGCAATCCGCAGTCATCACCGCGCAAACCTGGCCAGCCTGACGGGAAAACGCCGCATCGGCCTCAGGCAAAATCGGGCAAAAATTCACGTCGACCGCAGCAATGCCATGCACCTGCCGCAGCCAGAAGGGTTCGCCCGGTAAAAGCCGGCGCAGGGCCTCGCGGTTGGCAGCAACGCAGCCTGCATCGTCGCCGACATGATCGCCGAGATTGAAACTGTCCCAGGGCTTAACGCTGCATCCGCCGGTGCGCAGGGTTTGCATCGCACGCACGTTCGCCGGGGCCGGCCAGTCAGGAACGAAAAACTCAGGCATGGCGCAGTTCATCAAGGAGATCGCGCATATCCTGCGGCATCGGCACTTCCCATTGCATCTTCAATCCGCTCAGCGGATGCACCAGTCCAAGCCGGGTTGCGTGCAGCGCCTGACGGCCGAAAGCCGGCAACTTCGGGTTGGGCTTGCCATAGACCTGATCGCCAACCAGCGGATGCCCGATCGAAGCGAGATGCACGCGGATCTGGTGAGTTCTTCCGGTTTCCAGAGAACACTCGACAAAAGTGCAATAAGGAAACGATTCCATGACCCGGAACCAGGTCAAAGCGGGCTTGCCTCCGCGGCTCTCGGGCACCACCGCCATCTTGATGCGCTGCACCGGGTGACGTCCGATGGGGGAATCGACGCCCCCGCCCTTCCTGATCACCCCGGCTGCCAGCGCCAGATAGACGCGTCGCACCGTGCGGGCCTGCAATTGGCGAACCAGATCGGTTTGTGCTTCTGGCGTTTTGGCAACGACCAGCAAACCGCTGGTGTCCTTGTCCAGTCGATGCACGATACCCGCGCGAGGCACTTGTTCGATGCCCGGCGCATGATGCAGCAGGGCGTTCATCAACGTGCCGCTCCAGTTGCCGCTGCCTGGATGCACGACAAGACCGGCCGGTTTGTTGATGACGATCAGCGTGTCATCTTCGAAGACGATATCAAGAGGAATGTCCTCCGGTTGTTCTGGCATGTCACGTGCATCGCTCGGTGGCACGATACGCAAGCGTTCGCCGCCCAGCATTTTGCGTTTCGGCTCGGCCTCGATCTTGCCATCGACCTCGACACAGGCATCACGCACCCAGCCCTGCAAACGGTTACGCGAGTGTTGAGGAATCAGTTCGGCCAGCACCTGATCAAGGCGACGGCCGTAACTGGCATCCGGAACCGTCAATTCAAGCGGTTCAGTTCGGCTATAATCGCCGCAGTTTTCCAAAGGATCTTTCATGATGCGAAGTTTAGCCGCATTCCGGCCTTTTACCGCCTTCTTCCGACTGCTGGCCGCCGTTTTTGCTGTCGCAATCCTTGCCGGATGCAGCTTGCTGCCCGAACAAATCGACGAAACAGCTGGCTGGTCGGCAGGTAAGCTTTATTCCTCAGCGAAAGACGAGCAGGCAGACGGCAACTGGGAAAAAGCGGCGAAAACCCTGGAAAAGCTGGAAGCACGCTATCCCTACGGCCGCTATGCACAACAGGCGCAACTCGAACTCGGCTACGTGTACTGGAAGGCCAATGAACCGGGCTCTGCACTCGCTGCCTGTGATCGCTTCATCAAACTGCACCCGAATCATCCAGCGATCGACTACGTCTATTACCTGAAAGGTCTCATCAACTTCAACGAAGACCTCGGCCTGATGGGGCTGATCAGCAACCAGGACCCGACCGAGCGCGACCCGAAGGCGGCTCGCGAGGCTTTCGACTCCCTGCGCGAACTGGTCACCCGCTTCCCGAACAGCAAATACGCGCCGGATGCCGTGAAACGCATGGAATATCTGGTCAATGCACTGGCCTCGCTGGAAGTCCACGTCGCCCGCTATTATCACAAGCGTGGCGCTTACGTCGCTGCGATCAACCGTGCCCAGTTCGCGGTCAAGACCTACCAGCAGGCACCGGCCATCGAAGAAGCCCTGTTCATCCTCGTTACCTCTTATGACAAGCTGGGCATGAACGACCTGCGCGACGATGCCGAACGCGTCATGCGCCAGAACTACCCGAACAGCCGCTATTACACGGATGGCCTGGAGCGCAAGGTCGCCTGGTGGAAGCTCTGGTGATCAACTCCCCTGCTTGATGGCCAGAATGGCCTGATTGCGCAGGGTACGCAGCAGGGATAGTTCCTTTTCCGGTATATCGATGCCGCCCGCCTCATCGCGGTCAGCATAAATGAGCGCCACCGGATTGCCCTTGAGGTTGAGCGGAAAGAGCACGAACGAGTGCGCCGGAACCGCCTTGCGATACCACTCGGGAATACGCTCGGCGATTTTCGGATCATTGATGTCGCTGATCAGGATATCGACCCCCTTCGAGGTCGCCGCGTGGAAAATATCCGGCGTGAAACTCAGGGGAAAGCGGAAGGCCCGGGCGATTTCGTTGGCATCCGGCCCGAAGCCGAAGCGCCCCTGCATGGTGCCGGATTTGGCGTCGCGAATGCACAGGACAACCCGCTTGAATCCCATCGCTCGATACATCGTTTCGAGAATGATGCGCAGAATGTCGTTCAGCTTGAAGCCATCGACCAGCGTATTGCTGATGTCCTGAATCCCGGCCGTCAGCACCGCCTGAGCATCCACGACGGGCTCTCCCGCGCCGCCCGGATCGCCATCAGCCCCGGCTAGGGGATCTGTCTCGCGCAATAACGTACCCGCCGCCAGATCGATCTCTTCTGTATCTGACGCAGCAGCGCCGGACGTAACTTCACCCCGTGCAAACAGGCGCATCTGTTTGCCAAACGTCGTCTGTTGCAGGTTGAGATGAATGACTCTGGCGAAATCCGCCACTTCCTCGACGGCGCGCTGCACCGTCTGCTGCACATCTTTCTGGTCGAGCGGCACGGCATCGGCAAAACGCGCCATGGTCTTTTTCATTTCCCGCTCACGCGCCTCGGGCGTCACCTGGGCAATCATGTCACAGAGTTCATTCGACAAGCCCGACAGCACGCGCAGACGATCTTCCTGCGTCGCCGGCTTGCGCACCGCGCCACTCGGCAGGCGGCGCATACTACCCACGATCAGCGGCGGAAAACCCCATTGCCGGGCAATGGCAATGCCCATTTCCTCGAACGAGATACCGAGCACCTGAAGCGCGGCGGTATCTTCGCCACACTTCTTTTGTTCCATGACACGCCGGATCTCGTCCGACTCATCCGGGAAATAGAATTGTCCGAGCAAGCGCCCCAGGCTGTGAAAAAGGGAACAGATGAAGGTCTGTTCGAGATCGCGCATCTCTGCCGTGGCACTGATGTCCTTGGCCAGAATGCCGGCCAGATTGGCGCGCAGAAAATCTTCCTTGAGCTGGTTGGCATTCACCTTGTTCTGTAAATGCTCGAAGAGCAGCACGGTAATCGCTATATTGCGCACCGCCTCGAAGCCGAGCACGATCACCGCCCGCGACACCGTACTGATGCTACCCCCGCCCGCCGGCCGAAAATAAGCCGAATTGACCAGACGCAACAACTTGTTGGTCAGGGCGAAATCCTTGAGGATGGAATTGGAAAGCTTGTTGATGCTCTCCGTCTCGCTGTTGGCAATCTTGTTGATGGCACTGACCGATTCCGACAGCGCAGGAAAATCGCTCTTGTGACGCATCCGGCGCAGCAGGAAATCGAGCGTCGACTGCTTGTTCTGGGCGCCGGACATTTCTTCTTCCGGATCGAGGTAGTTATCGAGCGCTTCGGCGAACTGCTGCGCGCTCTGGTAGCGCAACGCCGGATCACGCGCCAGCGCCTTGTACAAAATACCGCACAAATTCTCGTCGACCGCAGCACTCGCCGGCAGCTTCAGGTCTTCGCCCAGCAGGCGATGCATGACCTGGAAAATGTTGTCGCCCTCGACGGCCCGCCGCCCCGCCAGCATTTCAAAGAGAATCAACCCGGCCGCAAAAATATCCGACCGCTCGCTGCTTTCGCGGTGGTCGATATACTCCGGCGCCATGTAGGCCGGCGTCCCCGTATATTCCCCGGCATCGTCACTGGGGCTATCGACCCGTGCGGCAATGCCGAAATCCATGACACGCGGCGTGCCATTTTCGTCGAGCAGGATGTTCGAGGGCTTCAAGTCGCGGTGGATGATGCCCTGGGCGTGCGCCAGCGCCACCGCATCAAGGATCGGCCGCAGGATGCCCACCGCCTTGACCGGCGACAGGGCACCACTCTCGCGCAGAAAACCGGCCAGCGTCTTGCCCGGCACATATTCAAAAACGAGGTAGAGATCGCCGCCCTCCTGACCGGCCTCGAAAATCGGCACGATGTTCGGATGGCGCAACTTGCCGACCATCCGTGCCTCGGCCAGCAGGTCGCTGTTCTGCGCCGGATCGGGCCGGTTGAAATGCACCGTCTTGATGGCGATTTCCCGCTGCAACTGCGGGTCGAAGCCGAGATAAACCACGCTCTGGGCGCCCCGACCCAATTCCCGACGAATCTCGAAACGGCCGATTTTCCTGATCATTGTTCGCTGCCTTCCATCCAGAGCAGCTCAGGCACGCCGTCCGGCCCGCCACAAACGATGGCATTCTGGCCGTAATCGGTAGCCAGCGCGGCAGCATCCTCCGGCGGGATATCCGGGACAAAGCACGCTTCCTCGACCGGGCCGGCTGGATCATCCGGCACGTTCTCCGCAGCGTAGGGCTCGTAATTGCCTTCCAGCAGATCGCATTCCAGACGCGCCTGACGCTCGGCGTTCTCATCGGCGGCAAGGCGCTGTGCGCCGGGATTGAACGCCGTCATGATGGCGAAGCCGGAACAGCCCTCTCCGGCCAGCCAGTCAGCCAGTTGAGGACAGGACATCCCGATACGCAGTTCGATCAACCCGCCCGGCAGAAACACCCGGTACGTCGTTGCACGATAGGCCGCTTCCAGTTCACTCGTCTTCGCCATCCAGATCCACCATCCCGATCAATTGTTCCGATTCTGCCACCGGCAGGGCCTCGACATCCTTCAACTTGCGCGACAGCTGGCGCGTTCGCGTTTCCGCCCGGCTGATGCTGTTACTCGCCTCATCGAGCTTTTTGCGGGTGTGGGCCAGCGCTTCGCCGAACTTGCCAAACTCCGTCTTGACCGCCCCCAGCACCGCCCAGACTTCCGCCGAGCGCTGCTCGATAGCCAGTGTCCGGAAGCCCATCTGCAGGCTGTTGAGCATCGCAGCCAGCGTGGTCGGCCCGCTCAGGCTGACCCGCCATTCGCGTTGCAGGGTTTCGGCCAGCCCCGGACGACGCAGCGCTTCCGCATACAAACCTTCGACCGGCAGGTAGAGCAAGGCAAAATCCGTCGTGTAGGGCGGCGCCACGTATTTCTCGTGAATGCTCTTCGCCTCCGCCTTCAGACGCAACTCGATGGCGCGCGCCGCCGCTTCGACAGCGGCCGGATCGCCGCGCTCCTGGGCTTCGAGCAGACGTTGATAGTCCTCGATCGGAAACTTGGCATCCATCGGCAGCCAGACCACCGCGCCATCCTCGCGCCCCGGCAGCCGAATGGCGAAATCGACCCGCTCGTT
This sequence comes from uncultured Dechloromonas sp., assembly GCA_964583695.1. Lineage (GTDB taxonomy): Bacteria > Pseudomonadota > Gammaproteobacteria > Burkholderiales > Rhodocyclaceae > Azonexus. Next base: position 84,725 of record CAZOWA010000005.1, read on the forward strand.
GCTGTCCGGGCGAACCACCACATTTGCCGCAAACTGTTCGGCAGTCAGCAACTGCTCGAGCAACGCCCCCAACTGGATCTCGCCCCAGGTTCCACGCGTCTTGACATTGCTCAGCACACGCTTGAGATCGCCGACGCCGGTAGCCAGCGTCTGCATTTCGCCCAGCCCGCGATGCACCTGCTCCAGACGCTCACTGACCAGCTTGAAGGATTCGCCCAGCCGCTGCTCCAGCGTGGCATGCAATTTTTCATCAACCGTGCGACGCATCTCTTCGAGCTTGCCGGCGTTATCGGCCTGAATGGCCAGCAGGCGACCTTCCACGGTCGCCTTGAGACGCTCGAAACGCTCGTCCAGCCCGGCAGAAAAACGGCTCAGTTCGCGGGCGAAGGCTTCCAGCCGCTCGGCCTGCATGGCACCAAACTGCCCGAACTGCGTACTCACCGTCTGGCCGAGCAAGGATGAGGATTGCGCCCGTTCCTCGCGGTCAAAAAATGCAGCTTCGGTATCTTCGCGCCGCCCGCGCGCCAACTCTTCGCGCAGCTCTCGTTCAAGGCGCGCCAGACCTTTTTCCTGCGCCTCCTGCAAGCTGCGCCAGGCAAATTCGTCGTCGGCACGTCGACCACCTCGCAGCAGCAAGGCGACTTGCAGAAGGACGCTGACGATCACCCCGGCCAGCAGCGCAAAACCCAAAGTCTCGCTCACCTGACGCCTACCTCAGGGAAAAGTCGGCACGGCTGGCCCTGGCCTTGGGATCGGCCTCGCTCTTGGGCGGCAACAGGAAAATGCGTGCCGCCGGCACCTTGCCGGTTTCGATCAGCCAGCTTTGCACGTTTTCCGCGCGCTGCGTGGCCAGGCGCTGAATATCGTCAGCACTGGCCGGCAGGTTGGTCAGCATCAGCTTTTCCATTTCTTCTACCGGCAGATCCTTCTGCATGCCGATCATGTTGCGCGGTTTCGGGAACTTGGCTTCCTTGTAGGCGCGGGCCAGATAAATCTTGTACTCATCCGGCGCGATTTCGACGCTTTCGAGAGAAACCCCCTCACCGCCCTTCTTCAGCATGTCCTTCAGCTTTTCCGCCTTCATCGCCCGCTCGATGGCCACGCGTTTGACGCCTTCCCGGTCAGCTTCCGGATCGGCGCGACCAGTGATTTCAAGCTTCAGCGAATCGCGTTCGTTGAGCGCCTTGGCCAGTGCTTCGAGCTTCTTGAGCGCAGCATCGTTGATAGCGACCCGGCCAGGGGCGAATTCGACATTGGACAACTCCTCGCCGCCGCCGAACATCGACCCGAGCAGCGCAAACGGCGAAGTTACCGCTTTGACGAAAAGATTGACGATCACCCTGACCACCAGCCCACCAACCGAGAACTGCGGATCGTCGAGCGAACCCGAAATCGGCAGGTTGATATCGATTTCACCACGGTTGTTCTTGAGCAAGGCAATCGCCAGATTGACCGGCAGCTTGGTCGCATCCGGACTATCGACCTTTTCCCCGAAGGTGAATTGATCGATGAACAAACGGTTGTCGGCGGCCAACTGGTTGTTTTCCAGCTTGTAGGCAAGATTCAGGGAAAGCTTGCCCTTCTCGATGTTGTAGCCGGCATATTTTCCCGAATAAGGCGAGAAACCGACCATGTCCACACCCGTCACATCCGCCTTGAGATCGAGATAGGTCTTGGCCGCCAGCGGATTGAGCTTGGCCACGATCTTCACCGGCGCCGAATTGGCGTAACTGCCCCGCAGCTCCATGTCAGCCAGCGTATCGGCCGTCGAGGAGAGCCCGGTGACCCGACCGCCCAGCTTGGTCAGGTTAACCGTGTAATTCGGCTTGACGAAGAAATCGGAGAAATTGACCGTGCCATTTTGCAACGTGATGCGGGCAATCTTGATCGGCAACGGGGGCTTTGCCGGAGCGCTCGCCGGCGCTGCCGCCGATGTTGTAGTGGTTGCAGCCACAGGGGCCGAAGCGGTAGTGTTCGTCACGTCGTTTTCGGGCTTGCCAGCGGCATCGCCCCCCGCAACGGAGACCACCTCGCTGCCTGGCTTGCGGACGATGTCCTGCAAATTGAGCCGCCCGGCCGAATTTAAAATCAGCTTGGAGTAGAAGTCGGTCAGCGCAATTTCACCGACATTGATCGCCATCGGGTCCAGCTTGAAATCGATGCCTCCCAGATAGAGCGATTTCCACTTGAGAAAATCGGCGCTGTTGACCTTGTCAACCGCCAGCAGGTCACCCAGCGTGAGGGTTCCCTTGTAGCCCGCCTTGACGCCATCCTTGTCGAACTGTGCAGTTGCCTCGCCCTTGTTGGAAATCTGGCCGCGGGTCAGGGCGATATTGAGATGCTCGGAAAAATACGGCTGCAACGGCAGGAGCGGAATGGCCACGGTCTCGACCTTGAGTTCCAAGGCCGGCGGCGTCGCCTGGACATTTCCCTCGACACTCAGGCTGCCTTTCTGGTTGACCTTCCCCTTGACCACAATGCTGCCTTTCTGGCCCGGCTCGTTCCCCAGATTCTCGCCGGTCAGGCTGAACCCCTCCAGCGTCTGAACCGCTGCGGGGCGGAAAGCCAGATCCTCGAAACGCAGGGCAACATCCTCGATATTGAGCTTTGCCAGGCGGGCCAGCCAGGGTTTCTCGTCACGAACCTCGGCATCGGCGGCACGAATGGTCTTGATCACCGGCATGCCGATCCACTCGATCTTGCCCGCCTTGTTGCGGACAAGCTTCGCGCGCGTCTCGCTGCTGGTCAGTTCGGCAATATCGACACGATGCCCTGGCAAATCGACCTTGATCCCCTTGAGCGCAACCTGCCCGATGCGGACATGTTCGCCCATGTCGAGCTGATAACTGGCGTTGCCGATTTCAATTGGCGCCGCCAGCTTGCTGTCCAGTTTGCCAACCTCGACCCGCAAGTTGCGCACCTCGCCCGCCACCGGAACCAGATTGGAATCATCGCGCCAATGCACCAGGCCATTGCTCAGGACAAACTCTCCCAGCGACCAGACCAGCGGCTTGGCCGGCACGCTGCCGGGCGCTTCCCCGCTGCCCTTTCCGGCAGAACCGGCGAGCTTGTCGATGACCTTGAAGATATTGAACTCACCGGCGCGATTTACCGTCAGGGTGGCATCCAGTCCATCGAGTGCGACACGTTTCACCGCGATATTGCGATTGACCAGATCGGCGTTTTCCAGATCGATATCGAGGCGCTTCCAGCCGACCAGTGGCTCGCCACCGCTTTCGGCCAGTGCCCAGTCGGAAACGTGGGCGCTGCCATTAAGCGCCAGAGAAAAGACGTTGTCGGACAGAGCCTTGAAAACAACCTTCAACTCGGAATCAAGCTTGCCCGATACAACGCGAAAAGGCAGCGCATCCGGCAGATAGGGCTGCAACCCCGCGAGGTCGAAATGCTCGAGATCGAGATCGAGTTCGCTCTCATGTTGCCCGGTAAATGGCTTGCTGCGCCCTTTGAGTTCCAGCGAGGAACCGTCGACGTTCGCCGAAAAGCTCGGCTCGACGAGAACCTCCGCCTGATAAGGCAGGCTGGACACGAAAGGCAGTGCCAGGTTGATGTCGCTGACCGTATGTTGCTCACCCTTCGGCTGGTCGTCGAAATCGATCCGGCCGCCAACGAGCTGGATATTGTTCAGCGAAAAGCGTGGCGTGCCGCTATCCGGCTCGTCATCGGGCTTCATCCATTTGTCGAGCAGGTCGGAAATATCGAAACGTCCTTCGCTGACGCGGGCCACCGACAGGCGCAAACCCTGCAGGCGGATTTCATCAACCACGACCGCCAACTTGAAAATGGAGGCCGACGAAAGATTGACGTAAAGTTCGTCGAACCCGGCTGTTTCCTTGCCATCAGCCGCCTTGGCGGACACCCCCTTGACCCGCGCGGAAAGCGCGTAAGGGTTGATATCGATGTCTTCGATGCTGACTTCGCGCTGCAACTCCTGCCCGAGCTGCTTGAGCAGAACGTATTTGAGCAGTGGCGGGCCGGCAAAATAGCCCAGCAGGCCGAAAACCAGCAGAAATATCCCGACCCGTTTTCCAATACGCTTGCTGCGGCTGGATTTCACGGCATCGATGACACGTGACATTGTTATCGAATTCCCTGTCGTCGGCTCGGCCATGATAATCTCTCTTCGATATTGATTTTCCGCCAAATTTAGCACATCGGAACCGCCTGAACTGCGGCTAAAACACATGAACTGGATCATTCAGGATTTAAAGGATGCGCTGGCCCAACTCAAGCGGCGAGAAACCTGGATTGCCATTGGACTGATTGCGCTGTTTGGTGTGCTTGCCTACGCTGTGGCGATTTTCGCGCTGCGCACCGATTCCGTCCTGATGTTCCTTCGTCACACCGTGGGCAGTTGCCGCGAAATGACCAACGGCGTGATCATTTTTCTGTTCTGCGGCATGATTTTTTTCCTGTTCACCGCCGTGCTCACGCTCGGTGAATTCCAGCGCTACGTCGAGTTCAAGGAACGCGGGGCAACATATCAGGCCCGGCAGACCATGTTCTGGGGCATCGGCTGGGGGGTGCTGGCGATCAGCATTGCCATCTCGGCACTGGTTTTTTTCAACACCTACTGTCGCTAGCCGGGCCGCGCCGTTGCGATGAGAATCCTGGTCGCCGACAGCAGCCGTGCCAATCTGCTGATTCTCACCCGACAGCTTGAGCGCTTCGGGGCGAAGGTATTGCCTGCCGAATATGGCGAAACGGCCATCGAGATATTTGTCCGCGAACGTCCTGACCTGATCCTCCTCGACACGCACCTGGCGGACATCGGCGGCTTTGTCGTGGCCCAACGGATTCGCGCACTGGAAAATCCGGACGACTGGACCCCAGTCATCTTTCTTTCGTCATCGGGCAGCGACGATGACATCGAACACTGCATCCTGGCCGGTGGCGACGACTATCTGGTCAGCCCGGTCAGGGAAACCGTACTCAACGCAAAAATCCGGGCGATGCAACGCATCATCCAGATGCGCACCTCGCTGGTTGTTCTTGCCCGCAAGCTCGACACCGCCAATCGCGAACTGCTGCACCTTTCGGCCAGCGACGGCCTGACTGGCATCGCCAACCGGCGTTTCTTCGACGAGCACATCACTCGCGAACTGCGCCGCGCACGTCGCAGCGGAGAATGCCTGAGCCTGATCATGTGCGACATCGACCATTTCAAGCTGTTCAACGACACCTACGGCCACCAGGCCGGGGACGACTGCCTGAGACGCGTCGCCGCCACGCTGGCCGTACAGGTGGAACGCGCTTCCGACGTGGCAGCCCGCTACGGCGGCGAAGAGTTTGCCGTCGTCCTGTCGAACACCGGCGAGGAGGGTGCTCGCGTAGTCGCCGAGCGTATCCGGCATGCCCTGCGCGGGGCCGATATTCCGCACGCAGCCTCGCCACACGGCCGGGTAACGGTCAGCCTCGGCATTGCCACCGCCACCCCGAACATGGACAACGCTTCGGACCACCTGATAAAGTCTGCGGATTACGCCCTTTATCAAGCCAAACATCAGGGTCGTGACCGGGTATGTCTGGCCGGAGCGATCACTCTCGACTGATTCACATGCTCAAAACACGCACTACCGTAATGATCGTCGACGACAACGACATGATGCGCAGTATCCTGCGCGCCATGTTGCGCGGCGAGGAATATGAGGTGGTCGGTGAAGCACGCAACGGGAACGTTGCCGTCGAAATGGCTGAACGCCTCAAGCCCCAGATCATCTGCATGGACGTGATGATGCCGGAAAAAAACGGGATCGATGCCCTGTGCGAAATCCGTGCTGCGCGTCCGGGCACCGCGGTGATCATGATCACCAGCAACGCCGACCCCGATACGGTTCAGGAATCGATCCAGAACGGCGCCAGCGGCTTCATCGTCAAGCCCTTCAACGCCGCCCGCGTACTCGACACGCTGGAAAAAGTCGCAACCAAGCTACGGCAGGTCAAGCCGGGCTAATCGGCCGGCCGACCGAAACCTCGTTCGATGACGGCCTCCAAGCCTCATCAGAACTCATTTCGCCACAAACGAATGGCGGCAAAAATATCGGCTTTTTTCGGGTTGACCGCAGCATTCGGAAAATCACCGCCGGCGGGTTCGCTTGGGCCTGCGCCATGTCGCAGCGCTGCAGCGATGACAGCGGGTTCGGCGCAACGCAAAAAGGGGTTGCTTGCCTTTTCTTCAGCCAGTGTCGATGGCACGCTGGGCAACCCGGCCGCGCGGCGTGCGGCCACTTCGGCCACCCGCCGTCGCAGGGCCGGGTTATCCGGCTCGACGGCGAGCGCAAAGCGCAGGTTCATCTCGGTATATTCGTGGGCGCAATACACCCGGGTTTCGTCGGGCAAGGCGGCAAGACGGTCGAGCGAAGCCGACATCTGCGCCGCCGTGCCTTCGAAGAGTCTTCCGCAGCCGGCACCAAACAGTGTATCGCCGCAAAACAGGGCACCAGGCGCAAGATAGGCGAGGTGCCCAAGGGTGTGCCCCGGAACCGCCATCACATTGATCGTCTCGCCGAGAATTTCGATCCGTTCTCCGCCGTTCAGGGGGTGGTTGCAGCCTGTGATAGACTCGCCGGCAGGTGCAAAAACCGCGGGGTTCCAGCGCTCGACGAGGGATGCAATGCCACCCTGATGGTCGGCATGATGATGGGTGACGAGAACGCTTTCCAGCGTCAAACCCTCTGCTTCGAGCCGCGCCACGACGGGTATCGCATCCCCCGGATCGACCACGGCGGCGCGTTGGCCGCGGGTAAGCAGCCAGATGTAGTTATCCTTGAATGCGGGAATGAAGGAAATCGAGAACATGCCGGAACTATCGAGCCAGCCGGACCGGATGTCAAATGCCGATCTGGAGCGCTGGCTCGCCTCTGCCCAGGGGGGCTACGTTACGGACTGGGAAGGCTCGATGTTCGATGCGGCGGTGGCCGATGTATTCGGTTTCAATGCCCTGCAGATCGGCCTGCCGCAGTTCGATTTCCTGCGCAGCAACCGCATTCCGCTGCGCCGCAAGGCCGGGCCGCTGGGCGGTGTCGATGTCTGCTGCGATTTCACCGCCCTGCCCTTTGCCGGACAAAGCCTCGACCTGGTACTGCTGCCACATGTCCTCGAATTCAGCAGCGACCCGCACCAGATCCTGCGCGAAATCGAACGTGTGCTGATACCGGAGGGCCAGGTCATCATCACCGGCTTCAACCCGCTGTCACTCTGGGGGATCAAACGTTACCTGAAGCGCCAGGGCGATTTCCCGTGGAACGGCAACTATCTCTCGGCAACCCGCCTCAAGGACTGGCTGAAATTGCTCGGTTTTGAGGTCGACCGCGGTTGTTTCGGTTGTTATGTGCCGCCGCTCGAACAGCCACAATGGCTGCGCCGCTTCGATTTCATGGAAACCGCCGGCCAGCGCTGGTGGAATTTTTCCGGCGGGGTTTATATGCTGCGCGCCATCAAGCGCGTCCATAGCCTGCGCCTGATCACACCCACCTGGCGCAAGAAAATGGTGCGTGCCAAGGCACTGCGCCCAATCGCCCAAAAAGGATGCAACAAGGAAGCACAATGAGTATTGAAGAAACCGTGGAGATTTATACCGATGGCGCCTGCAAGGGCAATCCTGGCCCGGGCGGCTGGGGCGCCATCCTGCGCCTGGGGGCGCACGAAAAGGAGTTGTGGGGCGGCGAGAAGGAAACGACCAACAACCGCATGGAACTGACCGCGGCGATCCGCGCCATCGAGGCGCTCAAGCGCCCGGTCGGCGGGAAGATCTACACCGACTCGCAATACGTCCTGAAGGGCATCAACGAGTGGATTCACGGCTGGAAGCGCAACGGCTGGAAAACCGCCGACAAGAAGCCGGTGAAGAATGCCGACCTCTGGCAGCAACTTGACGCCCAGGTCAGGCAGCACAAACTGGAATGGATCTGGGTCAAGGGCCACGCCGGCCACCCGGAAAACGAACGTGCCGATGCCCTCGCCAATCGAGGCATCGAGGAACTGAAAGACTGAACATGCGACAAATCGTTCTTGACACCGAAACCACCGGCCTCGACCCGCGCTCGGGCCACCGCATCATCGAAGTCGCCTGCATCGAGATGGTGAACCGGCGCCTGACCGGTCACCACCTGCACAAGTACATCAACCCGGAACGCGAGATCGACGAAGGCGCCCAGGCGGTGCACGGCATCTCGCTCGAATTCCTGGCCGACAAACCCAAATTTGCCGACATCGCCGACGAATTCCTCGAATTCATCAATGGTGCCGAGCTGATCATCCACAACGCGCCCTTCGACATCGGCTTCCTCAACGCCGAGCTCGACCGCCTCGGCCGCGTGCCGGTCGGCACCATCTGCAACGGTGTCATCGACACCCTGAAGATGGCCAAGGAACTGCATCCGGGCAAGCGCAACAGCCTTGATGCGCTGTGCGAACGCTACGAGATCGACAACTCCAGCCGCACGCTGCACGGCGCCCTGCTCGATACCGAACTGCTGGCCGACGTTTTCCTGGCCATGACGCGCGGCCAGAACTCGCTGATGATCGAGCCGGAATCCGATGCCCGGCCGCAGATCGGCACCGATGGCAAGACGCGCCAGCGCAAGCCCTTGCTCGTACGGCGCGCCCTGCCCGAAGAACTTGCCGAACATGATCGCGTGCTCGCGGCCATCGACAAGGAATCGAAAGGCGCCTGCATCTGGCTGCCCAAGAGCGAGGCCGCTGCCTGACATGCTGCCGATCAGCCTGCTGTTCTGGATCGCGCTTGAAATCGCCGGCTACCTGGCGCTCTGCCGGCTTGGGCTGGGCATGACCTGGCCGTTCGCGATCGCTGGCACGACCGGTGCCATGCTCGGCATGCGTGTCGGCGTCAACGCCGTTACCTGGATGTTCGGCATGGCCTACGCCTCGCCGGCCCCGCGCCTCGGCTTCAAGCGTACCGCCCGCCTGATGTTCGACGAATACCTCGCCTTCCTGTTCACCTTTTTCCTGGTCATCCCCTTCGAACGCCTGTGGATGCCGGCAGACCGCCTGCGCCCGGGCACCACACCCATTCTGCTGGTGCATGGCTATGGCTGCAGTCGCGGCATCTGGTGGCTGCTCCGCCGCCGGCTGGAAAAGGCCGGGCACACGGTGGCCAGCGTCAGCCTCGTGCCGCCCTTCACCAGCATGGGCAAGCTCGTCCCACAACTGAACCGGCGTATCGAGGAAGCCTGTGCCGCCTGCAACAGCCGCCAGCTCATCCTGGTCGGCCACAGCATGGGTGGCCTGATCTGCCGTTCTTATCTGGCACGTCACGGTGACACCCGGGTTGCACGGCTGATCACCCTGTCCACACCGCACGCCGGCGCCGAGCTGGCGCGCATCGGCCTCGGCCAGAACGCCCGCGAAATGGAACCCGGCTCACTCTGGCTGCGCGACATGGCCGAGATGCCGCTAAAAATTCCTGCCATCAGTTTCCGCAACCCTTACGACAACTACTCCATGCCGCAGGACAACCAGCGTTTTCCCGGCATGGAAGACCGCGAACTGCCGCCCACCGGACACATCGCCCTGCTTTACGACAGGCAGGTTGCCGATCTCGTCATCGACGCCTGTGCCGGCAAAGGAAAAGAGAGACCATGAACATTCCCGACACCACCCGCGCCCAGGCGCGCGACCTGCTCGCTTTCATCGACGCCAGCCCGAGCCCCTGGCATGCCGTGGCCACCTGCGAAACCCGCCTGACGGCTGCCGGGTTCACACGCCTCGACGAAACCGAGCGGTGGACACTGAAGGCCGGCGACCGCCGCTACGTCGTGCGTGGCGGCTCGTCGATCATCGCCTTCATCGTCGGCAGCCAGCCGGCCGCGACCACCGGCCTGCGCCTGATCGGCGCCCACACCGATTCGCCCGGCCTGCGCCTCAAGCCGAAGCCGGCCGAAGACAGTGCCGGCATGGTCCGCCTTGGCGTCGAAGTCTATGGCGGCCCCATCCTCGCCACCTTCGCCGACCGTGACCTGTCGCTGGCCGGTCGCGTCAATGTGCGGGTCCCGGGCGGTTTCGCGTCGCGCCTGATCCGCTTCGACGAACCGCTGCTGCGCCTGCCCAACCTGGCAATCCACATGAACCGGGAGGTCAACGAGAGCGGCCTGAAATTCAACAAGCAGACCGAACTGCCGCTGCTGCTCGGTGTGTCCGAGGATGGCGTCAAAGCCGAAGCGCGCTTCCGCGAGCCCATTGCCGCCAAGCTCGGCATCGAACCGGGCGACCTGCTGACCTGGGAACTCAACGCCTACGATACGCAGAAGGGCGCCTTCTGGGGTGTAGACGGCGAGTTCGTCGCCAACAGCCAGCTCGACAACCTGGCCTCCTGCCACGCCGCGCTGAGCGCCCTGCTCGCCACGCAAGCCCCCGCCGCCACCTGCCTGTGCGCTTTCTTCGATCACGAGGAAGTGGGCAGCGAGAGCGCCACGGGCGCCGGCGGCAGCTTCGTGCAGGATGTCGTCGCCCGGCTGGCGGCCTGCGCCGGGCTGGATGCTGAAGACCAGCGCCGCATGCTGGCGCAGAGCTTTTTCATCAGCGCCGACATGGCGCACGGCTGGCACCCCAACTTCCCGGCCGCCTACGAACCCTGCCACCGCGCGCTGGTCAATGCGGGCCCGGTCATCAAGAGCAATGCCAACCAGCGCTACAGCACGAGCGCCGAGACGGCCGCCCGCTTCATGGCCATCTGCGAACAGGCCGGCGTGCCCTGCCAGCAATACGCGCACCGCACCGACCTCGGCTGCGGCAGCACCATCGGCCCCATCGTCGCTTCGCGCCTGGGGATTCCCAGCGTCGACGTCGGTTCGCCGATGTGGGCCATGCACAGCATCCGCGAAAGCGCCGGCGTGCTCGACCATGGCTACATGATCGCCGCCATGACCCGCGCCTTCGCCGACTGACATGGACAGCTACTGCATCACGCCCGGGCCGGAACATCACGCCCACCTGCGGCGGCTGGTAGCCAGCCGCTGGATCGTCATCGGCGCGATGGCCTTGCTTGTTTTGATCAGTCCGGGCTGGCTCGACATTCCGCTGCCGCAGGAACCTCTGTTCGGCATTCTCGCCGTGCTGGCCGCGCTCAACGGCATCGTCCAGTGGCGCATGGCGGGCTCGACTACGGCGACGCCCTATGAACTTCTCAGCCAGTTGCTGATCGACCTGATTGCGCTCAGCGCGCTGGTCTTTTTCAGCGGCGGCGCTACCAACCCGCTGGTTTCCCTGCTCTTGCCCCCGGTGGCCATCGCCGCGCTGACCCTGCCCGGACGCCTCGTCTTTGCCGTCGGCAGCGTCGCCGTCATCGCCTATTCGGTGCTGATGATCTACTACCTGCCGCTGCCCATGCCCGACGTGACGCGGGCCACCCGCCTGCACCTGATCGGCATGTGGCTGACTTTCGCCGTTTCGGCGGTGATGATTGCCTGGTTCGTCGTCCGCATGACGCGCCTGATCCGCGAACGCGATGCCGAGCTTGCCGCCGCCCGCGAACAGGCCCTGCGCGACGAGCGGGTCATGGCCATGGGCACGCTGGCAGCGGGCGCCGCCCACGAACTCGGTACGCCGCTGGCGACCATGGCGCTGGTGGCCGGCGAACTCGCCCTGGACGACACGCTCGGCGACACCGCCCGCGACGACATTGCCCTGCTGCAACAGCAGATCGGCGTCTGCAAGCGCATCATCACCGAACTCTCGCGCCGGGCCGAGGCCGAACGTCTGGAAGATGCGCCGCTGCAGGCAGCCGACCGCTGGCTGGACAATGTCCGCCAGCACTGGCATGCTGTCCGCCCGCAAACGAGCAGCCGGCTGAATATCGAAAGCGACGGCCCGGCACCGGAAATCGTGGCCGACCCGCGACTGGAACAGGCCGTACTTAACCTGCTCAACAACGCCGCCAATGCGACGCCCGAACCGCTCCACATCGGTCTGAGCTGGTCCGCTGCCCACCTCTGCATCGACATCCGCGACGACGGCCCCGGCTTCCCGCCCTCGGTGCTTGCCCAGGGCGGGCAAAACACCTTCCCCCCCCACGAAAACGGGATCGGCATCGGCCTGATGCTCACCCGCACCGCCATCGAGCAACTCGGCGGACGCCTCAGCCTGAGCAATACCGACAGCGGCGGCGCCCTCGCCCGCATCGAACTCCCCCGGAGCCCATCATGAACGGCACGACCCTGGTCATCGACGACGACCCGAGCTTCAACAGCATTCTGGTACGCACCCTGGAACGCCGCGGCTACCCGGCGCGCGGCGCGCTCGACGCCGAAAGCGCCCTGCTCGCCGCCCGCGAGAGCGGTGCCCGCCGTGTCGTGCTCGACCTCAATCTGAACGGCAGCTCCGGGCTGGCGCTGATTCCCGACTTGCTGGACAACAATCCGGACTGTCGCATCGTGGTGCTGACCGGCTACGCCAGCATCGCCACGGCGGTCGACGCGGTCAAACTGGGCGCCGTGCAATACCTGGCCAAACCGGTGGAAATCGAGGCCATTCTCAACGCCTTCGAGGATACATCGGGGCCGGATTTCGACCTGCCGGTCTCCGAAGAACTGCTCTCGGTCGATCGTCTGGAATGGGAGCACATCCAGCGCGTGCTGCACGAACACGACGGTAACATTTCAGCCACCGCCCGCGCGCTCAAGATGCATCGGCGCACCCTGCAACGCAAACTGGCCAAGCGGCCGGTCAAGACCTGATGGCAAAAAACGAGGTTTTTTCGGGTTGACCGCAGCAGCGCGCTTGCGACCGTCGCACGCAGCCTGATCAGAGCATCAGGAAGGCGAGGATGGCCACCGTGGTCGGCGCCAGCGCTGCCAAAAGCAGTCCGAGCGGGCTGATCGCGCCTTCATCAAAACTGCCCTTGAGAATGGCCACGCCAGCCGGGTTCGGTGCGTTGGCGATGATGGTCAGCCCGCCGCCAGTCACCGCACCAGCCACGATGGCGTACTGAAAAGCCGGCGAAACCCCCTCCACCAGAGACGCCAGATAGGTCAGCGCCGCGTTGTCAGTCACCGCCGTTAGCGCAACAGCAAGGAAATACAGGATACCCGGCTCGACGCCGAGCAAGGTGCCTTGCAGCCACCACTGTTGCAGCCCGCCAAGCACGACCAGCCCGGCAAGGAAGAATGCAACCAGCAATCCCTCGCGCAGGATCAGGCGATCCTGATAGCGCTCGTAGGCTTCGGTATAGCCAAGAAAGAACAGGAACAGTCCCATGAAGACCGCCGGATGATGGGCAAAGGCAACCACCCCGACGAGAAAGGCGAGATGAATGAATATGACTAAAACAGGCACCCTGCTGCTGACGTCTTCAGTATCCGGGACAGTAACTGCCATCAGCTCACGTCTGAAAATCAAGGTAAGCAGGGCCGCATTGACCACAACGGCGAGCGCTGCCTTCCAGCCGAAAGTGGTGAGCATGAACGCCGTGTTCCATTGCCACTTGGCGGCCACCATGAGCACCGGCGGCGCTCCGAAACTGGTCAGCGTACCGCCGATGGAAATATTGACGAAGAGCACGCCGAGAATGGCGTACATCAGCCTGCTGGAAAGCCCGGCCCGGAAGAAGCGATCGCGCAGCATCAGCGCAGCGAGCGTCATTGCCGCCGGTTCGGTGATGAAGGAGCCAAGCAGCGGAACGACCGAGAGACAGATGAAAAAGTTGGCCAACTGACCGGGTAGCGGAGTAATTGCCGACAGAAAACGAACCGCAGAGCTGCCGAATTGCAGCACGGGCCGGCTGGCCGCGATCACCATGATGACGAAGACGAACATCGGCTCGGTGAAATTGCGGCTTTCCATATATTCCACCGCATCCGTGCGGCCGGTCAGCGCAAACAGGACGACAACCAGAATGAACGCCCAGAACCCGAAAACGACCTCGACTTCCGACAGCAGGTGCCAGAGCCCGGCATGCCGGGGCTGGGAATGCGCCAGATGGGCGAACAGCTTGGTGGAGAACGTATGGAGGACGGCCAGCCCGAAGATGAGGGCGGCGACCACTTCCGGCGTACTGGCCTCGGTCATGAAGCGTGCGGGGGATGGTGGGAACAGGGGGAAAGGTTAGCACAACTTTTTCGGCATCCAGCAAGCGCGCGAATTCCCCGATATGCAGGAACCATCGAAAAACGAGCCTGCAAACCATTTGCGCCCACCAAACACGCTTGCCACGGTGAACCGGAAAAATGGCGTTTTTTCCGGTTCACCGTGGAAGCCCCCTACCTTTCCCGCCCCGCCTCATGCCACGCCTTCCTCACCGGTGACAGCAGGTAATTGGTGAGGAGGATGCGAGGGCGGCACGGCATTATCTGGAATGACTCAGAGAGCTAAGTACCTCTGCCCCTTTTAGTTCTTTGAGGTAGCAGAAACCGGAGTTCAGCACAGGATTCCCTGATCGCTCTGTCCGGTTTTGGCTGTTTGCATTGCCCAGTCTCAATTTATGATATCGGGGCATTTTGGGGGCGTGACAATGCCAGGTCAATATCCACAAAGGAGCGGATGCGCTCTCACCCCGACCCCGCCCGGCGCACCAGGCGGGGTTGATCTGGTACTCAGTGCTTGTGTTCCATCATCGGCATGCTACCCGGTGCCGAGCGCATGACCTTGACCTCGACCCGCTTGCTGCTGCCATCACCAAAAGTCAGGTTGAGCGGCACGACATCACCTTCTTTCATCGGCGCCTTGGGTTCGATCATCATGACGTGCAACCCGCCCGGCTGGAGTGCAGTCTCGCTACCTGCCTTGATTTCGATGGCCGGCACCGGACGCATTTTCATGACGCCGCCTTCATTGAGGTGGGTGTGCAACTCGGTGAGGCGGGTGGCCGGGTTGTCGGCCTTGACCAGTTTGACATCCTTGGCGCCGGCATTCTTGAGCACCATGAAGGCGGCAGTCGACGGTGCATTCGGCGGGGCCAGACGGATGTAGGGGTTGTTCACGCTGACCTGGTCGGCATCGGCGGCCAGGATATTTGCGGAAAACAGCAGGGCTGCAGCCAGCAGCGAAATATTTCTCATGTCAGGTCCTTTCAGGGCGTTGCGGTGAGGTGTTGGCGAATCTGTGCGACCACCTGCTCGGGCGGGGTGGCGTGGGCGATCTTGTTGAGCAGCTGGCCATCGGTGCCGATGATGTAGGTATCGGCAGAGTGGTCGATGGCGTAGGCTCCGGGTGCCTTTTCATTTTTCTGCCGGGCGTAGAAAACGCCGTAGCGGAAAGCGACTTCGGCCAGGGTTTCCGGCGTGCCGGTGAGCCCGACCATGCCCGGGCGGAAGAATTCGACGTATTCCTTGAGGCGCGCCGGCGTATCGCGTTCCGGATCGAGCGAGATAAAAATGGTGACCACTTTCGCCTGTTCTTCCGGGGTCAGGTGATTCAGCGCTTCGGCGGTAATAGCCAGCGACGTCGGGCAAATGTCCGGGCAATAGGTGTAGCCGAAATAGATGAGCACCAGCTTGCCCCGATAATCCTTGAGCGAAACGGGGCCGGTGGCTGATTGCAGGGTGAAATCTCCGGCTGTCGGCAGGAGGGAAGACGGCAGCGGGCGTTCGGGCAACTCGGGTTGCCAGAAAAAAAACAGGCCGACGATCAATGTCGCCAGCAAACCGGCGATGGCTGCCAGGATTTTTTCGGACATCTTAGTTGTGCGCTCCCGTGATGAAGCGGTAAGGAATGGCGATGCGCTCGTGACCGCTTTCCAGCAGGACGGTGCCCTGCCAGGCCATCTGCCCGGTGATGCAGACGGGCAGCGTCGCTTCGGCAGCGAAAACACCATCGCCACGCGGTGTGAGGAGCAGCCGGTTGTAGCCCATATTCATTTCGATGCCGGCAAAGTCGATTTCGACACGACCCGGTTTGAAGTCATTCGCCTTGATGCGCACCTCAAAGGGTTTGACGAGGGGAATCGGACGCTCGCCCATTTCCAGTTCGATGCTGCCACCGCCGGGCAGTTTGGCGACACAGGCCTGACGCTGAAGATCGCACCCCGCTTCGGGCTGGATGGTGACATCCGCCTTGGGCAACAGCATGGGCGAAAGCTTGTACCCGACCACCACGACCAGCAGAATAAGCAGGACGCCGATCAGGTCTATTAAGAGTTTCTTATTCACAAAATTGCGCCGGATGGCAATCTATGCCGGAAGGGCGCCTATTCTTTCACATTCCACACTTGGCACAAGGTGTGACAAATTGTCGCATGCGCAAAAACGGCGACATGCGCGGTAATATGCCGCCTTCCGCCATTTCCGACGTCGTCATGAAACATTTTGCCATCAGCCTGATTCTTTGCTTTTTTTCCACGCTGGGTTCGGCTCAGACACAGGTTTCATCCGCCCCCATCTTTGCGGCCATGCTGAACGATCTCGATGACAATCCGGCAGCCCTCGTACGCTTTCGCGGCAAGCCGCTGCTGGTCAATTTCTGGGCGCGCTGGTGCCCGCCCTGCCGTGCCGAGATTCCGGAACTGATCCGTTTCAGCCAGGCACACAAGGGTGAAATCGAGGTGATCGGCATCGGCATCGAGGACAATGCAGCGCTCACCAAGGCATTTGCCCGGGAATACGGAATGAGCTACCCGGTTTTCGTGGCCAAGGACAAGGGCTTCCCGCTCCTCCAGGCGCTCGGCAATCCCCGCGGCGGCCTGCCGTACACGCTGTTCATCGACCGTAACGGCCGGGTCATCCAGACCAAGCTCGGCCTGATCACCAAGGCGGATCTCGACGCCGCCCTCCCGCTAATGCTTAAGAAATAGGCGCTTACTGAACCCACGATTCAGGAAAGAGCAAATGCTGCGGTCAACCTGAAAAAATGGCCAAAACAGCATCACCAAACTGCGCATCTTTCCTGACAACGTGACTTTTTCTTACTACCCTGGAGTCCACATGAAGCGAATTACCCCGCTTTTCCTTGCTCTTCTAGTTGCAACTGCTGCGCACGCCCAGTCGTCAGAGCCTGTCGATCTGAGCAGCGAAGAAATCATTGCGCTTATCAAAGGCAAGAACATCGCTACGGAAAATACCCGCTGGGGCAGCGTCAGCCTTAAATTTGAAGAAAATGGCACTGTTTACGCAAACGGCTCCAATTTCAGCAGTTCGGGAAAATGGAAAGTCGTCGAAGGAAAGCTCTGTATGGAAGGGCGTCGTTTCGATTATGAGGGGTGCGGTGCCGTTCGCAGGTCTGGGGAACAAATACAGCATTTCTGGCCATCGGGAAGCCTTCACTTCCACTTCCGCGCCCTGTGACGAAACATTGATCCGAGTGCTCCCGGAAACTGCTTCTCTGGCCTATCCGGGCAGGGCTCACTCGCTTCCGAACCGCACTTCCGGTTCGGAAGACTTGCCTGCTTCTGTACTGTAGCGCAAACACATATCCCATTGGAGTTCCCCCGCTCCACCTCTTTATGCAATCATCACGTTCGGCAGCAAAAGTCGAAGCACCGCTGCCAGAGGCAATACCGGCCGAATAGCCGGGGACCCCGAGAACGGAATATCCGCTCCGGTCTTTACATTTTTAAACACGCACAGGGAAAAACAATGATCAAGGAAAACATTGCCGTTGCCAGTCTTCTTTTATTTGCTGCTCATGTCATGGCTGCAGAACCGGTTCTTCCGAAGCAGATGGAGGGCAAGTGGGGCCAACGTCAAAACAAGGCGGAAGTTGAATTGATTCAGATGGAAACGCCGACCACTGCAAAACTCAAGGTTGTTCTCTGGGACGGCTGCACCCGCCGCGGAGAGACAACGGCCGAATTCAAGGATGGCAGTTGGGAATTTGTTGCACCAGGCGGTGTTAAATGCGACGACGTTAAGGTAAAAATCACCCAACTCGAAGGCAAAAACCGTTTCGAAGGAACAACGCAAACGGCCCGTGGGAACAGCACCGTTTACCTCGAATGGTAAATTCCTGAACCTACCCGGTCAGCACTTAAAAAGATGCTGATCGGGTGTTCCGGATCATCGGCAATGTTTTACTCGCCGACGACGTCGGTGCCGGCTGGCGGAACGAAACGGAACATCCCGGCCGGCAGGGCCGGATTGCGTTCGATGCTGGAAAACAGGATATGCGTGGTTTGCCCGAAGTTATCCTGGAGCACCATCGACTTCAGTTCGCTGCCGGCAAAGCCGAGACGGATTTTTTCAAAACCGCTGTCGGTCGTCTTGGGAATCGCCTCAACCCACGCCAGTCCGTCAGCCTCGCCGGCTTCTTTCAGGGTGAATTTCTTTTCCAGTTCATTGCTGCCCGAGAGCAGCGCCGCCGGTGAATCCCCGATCGCCTTGCCCGCCTTGCGCACGGTGACCTGCCTGAGTTCGGGGTCATGCACCCAGATTTTTTCACCATCGCCGATCACTTGCTGCGGATAGGGCTTGCGGATTTCCCAGCGCAGTTTGTCGGGTCGGGAAATCGCCAGCCAGCCGGAGGATTCCTGCGGCTTGCGGCCATTTTTGGCGGTCACCAGCTGCGAAAATTCAGCCTTCAGCGTGCGCGTATTCTGGAGAAACTGGTGCAGCTGATCGACAGCTGCCGCTGAGGCCAGCAGGGGAAAAACCGCGAGTGCTGCGGTCAACACGAGTTTTTGGGCTTTTTTCATGATCGAAGCTTAACGAATTGACGAGGTGCCGGGTGTTTCAGGGTGTAACAGAATGGTGCCGCACCCCGGACATCACTCGGCCGGGCTTCTGGCCAGCACCTCGCGACCACCGCGACCATCCATGGCGGAGACCAGCCCGGCCTTTTCCATCGCCTCGATCAGGCGGGCGGAACGGTTATAGCCGATGCGCAGATGACGCTGAACCAGCGAGATCGAAGCGCGCTTGTTCTTGAGCACGATATCGACGGCCTGATCGTAAAGGGGATCGTTTTCGGCGTCGTTCCCGGCATCGCCGCTTTCGCCGCCCTCCTCGTCCTCTCCGGCCACGCCGTTGAGGATATCTTCGACATATTCCGGCGCGCCGGTGGCCTTGAGATGTTCGACGACGCGATGCACTTCGTCATCGGAAACGAAGGCGCCATGAACACGGGTCGGATAACCGGTGCCCGGTGCCAGGTAAAGCATGTCGCCCATGCCGAGCAGGGCCTCGGCACCCATCTGGTCGAGGATGGTGCGCGAATCGATCTTGCTCGACACCTGGAAGGAAAGGCGGGTCGGGATGTTGGCCTTGATCAGGCCGGTAATCACATCGACACTCGGCCGCTGCGTCGCCAGCACGAGGTGAATCCCCGAGGCGCGTGCCTTCTGGGCGAGTCGGGCAATCTGTTCCTCGACCTTCTTGCCGACCACCATCATCAGGTCAGCCAGTTCGTCGATGATGACGACAATGAACGGCATGGTCTTCAGCGGCTCCGGCGCTTCCGGCGTGAGGGTCAGCGGATTGGGGATGTGTTCGCCGCGCTTCTCGGCGTCCTTGATCTTGGCATTGAGACTGGCGATGTTGCGCACGCCCATGGCCGACATCAGCTTGTAGCGTTTTTCCATCTCGGTGACGCACCAATGCAGCGCGTTGGCCGCCTGTTTCATGTCGGTGACAACCGGTGCCAGCAGGTGCGGGATGCCTTCGTAGATCGACAGTTCCAGCATTTTTGGGTCGACCATGATGAGGCGCACCTGCTCCGGCTCCGCCTTGTAGAGCATGGAGAGGATCATTGCATTGACCCCGACCGATTTGCCGGAACCGGTCGTCCCGGCGACCAGCAAATGCGGCGTCTTGGCCAGATCGGCAACCACCGGCAGCCCGCCGATATCCTTGCCGAGGCAGACGGTGAGCGGGCTGGTCATGTCGTTGTAGGGCTTGCTGGAGATGATTTCGGAAAGCTTCACGGTCTGCCGGCGGGCATTGGGCAGTTCAAGTGCCATGCACGACTTGCCGGGCACGGTTTCGACGACGCGGATGGAAACCATGGCCAGCGCCCGCGCCAGATCGCGGGCCAGATTGACGATCTGGGCGCCCTTCACCCCGACCGCCGGTTCGATTTCATAACGCGTCACCACCGGCCCCGGCATGGCAGCGAGCACCTTAACCTGGACACCGAAGTCGGCGAGCTTGCGCTCGATCAGTCGCGAGGTGTATTCGAGCACTTCCGGCGTCACCGATTCGGTGGCCGGCGGCGCGGGATCAAGCAGGTGCAAGGGCGGCAGTTGCCCGCCAATGATAGCTTCCGGGAAGAGCGCCACCTGCTTTTCTCGTTCGGCACGGGCCTCTGCTTTCTTTGAAACCTGTACCTCGGGAACAGGAGTTTCGATGAGGATGGGCTCGTGCAATTCGACACGCCGCTTTTCCTCTTCAACCACTACCTCACGCTGCTGCGCCACCTCACGCCCGATCTTGCGGTCACGCCAGGCATCAACGCGCCCGTAGAAAAAGCCGACGAAAAGCTCGATGAAACCGCCCAGCTTTTCAAAGGCCCACAGCCACGACATGCCGGAAAAGATGCTCCAGCCCGCCGCCATAATGGCAAGAAGAAGCAGGGTTGATCCGGTATATCCGAACTGCCTCGCCAACACCCGGCTGGTTTCGGCTCCAAGCATGCCGCCTGGGCCAAGGGGCAATTCGACGGCCATTGAATAGAAACGCAAGGCCTCGAGCGAAGCACTGGCCACCAGCAAAAATACAAATCCGGCCAGGGCAATGAACAGCGGCCGGCGATCAGGCTCGTCCGGCGCATTGAATTTGCGCACCCCCCACCAGACGAACATGCCGAGCAAAACGATCCACCACCACGCCGACAGACCGAAGATGTAGAGCAGGAGATCGGCAACCCAGGCTCCGGCACGGCCGGCCGGATTATGCAGGGTCTGCGAAGCAACGGCATGCGACCAGCCCGGATCTTCCTTGTTGAATCCCCACAGGGCAAGGATCAGGAACAGGGCGATCGCTCCCACGCCCAGCCAGCGCGACTCCTGCAACAAGGCGCCGATCTTTTCCGGCAGCGGGCTGTTACTGTTGCGGTCCATGCTGCGCACTCGCATGATCACGCCCCCAGAATGACCAGTCGGTCATTCCCGACGGCAATGTAGCCGCTCATTTCGAGGTCTCGCATAACCTTGCTTACCATTTCGCGCGACGCGCCTATCATTCTTGCCATATCCTGCTTCGAAATCTTTCTCTTTACGACACGCCGCCCGTCTTCCATCTCGGAAAGATCAAGCAGCAAACGGGCTACCCGGCCATAAACGTCGAGCAGCGCCAGACTCTCGATCTTGCGGTCGGCTTCGCGCAGCCGGCGCACCAGTATCTGCATGAGCTTCTGGGCCACCTGGAAGTTGTCGCGCATGCAGCGCTGAAATTCGTCCTTGCTCAGACTCAACAATTCACACGGTTCGACAGCAACGACGCTGGCTGAACGCGGGCTGCCGTCAATCAGGCCCATTTCACCAAAAAATTCACCGGATTCCAGCCAGGCAAGAATGATCTCCTTGCCCTCCTCATCCGTGTTGGTCACCTTGGCCCGCCCGGTCAGCAGGATATAGAGCGAATCCGTGCTGTCACCAGCCCGGACGATGGAAGCACTGCGCTCGACCCGTTTGCGCTCGGCCACCTTGGCGATTTTCTCGAGTTCGACCTCGGTCAACCCCGAAAAAAGCGGCAAATTGCGCAAAACAACCAGGCTCAAACCAAATTGTGTTGCCGACATAAATCAGTTTCCGTTCATGGGGTTACCGATGGATTATAAACTGCTTTCCCACATATGACAGGAACTTGGCAAAAATCGCAGACTCAGAGAACGCTATAATTTTCGGATCAACCCATCAAGAGGATCGACATGTCCCAAGCTACCCGCCACAGCCCGCTCATCATTCTCGGCTCCGGCCCGGCCGGTTATACCGCTGCCGTCTATGCGGCACGCGCCAATCTCAAGCCCTTGCTGATCACCGGAATGGCCCAGGGTGGCCAGCTGATGACCACTACGGAAGTCGACAACTGGCCGGCTGCTGCCGATGGCGTCCAGGGACCGGAACTGATGGCGCAGTTCGAGGCACATGCCCGCCGTTTCGACACCGAAATCATTTTCGACCATATCCACACCACGCAACTGACGCAAAAGCCTTTCACCCTGACCGGCGACACCGGCACCTACACCTGCGACGCGCTGATCATCGCCACCGGCGCTTCGGCCATGTATCTCGGTCTGCCTTCCGAACAGGCATTCATGGGCAAGGGCGTGTCCGCCTGCGCCACCTGTGACGGCTTCTTCTATCGCAACAAGCCGGTCGCCGTCGTCGGCGGCGGCAATACCGCCGTCGAGGAGGCGCTGTACCTCGCCAACATCGCCAGCCACGTCACCGTGATTCACCGTCGCGAAAAGTTCAAGGCCGAGAAGATCATGCAGGACAAGCTGTTCGAAAAGGAAAAGGCGGGCAAGGTCACCATCCTCTGGAACAGCACGCTCGACGAAGTGCTCGGCGACGACTCCGGCGTCACCGGCCTGCGCGTCAAGAGCACCAAGGACGGCAGCACACAGGATGTCGACGTGCATGGCGTGTTCATCGCCATCGGCCACAAGCCGAATACGGACATTTTCACCGGCCAGCTGGAAATGGATCACGGCTACCTCGTCACCCAGGCCGGGCGCAACGGCAATGCGACGCAGACCAGCATTCCCGGCATTTTTGCCGCCGGTGACGTGCAGGACCAGATTTACAAGCAGGCCTGCACCTCGGCCGCCAGCGGCTGCATGGCAGCGCTCGACGCCGAGCGTTACCTGGACAACCTCGGCCAGGCCTGACCCGCGATGATCGACCCGGACGACCTCGCGGCCTTCCGGGCGGCGGTGGCGGATGCCCTTCCGCTACCGCCCGACAACCGCGTCCAGCTACCCAAGCAAAAACCCCGTCGCATCGCGCCTCCGGTTCGGGCCAGCGATGAATCGCGGGCTTCGCCAGCGAAACGAAAAACCACCGACGAGCTTCCCGCCCACTGGCTGAACGAGGCCTCGGCCGCCCCAGCCGTATTGCCCGATGACCCGGACGCGGCTGCCTTTGTCGTGGCGATGAACGGCGTCGAACCGTTACCCGCGACCGATCGCGTCGTACTCGGCAAGCCACTGCCCGCGCCACGTCCGCAGCAATTCACGGCAGATGAACGGGCTGCCCTGCACGAAAGCCTGCATGGCCCGATCGGCCTGCAGGACCGCCTTGAAGGTGGCGACGAGCCCAATTACCTGCGTACTGGACTGGCTGGCAACACACTGCGCGACTTGCGGCGCGGACGCTGGGTTATTCAGGGAGAAATCGACCTGCACGGACTCAACCGCGATGAGGCGCGCACCCTGCTCGCCGCTTTCCTGGCCGATTGCCTGCAACAGGGCCGGCGTTGCGTACGCATCATTCATGGCAAGGGCCATGGCTCGCCGCAGAAGCTTTCCGTGTTGCGCCAACTGGTGCGCGGCTGGCTAGCCCAACGGGATGAAACGCTCGCCTACTGCCAGGCTCGCCCGCACGACGGTGGTGAAGGGGCGCTCATCGTGCTACTGCGCGCGCCCAAAAAGACAAGGGCGACCTGAGTCGCCCTTTTTGGCCCGTTTTTCGGGTTGACCGTGGAAGTCAGATCGCCGCTTCGTTGGTCTCGCCAGTACGGATGCGCACGACCTGTTCGACTGCCGTGACGAAAATCTTGCCATCGCCGATCTTGCCGGTGCGGGCAGCCTTGATGATGGCTTCAATGGCGGCATCGACATTCGTCGATGCAACCACGATCTCAATCTTGATCTTGGGCAGAAAATCGACGACGTACTCGGCACCGCGATAGAGTTCGGTGTGGCCCTTCTGGCGGCCAAAACCCTTGACCTCGGTGACGGTCAGGCCGGAAATACCGATTTCCGACAGCGCTTCGCGCACTTCATCCAGCTTGAAAGGTTTGATGACTGCTTCGATTTTTTTCATGCTTTGTACCCTCGGAAATACGTTTATTAAAATTCGTCCTGATAACGGTTGGTAATAGGATACCGCCAATCCTTGCCAAAGCCACGCGGCGTGATGCGAATACCGACCGGCGACTGCCGGCGCTTGTATTCGGCAATGCGCAGCAGGCGCACGACACGGCGCACATCGGCTTCGGGCAGGCCGGCCGCGATGATCTCGCGCGGGCTGCGGTCTTCTTCCATGTAGGCGCGGACGATGGCGTCGAGCACCTCGTATTCTGGCAGGGAATCCTGGTCTTTCTGATCGGGCTTCAACTCGGCCGAGGGTGGCCGCACGATGATGTTTTCCGGAATGACTGGCTCCCCTTGGCACAAGGTATTGCGGTAGCGCGACAGGCGATAGACCAGAGTTTTGTACACATCCTTGATGACCGCGAAACCGCCTGCCATATCGCCGTACAGCGTGCAGTAGCCAACTGCCATCTCGGATTTGTTGCCAGTGGTCAGGACCAGCTTGCCGGTCTTGTTGGAGAGCGCCATCAGGATATTGCCGCGGATGCGCGCCTGAATGTTCTCTTCGGTAGTATCAGCCGGCAGACCCGCAAAGAGCGGCGCCAGCATCGTTTCATACGTAGCCATAGCCGGGGCGATGGCGATCTCGTCGTAGGTGCAGCCCAACTGGCGGATCATCTCGCGCGAATCATCGAGACTCATCTGCGCGGTATAGGGCGACGGCATCATCACCGCATGCACCTTGTCGGCACCCAGCGCATCGACCGCAACGCAGAGTGTCAGGGCTGAATCGATGCCGCCCGAAAGGCCGATCAACGCGCCCTTGAAGCCGCTCTTGCCGATGTAGTCGCGCACCCCGAGCACCAGGGCACGATAGGCCTCAGCCTCGACCGACAACACCTCGGCCATCTGCTCCGAACGCAAGCGACCGTGGTCGAAATCGACAACGCCGAGCGCCTCCTCGAATTGCGGCAAGCGCATGCAGCACTTGCCCTGCGCATCAAGTGCGAAGGAAGCACCATCGAACACCAGCTCGTCCTGACCACCAACCAGATTGGCGTAAATCGCCGGAATACCGGTGGCAGCCACCCGTTCGCCCAGCGCTTCGGCGCGTTGCTGATGCTTTTCGAGGTGGCAGGGCGAAGCGTTGAGCACAAGCAAAAGCTCAGCCCCGGCCGCATGCGCCATTTCGGCCGCGCCTTCTTCCCAGATATCAGCACAGATGTTGATGCCACAACGTACGCCAGCCAGAGACACGACGCAGGCTTCGTCACCGGCCTCGAAGTAGCGCTTCTCGTCGAAAACGTCGTAGTTGGGCAGGCGCATCTTGCGGTAAACCGCAATTTTCCGGCCATTTTCGATAACGGACGCCGCGTTGTAGCAGATTCCATCCACGGCTTCCGGATGTCCGACCACAAGGGCAATCCCTTCGGTCCGACTCGCCAGATCGCCGAGTGCACGGTCACAAGCCCGGTAGAAGTCCGGGCGCAACAAGAGGTCTTCCGGCGGATAACCGCACAACGCCAGTTCCGGCGTCAGCAATACTTGCGCGCCGCGGGCTTTCGCCTCGGCAGCGCAGGCAATGATACGTTCGACGTTGCCCGTCAGGTCACCGACGGTGGCGTTGAACTGGGCAACGGCGAGTCGTAGCATCTTTGCTCAGTAGTTCGGCTTTTCTTTGGCGTCGTTGTAGGTCTTCACGCCGGCTTCGATTTCCTTCTTGGCCTCTTCCGGACCACGCCAGCCGGTGACCTTGACGAACTTGCCCGGCTCGAGATCCTTGTAGTGCTCGAAGAAGTGAGCAATCTGATCGAGCAGCAGGGTCGGCATGTCGGCATGCGTCTGCACGTTGCGGTACATCGGGGTCAGTTTGTCCACCGGCACAGCAAGCAGCTTGGCATCTTCACCGGCTTCGTCGGTCATGGCCAGCATGCCGATCGGACGGCAACGGACGACCACACCCGGCGGCAGCGGGAAGGGGCTGACCACCAGCACGTCTACCGGGTCGCCGTCACCAGCGATGGTGTGGGGAATGTAGCCGTAGTTGCACGGATAATGCATGGAGGTAGACATGAAACGGTCGACGAAAATCGCGCCGCTTTCCTTGTCGACTTCGTACTTGACGGGGTCGGAATGGGCAGTGATCTCAATGATGACATTGAAATCATTGGGAAGGGACTTGCCTGAGGGGACGTTGTTAAGAGCCATTTTTATCTCTCTGCGCTTGGGTTGAAATCATGACATTATACCGGGCATCGTCAGTGCCATGCCGCGAGAAACTCATGCCAGTGCGGCGCGTCGATACGCGCAAGCTGGGCTTTGACGAAGTCGACTTCCGCCAGTTCTTCGGCGGCACTCAGTTCACCGCGAAAACGCCGGAAACGGTTATAAACAAGGTAAGTGTTGACCACGTCGGTTTCGCAATAATCGCGAATCTCGGCGCTTTTTCCCGCCTGCCAGGCCTCCCAGACCTTGCCGCCGTCCATGCCGAGCTTGCCGGGAAAACCGTAAAGCTTGGCCAGATCGTCGAGCGGCGCGTTGGCACGACCGTTGTAGAGCGCCAGCAAATCCATCAGGTCAAGGTGCCGCATGTGATAGCGGCTGATGTAGTTGTTCCACTTGAAATCACGTGAATCGGCATAGTCGCCCTCGCCCATGTCCCAGTAGCGCGGCGCAGCGACGCCGTGCAGCATGCCGCGATAATGCAGCACGGGCAGATCGAAACCGCTGCCATTCCAGGACACGATCTGCGGCGTGAATTTCTCGATGCCGTCAAAAAAACGCTGGATGATGGCACCTTCATCAAGATCCGGTTCGGACAGCGACCACACCTTGAAACCGTCGCCGGTACGCAGTACGCAGGAGATGGTCACGATGCGCTGCAAATGCAGTGGCAGGAAATCGTTGCCGGTTTTTGCCCGGCGTTGCTGGAAGGCGAGTTCGGCGACCTCATCGTCGGAAAGTTCGCCCGGCAAATCGTTCAGGCGACGCAGGCCGCCAACGTCGGGAATGCTTTCGATATCAAAGACGAGGACAGGCTTCATGCCGGAAACACGCCGGTAGACAGGTAGCGGTCGCCCCGATCACAGACGATGCTGACGATCACGGCATTTTCCAACTCGCGGGCCAGACGCAGCGCCACGGCCAATGCGCCGCCCGAGGAAATCCCGGCAAAAATACCCTCTTCTACGGCCAGGCGACGCGTCATCGCCTCGGCATCGGCCTGGCTGACGGATTCGGTACGGTCAACCCGAAATTTCTCGAAAATCCGGGGAAGATAAGCCTCAGGCCATTTGCGGATACCTGGAATCTGACTCCCGTCTTCCGGCTGGCAACCGATCACCTGAATCGACGGGTTCATCGATTTGAGGTAGGTCGACGTCCCCATGATGGTGCCGGTGGTGCCCATGCTCGAAACGAAATGCGTGACTTTTCCCTGGGTGTCGCGCCAGATTTCCGGGCCAGTGCCCTCGAAATGGGCGAGCGGATTGTCCGGGTTGGCGAACTGGTCGAGGATGATGCCACGACCTTCGTCCCGCATCTTTTCCGCGACGTCGCGGGCGAGTTCCATGCCGCCGTCGCGCGGTGTCAGGATGAGTTCCGCACCATAGGCCCGCATGCTCTGACGACGTTCGATGCTCTGGTTCTCCGGCATCACGAGGATCATCCTGTAACCCTTGATCGCCGCCGCCATCGCCAGCGCGATGCCGGTATTGCCGGAAGTCGCCTCGATCAGCGTATCGCCCGGCTTGATCTCGCCGCGAGCTTCGGCATGCGTGATCATCGACAGGGCGGGTCGGTCCTTCACCGAACCGGCCGGGTTGTTGCCTTCCAGCTTGACGAGGATGACGTTGCCGCGCTGCTCGTTTTCAATACCCGGAATACGCTGCAAGCGCACAAGCGGCGTATTGCCGACAAAATCCTGCAAGGTTTTATACATTGCGCTGCAACCAGTCGATGTACTGCGCCACACCTTCTTCGACGCTCGCCATCGGCGCATCGTAGCCGGCAGCCCGCAAACGCGTCAGGTCGGCCTGGGTGAATGCCTGATACTTGCCTTTCAAAGCCTCGGGAAAGGCGATGTATTCGAGCAGCCCCTGCGTCCGCAATTCGTCCAGAGTCAGCGCTGCTTCGCCCTTGGCCTTGCGGCAGCCGTTGACGGCAGCGACGGCCACATCGTTGAAGCTCTGCGCCCGGCCGGAGCCGAGATTGAAAATCCCCGACTTTTCCGGATGGTCGAGGAAGAACAGATTGACCTTGGCGACATCGCCGACGAAGACGAAATCGCGCATCTGCCCGCCATTTCCGTAGCCATGCGAGCCTTCGAAGAGCTTCACCTTGCCATCGGCGCGGAACTGGTTGAAATTATGGAAAGCCACCGAGGCCATGCGCCCCTTGTGCATTTCGCGCGGGCCATAGACATTGAAATAGCGGAAGCCGACGATCTGCGACGAAGGATCAAGCGTCAGCCGCTGGCGGACGATCTGGTCAAACAGGAACTTGGAGTAGCCGTAGACATTGAGCGGCCCTTCATACTGGCGCTCTTCCTTGAACACGCTGCTTGCCCCGTAGGTCGCCGCACTGGAAGCATAGAGAAACTGAACATCCTGATCCATGCACCAGTCAAGCAGGATGCTGGAATAGCGGAAGTTGTTTTCCATCATGTAGCGGCCATCGGTTTCCATGGTGTCGGAACAGGCACCCTCGTGGAAAACCGCTTCGACATCACCGTCGAAGCAGCCCTTCTGGATACGTTCGATGAAATCCTGCTTGTCGATGTAATCGGCAATTTCGCAATCGACAAGGTTCCGGAATTTTTCCGCTTTGCTCAGGTTGTCGACCGCGATGATTTTGGTCACGCCCCGCTCGTTGAGCGCCTTGACGATATTGGCGCCGATGAACCCAGCCGCCCCGGTAACAATGGTGTACATGAAAACTCCTTAGAATGCGTGGGCGATTTCTTCGCGATGCACGACCGCCGTACCCAGTTTGCCAACCACGATGCCCGCGGCAATATTGGCGACACGAATCGATTCAGCCCAATCGGCACCCGCGGCAAGCATCACGGCCAGTGTCGCGATGACCGTATCGCCGGCACCGGAAACATCGAATACCTCGCGCGCCTGCGCCGCCTGATGATGGGTTTCACCATCGGCAAAAAGCGTCATGCCTTCTTCGCTGCGCGTCACCAGCAAGGCTTCGAGGCCAAGCTCGGCACGCAGGCCGGTGGCCTTGGCAACCAGTTCGGCTTCCGACGACCAGCGACCCACCACCTCGCGCAATTCGGAGCGATTCGGGGTCAGCACAGTCGCGCCGGCATAGCGGGAATAGTCATCACCCTTCGGATCGACCAGTACCGGCTTGGCGGCCGCCCGCGCCAGACGGATCATCTCGGCGATGTGATTGAGCCCGCCCTTGCCGTAATCGGAAAGAATCACGACATCCGCGTCCGCCAGACGCCGCTCGAAATCGAGCAGTTTGGCCTGTAGAACCTCACTCGACGGCGTCGTCTCAAAATCGATGCGCAGCAGTTGCTGCTGCCGACCGATCACCCGCAGCTTGACGGTCGTGTCAATGTCACGGTCAACGTGAAGATTGGCATCAATTTCACTTTCGCCCAGCAGACGGGAAAGAGTGCGCCCTGCCTCGTCATCGCCGACGACGGAGAGCAAGGAAACCTTGGCCCCCAGGGCTGCGGCATTGCGCGCCACATTGGCCGCCCCGCCCAGACGTTCTTCCGAGCGCTCGACCCGGACTACCGGAACCGGCGCCTCGGGGGAAATACGGCTGACCTCGCCAAACCAGTAGCGGTCGAGCATGACATCGCCCACCACAAGCAGGCGAACCTGCGACATTTTTTCCAGCATAGCCTGATTCAAGAAACACCATCCGACGATGAAAGGTTAGGACCTGGTGACACAACAGAAGCGTTACAAGGATTGATCGAACTCTTCGCTGCGCCGTGGCGGATAGGTTTCCCAGCCGCCACAGGCCGGACAACGCCAGTAGAACTGACGCGCCTTGAAACCACAATTATCGCACCGATAGCGCGACAGACGCTTGGTGTAGCCCTGGATGATGCTCTTTGCCAACTCGACATCCGGGCGCATTTCCGGAGAAACAAGCGGCAGACGCGCGCTCATCAGCTTCTCCAGTCCAAGCAGGGTCGGATTGCGTTGCAATTCGGCACGAACCAGACGATAGGCCTCTTCGCTGCCCTCTCCTTCGAGCACCAATTGGTAGACGACGTCGAGCAAATCGAGCGATGGATAACGTTCGAGATAGCCGCTGAGCAGGGCAATCCCCTCTTCGCGGCGATCCAGTTTGCGATAGGTTTCGAGCAGACGCTGGGCAACAAGCGCCAGATAGGAAGGATCCTGCTGTTCGATACGTTGCCACGCCTCAATTGCAGCCTCCAGGCCACCTTCCTGAAGATGGATATCGCCGAGCAACATGCTGCCGCGGACGCATTTACGATTCTGCTGCATCGCCGAATCAATATACGCGCGCGCTGAATCCGGACGGGAGCGCATGATTTCGCCCGCCGCAAGTTCGCAATAAAACTCGGCGATCTCCTGCTGTGAAACGCCATCAGGCAACTCACGGGCAATCTCGATGGCTTTCAGCCACTCTTTTTCAACCTGATAGATTTCGAGCAGATTGCGCTTGGCATCGGTCTCGAAACTGGTGCCGAGGAGCTTGTTGAAAATTTCCTCCGCACGATCCAGCAATCCGGATTTCAGGTAATCATGCCCCAGCTCGGCGAGCGCGTGCAGTCGCACCGCCTCATCAAGATCCGCACGATCAATCAGATTCTGGTGCATGCGTATGGCACGCTCGGTCTCACCGCGCCGGCGGAACAGGTTGCCCAACGCAAAATGCAATTCAACCGTCTGCGAATCGACCTTGGCGACTTCCAGGAAGGAATCGATCGCCTTGTCGGGCTGCTCGTTGAGCAGGAAGTTCAAGCCCTGAAAATAGGAACGAGGCAAGGCGCGCGATTCGTGCACCACCTGGCGCATGTCCACACGCGCCGCCGCCCAGCCAAGACCAAAAAATACCGGGATGAGCAGTAACTGCCAGTAATCGAAAAATTCGTTCATACGACGGGAGGTTGTTCCACGACCGCGACAGGCTGGGCCTGACTGACAACACGTTTCAAACGGGAAATTTCCCGGCGCTGGCGATAAATCACCCCGAGCAGAGAGAGAACACCCAGAATGGCCCCACCCGCGAAAAACGCCAGCAGAACGACAACCAGAGGTGCCTGCCAGACGTGATCAAGGAAAAAACGGAGGTTTACGGGATCGGTGTTCTGAAGGGCAAACACCAGCAGAAACGAGAAAATGATGAGCCGTACGGCCCAGGTCAGTGCTGTCATGGCATTCAATAAAAAAGGGCAGTGAAAGATCACTGCCCTGAATCTACCACATTGCGCCTGAGCGAGATCAGATCGACTGATCGACCCGTTCGCGCAGTTCCTTGCCTGCCTTGAAATGGGGAACCCATTTGGCAGGAACGCAGACCTTTTCACCCGACTTTGGGTTCCGGCCGGTACGCGGCGGCCGGTAGTTGAGCGCAAAGCTGCCGAATCCGCGGATCTCGATACGATCCCCTCGCACAAGTGCTTCGGACATCGCATCGAGAATCATCTTGACCGCAAAATCAGCATCCTTCGCCACCAACTGCGGAAA
>CAZOWA010000006.1:0-113674 GCA_964583695.1 uncultured Dechloromonas sp.
GGTCCATGGTCAGCACGCGGTCGACGCCGGAGGCGACGAGCATGTTGGCGACCAGTTTGGCGGCGATGGGCACGCGCGAAGAACGCGAACGGCGATCCTGGCGGGCGTAGCCAAAGTAGGGGATGGCCGCGGTGATGCGGCCGGCTGAGGCGCGCTTGAGCGCATCGACGACGACCAGCAGTTCCATCAGGTTGTCATTGCACGGTGCGCTGGTCGATTGCAGAACGAAGATGTCGCGGCCGCGAACATGTTCCTGCAATTCGACGCTGACTTCGCCATCGGAAAAGCGGCCGACATTGGCCCGTCCCAGATCGACGTTGAGCTGGGCTGCGACATCGGCGGCCAGCTTGGCGTTGGCGTTGCCGGTGAAAACCATCAGGCTGTTGTAAGCCATTTTCACATTCCTCCGGGCCTTGCTGAGTCAAGCTGCATCTGCCCGCCACAATGAAAATCGGGCAGGCTTGCGACCTGCCCGAAGGAAAACTGGCTGGGGAAGAAGGATTCGAACCTTCGAATGCCGGAATCAAAATCCGGTGCCTTGACCAACTTGGCGACTCCCCAGCGGGTCGTCTGCACGGGTTCACGTGCGAACGAGGCGCGGATATTACACAACTCGCGCTCGTGCGTCCACTTTTTTCGTCAGAGACGAGCTAATGGATGTTCGTCGAGGCCCTTGGCGATCCATGCCTCAGTGTCGTCGGGGAGCGCAGCCAGTGCCTGCTCAGCATCGACACGAGTCGCAAATCCGGCAAAAACACAGGCGCCGGACCCCGTCATCATGGCCCGGGGTGAGGATTGCCTGAGCAGGGCCAGATGATGGGCAACTTCCGGGAAGTTTTTGCAGGCCACTGTTTCCAGATCGTTGTGGCCGTCGCCGTGATGCCAGTCGAGGGCGCGGATCGGCGGTGTATCACGAACAAGGTCGGGAGCGCCAAAAATCACGGCTGTGGGAACATGGACCGGAGGATGCAGCACAAGATAGTGGCAGGCGGGCAGGCTGACATCGGTGAAATGTTCGCCGACACCCTCGGCAAACGTATTTTGCCCATGAACAAAGACCGGAACGTCAGCGCCCAGGACGAGCCCGAGCTTTTCCAGTTCGGAGCGCCCGAGTCCCGTTCTCCACAAGTGGTTAAGCGCGAGCAGGACGGTCGCCGCATCGGAGCTGCCGCCGCCCAGCCCTCCACCCATGGGCAGATGCTTGTCGAGATGAATGGTGGCGCCCTGTGTGCATGCCGTGGTCTGTTGCAGCAATCGGGCTGCGCGCACGGTCAGGTCGGCGTCCGGTGCCACCCCGGGAATGGGGGTGGCCAGTACGATTTCTCCGTCGTCTCTCGGTGCAAAGCGCAGTTGATCGTAACGCCCGATGAAGCGGAAAACGGTTTGCAGAAGGTGATAGCCATCAGGGCGGCGACCGACGACATGCAGGAAAAGGTTGAGCTTGGCTGGCGCAGGCCAGATGCTGTCCCACGTCCACTCGCTCAAGGTGCAACCCTCCATTCTTCGATGCGCAGGCGCAGTTCGAGGGATCTGCCTCGGTTGACACTGACCAGTATTGGCAAGGCGTCGGGGTTTTCGTCGGCGTATTCGTATGCGATCTGCCAGTCCTCTTCCATCAGCCTGAGCGGCCGTTGCAGGCCATCACGAACGATCTGCGAGCCACTCTCGGTACGCCCGAGCAGCCAGTCCGGCAAGCGCTTCATCGGCAGGCTCAAACCGGTCACTTCCTGCATGAGCAGTGCGGGATCGGTCGCGGTGCGCGACTGGCCATTGGCGGTGAGCAGCGTTGCCTGTTCGGGAGTCATGTCGATCTGGGCGATGCCGACGCCGAGGGGCGAAGAAAGAAGAACGCGGTCATCACGATTCCGGTGCAACCAACTCAGGCGTCCGCTGGCGTTTTCCGGTGGTCTGCCGGGTTCGGCAATGCGCAGGGCAAAGCGGGCGTCGAGCGTAAATTCGCTTACCGCATTGCGCGGGGGCAGCGGCTGGGGTGTCAGACTGCCGCAGCCAGCCAGCAGGCTGACGAGAAAAGCGAGAAGAAAGCTTTTCAATGGCTCAGCTTTTTCAGGGCATTGCCGATCAGATCGTTGCCAGGATGACGGGTGGATGCTTCCTCAAGGAATTTCTTTGCTTCGTCGCGCGAGCCCATCCGTGCCATCACTTCGCCAAGGTGCGCGGCGATTTCCGCGTCATCCCTGATGCCGTAGGCGCGTTCCAGCGTCTTTCTCGCATCGGCCAGCTTCCCCTGGCGGTAAAGAACCCAGCCCATGCTGTCGAGAATGAACGGATCGTTGGGCAGGAAGGTGAGTGCCTTGGCGATCAGGTTATGGGCTTCGGAGAGATGCAGGTTGCGGTCGGCCAGCGAATAGCCGAGGGCATTCAGGGCATGGGCGTGGTCGGGGTTGAGCTTGAGCAGATGCCGGAGGCGGGTTTCGAGGACCTCTGGCTTGCCGAGACGTTCGGCAGTCAGCGCTGCCTCGTAGAGCAGTTCCTGACTGTCGGGCTGGCTGGCGAGGGCGGTTTCGAGGACGATGTAGGCATCGTCTTGGCGTCCCTGTTCGCGCAGCAGCTGCGATTCGGCAAGAATCAGCTGGGTGCGTTCGGCGGGGAAGGCCTGTGCCGCGATGCGCAGCAATTTACGCGCTTCCTCGGGTTTGCCCTGCTGCCAGAGAATCTGAGCGGCGCGCGAACGGGCAGGGACGAAATGCTCGCCACTGTTGACCTCGTTGTAGTGGGCGAGTGCGGTATCCAGCCTGTTTTGTTCCTGGTCGAGCTGGCCGAGAAAATAATGCACGGCTGCCTTGTCCGGAAAATCGGTTTTCAGGAGTTTTTCCAGGTGCATGCGTCCGTTGGCCGTATCGCCGTGCTGCAGGGCAAGCATTCCCACCAGGTAAATGATTTCGGCGTTTTCCGGATTTTTTTCGATCAGCTTGTCGAAATGCAGGCGGGCTTCGTCAAAACGTTTTTCCGCCATGAGGAGTCGGGCCAGTGTCATTCGCGCTTCCTGCGCATTCGAGTAGCGCCCGACAAATTGGTCGAGGCTGGCGATGGCCTGTTGATTTGACTGCGCGGCAAGCAACTGGGCCTGGATGATTGCAGCGGACTCCCAGTCCGGGCGCAGTTGCAGGCAGCGTTCGATTTCGCCCAGGGCTCGTGCCGTGTCTCCCGCGTTGACGGCGGCCTGGGCCATGGCCAGATGCGCTTCGGGAACAGAGTCATAGGGTTGGGCGACGAGGTCGATCAGTTTTTGCGTCGCTTTTTTATCGGTCAGGCGGGCCAGCATCCGGTTGAGGTGCAGCAGGTTGGAGGTCAGATTGGCCTTGTCCTCTTCGAGGAGTTTGGCCAGTTGTGGAGCCAGTTCCTCAACACGATTGGTGAGAACGAAGAGCGATGATTGGGCCTGCCGTGCTTGTGCGGAATCGGGTTCGACCTCGAGCCAAAGTCGGGCAAGCTCAAGGGCGCGATCATATTGACGGGCAAAACCGGTGACTTCGGTCGCTCTGGCCAGTGCCTGCGGGTTACGGGTGCGCATGGCCAGGTCGTACCATGCATCCGCACCGAGTCGCGTGTCGCCGCGCCGTAGTGCCAGTTCGCCGAGCAGGGTCTGGAAGACGGTGCGTGCCAGAATGTCTTCGGTTGAGACCTGTGACCTGGCCGCGGGCTGGGCTTCCTTGCCGGCAGATTCGCCGGCAGCCATGCTGGCTCCATAGGGGACACTCAGTGCGATGGCGATGGCGATGGCGCTAAACTTCGGTGGCATTTGGATGCTTTCGGTTTGGGTTGCGTATTGGAACGCGTAAACTTTCACAAGTTTGCGATGTTATTTGGGATTGGACGGAGGAACAAGCAATGCCGGAATTGCCCGAGGTGGAAGTTTGTCGGCGTGGTCTGCTGTCCGAGCTGGAAGGTGCATTGATTGAAGGGGTGGCGATTCGTGCGCCGCGCCTGCGCCAGGATATTCCGAAGGAGTTGCCCCGGCTGCTGCCGGGGTGCCGAATTGTCGCCATGCGGCGGCGTGGCAAGTATCTGCTGATCGATTGCGTGGGGAACGATGTCGAGGGCACCCTGATCATTCATCTCGGCATGTCGGGGAGTCTGCGTTTCGTGTCACATGATGCGGCACCCGGCAAGCATGACCATTTCGATCTGGTTTTCCCCGGGCAAGTGCTGCGGTTTTGCGATCCGCGCCGGTTTGGCGTGGTACTTTGGCAGGCGGGGGCGGCCGTGCTGACCGAGCAGCATCCACTGCTGGCGTCGCAGGGGATCGAGCCGCTTTCGGCCGAATTTACTGGTGAATGGCTGCACGCAGCCTGCGCAAAACGCAGTGGGCCGATCAAGCCGGTGATCATGGACAGTCATCTGGTGGTCGGCATCGGCAATATCTATGCAGCCGAAAGTTTGTTCCGCGCGGGAATTTCGCCTGTGCGGTCGGCAAACCGGATTAGCCGGGCGCGTTTCGACGGGCTGGTTTCAGCAATCCGTGAGACCTTGTCCGATGCGATTGCGGCGGGGGGCAGCAGCATTCGAAATTATGTGCATAGTGACGGAGGCAATGGCTGGTTCCAGATCCAGGTCGGGGTTTATGACCGAGCCGGGCTGCCTTGCCTGCGTTGCGGCGGGACGGTGAAACAGATCCGGCAGGCGGGGAGGAGCAGCTATTACTGTCCCGATTGCCAGCATTAAAATCTGGCTGCAAGCCTATGTTTTTATGCTAAATTGAAAAGTCCAAATGAATTGATGGTGCCTGATATGTCGCTCGCCAACCAATTTGCTGCCTACTCTGCGTGGCGTACTGACTTGTCTGCTCATCTCGGCAGGTTTCAGGATTGGCTGACAGAAAACGAGTTGTCCGACGGGCAAACCGATCTGCGGCTGACGCAACTGCTTGAGCGCCTGCGCGAAGATCGTCTGAACGTGGCATTTGTGGCCGAGTTTTCTCGGGGCAAGTCGGAGCTGATCAACGCGATCTTCTTCGCCGATTTCGGTAACCGGATGCTGCCTTCGTCTGCCGGGCGGACAACCATGTGTCCGACCGAACTGCTCTTCGATGGCAACAAGAAGCCGTGTATCGAGCTCTTGCCGATCCAGACCCGTGCATCGAATTCCAGCATCAGCGAATACAAGCGTTTTCCCGAGGAGTGGCAGGTTGTCGGGCTGGATATCGAGTCTCCCGAGGCCATGCAGGATGCCTTGCGTCATGTCAGCGAAACGACGCGTGTCAGCCCGGAGGAGGCATCGAAGCTCGGCTTCGGCGTCGGGGAAGAGGATGTGTACCGTATCGGCGACGATGGCATGGTGGAGGTGCCGCGCTGGCGTCATGCAGTGATCAATTTCCCGCATCCGCTGCTCAAGCAGGGTCTGGTCAT
Organism: uncultured Dechloromonas sp.; assembly: GCA_964583695.1. GTDB lineage: Bacteria > Pseudomonadota > Gammaproteobacteria > Burkholderiales > Rhodocyclaceae > Azonexus. Next base: position 5,367 of record CAZOWA010000006.1, read on the forward strand.
TCTCGATACGCCGGGCCTCAACGCGATTGGTGCCGAACCGGAACTGACGCTTTCCCTGCTGCCCAACGCGCACGCCGTGCTCTTCATTCTTGCCGCCGATACCGGCGTGACCCAGTCCGATCTGGCCATCTGGAATGAGCATATCGGCGGTGGTGGCGCGGCGAAATCGGGTCGCATGGTTGTTCTCAACAAGATCGACGGGCAGTGGGACGAGCTGAAAACGCTCGAGGAGATTGATGCCGAAATCCAGCGTCAGGTCGATAGCAGCGCGACCATCCTGGGGTTGGCGGCAAACCAGGTGTTCCCGGTTTCTGCCCAGAAGGGGCTGGTTGCCAAGATCAATGGCGATGCCGAACTGCTTGAGCGGAGTCGTCTGCCTTTGCTCGAGGCGGCGCTTTCCGGCGAACTGATTCCTGCCAAGCGGGACATTGTCTGCGACAACACTGACCGCGAATTCGGCGATGTCAGCCGGCGCGTGCGCGGCCTGCTCGAATCCCGGCTGGCCGGCCTGCGCGAACAGCTTGCCGAATTGACCGAGTTGCGTGGCAAGAACAAGGGCGTGGTCGAGTACATGATGGGCAAGGTGCGTGCCGAGAAGGATGAGTTCGAGGCCGGCCTGCAACGGTATTACGCCGTGCGCAGCGTGTTTTCGACACTGACCAACAAGCTGCTTGGCCACCTGGGTATTGATGTCCTGCGCCAGCTGACCCGTGAAACGCGGACCGCCATGCTTGAAGCCGTATTTTCGAAGACACTTTCGGAAGCGATGGCGCGTTTCTTCGGCGGTTCCCGCGAGGCGCTCGCCAAGTCGAACGGTGAAATAAATGAAATTCTGGCCATGATGGAGGCGGTATACAAGAAGTTTTCTGTCGAGCATGGCCTCAAGCTCGGCTCGCCGACCAGTTTTTCCCTGTTGCGTTACGAAAAGGAGCTGGATCGCCTGCAGGCTTGGTGCGACGCGCATCTGAATACCATGGTCAGCCTGCTCACGCACGACAAGAAAAACATTACCCAGAAATTTTTCGAGGAAGTCGCCGTGCAGGTCCGTCGCGCTTTCGAGCATGCCAACAAGGATGCGGAAGCCTGGTTGCGGGCCATCATGGCGCCGATGGAAACTCAGGTTCGCGAGCACCATATCCAGCTCAAGCGTCGTCTTGAGAGCATCAAGCGCATCCATCAGGCGACCGATACACTGGAAGACCGGATTGCCGAGCTGGAAAGTGTCGAGCAGACCCTGCTGCAACAAATTCAGGCGCTGGAGGAGATCGCCGGCCGGGTACGGGAATCCCTGCTGCCCGTTACCGACGAAATGATGGCTGCCGCCTGAGTGCTGCGGTCAACCTGAAAAAAGCCCAAAAAAGGGCAATAAAAAACCCGCGACATGTTCGCGGGTTTCTTATTTTTGCTGCGAAAACTCAGGGGCGCTTGTTGCCCGTGAGTTTTTCGTACTTTGCCCAGAGCTGATCCTCGTTCTCGGCATGGTTCGGGTCCTTGGGGATGCAATCCACCGGGCAGACCTGAACGCACTGGGGTTCGTCGTAGTGACCGACGCATTCCGTGCACTTGCCCGGGTCGATCACATAGATTTCTTCCCCCTGGGAGATGGCCTCGTTCGGGCACTCCGGTTCGCACACGTCGCAATTGATGCACTCGTCGGTAATAATCAGAGACATAGCTGTTCCTCTCTCGGTTAAGCAGTGGTTTTCGCCCGCAGGCGCTTTTCTACACAAGGTTGCACAAATTTGCTGACATCGCCGCCCAGGCGCGCAATTTCGCGCACCATGGTAGCGGAGATGAACATGTATTGCTCGCCCGGCGTCAGAAACACGGTTTCGACCTCGGGATAGACGCTGCGGTTCATGCCCGCCATCTGGAATTCGTATTCAAAGTCGGAGACGGCACGCAGGCCGCGCACAACGACTTTGGCGCCCTTCTCATGCACGAAATTCATGAGCAGCGAATTGAAGCCGACAATTTCGACATTCTTGATGTCGGCGAGGATTTCCTGCGCCATCTCGACGCGTTCGGCGAGCGGAAAGCGAGGCTGCTTGGAGGGACTCTCGGCAATTGCCAGAATCAGCTTGTCGAACAGGCCGGCTGCCCGGCGCACGAGATCTTCGTGCCCACGGGTAATGGGGTCGAAGGTGCCGGGATAGATGGCGATGCGATGATTGAGTTTGTTCAAGCTGTTTGCCGCCGCAACAAGTGAAAATGGACTTCCCCCGCCTTGCCCTGGCGCACCGTGCGCCAATCGCCAAGCGATTCGATTTCGAATTCTGTCTCGATGTAAATCGCCGCATCTTCATTCAATACACCGGGAAGGAGTGGCTCCAGGCGGGGAATCCAGCCTTTTTTGTAGGGCGGATCGAGGAAGACGAGATCGAATTTTGCTTTGGTCGAGGACAAATATTGTAGCGCATCCCCGCGGACGATCTCTACCATCGGTGGTTTATGGAGCAATTCGTGGTTTTCATGCAACGCGGCGAGCACCCTGGGCGATTGTTCGACCATGACCACGCGTGCCGCACCGCGCGAGGCCGCTTCGAAGCCGAGGGCGCCGCTGCCGGCAAAGAGGTCGAGGCAGTGCCAGCCGTCGAGCTCCTGGCCGAGCCAGTTGAACAGCGTTTCGCGCACGCGATCCGGCGTTGGCCGCAGCCCCTCGCTATCGGGGAATTTCAGTACGCGACGCCGGAAGGCGCCGCCGATGATGCGTACCGAGTTCAAGATTCAGTCGGCCGCGACCGTGACGGTCACCAGATTGGCCGGCGTTACGCGGCGGGCGAAAGCCTGACGGATGTCATCTGCGGTCACTGCCTGCACCTTCGCCTGGTATTGATCGAGATAGTCGAGCGGCAGGCCGTAAAAACCGATCACGGCAGCGTTCTCGAGCAGTTTTTTGTTGCTGTCGAGGCGCAGCGGGAAGCTGCCGGTCAGGTTGGCCTTGGCGGCGGCGAGTTCCTCTTCGCTCGGCCCTTCCTTGAGAAAGCCGTCGAGCACGTTGCGGGCTACCTTGATTGCCTCACCGGCCTGTGAACGCTTGGTTTGCAGGCTGATCTGGAAGGGGCCGGTCTGGCGCAGCGGCGCGAAATAGCTGTAAACGCTGTAGGCGTAGCCGCGTTTGTCGCGCACTTCTTTCATCAGGCGGGACACGAAACCGCCGCCCCCCAGGGTGTAATTGCCGACTAGTAGCGGGAAGAAATCGGGATTGCCGCGCTCGATGGCGGGCAGGCCGATGTGGATATGTGCCTGGCTGGCCGGGTGTGGCAGCTTCACCGTCTTGCCGGCGGCAAGCGCGGGCGGTACCGGGGGCGTGGCGGCTTCGCCCTTGGGCAGGCCGGCGGCAATGGCTTCGGCGATCTTTTCCGCCTCGGCGCGCGACAGGTCGCCAACCAGGGTGATGCTGGCGTTCGCCGCGTTGTAGTAACGGGCGTGGAAAGCGGCGAGATCGTCACGGTTCAAGTTGCCGACGCTCTCCGGGGTGGCCTGCCGGCCATACGGATGGTTCGGATACATGGCGGCCCAGAAGGCTTTGCCGGCGATGGCGTCGGGACGCGTCATGGCTTCCTTGAGGCCGGCGATGGTGCGGGCTTTTTCACGCTCGAAAATGGCGGCGTCGAAGCGCGGTTGATGGAGGACGCTGCCCAGGATATCGAGTGCCTGGCTGCGTTTGTCCTTCGCCGATAGGGTACGCAGGGTGATGCTGGCGCGGTCGGTGTCGGCGCCACCGCCCAGTCCTGCGCCGATATCGGCGAGTTGCTCGGCGATGGCTGTTTCGTCACGGGAACCGGCGCCGAGATCGAGTGCGCCGCGGGTCAGGGCGGCCAGGCCGGACTTGCCTTCGGGATCGAACATCGACCCGGCGGCGAAATCCACCTGCACGTCGAGCATGGGCAGGACGCGGCTTTCGACGAAATAGACGCGGGCGCCAGCGGGCGACACCCAGTGTTCGATTTTGACCCCGGCCAGGGCGGCCTGTGTGGTCAAAAGGGCAAATGCTGCGGTGAACAGGAATTTCATGGCTTTTTTCTTAATGGCGGGTGGCGACGGCGGGACGGCGCGGCTTGCCATCCAGAGGCTGCGGATCGAGGACGCCGATGGTCAGCATGTCGTCGTTGAAATATTTCTTGGCAACTGCCTGAACTTCGGCAGCGGTAACCTTTTGCAGTTTTTCCAGCATGCGGTCGATCTGCTTGTACGACAGGCCAACGGCTTCAGTCTGGCCGATTTCCATGGCCTGGCCGAACATCGAATCCAGCTTGTATACCTGGCTGGCCAGCAACTGTGCCTTGGCTCGCTTGAGTTCGGCGGCGCTCACCCCTTCGTTCTGGACGCGGGCGATTTCGGCGCGCAGGGCTGCTTCAAGGTCGGCAACCGTCTTGCCTTCCGACGGGCTGCCGTGCAGGTAGAGCATGCCGGGGCCACGGGCCGTGCTGTCGTAGTCGATGCCGGCCGAGATGGCGACCTTGTCCTCGCGCACCAGCTTCTTGTTGAAACGGGCGGCATCGTGGCCGTCGAGAATCGAGGCCAGCATCTCCAGGGCGTAGGTGTCGGTGTCCTTGTCGACATCGCGCAGGATGGGCGCTTTGTAGCCCATGATCAGCACCGGCAGTTCGGCCGGGGCCTTGACCGTGATGCGGCGCGGGCCTTCCTGCCGGGTTTCTGCCTGGATCTTGCGCTCCGGCAGTGGGCGGCCTTCCAGCGCGCCGTAATATTTTTCTGCCAGAGCAAACACCTGCTGGTGATCGACGTCGCCGGTGACCACCATGTAGGCGTTGTTCGGCACGTACCAGGTGTCGTACCAGGCTTTGAGATCGGCGGCCGTCATGCGTTCCAGATCGTTCATCCAGCCGATGATCGGCCGGCGGTAGGGGTGGGTCTGGAAGGCCGTGGCGTTCATCTGCTCGAAGAGCTTCGAAGTCGGCTCATCGTCGGTGCGCATCCGGCGCTCTTCCATGATCACCTTGATTTCCTGTGCGAATTCGGCGGGATCGACATTGAGATGACGCATGCGGTCGGCTTCGAGTTGCATCATTTCTTCCAGCTTTTCTTTCGGTACCTGCTGGAAATAGGCCGTGTAATCGCGGCTGGTAAAGGCGTTGTCACGGCCACCGGCTGCTGCGACGCGCTTGTTGAACTCGCCCGGTCCGACGCTTGGCGTGCCCTTGAACATCATGTGTTCAAGGGCGTGGGCGACACCGGAGGTGCCATCCACTTCATCGATGCTGCCGACGCGATACCAGACCATCTGGACGGCGGTCGGTGCCCGGCGGTCTTCCTTGACGATGACGCGCAGGCCGTTTTTCAGCGTGGTTTCGTAGGGGTTGGCGTAGGCTGCGCTGAGCAGCCAGGGCGCCATCAGGAACGGAATTAGTTGTTGCAGTCGCATGGTGAGCGGGGCTTTCGGAGAGGGCTTTCTGCTAAAATCGCAAAAATTTTGTATTAGTCCGGCGGCATCTTAACGGCTTGCCGTCCGCCTGTCAGCTTGGCCTGAGACCACGTTTTCCATGTTCAGTTTCCTGAAAAAATCCACGACAGATGCGCCGGCCCAGTCTGTCGACGTACCGGATGCGCCGTCCTGGCGTGAGCGCCTGTTCAAGGGGCTGGCTAAAACCCGCGCCCAGTGGGGCGGCAAGCTCAAAACCATCTTTTCGCGCGGCAAGGTCGACGACGAGCTGCTGGAAGACCTCGAAACCCTGCTGCTGACCAGCGATGTCGGTATCGAAGCGAGCACTTACCTGCTCGATGAGCTGAAAATGGCGGCGAAGCGCGACAAGCTGGAGACGCCGGAGGCCATCCAGAAGGCGCTGGCCGACATTCTCCAAGCCACCCTGCAGCCGCTCGAGCAGCCGCTCGACATCAGCGGCCATCGGCCTTACGTGATCATGATTGCCGGGGTCAACGGCGCCGGCAAGACGACGTCCATCGGCAAGTTGGCCAAGTATTTCCAGAATCAGGGCAAGAGCGTGCTGCTTGCCGCCGGCGACACGTTCCGCGCTGCCGCCCGCGAACAGCTCGAAACCTGGGGCGAACGCAACAACGTCACGGTCATTGCGCAGGACAGCGGCGATCCGGCCGCCGTCATCTTCGACGCCATTTCTGCCGCCAAGGCGCGTGGCATTGACGTCGTGCTGGCCGATACTGCCGGCCGTCTGCCCAGCCAGCTGCACCTGATGGAAGAAATCGCCAAGGTTCGTCGCGTCATCCAGAAGGTCGAACCCACCGGCCCGCACGAAACCCTGCTCGTGCTCGATGCCAACATCGGCCAGAACGCCTTGCAACAGGTCAAGGCCTTCGACAAGGCGATCAACGTCACCGGCCTGGTGCTGACCAAGCTCGACGGCACGGCCAAGGGCGGCGTGGTGCTCGGCATCGCCCGGCAGTGTCCGAAGCCGATTCGCTTCATTGGCGTTGGCGAGCAGATCGACGATCTGCGCCCCTTCTCCGCCAAAGATTTCGTCGACGCCCTTTTCGAATGATTGTCGCCAGCGACCTGACCAAGCGTTATCCCGGCGGCTACGAGGCCGTCCGCGATCTCAGCTTCCAGATCGAGGCCGGGGAAATGGTCTTTATCACCGGTCACTCGGGCGCCGGCAAGACGACGCTGGTCAAGCTGATGGCTTCCATCGAGCGGCCGACTTCGGGCAGCCTGGTGGTCAACAGGCAAAATCTCTCGGCCCTGCGGCGCAGCGCCATTCCTTACGTCCGGCGTCATCTCGGGCTGGTTTTTCAGGATCAGAAGCTGCTCTTCGACCGCAGTGCCCTCGATAACGTGCTGCTCCCCTTGCAGATCGTCGGCCTGCCGCGCCGCGAGGCGATTCGCCGTGCCCAGGCGGCGCTCGACAAGGTCGGCCTGCTCGCCCGCGAGAAGGCGCATCCGATTGCCCTGTCCGGCGGTGAACAGCAGCGTCTGGCCATCGCCCGCGCCGTGGTCAACCGCCCGACCGTGCTGCTGGCCGACGAGCCGACCGGCAATCTGGATGTCGAATCGGCCACCGAAATCCTCGAAATCTTTGCCGACTTCCATCGCGTCGGCGTTACCGTCGTCATCGCCACGCACGATCAGGGCTGCATAGAGCGTTACAAGGCCGGCGTGCTGCGCCTCGATCACGGGAGGCTGATCGCATGAATGCCTGGCTTTCCCAGCACCGGGCCGCCCTGGCCTCGGCCTTCCGCCGTCTGTGGTCGACGCCGCTCAACACGCTGCTCTCGCTCCTCGTCATCGGTATCGCCCTGACCTTGCCGGGCGCGGGGTATGTCCTGCTCGACAACCTGCGCGACCTTGGCCGAAATGCCTCGGGGGTACAGCAGATCAGCCTCTTCATGCAGATCGATGCCGGTAAGAAGGATGTTGCCGAGATCGAGAATCGCCTGCGTTCCGCAGTCAGTGGCAGTTGGCGCTTTGTGCCCAAGGAAGAAGCGCTGAAGCGGATGCAGAAGAGCGAAGGCATGGCCGAAATCGTCGCCAGCCTGCCGCGCAATCCGCTGCCCGACGCCTTCATCGTCGAACCCGCCAATAACGAACCGGAAGCGCTGGAAGTCATGCGCAAGGAAATTTCCAGCTGGCCCAAGGTCGCGCACGTCCAGCTCGATTCGGCCTGGGTCAAGCGTTTCGATGCCTTCCTGAAACTCGGCAAGCTGGCGATTTGGATGCTGGCCGGCATTTTCGCCGCCGGTCTTGTCGCCGTCACCTTCAATACCATTCGCTTGCAGGTGCTGGCCCAGGCGGCCGAAATCGAAGTGGCGCGGATGATCGGTGCCACCGATGGGTTTATCCGGCGCCCCTTCTATTATTTCGGCGCCCTGCAAGGCGCACTCGGCGGTCTGCTGGCGGCGCTGCTGCTGGCCGTTGCCCTGCGCCAGCTGGCCGGGCCGGTCGGCGAACTGGCCGCGCTCTACGGCGGTACCTTCGCCCTCAAGGGGCTGGGCTTGCCTGATGTGGCCGTGCTCTCCGGCGCCGGGGCGTTTCTCGGCTGGCTGGGGGCGCAGCTTTCCGTCAGCCTTTCGCTGCGCAAGCTTGATTAGCATCAACCGGCGGGGTTTTTTAAGCACCCTGGGTGCAGCCGCCCTTGCCGGTTGTGTCCCTTCTTCCCGCTCCACCCTGCCGCCCGGCGAACTGCTCGGCATGTCGCATGTCTTTGGCCATCGTTTGCGCGAGGGCGGTTTCCCGCAGCCCACCGAGGTGCGCAAGACCGGGGTGCTCATCATCGGGGGCGGTGTTTCCGGGCTTTCCGCCGCCTGGCGTCTGGCGCGATCCGGCTTCAATGATTTTCTCGTGCTTGAGATGGAATCGGAAATCGGGGGCAACTCGCGGGCCGGACGTTCGCCGCTGGTCGCCTATCCGTGGGGCGCGCATTACCTGCCGCTGCCGACCCAGGAGTCGACGGAAGTGCGTCGTCTGCTCGCTGAAGTTGGCGTCCTGCAAGGCGATCCGGCAGCGGCACGGCCGACCTACGAGGAGCGTTTTCTTTGCGCTACGCCGCAGGAGCGCGTCTATCGCAACGGTCTGTGGGATGAAGGCCTGTTGCCGCATCGCGGTGTTGATGCCGGCGAGCGCGAGCAGCAACGCCGCTTTCACGCGCGCATGGACGAATTCAAGCGCGCCATCGGGCGCGACGGTCGACGGGCGTTCGCCATTCCCATGGAACTTTCCAGCCGCGATCCGCAATGGCGCGAACTCGATCGGCAGACCTTCGCTGACTGGCTGAATGCTCAGGGTTTCACGGCGCCCAGTCTGCACTGGCTGGCCAATTACGCCTGTCGCGACGATTATGGTACGGCGCATACGCACACCTCAGCCTGGGCTGGCGTGCATTACTTCGCCTGCCGCAACGGCGAGGCGGCCAACGCCAGCAGCGATGCTGTGCTCACGGCGCCGGAAGGCAATGCCTGGCTGGTTTGGGCGCTGGCTGAAAAAGCGGCCGGACGCATCGTCACCGATGCCCTGGTCTGGCGCATCGAGGAAGGCAAGTCGAGTGCTGCGGTCGACGTGAATTTTGGCCAAAAAACGGTAAGGTTCGAAGCCCGTCACGTCATCTGGGCGGCCCCGGTCTTCATCCTGCCGCGTGTCTGGCCGGCCATGCCGGGCGAGTTGCGCGCTGCCGCGCTGGCTGGCGATTACGCGCCCTGGCTGACGGCGAACCTTCATCTTTCGGATTTTCCCGAAGAGCGCCACGGTGCACCGCCGGCCTGGGACAACGTGCTCTACGACAGCCCTGGCCTGGGTTACGTTAGCGCCACCCATCAACTGATTCGCCGTCACCTGAGTGGCACGGTGCTCACCTATTACCGTGCCCTGCACGACGTGACGCCGGCCGAAGGGCGCCGACTGTTGCTGGAAACGCCGCGCGAGACCTGGGTTGAAGGCATCCTCGCCGAGATGGAACGGGTGCATCCAGATATCCGTCGCCTGACGACGCGCCTCGATATTTTTCGCAACGGCCACGCCATGCGACGGCCGACACCGGGGAGCCTCTTCCACGGTCAACGCGAAAAAATGGCCAATTTTGGCAATCGCCACCTGACGCTCGCCCACGCCGATCTTTCCGGTTTTTCGCTGTTTGAAGAGGCGCAGTATCGCGGTGTGCTGGCGGCGGAAAGAACCCTGTCCTTACTGGGTAAATGACACGGCGTTGGGCGCCCGGCGAGAAATATTGATTATCGGATCACTGAACGCGAACCAGTTTTTCCGTGGGGCCATCAGCGATGATCTTTCCGTCATTCAGAGCGATGACGCGTTGGGTAACATTCAGCATGATGCTGCTGTGGGTGGTCATGATCAGAATGTCATCCTTGCCGAGAAGCTGCGGAAGGCGTTCAGCCAGCAAGCGTTCGCTGTCAGGGTCGAGGCCGAGGGTGGGTTCGTCAAGCAGAAGAATCCTGCTCGGCTGGGCAAAAGCACGTGCCAGGGCCACCTTTTGACGTTGCCCCCCCGAAAGGTTGGAGCCTCTTTCGTCAAGTTGCATGCCAAGGTTCATGCAGCCATTCGAAAATTCGACATCAAGACAGGATGCCCAGATAGCCAGATTGAATCGTTCGCCGCCAATTTCGGCACCCGCAACACGCAGATTGTCTTCCAGAGTGCCTGCAAATAGAGCGGGTTCTTGCGGTTTCCATGCAAGCCAGCGCTTGCGGTCGGTTCTCGAAATGTCTGCCAGCGACAGTGCGTCGATCAGAATTTGTCCCTGGCTGGGTTGGCAGAGCCCTGCCAGGCAACGTAGCAAAGTGGTTTTCCCTGCGCCGGGGCGGCCAAGCAAGGCGACACGCTCACCCGGGGAAACAGATAGCGATACCGAATCGAGGGCAGGCGCTCGCCCTTCGTAGTGTTTGGCCAATGACAGAATTCGTATATCTCCTCGTATGGCCGGGCGTGGTGTGCATTCGTGCTCGTCGATGTGCGTCATGCTGGATTCCATACGTGTTGCGGCACGCTGAAAATCCTTCCATTTGCCCAGAACGGTAAGCAGCGAACCCACGGAGGCCAGGGCTCGCCCCGTAAGCAGGTTGGCCGCGATTAATCCACCGACGGTCAACAACCGTGCCTCGATCAGGTAGGCGCCGGCAACCAGCATCGTGACCGTGCTACAGGTTTGAATTGCCGTGCTCAAGGTGGTCAGGTGGCTTGTTGCCATCCGGCGCTGGCCATCGACATGGGCAGCTTCATCAGACAGGTCGCGCCAGCGGCGAACAAAAGCGCCGGCCCCTGGCACGGTGCGCACGATGTCAAGGCTGGTCAGCATTTCTCCCATGAACGCCAGCTTTCTGGTGCCTTGGGCTTCCGCCTCCTGTCCGAGTGTCGTCGCACGACGCTGGATGGCCAGTCCAAGCACGGAATAAAGGGCAATTAACAGCATGGAGACGATTGCAAGTGGCCAGGCAACGAAAGCGATCGCCAGCAGATAGAGGGCGACAAAGGGGGTGTCTGCCAAAGCCAGCAGGTAATTCGATGAAACAAAATCCCTCGATATTGAAAGGTCGCGATAGTGTGAGAGAAAGCGCGCAAATCCTCCGGGAGGCGAGTCAATCTGGGAGGTCAGCTTGGCCCAGAGCGCTTCGTCACTTTGTCGTGCCAGATTGCAGCCGATTCCTTCGATCGACTGATTTCGTACGATGCGTAGCGCAATATCGGTGGCAAGATAGATGATCATGCCGATGGTGAGCGCCCAGAGTGTTTCGAACACGCCGTTGCTGACTACCTTGTCGTAGACCAGCATGGCAAATACCGGAAGGAGTAGTTGGCCGACATTGATCAACAGGCTCGCCCCGCCAACCTCCGCCCACGAGGAACGCAGGGCGGGCCACAACGCTACCAGTGAGCCAATGCCTTTACCTCCGAAGCTGGAGAAGGGCATGCGAAGGACACAGGCTTCAATGGTCTGTTTCATCAATGTGCCGGAAACTTCGGTGACTGCTTCTCCGTCGATACCGATCACCTGCCAGCGCTGCTCGCGACGTTGCAATAAAAGAAATTCCGAGGGCGATATTTTGAGTAGAGCAAGGTCGCCGGGGAGATCAAGCGCCTCCCCCAGTTGACCAAGGTAATGCCTGGCCGGAAGCCCCATACGGCTGATCAGCCCCGTCTGGTGTGACCAGTTCGCACCTTCGCCAACCAGCTTCTTGCATATCGCCAGCAAGGCGGTTGCGGCCATGCGGTTCGGGCCGCACAGTCCGCTGATGGCATGAAGCAGCTGTTCGCTGCTCAGCGCACCTTGCGCAGGAGAAGAACCACTGATGACATCGCTGTTCCCGTGTTCATGTTGTTCTGCTGTCATCAGGCAACCTGCCAGTGGATCTGGGCAACCTGGGCTCCCGATGAGTCGAAAATCGTGTAATCGACTACGGTCGCGCTGACTGAGGCGATCTGTGATGTTTCACCCGCTGCCAGGCTCAGATTCAAGCTGTCGCCTGCGTTGGCCTGCACCCAGAGTTGTGAGTTGCTTCCGCCATCCACAAAGCTTCGTATGTCCGTACTGCTCATGGTCAGACTTGAGGCAAGGCCATCTCGGGTATTGAGGATTTCACAGTTGTCGGTGACATTGGCCAGACTGGTGAGAGAGTAATTTTGCGAAGCTACCAGCCCCCACAGCTTTACCGTATCCCCACCACCGAAATTGGTTGAGGTGTTGCCTTCACCATAGATCCTGGTCGGCAGGTTGGCTGCCATCGTTGCGGTTGTCGCGTCGATCCAGAAGGTGTCATCGCCGTTTCCGCCATAAAGAGTGTCATGCCCTTCACGGGCGTCCAGAGTGTCGTTGCCGTCATAACCGCGCAATTGATCGTTTCCGAGACCGCCGCTCAGCAGGTTGGCATTGTTGTCCCCGTACAAAGTGTCTGCGTAGATGGATCCTGTCAGATTTTCGATACCGGAATAAATATCGCCGAATGCGTCTCCTGTATGCGTCAGGGCTGCGCCCCCCAGTGTCGCGTTGATCGCGGCGCCGGCGTTTGCATAGGAGACAGTGTCGCTTCCGGCGCCACCGATCAGCGTGTCACCTCCTGCCCCGCCAACGAGTACATCATTACCTGCGCCACCATCAAGCGTATTGGCATTGGTGTTGCCGATCAGGGTGTCGTCGTAGATGGAACCAGCGATGTGAACGAAGTTGGACAGCGTGTCTGTACCGGCGCCTCCTGCGGCCTGATTGGCATTGATGCCGAGCACGGTGGAGACATGGATATTGACCGAGACGCCAGATGTCGCGTTGATGTAACTGACCGTGTCGCCCCCGCCGCCGCCATTCAGGATGTCGTTGCCACCTCCGCCTTCAATGACATTCGCAGCACCATCGCCGGTGATGGTGTCGGCATGATCAGAGCCAATGACATTCTCGAATTGTGAAAGCGTGTCTGTTCCTGCACCACCCGTAGCCTGATTCGATGCCGCCCCAAGATTGACCGTGACAGCAGAGGCTGCGCTTGCATAACTGACGGTGTCTGTGCCTGCGCCGCCAATCAGTGTGTCGTTGCCTGCACCGCCTTCGATGATGTTGTTATAACTGTCTCCGGTTAGCGTGTCTCCTCCTGATCCGCCGACGAGGTTTTCAATTCCGCTGATGCCGCCACTGCCCAGTGTCGCTACAACCGCTGTCGCAAGATTGGCGTAACTCAGGGTGTCCGCGCCGCTGCCACCGATAACGACATCGGTGCCGCCTCCAGAATAGATCAGGTCGTTGCCGTCTCCACCATCGATCTGATTGTCTCCGCCATCGCCGATCAGAACGTCGTCGTAAGAAGATCCCGTGACATTTTCGAAGTTGCTCAGCGTATCGTTGCCTTCGCCGCCACTGCTCGAGTTCGCGGCAATGCCGGCCAGGGCGGAAGAAGATATATTTACGGAGACCCCCGCTGTCGAATTCGCATAGCTGACCGTATCGATTCCGCCGCCGCCATCGAGCGCATCGTTGCCGAGCCCGCCCTCAACAAGATTGGCGTTTCCATCCCCGGTCAAGATGTCGCCATTGCTGTTGTTCGAACCGAAAATGTTTTCAATCGAGGTAAATTGCTTGCCGTCGGCCTGGGTTGCAAGCGTCAAATTGACGGAGACTGCGCTTGTAGCACTGGCGTAAGAGATCGTGTCTGTTCCGGACTGACCATTGACCGTGTCGTTGCCAGCTCCGGCATCGATCCAATCGTCCCCGGTCGTGCCGGTTATGCTGTCACCAAAATTCGAGCCAATGACGCGCTCGATGCTTACCAGGGTGTCACTCCGGCCTGCACCCGTAACGGAGTTTGTGGCCATGTTGATGGTGACTGCCCCGGTTGCTGACAGATAGCTGGCCGTGTCGACGCCACCTCGTCCATCCAGCAGGTTGCTTCCAGCCAGTCCATCGAGAATGTTGTTGTTGCCATCGCCGTATAACGAGTCGCCAAGAGTGGTTCCGGTCAGATTCTCGATGCCGATGAACTGGTCGCCGTTTGCGTCGTTTGTCCCTGCAACCGTAAGTGAAAGATCCGCCACGACTGCGGCAGTCGAGTGAATGAAAGTGACCGTGTCACTGCCCGCACCACCCTGGAAGGTGTCCGCACCGGCAAGCCCTTCGAGAAGGTCGTCGCCTGATCCGCCATCCAGTGTGTTTGCCGCCGCATTTCCGTAAAGAGCGTCGGCGTAGGCTGAGCCCTTGAGGTTGTTCATTGTCCCCACGTACGTATCGCCGATGGCGTCGCCGCTTGCTGTAACTCCAGAGAGACCCGTGGTCAGGCTTGCCGTGACTCCCACTCCGAGACCAGAGGTTATGCCCGCAGTCCACGCGGCAAGGGTTCCCGAATTTGCGTAGCTGGCGGTTGCTGTTGAGGATGTTCCCTGAAGAATGTCGGCGCCGGCAAACCCCTCAAGCAAACCACGCCCTTCCAGCCGTTCGTTTCCGGAGTTTCCGTAGAGGTAATCTCCAGAGCTGGCGACCAGGCGTTCGATATTGACGACGGTGTCACCTGCGGCGTCACCTGTCATTACGATTCCCAGTGCGCTGTTCTGAGCCGCAGACAGCAGCGAGGCCGTAACACCCGTGCCGGTATTCCAGTCTACATACCAGGTGTCGTAGCCATTACCGCCATCGATGTAGTCCGCCCCGCCTGATCCTCCCCTGATGGTGTTGTCTGCATCGTTGCCGATCAGCACGTCGTTCCATTGGGAACCTGAATAGATATGCTCGAATCCGGACAGGGTGTCATTCCCGCTGCCTCCTGTAACCAGTCCGGTCTGGAGGTTTACATTGACCCCGGCAAGGGCGTACCGATAATCCACCCAGTCATTGGTCGTGCTGCCGCCGACAATGACATTGTCGGCGTTGCTGGCATACACGTAGGCATTGTTGCTGCCGGCAGCAGTGAAATTTTCGATGCCACTGAAGTTTGCCAATGTGCCGGAAACCGGCCCGTAAAAATAAACCGAGCCAGCCTGCATGTTGACGTCGACACGAATGGAGCCGGAGTAGGACCAGATCAGCGTATCGGTTCCATTCCCGCCGGCGATGGTGTCGAGTTGATTGTCGTTGCTTGTCATGCGGATGATGTCGTCACCATCATCTCCGCTTATCGTGGCTGCTCCGGCGAGGTCGTCAGTCAGGTCGTCGTTCCCTGTGCCGCCATGCAGTTCGTCAGTACCGGCTCCTCCACTCAAGGTGTCGTCGCCGGCACCGCCGCTCAGGATGTTGCTGTTGCCGTCGCCGCTCAGGATGTCGTCGAACGCCGAGCCCGTGAGGTTCTGAATGTTGTTGTAGGTGTCCCCGGAAGCATCTCCCAGATTGGAGGCAGGGCTGGCCAGCGAGGCTGTTACCCCGATGCCGCCGCCGGTGTCCGCGCTATGCTCGTAACTTGCCGTATTTGTTCCCGTACCACCATCCAGAACATCGCCGCCACCCATGCCTTCGAGAGTGTCGTTGCCGGCTCCGCCACTGAGTATGTTGATTCCGGAATTCCCGATCAGCGTGTCTGCGAAATCCGAACCTTCGAGATTTTCGATGCTGTCATAGGTGTCACCGGACGCGTCTCCACTGGCAACAATCCCCAAACCGGATGAGAGAGTTGCTGTAACACCGCCACTGTGGGCATAGCTGGCAGTATCGCTACCCATGCCGCCGGCCAGCGCATCCGCTCCAGCCATGCCTTCCAGTATGTCGTCACCTGCACCGCCCGAAATGAGATTGTCGTGGCTTTCGCCGATCAGCGTGTCTCCGGATGACGATCCCACCAGGTTTTCGATGCTGCTGTATGTGTCACCAGACGCATCGTTGGTTTGGGTTACCGAGGGGCCGTTGCCAAAAGTTGTGGTCAACGAGGAAACGACGCCCAGAACCGAATTCTCGTAGCTGACAGTGTCCGAGCCCGTGCCGCCGATGAAGGCGTCGGCACCGCCGAGCCCTTCGAGATAGTCGTTGCCGGCGCCGCCGTTCAGCGTATTGATCGAAACATTCCCGACCAGCGTATCGTCATGGGCGCTGCCAACCAGATTCTCGATATTCTGGAACGTGTCGCCCAGAGCGTCATTGGTTTGGGCGAGCGGGCTCAACAGAAGGGACGGATCGAGCGTTACAACAACGCCCTCCGTCGATGGGCTGTAACTGACCGTGTCTGTGCCCCCGCGGCCGTCGAATGAATTGGCCTGCACACCCCTTGCTCCGGTAAAAACGTCATTGCCGCTGCCACCAATCAGGTTTTCGATTGAAACAAGGACATCGCCATCCGCTTCGCCGGTTGACCCGGTGTTGTCGGTGAGGCTGACTGTTACACCGAATGTTGCGTATTCATAGCTGGCGGTATCGATACCGCTGCCGCCATCCAGAGTGTCTCCACTGCCCAGTCCGGTAAGGCGATCATCCCCGTCTCCACCCGTCAGTACGTTGCTCTCTGCGTCACCAATCAGAGTGTCGTCAAAGGAAGAGCCAGTGAGATTTTCGATATTGATGTAAGTGTCACCGACCGCCTCGCCCGCACTGGTAAAGCCAGCCAGCCCGGATGTCAACGAGGCGGATACGGCCGAGGTCGCATTTTCGTAGGTCGCAGTGTCATTTCCCTGCCCGCCATCAAGGGCATCTGCACCAGATCCGCCATCAAGTACATCAGCCCCACTTCGCCCGTTCAGGGCGTCATCGCCAATACCGCCGTGGATGAGATCACGGCCGGCACCGCTGGTTACTACATCATCGCCATCACCGGCAAAGACTTCCACGCCAACGCCGGAGCGAGGAAGAACCATCAGTGGCTCGCCGGTGGAACTGAACACGGTGTAGTCGTCCTGCGTTACGGCATCTCGCCATGTGAAACTCAGGTTGTTGATGACCTCGAAGGTATATGGCCCCGCCTTTCCGTTGACGATTACATCAGCACCAAAATCGACCGCGCTTGAACTGTCATCGACGTTGTAAACAATCGCGAGGTCAAGACCTTGCAGTAGCATGTCGGTGGTCGGGGTGACATGCCAGGAATTCGATGTCGGGCTGTCTCTGGTTACCGTGACACCGCCGATGCCATGAATGTCGAAGCCTGGAATCAATGCGATCTTTGCCGCATTGAAGATCAACTGGATGCTGGTCAGTTCCGAGAAATTGTTGATCGTCAGGTGCAGTGTCTTCGTCCATTGCGATTCGGAGGTGCTGAATGCCGAATTGAATCCGATCGTGTCTGAACCCGATGTGCCGTTGATGATTTCGCGTGTCGCCTGTTTTTCCGGGCTGGCGCGGACTGCCAGCTGGCTGGTGTCAGCGGTTGCATCGTAGGCGCCCAGAGGAAGGTCGCTTCTCCCCGATGGGCTGACCTTGAAATCAGAGGAGGTATAAAGCGCCTGAGTAAAATTGGGCTGACCGAGACCAGAGCCATTGAGCAGGTCTTCCACCGTTTGCGTAGACTTTCCGGAACGATAGACAGGAGGCTGGGTCATCGTCAGAGGAGTGACCGTTGCAGGGACTTCACCGTCGCCTTCGCCTGAACCGGAACCGTTGCCCGGCCCTTTTCCGACACCTGTTGATGTGCCAGCACTTATTTTGACCAGTGGGGCTGGGGGCGGAATGTCCGGAGCAGGTTCGCTTGGGGCGCGCGTTTCCTCTTGTGGTGGTGCGTTGGCGTCAATGTTTTCGGAAACCAGGCGCAGGCTCCCTGCCTTTGCAGGGTTGGCAATTCCAACCAGTTTGAACAGTTCGGCAAGGCTGATTTTCTGGTCGCGGAATACTGCTTCCGGCGGCGTCGGGCTAAGGGCATCGATTGCACCTTGCGGAATGACGACATGGTCTCCGTTGGCAAATGTCAGCAAAAGATCGACGTCGGCAACGTCGACCAGTTTGAGTGCCGCCATCGACTCGTCGACCTTGACTGTGCCATCAGGAGCGGCGACGGCGCGCACGAGATTGCTCAAGACAATAGTCTGTGTTCCGTGAGCATCATTTCCGTTGCCAGAGATCGGCAACTTGCCACTTTTTTGCGTCGCCATGGTTTTTACTCCTTAACGTCGACTTTCGACCGACCGATTCAGGACTTCGATGAGGGTAGCCAAAAGTCGCTGTGTTTCTACGGCATCGTCGGCCATGCGCAATTTGAGCTCGCTGATTTGCTCAATGGTGTTGCTGCTGCTTTTCTCCATTACTGCGAGCATTGAGCCCAATTGCCGACCGACACGCTGCAATTCGCTTCTGAAATTGTTCGCCGCTTCCGAATTTTCAGCAAGTGCGCGCAAGAACTCGGCACGCTGTTTGTGAAAGTCATCAATTTCCGAATTAAGTCCGCGTTCCTGCAGCCTCGCCGACTCAGCGATGCGTTCCTCAATGCGGCGGAGAACCCGTACCTCTTCAGAAAAAAGATCGCCGCCATGAATGTCGATCCCGGACTTGAAGACAGGGGGGGCCTGAGCGCGGGCTGGTTCCGAGGCGGCACCATCCTCCTGGACATCTTCGTTGTTCTCTGCCCTGGTCAATGCTTGCGGATTGATGTGAGTCTGGGCAAAAGACGCTGGTATTCCTGCCGCGAGCTGGCTGAGTGGAACGGCTGGTTCTGTTGGGCGTTTCCCCAAGCCAAGCTTGATACCGCTATGGCTATAGGCAAAGCCATCCCTGGCGAGTGCGAACTCGATGTGCTGGGCAACTTCGGAGCCGAGAATCGAGAGGAGTTCTCCGATGCAGCGGCGCACGGAAACCATCATGAACCCAATGATGATGGAACCGAGCAACCCGTACATGGATGCGGAGAAAGCGATACCCATTGAGTGCATGGGAGCTTCCATCCGGCGGACCATCTGTCCAAAAACCTCGATCGGGTTTGCAGATTTCATGTCCAGTGTCGCGAAACTGGAAATCAGGATTGCGATGTCATCAAGGGTGGCCAATAGGCCGATGAACGTTCCGAGCAAGCCCATGCCGACGAGCAGCCCTCCCAGAAATTGAGGCAGAGCATTACGGCTGTTGAGTCGCGTGGCAGCCTTGTGCAATTCGTTTTCCAGGGCAATTTGTTCCTGGTGTGTAATCGAACGTCCTGCGGAAGCTGCCATCATGCGCAATACGTAAGCGATATCCGCATCGCAGTTCAACGCAAGCTGCTGCAATGCATCCTCATCGACCCCGCTTTTCTTTGCATCAACGAACTCGGAAAGCTTCTTTGCCTCGTACATCAACTTGTTGATGCTGAACAGCACCAGTGCTCCGCCGGCGAGAATGATCGCGAAAATCAGATAATTGATTTGCGGGTGCGGATTGCTCGTGATGGTCCTGGTTATGGGTTCGTGATAGATCGCTGCGCCCAGAAGCAGTAGCACGAAGGGTAGCGCTGTGTAGAGGTAGTAGATTCGAAGACGTTTGTACATGGTTTATTCCATCAGTAATGGCTGGTATCTGATGCTGTTTGTGTTTTTCTATCGGGGGTCCCGGAATGCGCTGTCGCGGAATCGCATCAGGGGTGAAAGAAGGTAGGAAAGGACGGTTCGTTTGCCGACTACAATGTCTGCAACGGCGGTCATCCCTGGCAAGGTGCTCATCTCTTCCTTGTCTTGCGGCTCGGTCTTTAGAACGACGCGGTAGTAACGGCCTTCGCGCTCGTCCAGCAGAGTGTCCGCACTGACTTCGGTGACGACTCCATGAAGAGCTCCGTAGGTTGCGTAATCGTAGGCGCCGATACGTACCCGCGCTGGCAATCCGTTTCTCAGGTTAGCTCGATCGTTCGGGCGGGCACGCGCTTCGATCAACACCCCTTTTTCATTCGAGGTAATTTCCATCAAAACTTCACCCGGCCGGACGACCCCTCCCTCGGTGGTGACTGCGAGCCTGTTGATGAACCCGGAAACAGGTGCGCGTACCTTGTTTCGGTCGAGACGATCCTTGTTGGTGTCAATTTCGAGCTCTGATTTCTCAAGGTCGCTACGTACCTGAGTTAACTCTGCCGAGGCTTCTGCTCGAAAGCGGGCCGAAACTTCACTGATTCTGGATTCGGTTTCAGCAACAGCAGCCCTCAGCCTGGGAATTGCAGATTCCGCTTCGGCAATCTGCGAAGCAAGACGTTGAACACGGGACTGACTGTCGAGAAGCTCAAGATTCGATGCGGCGCCATTCTGCCTGAGGCCTTCGATAACACGGTATTGCTGTTTGGCCACGTTCAGTTCTGAGGCCAGGTTACGCCTCCTGCTCTCGGCTTCGGCAATTTCTCCACGTTTCTGCCCGTTTTGATCACGCAGGACTTTTACTTCCTCGTTCAACCGGGTACGTCGAGCAAGGAAGGCGGAGGACTCGGTCTGTTTGACTTCATCATCAAGGTCCGCTGGGAACGTGATTTCGGTCGCTCCTGAAGATTCCGCCATCAGGCGTGCTTCGCGACCTCTTAGGGCAGACGACTTCGAGCGCTCCTGTCCAAGGTTTGTTCGCGCCTGAATGTCGGAAAGTTCCATGAGAACCTGTCCCGCCTGCACGATCTCGCCTTCCTGGGCCAGAATTTTTCGGACGATGCCGCCTTCCAGATGCTGCACGATCTGGGCTTTTCCTGCCGGAACAACCCTGCCCTCTGCTCGTACGATCACGTCTATGCGAGCAAGTGCGGACCATGCAAGCAGCAGCGTCGAACTGACCGTGACCAGTACGACAAATTTCCCTCTGGGCGAGAGTGCGGAGAATGTGGCTCGAAGGTTTTTCATGGCCGCTTATCGTGGCGAAACCTGAACGCGGGAATTGTCGGCGCGGGCTCCTCCTTCGCGGATTGATACCTCGATCTTGCTGGCAGGTACACGCATCTCGATCAGTTGGTTGCGAACAGCCATTGCACGGTAGAAGCCAAGGCGCCTTGCCTCGGAAAACCCAGCAGGAACCAGAACTTCAATTCTCGCTCCACCGCTTGCCGCAATCGCATTCAACTTGCTCTTGAGCGTTTCGGCTTCAGGAGAGCTGAGCGTCACTGCATCCTGAACAAACTGAACAATGATGCCGCCACCGCGAGGGGTAAGCTGCTGGAGTTCCTTTTCGCTCTTGGGGATAGGAGTGCTGGCAGTGACCACCTGCTGGTTTATGCGGGCCTCGTTACTGGAGGTAGGTCGTTGCTGTTCAAGCATTTCGATCTTTTTCTGAAGCAGCCGAATTTCCTGATCCTTCTGCTCCAGGGTTGTTGGCGACGGCAGGGGCTCCTCTGTCTGTGCGGCAAGTTCGGAAACTGCATCCTCTTTGTGCCTGCTCAATTCAAGAGCAAACATGAACACCGCAACGATCATGATTGTCAGCATGAACAGCAGGTTCAATACAAGATTGGTGACAGCATCGACATAGCCCGGCCAGAAGATGTCTGCTGAACTGTCCTCGTTGCTTTCAATAGCCATGCTGAGCCCTCATTGGTCCTTCGAGCCAACCTGTCGGACGACGTCTGCTCTGGAAGATGTTTCTCCACCTGCGTCAGGTGTTCCCTGAATCAGTCGGGCAATCTGCGCGACGGCCTTGATTTCCTGGGTGTGGAGGTTGACTAGCCGGGAGCGAGCCTGGAAAAACCGGTCATATACATCAAGCATGTCCAGAAGAGACTGATTGCCGGACAGCATTCGGGTCGACATCGCCTTGGCGGCAGTGGAGATTGAATCGAGTTCCTTGTACCCGGCGTTGATCCGCTGTCTTGTCGATTCCAGCGTTGCGTATTGTGCGGACAGCGTCTGCAGTACGCGCCGCCGTTGATCGTCAAGTCGGTAGCGAATTTCGTTTCGGCGAGCTGCCTTTTCCTCGCTGTATTTGATGTCGCCGCCGCCGTTGAAAAGAGACCAGTTCATGACAAGCATCAGGCGCTTGTCACGCTGATTTCCAGCTTGTCCCCCAGGATGAATGGCGTCGTTGTCGGAATATTCGACGTCGAGGCGTGGCAAAAATCGTCCTTTTGCAGCCATGCGGTCGAGTTCGGCTGCCTCAAGTTCGGATTGGAGAACCTGAATGTCGGGATTGGAAGCGACAGCCAGTGTCATCGCCTGCGAGACAGAGGGGGGAACGAGCGAGAGCCCGACGTCCTCCAGGTCAGGAATGCGCAAAGAGCTGGGGGCCAGATTCACTACGCGAGCAAACTCCACCCCGGCCGCGGCGTGAGCTGCCTCCTGTTCGATTTTGGCAGAGCGTGCATTCAGGCTTCTGGCCCGGACGCGTTCCATATCGGCATTGCTGGCTGCACCAGCCTGCGCTCGTTTCTGGACATACTCGAGCAGTTCATCGAGCTGCATTTCATAGTCCGTCGCCATGTTGCTTAGCATGCGGCTGGAAGCGAGGTCGAGATAGGCATTGACGCCCGCAAGATAGGCATCTCCCTGGCTTGAACGCTGACTTGCTTCCTTTGATTTTTCCAGCTGATCCCGCTTTCTCCAGTCATAAAAACTTGGAGCGTCGAAAAGAGGCTGCTTCAAGGTTAACGACTTGTCCGTTCTGGAGTGTTTGCTGGTTGTGTATTCTTTGCCCGTTGCAGGATCGATTTCCGCGCCTGGCATCGAGGTTTCACGCCCGGTTCGCATGTTGACCAATAGCGATGGCAGGAGAAATGCCCGCGCCTGTCCCGTTTGCGCTCTAGCCTGATCGAGCTTGGAGGATGAGACGAGAACGTCGCGGCTGAATCCGAGTGCTGCCCTTACTGCCTGAGCGAGATCGAGGGAGCCGATTTTTTCAACGGGCTCCATGTCCTCTCCTTTTGCGGCAAGTACGCCGGCTGCGTAATCTCCGTTCTGGTCTACATACACGGGTACCTCAAAGGTGCCAACCAGCCCGACCAGGCTGCGCTCTGAAGGGACAACAAATTTTTGGTCATTGCCTTGCGCGTCCAGAAGGGTATCGGTCGGGAGCGCCAGCTTCAGTTGTTCCGTCTCGGTTGATTGCTGCTGAGGAGGCAGTGCTGTTGTAGCAGAACCTCCGGCAGTGTTTGTGTTGGCTGGCTTGTTTTGTAATGGCGCAACCTTGGTGCCGCCGCTTGGTGGCGAAATGCGCTGCGATGGAGGCAGTACGGAATTCATTGCATCCACAGCAGCGGATGCAGCCGCTGCAGCCGCAGCAGCCGCTTCGGCTGCTGCATTTGCAGCAGAGGCAGCGGCTGAAGCAGCGTTGGCAGCTGCCGAGAGTGTTGTGGTCGGCTTCTTGGCAGGGGTTATGGAAAGCGTTTTTGACGTTTCCAGAGCCTGGGCTCCGGAAAATGACAGCCACAGGCAGGTTGCCAGGAACATCTGGCTCCCAGTAGAAACGGTCGCACGCTTCCGCCACGCTGGACCACCCTGGGCGCGCCTATCGAGATATCTGAATTTCATTTGGAAAGCCGGCTGCTAACAATTTGGATGTTTATGGCATTTATTGAGAGGGTGCAGTTGCCTGATTTTCCGGAGCGAATTCCGCAAACCACTCATTGTTACTCAAAATTGATGAATTGTCCCCAATTCATCAATGGGTTAAATGACTTTTCTCAAATTAATCCTGATGTTCGGGGTAGATCAAACAAGACCGACGTACAGCCAACCAGTCTTGTTCATCAATTCGTGATAGCGAATCAAGTTCTTGTGGCGTTGCCGTCTTGCTGTCTACCCATTCGCGCAACAGCGGCGAGCCGTTGATCAGGTCGATGGCCAGGCGGTCGTGTTCGTATTCGTAGGCGAAGTCGCGCCATAGCGGGTAATCCGGATATAGGCGGTGGATCGCCTTGAAGGCCAGTGCCTGGAGTCGCCAGGGCCTGAAGGCGGCGTGGTCGTAGCCGGGATGGTCGACGTGGATCTGGATGCCGTTGCACAGTTTGCCGGCGTGCTTGTGAAAGGTCGGTTCGAACCAGATCTCGCGCAGCGTGCAGCCGGCCAGCCAGTGTGGTGCAAAGGCGCGCATTTCGGCGAGGATGGCGCGGGCATCGATGTCCGGTGCGCCGAACAGTTCGAGCGGGCGCGTCGTGCCGCGCCCTTCCGACAGCGTGGTGCCTTCGAGCATGACGGTGCCGGCATAGGCGCGTGCCATCGACAGGTTGGGGGCGTTCGGGCTGGGATTGATCCAGCTCCGCTGGTCGAGCGGCCAGCCGTGACCGGGCGCGGCTTCCGGCTGCCAGCCCTGCATTTCGATGATTTTGTAATCAACGTCGAGCTTGAGCAGGTCGATGAACCACAGGCCGAGTTCGCCCATGGTCAGGCCGTGGCGCATCGGCATCGGGCCGGCGCCGACGAAACTTTCCCAGCCATCACGCAGGGTCAGGCCTTCGACCGGGCGCCCGGCCGGGTTCGGGCGGTCGAGCACCCAGACGCTCTTGCCGTGTTTGGCCGCGGCTTCGAGTACATAGCGCAGGGTGGTGATGAAGGTGTAGATACGGCAGCCGAGGTCCTGCAGGTCAACCAGCAGTACGTCGAAGGTATCCATCATCGCGTCGGTCGGCCGGCGCACTTCGCCGTACAGGCTGAAGATCGGGATGCCGAGTTGCGGGTCGAGGAAATCTGGCGATTCGACCATGTTGTCCTGCTTGTCGCCGCGCAAGCCGTGCTGCGGTCCGAAGGCGGCACTCAACTTGATGTCGGGCAGGGCGGCGAGGGCGTCGAGCGAGTGCGTCAGGTTGGCGGTCACCGACGCGGGATGCGCCAGCAGGGCAACGCGCTTGCCAGCCAGCGGGCGGCGCAGGGCGAGGTCGGAGACGAGGCGGTCGATGCCGAACTGGATGGCTGTGGTCATTGATTTTGAGCAGGCAGGGTAAGGATGAAATTCTGACGCAGATGAAAATCCGGCTGCGCGGCGGGATGGACGAGTGCCCAGTAACTCTTGCTGCCATCGCTGGTTTCGATCACGGCGCTGAGCGCGATTTCGAATGGCCCGGCGCCCGGCTGCAGGGGTGACGGGATAGCGGCCGTCAGGCGAAGTGCGTGTGCCTTCCGGGTGAAGGAAAGTACGGGCCGGGCTGCGGGCGCAAAGGCTTCATCGCGCTGCCGGTAGCGGTCGAATCGATAGCTTGCCCACTGGCCCGAAGGCGAAAAATTGAATTCGCGATAAGTGTCTTCACCTCTGGCGGCAACAAAGGCTTCGCAGCAGGTGTGCTGCCAGAGATTGTCGGCAGCGGCCGGGATGCAGGGTGCGGGAATGCTCAGGGTGTCGACCGGGCCGGTGATGCGATAGTCCAGATGGATGTCGCCATTATCCGCCATGACGGCAGAAGCCTCGATGGCGAGCCCTTCCGGGCGAATTGAGGCGGGGTGGCAATGCAGCGCGTGAAATGGCACGGTGAACGTGAAAAAAGGCATGAAAACAGGCGGTACTTTAACCGCTTCGCCCTTGGTTGGGGCGGGCTTTTGGAGTAATTTACCGCCTTTGCCGAATATCGCCGGGGAGAGAAAAAATATGACACCGTTGCGCATCAATCTGGAACAGGAAGAGATCCCGACCCACTGGTATAACATCGTCGCCGACCTGAACAATCCGCCTGCGCCGCCGCTCGGACCGGACGGCAAGCCGGTGCCGCCGGAAGCGATGGGCGCCATCTTTCCTGGCCCCATCCTCGAACAGGAAATGAGCGCCGAGCGCTGGATTCCGATTCCCGAGGAAGTACGCCAGATTTATGCCCAATGGCGCCCGGCGCCGCTCTGCCGCGCGCTGCGCCTGGAACAGATGCTGGGCACGCCGGCCAAGATTTTCTTCAAGTACGAAGGCGTTTCGCCGGCCGGTTCGCACAAGCCGAACTCCGCCGTGCCTCAGGCCTATTTCAACAAGCTGGCCGGCACCAAGAAGCTGACCACCGAAACCGGCGCCGGTCAGTGGGGGTCGTCGATTGCCTACGCCGGCCAGATGTTCGGCCTGCCGGTGCGCGTCTTCATGGTGAACGTCAGCTACCAGCAGAAACCTTTCCGCCGCTCGATGATGCAGACCTGGGGCGCCGAAGTTTTCGCCAGCCCGACCAATCTGACCAACGCCGGGCGCGCCGCGCTGGCCGCCGATCCGGAGTGCCAGGGTTCGCTCGGCCTGGCGATTTCCGAAGCCGTCGAGGAAGCAGCCGCCGACCCCAACACCTGCTACACCCTGGGTTCCGTGCTCAACCACGTGCTGCTGCACCAGACGGTGATCGGGCTCGAAGCGAAGAAGCAGTTCGACAAGATCGGTCTCTACCCCGACGTGATCTTCGGCCCGTGCGGTGGCGGCTCCAGCTTCGGCGGCATTGCCTTCCCCTTCCTTGCCGACAAGGCCGCGGGTGACAAGCGGGCGACCAGTCTGCGTTGCGTCGCAGTCGAGCCGACCTCCTGCCCGACGCTGACCAAGGGCGCCTACACCTATGACTACGGAGACGCCTCGGGCTACACGCCGATCATGAAGATGTACACCCTCGGCCACGACTTCATGCCGCCCGGCATCCACGCAGGTGGCCTGCGCTATCACGGTGCTTCGCCGCTGCTCTCGCAACTCTTCCACGAAAAGCAGTTGGAAGCGATCGCCGTGCCGCAGGTGGGTACGTTTGAAGCCGGTGTCCAGTTCGCCCGCGCCGAAGGCATCATCCCGGCGCCGGAATCCTGCCACGGCATCCGTGCTGCCATTGACGAAGCCTTGCGCTGCAAGGCGACCGGCGAAGCGAAGACCATCCTCTTCTGCCTGACCGGCCACGGCCACTTCGACATGGCTTCATACGACAAGTATTTCGCCGGCAAGCTGGAAGATTACGAGTACCCCGCAGAAGCGATTGTCGAATCCCTGAAACATCTGCCCAAGGTCGGCTGAGATCGTGAAAGCGCTCGTATTTCTCCTTCTGCTGGCCAATCTGGTCTATTACGCGTTCACCGCAGGCTATTTCGGACGGCCCAGCAACCCGGACGCCAACCGTATCGACGCGCAGGTGGCCCCGGAAAAAATCCGGATCGTTTCGCGCGGCGAGGCACCTGCCGTGACTGAGGCGGCCAAGGTTGAGGCAAGTGCAGGGCCAGGTGCCGAGACAAACATGCCAGTAGAAGGGGCGAAAAAGGACGAGGTCAAGCCTGAGCCAGCCAAGACTGAGGCGGCAAAGCCGGAAGTGGTCAAGCCCGAAGCGCCGAAACCTGAAGCGGCAAAGCCGGAAGCCGTTCCCATGGTTTGTCTGGCTTGGGAGCATCTGCCTCTGGCGCAGGCGGACAAGGTCAGCGCCTTGCTGGGCAGCAAATTTGCCGATTTCAAGGTGGAACGCCAGGTCGTCGCCGGCGAAGGCAATGGCTGGTGGGTGTTCGTTCCGCCGTTGCCGGGCAAGGTGGAAGCCGAGAAAAAGGCGGGTGAATTGCGGCAGCTGGGGGTTGATGATTATTTCATCATTCATGAAGGCCCCAATCGTTTCGCCATCTCGCTGGGTATTTTTTCCAGTGAAAAGGGCGCACAGGATCGTCTCGGCGAGTTGAAGAGCCAGGGCGTGCGCTCGGCCAAAGTCATGCCGCGTCCGGGCAAGGACGGTACGGTCAGCCTCAAGGCAACGGGGCCGGCGACCGCGCGCGTGGTCCTTGTGGATGCCGTGGGCAAGATCGTGCCCAAGCCCGGAGTTCAGGACTGCAAGTGAGTGCCTGCGTGGTCGGTCTGACCGGAGGGATCGGTAGCGGCAAAAGCACCGTCGCCGATCTTTTCGTGGCGAAGGGAGTGGCGCTGGTCGATACCGACGCGATTGCCCACGAACTAACCGGCCCAAAAGGCGCCGCGATGGCAGATATTTCTGCCGCCTTCGGTGCGGATGTTGTCAATCCGGCCGGCGGACTGGACAGGGCGGCGATGCGCCAAAAGGTTTTTGCCGATCCGGCCGCCCGGCAGAAGCTGGAAGCCATCCTGCATCCCATGATTCGGCAGATATCGGGCGAACGCTGCGCTGCTGCGGAATCGCCCTATGTCATTCTGGCCGTACCCCTGCTCGTTGAATCTGGTAGTTATCGCGAACGTTGTCAGCGCATTCTCGTCGTCGACTGCCCGGAAAGCCGACAGATTGAACGGGTGATGGCGCGCAACCGGATGACGGCGGCGGAGGTTGAAGCCATCATGGCCACCCAGGCGACACGTGCGGAACGCCTTGCTGTGGCCGACGACGTCATTGTCAATGACGGCGCTGCGGATGCGCTGGTGGCGCAGGTTGATTTCCTGCATGCCAGATATCTGAAACTTTCGGCATAAAAAGTTAAAGTAAGCTGTTGAGATTTTTCTGCAACTGGCTCAAAATCCAGCAAATTTTTCCGTTTCTTCGGGCCCAGACCGCGTGATCACTTACGAATATCCGTTCAACGAACGCATCCGCACGCTGCTGCGTCTGGAGGATCTGTTCGAAAAAACGGCATATTTCATCCAGGGCGAAAGCACGCTGGAACATCATACGGCCCTCATCACGCTCTTCGAAATCCTTGAAGTCGCCGGTCGTGCTGACCTCAAACTCGATCTTTTTCAGGAGCTCGAACGGCAGCGCCAGACCTTGCTGGTCTATCGCAACAATCCGGATATTTCGGAAGAGGCCTTGTCCGGCGCACTTTACGAGATCGAACAATCATCGGCCGCCCTGCTGGCGATGACAGGGAAAATCGGTCAGTACCTGCGCGATAACGACTGGCTGATGAGCATCAAGAGCCGCGCGGCGATTCCCGGCGGCGTCTGCGAATTTGACCTGCCTTCCTATCACTGGTGGCTGCACCGCGATGTTGAAGTCAGGCGTGGCGAGCTTGAAGCCTGGTGCAAGCCGTTGTGCCCGCTTCGTGATGCAGCAGCGATTGTCCTGCGTTTGTTGCGGTCAAGCGGGCATGCCAAGCACCACACGGCCACGAACGGTCAGTTCCAGCTCAATCTGGGAGGTACGGCCGCCCAGATGGTGCGCGTCAAGCTGGCTATCGACGAACCGGCGGTGCCGGAAGTCAGCGCCAACAAATACTTCCTCAACATCCGTTTCACCAAGCCGCCTACCAACGAAATGAAGGCGCGCAGCTGTGAGCGGGATGTCGACTTCGACCTGACCTTCTGTAATCTCTGATGGCAGTCCGCAAGGTCAAATGCCCGCAGTGCGGTGGCGACGCCGTTTATGCTCCGGAAAATCCCTGGCGCCCGTTCTGTTCGGAACGCTGCAAGCAGATCGATCTCGGCTGCTGGGCCAACGATTCCTACCGGATTCCGGTGCAGGCCCAGCCGGATGAGTTCGACAGCGAACTGCCCGACGCCGCGCGCTGATCTACCAGCCGCGCATCAGCGCAATGCCGTGGGCGCCGTGCGCCTGGGCTTCGGCCAGCATGTCCTTTTGCATTCCACCCAGCGCAAAAACCGGCAAGGTGTTGCCCGTCCGTCGCTTCGCGAACTCATCCCAGCCAAGGCCGGCTGATTCCGGGTGGCTGGGTGTGGGCAGCACCGGGCTGAGCAGGGCGTAATCCAGATCAAGTTCTCCGGCGCGGGCGATGTCTGCGGCCGTGTGGCAGGAGGCGCCGACCCATGCGAAATCGGGGCGGGCGGTGCATGCGGCGAGGCTGGGCGACGAGAGATGCAGGCCGTCGGCACCGACGCGGCGGGCGATGTCCTCGCTGTCGTTGATCATGACCAGCGCGCCGTGGTCGTGGGACAGGCGGGTGACCGCTTCAGCCAGCCACAGGCGCTGGGCTGGCGGCCAGCCTTTGTCGCGCACCTGAACCAGGCGCAGCCCGTCGCGCAGGGCCAGTTCCAGGCGCTCCAGCTGGCGCTCGATGCCTTCCTCTTCGGCCATGGTGATCGCCATCGTGGTTGGCAGAGCCAGTGCCTTGAGGATTGGCGCGTTGGCCGGCAGCATGGGTTCGACGCTTGCCGCGTTGCCGCACTTTTCCCAGCTGATTGCTGCATGCTCAAGCGGGGCGGTAATGCCGATTTCACCCTCCCAGGCCGTGGCGCGCCAGAAGTTGAGGCGGACGCGGGCGTGCGGGTAGGTGAATTCGCGGGTCAGCCAGGGCGAGCAGGCGGTGACCGTGATGCCGAGCTCTTCCTGCAATTCCCGAATCAGCGCGTCGCGGACGCTTTCTCCTGCTTCAACCTTGCCGCCGGGAAATTCCCAGTAACCAGCGTAGACCTTGCCTTCCGGTCGCTGGGCGAGAAGGAATTCCTGCCCGTCGGCGCGCAGCAGGACGCCGACGGCAACTTCGACGATTGTGCTCATCGCCCGGTCTTTCTGGCAGGCTTCTGCCGGCCGGCGAGATCGCGGGCGAATTGCCAGGCAACGCGCCCGGAGCGCGAACCGCGACCGAGCGCCCAGTTCAGCGCCTCGCGTTCGCAGCCGGCAATGATCTCTTCGCTGACGCCGAGATGACGTAGCCAGTGCTGGACGATATTCAGGTAATCGTCCTGGCTGAAGGGGTAGAAGGAAATCCACAGACCGAAGCGTTCCGACAGCGAGATTTTTTCTTCGGTGGCCTCGCCGGGGTGGATTTCGTCGTCGACTCGCGTCGTTTCGAGGTTTTCCGAGAAATATTCCGGCATCAGGTGGCGGCGGTTGGATGTGGCGTAGATCAGCACGTTTTCGGGCGGTGCGGCGACCGAACCGTCGAGCACCGATTTGAGCGCCTTGTAGGCCGTTTCGCCCGCTTCGAAAGAAAGGTCATCGCAAAAAATGACGAATTTTTCGGGTCGACCGTGGAGAAGGTCGACGATGTCGGCCAGATCGACCAGGTCGTCCTTGTCTACCTCGATCAGGCGCAGGCCGCGGTGGGCGAATTCATTAAGCACGGCCTTGACCAGCGACGACTTGCCGGAGCCGCGTGTGCCGGTGAGCAGCACGTTGTTGGCCGGCTTGCCGGCGACGAACTGGCGGGTGTTGAGGGCGATGCGTTCCTTCTGGTCGTCGATGTTGTTGAGATCGGCGAGGCGGATCGGATGCGGCCTGGCGACCGCCTGCAGCCAGCCCTGGCCATTGCGTTTGCGCCAGCGGAAGGCGACGGCGCCCTTCCAGTCGGGGGCGGGCGGCGCCGGCGGCAGGATGGCCTCAAAACGGGTGAGTACGGCTTCGGCGCGGGCGAGAAGACGTTCCAGAGCGAGAGAATCGGGCATCGGCGGGTATACTTTCGGGCGAAGCTCCGAACTCTAACGAAACCCATGCAAAAAATCCAAGCCGTACTGTTTGCCGCCGTCGCCCTGCTCGCCGGGTGTTCCGTCACAACGAAGAAGGAAGTGCCGACCAGCTGCCCGCCCTGCGCCGAATGTCCGGCTTGTCCGGCGACTGCAACCACGCAGCCGCCACGCGCCTTCTCGCGCACCCTGCAAGCTGCGGAGTGGAGCGATTTGCCGGGCTGGGCGGAGGATGATCCAGCCGCCGCCTGGCCGGCCTTCATGCAATCCTGCCGCGGCATGCGCAGCAAGCCCCAGGGCGAGGCCTGGAAGCGTGTCTGCGATCTGGCGCAAGCCGCCGATGGGCGGGCCGGTCACGACCCGCGCCGTTTCTTCGAGCAGCATCTGAAACCCTATGCCGTGGTCGCGGAAGATGCTTCCACCGAGGGCATGATCACCGGCTATTACGAGCCTTTGCTGCGCGGCAGCCGCAATCGGCTTGCGGGCTTCGAGCAGCCTGTTCTCGGGGTGCCGGACGACCTGCTGACCATCGACCTCGGCAGCCTGTTTCCGGAACTGAAGGACAAGCGCGTGCGCGGACGTATCGAGGGCAAAAAGGTGGTGCCTTACTGGTCGCGCGCTGAAATCGTCGCCAAGGGCGACAAGCTGCCGGGCAAGACGCTGCTTTACGTCGATGATGCCGTCGAACTTTTCTTTCTTCAGGTACAGGGTTCCGGGCGCGTCCAGTTGCCCGACGGCCGTTTCGTGCGCCTCAACTATGCGGACCAGAACGGGCATCCCTATCAGTCCATCGGTCGGGTGCTTGTCGAACGCGGCGATCTCAAGCTTGAAGAAGCTTCCATGCAGGGCATCCAGAACTGGGCGCGGAACAACCCGCGGCGTCTGAACGAATTGCTCAACGCCAACCCCAGCTACGTCTTTTTCCGCGAAGTGCCGAACAGCGATGCCGGCCCGATTGGCGCACTCGGCGTGCCGCTCACCGCCGAGCGCAGCATCGCTGTCGATCCGCGTTCGGTGCCGCTCGGCGCGCCGGTGTTCCTGAGCACGACGCGGCCGAACTCAACGCAGCCGATGAACCGTCTGGTCATGGCGCAGGATACCGGTGGTGCCATCAAGGGTGCGGTGCGCGCCGACTTTTTCTGGGGCTTCGGCAAGGAAGCCGGCAGTCAGGCCGGGCGCATGAAACAGAAGGGGCGCGTTTGGGTTTTGCTGCCGCCCGAGGCTGCGCCAAAATAGTTAATTGATTGCACCATGAGAGAGCGCATGCTCGATCTGTGGCACCAAAATAGTGCAAATAAGTATGTTTGGAAATTTCTAATGCACTGATTTGAAACATGTTTGGCGCACTGGAATGGTGCTTGCTTTTCACCCCCGATCTTTTTTGGGGGTGACATGGAAACATATCAATCCGGTAGTAACGTTCTTTTCATTCTGCTCGGCGCCATCATGGTGCTGGCCATGCACGCAGGCTTCGCTTTCCTCGAAGTCGGCACTGTGCGCAAAAAAAACCAGGTCAATGCGCTGGTCAAGATCCTTACCGATTTTGGCGTATCGACCATCGCCTACTTTTTTGTCGGCTACACCATCGCCTACGGCGTCAATTTCTTTTCCGGCGTCGACACGCTGATGGAAAAGAACGGCTTTGAGCTGACCAAGTTCTTCTTCCTGCTCACCTTCGCGGCTGCCATCCCGGCCATCATTTCCGGCGGCATTGCCGAGCGCGCCAAGTTCAATCCGCAGATGATCGCCACCTTCATGCTCGTCGGCTTTGTCTATCCGTTCTTTGAAGGCATCGCCTGGAACCAGGCATTCGGCATCCAGGCCTGGCTCAAGGAAACCTACGGCGCCGAATTCCATGACTTCGCAGGCTCCGTCGTGGTGCATGCCATGGGCGGCTGGCTCGCCCTGCCTGCGGTGCTCCTGCTTGGTGCGCGTTACGGGCGTTACAGCAAGGACGGCCGCATCTCCGCGCACCCGCCGTCATCTATTCCCTTCCTTGCCCTCGGTGCCTGGATTCTCACGGTCGGCTGGTTCGGCTTTAACGTGATGAGCGCCCAGACCCTCGACAAGATTTCCGGCCTGGTCGCTCTCAACTCGCTGATGGCCATGGTGGGCGGCACGCTCGTCGCCCTCGTCCTCGGCAAGAACGACCCCGGCTTCGTGCATAACGGGCCGCTCGCCGGTCTGGTCGCCGTCTGCGCCGGCTCCGATCTGATGCACCCGATGGGTGCGCTGGTTGTTGGTGGCGTGGCCGGTGCGCTCTTCGTCGTCATGTTCACCCTGACCCAGAACCGCTGGAAGATCGACGACGTGCTCGGCGTCTGGCCGCTGCACGGCCTGTGCGGTGCCTGGGGCGGCATCGCCGCCGGCATCTTCGGCAGCAAGGCTCTCGGCGGCGCCGGCGGTATCGCCTTCATGCCGCAACTGATCATGACCGTCATGGCCATCTGCGTCGCGCTGGCCGGCAGCCTGATCGTCTACGGCAGCCTCAAGTCAGCCTTCGGCCTGCGCCTCGATCAGGAAGAAGAATTTGAAGGGGCCGATTTGAGCATCCACAAAATTACTTCGACGCCGGAGCGTGAGCCGAACTGGTAATTTCCACGGTCAACCCGAAAAAACGCCGTTTTTTCCCTTGCGAAAACCGGCGTTGAACACAACAAGGCCCGGCGGTTTCGTCGGGCTTTGTTATTACCGGGCTTGTTTTTCGGGGGCATCCACGCTGGCCATCCAGCCATCAAGGTCGATGGGCGGAGGCTGTTTACTTTCATGTTCAGCAGGCTCAGAATCCGCCCGCTTGTAATAAGTGACATGCATTTTGCGGCCCGGGCACGAAGCGCTTTCCAGCTCTTGTCGCGGGAGGCTGACGGAAGATTCCCATGAACGACCTTCACAAACTGGCTGAACTTGATACCGAGGATGCTTCCCCCGAGAGGGAGGCGGCGACGAAACGCAGCACCTGGGTGAGCGTCGTCGTCAATATCGGGCTGACGCTGGCGCAGGTTGTCGCCGGTATCCTCACGCATTCGCAAGGCCTCATCGCCGACGGCATCCACTCGCTGTCCGATCTGGTGGCGGATTTTGTGGTGCTGCTGGCGGTGCATCACAGCCAGAAGGCGCCTGACGAGGATCATCACTACGGGCATCAGCGTTACGAGAATGCAGCTTCTCTGGTGCTGGGCGCCTTGTTGCTCACCGTCGGTATCGGCATGGTTTGGTCGGCCGCCCATAAATTGCAGACACCGGCGGATATTCCAACCGTTCAGCTGACCGCATTGTGGGTGGCTTTGGCGGCGCTGGCGGCGAAGGAAATTCTGTTCCGTTACATGCTGGCGGTGGCCGAAAGGGTGCGCTCCAGCATGCTGGTCGCGAATGCCTGGCACGCGCGTTCGGACGCGGCTTCCTCGCTGGTCGTCGCCATCGGCATCGGGGGCAATCTTCTGGGGTATCCGCTTCTGGACCCGATTGCGGCACTGATTGTCGGTTTCATGGTGGCCAGGATGGGGTGGTCATTCAGCTGGGATGCCTTGCACGACCTCACCGACCGTGCCGCCACCGAGGAACAGATAGCCGGAATCGAGGCGGATATACGGACGACGCCCGGAGTGCTGGGCTTGCATGAACTTCGTACCCGCAAGACGGGGGACATGATTCTGGCGGACGTGCATCTGGAAATCGATGGCAACCTGACGGTTGCCCAGGGGCACGACATCGCCCGGCAGGCGCGCCTGAAGGTGATGGCGAATCACCCCGTCCTTTACCTCATGACCCATGTCGACCCGGCCGACCCGACAGCGGAGGGGGCGGGTGGTCACGCCTGACGAGCTGCTCCATCGGCTTCCACGGTCAACCCGAAAAAACGCCGGATTTTCCGAACGGAAACCGGCCCTGAAAACAACAAAGCCCGGCAATTGCGCCGGGCTTTGTCTTGTGGGCGGTGCCCGTTAGCGATTTATTGTCCGAGATGTTGCAGCACGGTGTGCAGGCGTTCCGCAGCGTTGGCGGCTTCCGGGTCGTTTTCCGTCAGTTTGAGGACGTCGCCCCAGTTGATGTAGCGGTCGAGCCGGGCCAGTGCCTTGGCGCTGGTCGAATCGAGGTTGATGTTGAGGGCGAGGTTGTCGCCGTTGCCGTCGAGCTTGTATCCAAACAAACCTTGCATGCTGCATTCTCCAAGTAGTCGCGGGATAAACGCAGCCAGTGTATAGATCGGGCGGCACAAAGGAAATGCCGCGCCGGATTTTGTCGTTCAGAACCAGCCTTCGACCTTGCTGCGCGCCGGTACGCCGCCGGCGTGCACCACCTTGCCATCGATCACCACGCCGGGCGTGGACATTACGCCGTAGCCCATGATCGCCGGCAGGTCTTCAACTTTTTCCAGGGCGATTTCGACACCTTTTTCCCTGGCGACGGCTTCCACCAGCGCCAGTGTGTTGCGGCAGTTGGCACAGCCGGTGCCGAGGATCTTGACGTTTTTCATGGGTTTTCCTTTCGGTTGAGATTTCAGAGGACGGCGTTGAACAGATAGCCGACGAGCAGAATGCCGGTGGCGACGACGCCGGCGAAGGTGGCGATGAGGGTAGGCTTGAGCGCCTTGCGCAGGATGATCATTTCCGGCGCGGAGAGGGCGATGACGCTCATCATGAAGGCAAGCACGGTGCCCAGTGCGGCGCCCTTGCCGATCAGCGCTTCGACGATGGGGATGACGCCGGCGGCATTGGTATACATCGGCACGCCCATCACGACGGCAGCCGGCACTGCCCACCAGACATCGCGCCCCATGAAGGAGGCCATGAAATCCGCCGGTACGTAGCCATGGATGCCGGCGCCCAGCGCGATGCCGCCGAGAACGTACGGCCACACCCGGCCGACGATCTCACGGACATGGCCGATCCCCGCCTCAAACCGCCCGACCCAGGAAATGTCTTCATCGGCGTGATGCGCTACCTGCCCGGAGAGAATTTTCTGTACCCATTCTTCGAGGTGGCGCTCCATCTTCAGCTTGCCGATCACCAGCCCGGCCACGATGGCGACGAGCAAGCCCATGCCGAGGTAAAGCGCCGCGACTTTCCAGCCGAACATGCCGAAGAGCAACACGAGCGCCACTTCGTTGACCATCGGGGCCGAGATCAGGAAGGAGAAGGTCACGCCAAGCGGCACGCCCGCCGACAGGAAGCCGATGAACAAGGGCACGGCGGAGCACGAACAGAAAGGCGTCACCACGCCCAGGCTGGCCGCCAGCACGTTGCCGACGCCTTCGCGCTTGCCGGAAAGCAGGGCGCGGGTGCGTTCCGGTGCGAAAAAGGTCTGCACGATGCCCATGATGAACACGATGCCGGTCAGCAACAGCACGACCTTGGGCGTGTCGTAGAAGAAGAAATGCAGCGCCTCGCCGAAATGCGTCTGGCGCGTCAGGCCGAACAGGCCGATCAGCCATTCGGCGAAATCGGAAAGCTGGCTGTAGGCAAAGACCCAAAGCGTTCCGGCGACGGCAATGCCGATCAGCCAGCGGATCAGCTTGCTGCGTTCGGATGAGGCGGTGGGTGCTTCGTTCATAAGGGGCTCCGGATCACGGAAAAAGGGCTTCTACCCGTGAAGACGAAGCATCGCGCAAAAAGACGCAGTTTCCTGCGCCTTTTTCTGCAATTCGCTTACTGGCCGCTTTCCAGCCGCAGGTAGGCGCGACTGACGTTGCCCCGGTGCAGGTCGCCAAAGTTGGCGAGATGGCGGAACTGCGGGGCATCGCCCAGTGCCTTGACGGCGGCGTCCACGCCGGCCATGTCGTCGGCGTACTGCTTGACGCCGTTGGCGACAAAGGCGAGGTAGTCGCCGGAATCGTGCCGAGCCTTGGCGGCATCGCAAACGGCGCCGTGGCCGGGAACGATGCGGGCCGGGTTCAACTGCATGCTTTGCTCGAAAGCCGCCAGCCAGGTGACGGCGTTGCTCTCGGGAAGGATGCCGAGAACGCGGTCGACGTAGATGTGATCTCCGGCAAACAGGATGCGCTCCCTGGGCAGCCAGACGACCGCGTCGCCGGGGAAATGGGCATCGGCAAAATAACGCAATTCCACCTGTCGACCGCCGGGTTGCAGGCTGGCGAGATTGCCCGCTGCCGGCCGGGCGGCAACCAGCGCTTCGGTGCCGGCCATCTGCGTGCCGAGTGCGGTGGTCAGCGATTCGATCTGGCCGCGGCCGAGGCGTTGCTGGGTCGCCACCGTTTTTTCCAGCGCGATGATTTCGGCGCCCTTGCTCTGGAAATAGGCGTTGCCCAGCCAGCGGTGATCCTGGCTGCCGGTGTTGATCACCCAGCGTACGGCCTTGCCGGTCAGTTTTTTGACTTCCTCGTCGAGCAGTCTGGCGGATTGCAGCGAAGCCCCCGAGTCAATGAGGATGGCGCCTTCCGGCGTGTCGATCACGCCGTAGTTGGCGTTGAGCCCGAGGTTTTCCGGCAGGCGGGCGCCAATCGGGCCGACCAGCGCATAAACACCGTCGCCCAGTTTTTCCGCCTTGAGGATGGGCGCATCGGCCAGGGCGGTGGAAGCGACAAGCAGGCCGGCAAGCGCACCGCCGAGGAATCTGGCAAGGCGTTGCCCGGTGTCACTGAAGAAGGCTGAAATCTGTGGGTGGTTCATCTTGTCTCCTGTTGTTTTCGAATGGGTGCTACGCAAAACTCGTAAAACTAATTCGCGCCGACCGGCGGGCGGGGCGTGAAGCCGGAGACCTTGCCGCTTTCGTCGAATTGCACGCAGCAGCCTTCTTCCATTCTTGCCCTGAGCCGCTTGCGGGCGCGCTGGATGCGCGATTTGGCGCCGGACAGCGACATGCCCAGTCGCTCCGCCAGCGCTTGCTGGGAACCGCCTTCGATGTCGCAAAAGACGATGACCTCGCGGTCGGCGGCGGAAAGTTCCGAGAGCACGCGCGGCAAACACTGGCTCAGGTCGTCGACCGGCAAGAGGCCATCTTCCACTGGGGAGGCCAGATCGTCCGGCAGGGCGACGTGGTCGCGCGCCACGCGCAAGCGATCCGCCAGCGCATTGCGCGCCACCTGAAACAGCCAGGCGCGCGGGTTGTCGATGGCGCAGAACTGTTCGTCCTGACGCAACGCCTTGATGAACACTTCCTGCACGATTTCCTCGGCATCTTCCAGCCGCCCGGCGCGATGCCGCAGATAAGCCAGCAACTCGCCCTCGCACGCCGCCCAGGCACGCATGAGGCAAGGCCTTCCCATCAGGGGTTTTCCCGGCTGAAGAAGCGTTTCTGAAACCACAGCGACAGACTGACCAGCGCAATCATCACCGGCACTTCGACCAGCGGCCCGATCACCGCCGCAAAGGCAGCGCCGGAGTTGATGCCATAGACGGCAATCGCCACCGCAATCGCCAGTTCGAAATTGTTGCTGGCAGCGGTGAATGACAGCGTCGTGCACTTCTTGTAGTTCGCCCCGACTTTCCGGCTCATGTAGAACGAGAAGAGGAACATGACCACGAAGTAGATGAGCAGCGGAATGGCGATGCGCACCACATCGAGCGGAATGGTGACGATCAACTGTCCCTTCAGGCTGAACATGACGACGATGGTGAACAACAGCGCGACCAGCGTGATCGGCCCGATTTTCGGCACGAAATGCGTGTGGTACCAGTCCTTCGAAACGTAGCGCAGCATGATGACGCGGGTCAGCACGCCGGCAACGCAGGGTATGCCGAGGTAGATGAAAACGCTTTCAGCGATCTGCCCGATGGAGATATCCACCACCATGCCGGTCAACCCGAAAAAAGGCGGCAAAACGGTGACGAAGAACCAGGCGTAGATGCTGAAGAACAGCACCTGGAAGATCGAGTTGAAAGCGACCAGACCGGCGGCGTACTCGGTCGAACCCCTGGCGATCTCGTTCCAGACGATGACCATGGCGATACAGCGGGCCAGACCGATGAGGATCAGGCCGACCATGTATTCCGGCTTGTCCGGCAGGAAAATGATGGCCAGCGCAAACATCAGGATCGGCCCGAGTATCCAGTTCTGCACCAACGACAGGCCGAGCACCTTCTTGTCCTTGAAGACGTCGGGCAATTCTTCGTAGCGCACCTTGGCGAAGGGCGGGTACATCATCAGGATAAGCCCCAGCGCAATCGGGATATTGGTTGTCCCGACCTGGAACCGGTTGATGAAAGCCTCGGTGCCCGGCACGAAATAGCCCAGACCGATGCCCAGTGCCATGGCGGCGAAAATCCACACCGTCAGGTAACGGTCGAGGAATGAAAGTTTTTTGCTGACGGTACTCATAAAAGATCAGGCTCGCTCAGGGTAACAATGTGCCGATGCGGTCGAGCTCGGCTTGCAGCGCCTTGCGCTCGCCGTTCAGGACGCTCGGAGGCAGGGCGAGAAACGCCTCGATGCGGTGGCGCAGGATGCGATAGGCGGCCATGAAGGCGGCGTCGATTTCCGCATCCGTGCCCGTGGCATGTGCCGGGTCGTCGACGCCCCAATGGCTGCGCAGCACGGCGCCGAGATAGGCCGGGCAGGTCTCGCCGGCGGCGTTGGAACAGACCGTGATGACGATATCCGGCGTCTGCGGCAAGTTGTCCCACGATTTGCTGCAATAGCCCGCCGTGGCGATACCTTCCTTTGCCAGCAGGGCCAGCGAGCGCGGATGCACCTGCCCGGTCGGCCGGCTGCCGGCGCTCATCGCCTGCCAGCCGGCAGGGGCGAGGTGGTTGAAGGTAGCTTCGGCGAGGATGGAGCGGCACGAGTTGCCGGTGCACAAAAAGAGAATATTCATGGTTCAGGCTTTCGTTGCGGGCGAGCAGGCGGTGATGCATTGGCCGGGGTTTCCGGCGCAGCATTCGGCCGTCAGATAGTCCACCAGCGCATTCATCAGGGAAAGATTGGCCCGGTAGCGCAGAAAACGCCCCTCCTGCTCAACCGAAAGCAGACCGGCGTGCGCCAGGGTCTTGAGATGAAACGAGAGATTCGATGGCGCAAGCTCAAGTGCCGCACCAATGTCACCGGCCACCATGCCGTCCGGCGCGGCACGGACGAGCAGGCGGTAGATGTCGAGGCGGATGCCGGAAGAGAGCGATTCGAAGACGGCGATGGCGTGATTTTTTTCCATGTTTTGATTGTACAAATATTATTGAAATATAGGCAATGTCTTGGTGTTCGATAGCTAATTGCGATTGAACAAATCGTTGCAATCAATTGGTTTAAAAATTGGCTGCCACCTAGCATGAAGTTGCGATTTGCATCGATCACATTCATCAGGAGAGAAACATGGCTACGGAGAACAATCACGCGACCACGGGCGGGCAATGCCCGGTCATGCACGGCGGCGCCACATCGGGTGGAAACTCGAACATGGTGTGGTGGCCGAAGGCGCTGAACCTGGACATCCTGCACCAGCACGACAGCAAGACCAATCCGCTGGGTGCCGGTTTCAACTACCGCGAAGAAGTCAAAAAGCTCGACGTTGAAGCCTTGAAAAACGACCTCAAGGCCATGCTGACCGAAAGCCAGCCCTGGTGGCCCGCTGACTGGGGTCACTACGGCGGCCTGATGATCCGCATGGCCTGGCACTCGGCCGGCACCTACCGCATTGCCGACGGCCGGGGCGGTGGCGGCACGGGCAACCAGCGTTTTGCGCCGCTCAACT
Organism: uncultured Dechloromonas sp.; assembly: GCA_964583695.1. Classification (GTDB taxonomy): domain Bacteria; phylum Pseudomonadota; class Gammaproteobacteria; order Burkholderiales; family Rhodocyclaceae; genus Azonexus. The sequence continues at coordinate 45,909 of CAZOWA010000006.1, forward strand.
CATGGCCCGACAACGGCAACCTGGACAAGGCGCGTCGCCTGCTCTGGCCGATCAAGAAAAAATACGGCAACAAGCTGAGCTGGGCTGACCTGATGATTCTCGCCGGCACGGTGGCCTACGAGTCGATGGGTTTGAAGACCTTCGGCTTCGCCTTCGGGCGCGAGGATATCTGGCATCCGGAAAAGGACATCTACTGGGGTTCCGAGAAAGAGTGGCTGGCCCCCAGCGGCAGCGAAGGCAGCCGTTATTCCGGCGAGCGCGATCTGGAAAACCCGCTCGCCGCCGTGATGATGGGCCTCATCTACGTCAATCCGGAAGGTGTTGACGGCAAGCCCGACCCGCTCAGGACGGCGCACGATGTGCGCATCACCTTCGCCCGCATGGCCATGAACGACGAAGAAACGGTCGCCCTGACCGCCGGCGGTCACACCGTCGGCAAGGCGCACGGCAACGGCAGCGCCGCCAGACTCGGCCCGGCACCGGAAGCGGCGGATCTGGAAGAACAGGGCCTGGGCTGGAACAACCACAGCAGCCGTGGCATCGGACGCGATACCGTGACCAGCGGCATCGAAGGTGCGTGGACCACGCATCCGACGCAATGGGACAACGGCTATTTCGACATGCTGTTCGGCTACGACTGGCAACTCACCAAGTCGCCGGCGGGTGCCTGGCAATGGGTGCCGGTGAACATCCGTGAGGAAGACATGCCGGTCGATGTCGAGGATTCCTCGATCCGCTGCCTGCCGATGATGACCGACGCCGACATGGCGATGAAGATGGACCCGGACTACCGCAAGATCGCGGAACGCTTCCACAAGGACCCGGCCTATTTCTCGGAAGTGTTCGCCCGCGCCTGGTTCAAGCTCACCCACCGCGACATGGGGCCGAAGGCGCGCTACATCGGCCCGGATGTGCCGCAGGAAGACCTCATCTGGCAAGACCCGGTGCCGGCCGGTCGCAAGGATTACGATGTTGCGGCGGTCAAGGCAAGGATCGCGGCGAGCGGCCTGAGCATCGCCGACATGGTGGCGACGGCCTGGGACAGCGCCCGCACCTTCCGGGGTTCGGACAAGCGGGGCGGCGCCAACGGCGCGCGCATCCGCCTTGCTCCGCAGAAAGACTGGGAAGGCAATGAGCCGGCGCGGCTGGCCCGGGTGTTGGCGGTCTACGAACGGATCGCCGCCGAAACCGGCGCCAGCGTCGCCGATGTGATCGTGCTCGCCGGCAATGTCGGTATCGAACAGGCTGCGCGGGCGGCAGGCGTCGAGGTGGTGGTTCCCTTTGCGCCGGGGCGCGGTGACGCAACCCAGGAAATGACCGATGTCGAATCCTTCGAAGTGCTGGAACCGCTGGCCGATGGCTTCCGCAACTGGCAGAAGAAGGCCTATGTCGTCATGCCCGAGGAAATGCTGCTCGACCGCGCCCAGTTGCTGCGCCTCACCGCCAGCGAAATGACCGTGCTCGTCGGCGGCCTGCGTGTCCTCGGCGCCAACCACGGCGGCAGCGCGCACGGCGTGTTTACCGACCGCGTCGGCACGTTGAGCAACGATTTCTTCGTCAATCTGACCGACATGGCTTATCGCTGGCAGCCGACCGGTCGCAACAGCTACGCCATCGTCGACCGCAGCAGCGGCGTCACGCGCTGGACCGCGACACGCGTCGATCTCGTCTTCGGCTCGAATTCCGTGTTGCGGGCCTACGCCGAGGTTTACGCGCAGGACGACAACAAGGAGAAATTCGTGAAAGACTTCGTCGCGGCCTGGACGAAGGTGATGAACGCCGACCGTTTCGATCTGGCCTGAGCCCGGTTGCAGAGGATTCCCCGTGTCGCAATTCGGCGGCGCGGGGAATGGCCGGTTGCCGCAACAGGTACAATCGTCCACCCCTTACCTGTTTGCGAACTGCCATGAATGCCGAGATCAATTACAACAACAATCCCCTGCACGGCGTCGGCCTGAAGCAATTGCTCAGCGAAATCGTCGAGCACTACGGCTTCGAAATTCTCTTCGCCTACCTGAACATCAACTGTTTCAAGAACAACCCGAGCGTCGAGTCGAGTGTCAAATTCCTGAAAAAGACGGATTGGGCACGTGAAAAAGTCGAGGCGTTTTATCTATACCAATTCAAGGGTCTGCCCCGCGCCTCGGCCGAACAGTTCGAATTGCCGCCGCGCGACCGCATCATTCCCCCCGAGCAAAAGCCGGGCGCCCCCGCCGAACTGAGCCTGGAAGACGCCGAACGCCTGCGCGAAAAACGCATCCGGAAAGCGGCGGAACACGATGCCGGCCATCGCGCCGGCCCGGCCAGGCGGACGGAAAGCCGGGCGCGTCCCCAAACCGGCAACGACGCCGACCCGTGGGCGAAGTGGCGGAAATAAATCGGTTTCGATGCTTTAGAGCGGGCGGGGAAGTTCCACGGTCAACCTGAAAAAACGGCGAATTTTGTCTTTGGGTTTTATGGGGCGGCTTGTCGGCCAATCCGGCCATTAGCCCATGGGTCGGTGTCAGGCAGCAATCTGGCGTAGACCTGCCGTTCAGCTTCTTCATATAGTGAATACGTGCTTCGAACCTCAAGAGACATTCACCGGTAAGTAACCTGGGTGGCAAGTTTCTGATTGGAGCCACCGTTCAGTGCGGTGGCTGAATGCGAACTGCTCCGCCAAAGCTTCCTCTGAAAGACTGCGCGCTCTCAGTCAGCAAACAGTGCAATTTAGGACTGTCATGATTGGCTCTCTCGAACTCTACAGCACCGTCAGATCGCAGCGCGAGGCAGAACAGGAACGGGAGGATGTTATACCTGTAGAATAAATAAATCACTTGTGCGATTGACTTTGAAAAGAAGGTTTTCGGATGGCTTCTCCTCGACTCGCTTTCATCGCCTACCCCTCTCGCGATCCGCAGTTGCTGGGGATCATGCGCTCGGCGATCAATAAAGCAAATACTGCACAAAATTTCGTTCACTTCGATTCATGGGAGTTCAACGACATTCCGGGTACGCCGTTGATTTCCCCCATCCTAGAAAAAATCGACGAATCTAGTTTTATTGTTGCCGATATTACATTTTTGAATCCAAACGTCGTCTATGAAGTAGGGTTTGCAATTGGCAAAGGTAAGCGCGTCTTTTTGACGCGACACCGGCACTCCGTGGGGGACCGGGATATGGCGCGTCGGGTCGGTATTTTCGACACGCTCGGCTATTTCGAGTACGAGGATGCGGACGCCCTCGCAGAAAGAATTACAACCCCGATTGACGAAACACCGCTTTCGTTCTCGTTGAAAGTTGACGTGCGGGCACCGGCCTACGTGGTCGATCCACCAGAAAAAGGTGCCGCCGCAACCATGATGACTTCACGCCTTAAGAAGGCACGTTATCGCTATCGCAGTTTTAATCCGACTGAAGACTCCCGCCTGTCAGCAGTGGATGCCATTCGCCAAGTTGCCGCATCAGCCGGTGTCCTATTGACGTTGGAGCAAGAACAAACGAAGGACTGGGCCCTTGTCCACAATCTCCGTACCTTATTCGTTGCCGGCCTTGCCGATGGCATGGGCAAACCTGTACTGATTTTGTGTCCCGATGGTTACGATGCGCCACTTGATATACGGGACGAAGTCAAACCATACCGACATCCTGAGGATATCGTCGACCACGTCGCAGCACTTGTGCTGGAACTGACCGACTATCTGCAGCAGGCGGATCCGCCATCAGCCAAGGTGGCCACGTCCTTGCAGCGCCTGTCGTTTGGCGACCCAACTGCAGAAAACGAGATGACGACTTTGGGTTCGTACTACATGCTCACCGATCAATTCGGCCGGGCCCTGCGCGGCGAGGTGAATTTGGTGGTCGGACGAAAAGGTTCCGGCAAAACTGCGCTATTCCTGCAACTGCGCGATCGTCTGCGTTCCGACAAACGAAATGTCATGGTCGACTTAAAGCCTGAAGGCTATCAATTGATCAAGCTAAAGGAAGATCTGCTGTGTTACCTGACGGAGGGCACGCAACAGCACCTGATTACTGCTTTCTGGGAATACCTGCTACTACTAGAAGTCACCTACAAAATTCTGGAAAAAGACCGCATCACCCACAAACATAACCACGAATTGTATGAGCGCTACCTTGATCTTGAAGCGACTTACAAGGTCGAGAACTTCTCAGTCGAGGGGGATTTTTCTGAGCGTTTGTTGATGCTTTCCAATCGCATTGCCACCGAATACCGGGCTAGATTCGGCAATGATGCGAACACCAAGCTTAACGCCGATGACGTGGCATCGCTGATTTACTCACATGACCTTCGGGCATTGCAGCAAAAGCTGTCCGACTATCTCTACGCGAAACAAGCGGTGTGGATTTTGTTTGACAATCTCGACAAGGGCTGGAACACCGGTGGCGTTGATGAGATCGATGCGATCGTACTGCGCTGCCTCGTGGAAGCTGGGCGCAAGATCGAACGTGAAATGACTAAGCGTAAGCATGTGTTTCACTGCATCGTTTTCATCCGCAATGACGTCTACGAGTTGCTTATGAAGAGTAGCGCCGACTACGGCAAAGACATGCGTGCGGTACTCGACTGGACTGATGCCGACATGCTGCGTGAGATGCTGCGCCTGCGTCTGGTATCGGGAATTGAGGGTATTGCCAATGATGTGAACTTCGAACAAGTTTGGCGCGACATTTGCATATCTCATTGTCGCGGCGAGGAGAGCGCAGCCTACCTAATTGAACGTTCGTTGATGCGACCCCGCAACCTGCTGAAAATTTTTGCGCACAGTAAGGGTTTCGCCAGTAATCTCAATCACGCAAAGATTGATGAGAGCGATATCGAAAAAGGCTTGCGAGCATACTCTCAGGACCTGTTGATCGAACTTGACCACGAACTAAACGACGTTTTTCCTGCGGTTCCTAACTTGCTGTACAGCTTTCTGGACGCACCGTCTAAAGTAAGCACCGCGCAAATAAGCGATATTCTCTCTGCGGGCGGAGTGCCCCACGACAAGATTGAAGACGTCCTAGGCTTCCTCCTTTACTACGGCGTGATTGGCCTGCAAACAGACGGCGGCGTGCAATATATCTTCGACGTTAACTATGATTCAAAGCTGCTCAGTCTTCGCGCTGCCCGACAAGGAGAGCGTGCTCTGTACGTAATTAATCCAGCGTTCTGGCCTGCACTCGGTATTGCCGTAGCCTAACCGACCGGGTTATCTTTGCTAGTGACTTTGAGTGGTCAAAGGCGCGAGGGCTCGACGGCAATTACACTTGGACGGCGGATTACAGACGCATTCCTGCCTGATATAGGCCAGCGGCCAAAGGTCAGCTTTGGCCGATGAGCAGCCCCCACCCCCCCGTTTCACATCGAGCGCTCTCCCGGCACTTCCACGGTCAACCCGAAAAAACGCCAGATTTTCCCTTTTCGATGTTGGCTGTAGATGTGGCGAAGCCCGGCGCATGCGTCGGGCTTTGTTTTTTGTCTCCGGCTTGCGACTTATTGCTTGATGGCTTCAACCGCGATGTCGATGCGGACTTCGTCGCCTACGTACGGTGCGTACTTGCCGGCGTTGAATTCCGAGCGTTTGACGATGGTGTAGGCGTTGGCGCCGATGGCGTCCTTTTTCATCATCGGGTGCGGCATGGCCTGGAAGGAGGTGAGCGTCAGCGTCACCGGCTTGGTAACACCCTTGAGGGTCAGGTTGCCTTCGACGGCGACCGGCTTGTCGCCTTCAAAAACGACCTTGGTGGACTTGAAGGTGGCGGTCGGATATTTCGCGGTGTCGAGGAAGTCTTCACCCTGAATGTGCTCGTCGAACGTGGCGTAGCCGGTATCGACGGATTTGGTGTCGATCACGATGTCGACCGAGCCGGTTTTTGCGGCCTTGTCGAAGACGATGGTGCCGGTGGTCTTGTTGAAGCGGCTGAGCTGGGTCGAGTAGCCGAAGTGGCTGTAGGAGAAGCGCGGATAGGTGTGGGTGCCTTCGATGCCGTAGGTTTCCGGTGCGGCAAAGACCGGCGCGGCGGTGGCGGCGGCGAGGGCGAGGATGGCGAGTTGTTTTTTCATGGTGTTTTCTCCGTGGGGTTGGGCTTACTTGGATGAAGCGTTGATGTGAAACTTGATCTGGATGTCGTTGGCGACGATGTCGAATTTGGCCCAGGCACCTTCGCCGATGGCGAAATCGCCGCGGCGGATGGTGAAGGTGCCGTCAAACGTGGCGGTCTTGCCCTGGCTTGAGAAGGTTGCCGGAATGACGACATCCTGCGTCTGGCCCTTGATGCTCAGCTTGCCGGCGACTTCGTAACGATTGCCGCCGAGCGCCTTGACGCTGCCGGAGACGAATCGGGCGGTGGGAAACGCCTTGGTGTTGAACCAGGGTTTGCCGGCCACTTCCTGATCGGCTTCACTGGAGCCGGTATCGACGCTGTTCAGATCGACATCGAAAGCCGCTTTGGCGGCCGTCGGTTTGGCCGGGTCGAAAGCCAGCTGGGCGCTGAATTTCCTGAAATGCCCATCCATCCTGACGCCCATCTGCTGGTAGGCGAAGGCGATGTTGCTCTTCTCGGTCTGGACCTGTGTGTATTCGACAGCCTGGGCGGTGAGCGAGGCGAACAGCGTGGCGGCGGCGAGGGTGATCCTGAGTGAGTTCATGAGGTTCTCCGGGGGGCTTGGTGGCTTGGCAACATCCGCTTGAGGATGTCGTCCTTGTCGATGAAATGGTGTTTGAGGGCGGCGCCGATGTGGCCGGCAAGAACGAGGACGAACCCGATGTTGAGCAGCCCATGGACTTCCGCCAGTAGCGTGCCAAGTTCCTTGTCCTTGCCGATCAGGTCGGGGATCGGCAGCACGCCGAACCAGACGGTCTGGAAGCCCTTGGCCGAACTCATCAGCCAGCCCGATAGCGGAATGGCGATCATCAGCACGTAGAGCAACAGGTGGCCGGCATGGGCGGCCAATTGCAAGGTTTTCGGCATGCTGTCCGGCAAGGCAGGCGGGCGATGGGTAATGCGCCAGAGCAGGCGGAAGAGAACCAGCACAAAGACGCTGACGCCGGCCCATTTGTGCCAGGAATAAAGTTGCAGCTTGTCCGGGGAAAGCGGCAGGTCGCGCATGTAGAAACCCAGGGCGAGCAGGCCGAAGAGCAGGGCGGCCATCAACCAGTGCAGGGTCTTGGCGGTGCGGGTGTAAGTGGTGTTCATGCTTGGCCTCCGGTGGGTGATGCGAATGCGTAGGCGTCCATGGCAATGACGTAATCGTCGATGCCGGCATGGAAGCGATGGACTGCGCAATCCGGGCCGCCGGCACCGAGTGCGACATACAGTGGCAGCAGATGTTCCTCACTGGGGTGGGCCTGCGCACTGCCCGGCGCCTGCCGGCGATAGTCGAGCAGGGCCGGCAGATCCTTGTCGGCCAGGCGTGCGGCCAGCCAGTCGGCAAATTCGCGGACGTAGGCGGGCGTCGTGCCGCCGTTGCGCCACGCCCTCTGAAAATCGCGCAGGTTGTGGGTGATGCTGCCCGAACCGATGATCAGGAAACCGCGGTCGGCCAGCGGCGCCAGGGCCTGGCCGAGCCGGTACGCCTGTTGCGTGCCGCCATGGCTTTGCAGCGACAGCGGGATGATCGGGATTTCGGCGTCGGGGAACATCAGGCGCAGCGGCACCCAGGCGCCGTGGTCGAGGCCGCGCGCTGCGTCCAGTTCGACCGGCAGGCCGGCGGCGGCGATGGCGGCAGCGACTTCCGCCGCGGCTTCGGGGCAGCCGGTGGCCGGGTAGCGAATCTCGTAAAGCGCATCCGGAAAGCCCCAGAAGTCGTGAATGGTTTCAAGCTGGTCGGCGTTGCCCACGGTCGGGATGGCGGTGTCCCAGTGGGCACTGACGATGACGATGGCGCGCGGTTGCGGCAAGGCGAGCGCAACGGTCTTGAGGGCAGCGCCGGCTGCACCCGGATTGAGGGCGAAGGTGGGCGCGCCGTGCGGGACGAACAGACTGGGGAGCGGGGTGGCCATGATTTTTCCGGTGACGTTGTGCGTGGTCGATGGGCGTACTTTAGGCTTCTTGATCGAGGCGAAATAGACGACAATCCGGAAATAACTATTGCTGGATTTGCAACAATGGATCGTCTCGACGCTATGCGCCTTTTCGTTCGGGTGGCCGAACTGGGCAGCTTCGCGGCTGCCGCACAGCAGACCGGGCTGGCGCGTTCCGTCGTCACCCGCCAGATCGCCGCGCTGGAAAACCATCTCGGCTGCAAGCTGATGGCGCGCAGCACGCGCCGCCTGACGCTGACCTCCGCCGGCACGGCCTACCTCGAAAAATGCCGGGTGATCCTCAACCTGGTCGAGGCGGCGGAAACCGATATCGCCGCCGAACGGCAGACGCCGCGCGGCCTGATTCGCATCGCCTCGCCGCTCAGTTTCGGCCTGAAACGGGTGGCGCCCCTGCTGCTTGAATTTGCCACGACGTACCCGGAGGTGTCGCTGGACATGGATTACAGCGACCGCCGGATGAACCTGATCGAAGAAGGCATCGACCTCTCCATTCGCATCACCCGGCGGCTGGCTGCGGGCGACATCACCCGCAAGCTCGGGGTGAGCCGGATGAAGCTGGTGGCCTCGCCGGACTATCTCGCCCGCCACGGGCGGCCGCAAAAGCCTGAGGAACTGTCACATCACGAATACCTGGGCTACACCCTGACCGGGGCAACGGGCGTGCAGTTCATCGTTGATGGCCAGCCCCTGAGCATTCCCGTGCGCAGCCGGCTGAGCGCCAGTAACGGCGAGGTTCTGGTCGAGGCGGCAGCGAGGGGAATTGGTATCACCTGCCATCCCGATTTCATTGTCGATGACTACATCGCCAGCGGCCGGGTCGAGCAGATTCTCGGCGGGTTCGAACTGCCCGAACTGGGCATCTACGCGATGCTGCCGGGCAACCGGCAGGTGCCGCACCGGGTGCGGGTGTTGATGGATTTTCTGGCAGTGAAGTTGCTCGATATCTGAGGTGCGCTGCGGTCTGGTAACAAGGCGCATGGCATTTCCGCAGCGCTGGCGGAGTATCATCCGCCCATTGCTACGGTCAACCCGAAAATTTGCATGAAATTCCCTTTTTCCGGTCTGTCAGGCGCGCGCGGTTCGCGCATCATCCTGATCGTTATTGTCCTCGCTCTTGTTGCGACCTACCTTCTGTCGCGTGGCGGCTCGTCCGTTCCGGCGGCAAAAGCGGTGCGGCCGGCGCTGACCGTCACTCTGGTGACTCCGCAGCGTGAAGACTGGCCGCAGGTGCTGGCGGCCAACGGCAACGTGCTGGCCTGGCAGGAAGCGGTGATCGGCGCCGAGGTGGCGAATTACCGTATTGCCGAGGTGCTGGTTCAGGTGGGCGACAGCGTCAAGAAAGGGCAGGTGCTGGCGCGGATCGATGCGAGCACGGTAGCCAGCGAATTGGCCGAGGCGAAAGCGTCGGTGGCCGAGCTGGTTGCGGCCGAGGCCGAGGCGCGCGGCAATGCGGCGCGGGCGAAGGCGCTGCAGGCGCAGGGTTTCTACAGCAAGCAGATGAATACCCAGTACGAGACCGCCGAGCAGTCGGCGGGGGCGCGGCTGGCTGCGGCGCGGGCGCGTCAGCAGGCGGCGGAGTTGCGTCTGGCGCGTACGGCGGTGGTGGCACCGGATGATGGCGTGATTTCGGCGCGCCGGGCGACGGTCGGTTCCCTGAGCCAGGTCGGCGAAGAGTTGTTCCGGCTGATTCGCGGCGGGCGCCTGGAATGGCGGGCCGAAGTGTCGTCGGCAGAACTGGGCCGGCTGGCACCCGGCCTGCTTGCCCGACTCACCGGGCCGTCCGGTGAAACGGTCGAGGGCACGGTGCGCAGCGTGGCGCCCAGCGTCGATCCGCAGACGCGCAACGGGCTGGTTTATGTCGATCTGCCGGCAACCAGTGCGGTGCGCGCCGGCATGTTCGCGCGCGGCGAATTCGAACTTGGGCGCCAGCCGGCGCTGACCTTGCCGCAATCTGCCATCGTTCAGCGCGATGGGTTTGCCTATGTTTTCCGGCTGGCGGCGGATGATCGTGTCAGCCAGCTCAAGGTGGTACTCGGGCGGCGCCAGGGCGAACGGGTGGAAATCGTTGCCGGGCTGGACGATGCGGCGCGGGTGGTGGCGAGCGGCGGGGCTTTCCTGGCCGATGGCGATGCGGTACGCGTCGTGGCGGACGAGAAGCGATGAACGTTTCAGCCTGGTCGATCCGCAATCCGATACCGGCCATCCTGCTTTTCATCATGCTCACCCTGGCCGGGGTGATGGCCTTCAAGGCGATGAAGGTGCAGCAGTTCATGGATGTCGACCTGCCCATGGTCACGGTGGTTGCCAGTCTGCCCGGCGCAGCGCCGGGGCAGATGGAAACCGAGGTGGCGCGCAAGATTGAAAATGCCGTCGCGACCTTGCAGGGGCTCAAGCACATTTACACCAAGGTGCAGGATGGCTCCGCGACGCTGACCGTCGAGTTCCGCCTGGAAAAGCCGACGCAGGAGGCGGTTGATGACGTGCGCGATGCCGTGTCGCGCATCCGTTCCGACCTGCCGGGCGATCTCAGGGACCCGGTGATCAGCAAGGTCAATCTCTCCGGTTCGCCCATTTTGACCTACACCGTCGCCTCATCGCGGATGGACGACGAAGCGCTGTCGTGGTTTGTCGATAACACGGTGACCAAGGCCGTGCTCAGCGCGCGCGGCGTTGGTGCCGTGGCGCGGGTGGGTGGGGTGACGCGCGAGGTGCGCGTCGAACTTGATCCGGCCGCGATGCTGGCGGTGAATGCCACGGCGGCGGAGATTTCCCGCCAGTTGCGGCAAACCCAGCAGGAAGCCTCCGGCGGGCGTTCGGATGTCGGCGGTGTCGAACAGTCGGTGCGCACCATCGCCACCGTGCAGAGCGCGGCCGAACTGGGCGCCATGGATATTGCCCTCTCCGGCGGGCGCCATGTCCGGCTCGATGAGGTGGCCAAAGTCAGCGACACGGTGGGCGAGGTACGCAGTGCCGCGCTGCTCGACGGCCGGCCGGTGGTCGGCTTCGAAATCACCCGCGCCCGTGGTGCCGGCGAGGTGGAAGTGGCGGACAGCGTGGCCATCGTGCTCGACCGATTGCGCGCCGATCACCCGGAAATCACCATCGACGAGGCGTTCAATTTCGTCGATCCGGTCACTGAAAACTACCTCGGCTCGATGTGGCTGCTGATCGAGGGCGCCATCCTTGCCGTCATCGTCGTCTGGCTGTTCCTGCGCGACTGGCGGGCCACCTTCGTGTCGGCGACGGCGCTGCCGCTCTCCATCATTCCGACCTTCGCCGCCATGCACCTGATGGGCTTCACGCTCAATGTCGTCACCCTGCTTTCGATGTCGCTGGTGGTCGGCATTCTGGTCGATGACGCGATTGTCGAAATCGAGAACATCATGCGCCACCTGCGCATGGGCAAGACGCCCTTCCAGGCGGCGATGGAAGCCGCCGACGAAATCGGTCTGGCGGTCATCGCCACGACGTTTACGCTGATCGCCGTCTTCCTGCCGACCGCCTTCATGAGCGGCGTCGCCGGCAAATTCTTCGTGCAATTCGGGTGGACCGCCGCCATCGCCGTTTTCTTCTCGCTGGTCGTCGCCCGCCTGCTGACGCCGATGATGGCCGCCTACATCCTGCATGCTGCCGACGACCAGCCCGCCACGCCGCGCTGGCTGCTCATCTATCAGCAATGGGTGACGGCCTGTCTGCACCATCGGGTGCTGACGGTGCTGGGCGCCGCGGCGTTTTTCGTTGGTTCCTTCGCCCTCGTGCCGCTGCTGCCGACCGGTTTCCTGCCGCCCGACGATTTGTCGCAGACGCAGGTCTATCTCTCGCTGCCGCCCGGCGTCCGTTTCGAGGAAACCCTGGCCGCGGCGGAAAAGGCGCGCCATATCGTGCAGCAGAATCCACACGTCAAACTGGTCTATACCGCCGTGGGCGGCGGCAAGTCGGGCAGCGATCCGATGGCGCTGGGCGCCGCTGCCGAAGTGCGCAAGGCGACCCTGACCATCAACATGACGCCACGCAGCGAACGGCGCGGTACCAGCAAGCAGGACATCGAAGCGGCGTTGCGCGACCAGCTTGCGGCGATTCCCGGCGTGCAGGTCAAGGTCGGCCTGGGCGCGGCCAACGAAAAATACGTGCTGGTGCTGGCCAGCGAAAACGGCCCGCTGCTCACCGAACATGCGCGTCAGGTCGAGCGCGAGTTGCGCGGCATTCCCGGCATCGGTGCGGTGACCACCACGGCCAGCCTGGTGCGCCCCGAACTGATCATTCGCCCCGACTTCGCCCGCATGGCCGATCTCGGCGTGACCTCGGCGGCGATTGCCGACACCCTGCGCATCGCCACGGCCGGCGATTACGATCAGGGGCTGGCCAAGCTCAACCTGGCGCAGCGCCAGGTGCCCATCGTCGTCCGCCTGCCGGAAGCGGCGCGCGCCGATCTGGCCCTGCTCGAACGCCTCACCGTGCCCGGCAAGAACGGCCCGGTCGTGCTCGGCAACATCGCCACGGTGAGCATCGGCGGCGGGCCGGCGGAAATCGACCGTTACGACCGCCTGCGCAACATCAACTTCGAAATCGAACTCAACGGCCAGCCGCTGGGCGATGTGGAAAAAGCTGCACTGGCCCTGCCCAGCCTGAAAAACCTGCCGCCCGGCATCATCCAGACCTCGGTCGGCGACGCCGAGGCGATGGGCGAACTCTTCGCCAGCTTCGGGCTGGCCATGCTTACCGGGGTGCTCTGCATCTATGTCGTGCTCGTTTTGCTCTTCAAGGATTTCGTCCAGCCGGTAACCATTCTCGCCGCCTTGGTGCTCTCCGTGCCCGGCGCCTTCCTCGCGCTTTTCCTGACCGGCCAGGCGCTGTCCATGCCGTCGATGATCGGCCTCATCATGCTGATGGGCATCGCCACCAAGAACTCCATCCTGCTCATCGACTACGTCATCCTCGCCCGCCGCGAACACGGCCTGTCGCGCTGGGAGGCGCTGCTCGACGCCTGCCGCAAGCGGGCGCGCCCCATCGTGATGACCACGGTGGCGATGGGCGCCGGGATGATGCCGATCGCCCTCGGCATCGGCGCCGACCCCAGCTTCCGCGCCCCGATGGCCATCGTCGTCATCGGCGGCCTGATCACCTCGACCTTCCTCAGCCTGCTCGTCATCCCGGTGCTTTTCTCCTATGTTGATGATCTGATTCAGGCGGTGCGGGGGCAGGGCGTGCAGCCGGCGGAGTGACGAAGCCAGACGCAGCGATTCCGTTTTTTGGCCGTTTTTTCGGGTTGACCGTGGAAACAGCCTTTTCCGCGGCTCGTGCTTTGGGAAGAGTGGCTTGTAGGTTTATATAAAATTTTATATAGTTCAGGCATGACTGAACCCAAGCCCGTCGAGTTCCGGGGAGGCTCCCTCGATGACCTTCGTGCCTTCCCTCTTCCGGCAAGGCGTGAGGCAGGACATCAGCTCGACCAGGTGCAGAGTGGGCAGGAGCCTGACGACTGGAAACCCATGAATACAGTGGGGCGAGGGGTGAAGGAACTTCGGATTCGGGATGCTGCCGGAGCATTTCGGGTCATCTACATCGCCAGGTTCGCTGATGCCGTTTATGTGCTTCACTGCTTTCAGAAGAAGACAGAGAAGACCAGCAAGACAGATCTGGACCTGGCATCGAAGCGTTACCGTGATTTGTTGCAGGAGCTGGGCCAATGAGCAACCAACGATTTGCCAGTGTCTGGGATGCAATCGAAGACACCCCGGAAGAGGCAGAAAACATGAAGCTGCGTTCCGTCCTCATGACGGCGCTGAAGAACCACATCGCCCGCAATGAAATGAGCCAGGTGCAAGCCGCCAAACTTCTGGGTGTGACCCAGCCGCGGGTGTCTGATCTGATGCGCGGCAAGATCAACCTGTTCGGCCTTGATGCGCTGGTGAATATGGCGACCGCTGCCGGGTTGCACATCGAAATACAGGTGCGCGAAGCTGCCTGACCTTAACGCGTTGGTTCACTGAAAATCACGAGATGACTCTTCTGCGAAATCTGGAGTTTGATCAGTTTCACTCATGAATCTCCACACCCCTACTCCTAACGATGGCTTACCCGAGTCGCCCCTTCATGAGGCGGCTTGGGCCGGCAACCTCGCTGAGGTGAAGCGGTTGGTCCATTTGGGTGCTGACGTAAACTGGCGAGACTCCATTGGTGAATCTGCGCTCTTTGGCGCCGCCGCATGGGGTCACTCAGAGACTGTGCAATTTCTACTGTCTGTGGGTGCCCGACATGACTTGCACGAAAAGGATGGCTACACACCACTTCATTGGGCAGCTAGCCACGGCAATCTTGCCACCGTGCAGATTCTCGCTTCCGCCGGGGCTGACGCAACCGCCAAAGACAATCAAGGCCGTCGCCCCATTGATGCGGCCGCCCAACAGGGCAAGATAGACCATGTCGCTTACCTGGGTTCCCTTGGGTCGTCCATTGCCTCGAAAGATGAGCGGCCATGAGGCGTAATATTGCGTTCGAGGCTCCCACCGCGCTTCGCGCTCCGGCAGCGCCTGAGTTCAAACGTTGGGCCTCTCCATGAGCGCCCAATTCAAAGTTTCGCGGTCATTCCTGCTGCCGTCTCGCTCGCTATTCGTTTTGGCCGGGGCAATCACTGAGGGGGCGGTTCGTCCTGGCATGTTCGCGCTAATTCCCTTCAATCGAAGTGCCTCAATGGCATGTTCAATTGAGGGCGTCGAGTTTCTCCGCAGCGATAATCTGGAAGAAATCGCGCTTACGGTTCGCTACGAAGAACCAGACGAAGGCGCGTTCCTTCAAGCGCTAGATATCTCAGATGAATTCCTGGTCATTTCCGATCATGAGTCGTAGCTCTCTAGCCGCTTCGTTCAGCAGGCGCCAAACACGAAATTGTTCTTCGGCTGTTCCGTAGAATAATCGGGGACATCTCGGTTTTCGTGAGTTTTCGCAGATTCAGACCCAAAATCGCCTATTTTTCCGGTTGACCGCAGCATTCCGCCGCCGCGACCGATCTCTGGTTGCCTGGAAGCCTTGGCTGTCGCAAACCCGAAAACGCCTGTTTCCCGAATCGCCAGGCTGCTGCGTGGCTGACATACCGAGTGCTGTTTCGTCGTTTTTCCCTTCTTCCTGATTGATCTATTGCGCCCTGCACCCTATGATCCGCAGCGGCCGGATATGACGATAAAGTTATGCCGGTGGGGAATGATGTTTCAACTTGATCGGCGCTTCCGGCTGACGGCACGAAACTGTGCCGATCCGAACGGGCCGTGTTTTTCTGCCTGAACGATGGGATCTTTGCACGCCACTTTCATTGTCGTCGCCAGCATGCTGGGGACGGGCATCATGACCACTTCCGGAATGGTTGCCGGGGCCGTGCCGGATGCGCAATGGGCGCTGCTTGTCTGGGTGTTTGGCGGTTTGCAGGCTGTTCTCGGCGCGCTCTGCTACGGCGCGATCATGGCGCGTCTGCCGATCTCCGGTGGCGAAGGCGCATTGCTCGGGCACTTTTATTCGGCGCGCCTCGGCTTTCTGACCAGCATTCTTTCCTTCGTGCTCGGTTTTGCCGTGGCCAATGCCGCGACGGCCATGGCGCTCGAAGCCTATGCCCGCAGCGGCCTGGGGCACCTGCTGGGCAACGTGCCCGACAAGGGGTTTGCGGTCGCGGCGGTCGTTCTCATGACGGCCGTTCACGCATCGCGCGGCATGAACGGCATGCGTTTTCAGACGGCGCTGGCCATCGGCAAATTCACCATTCTGGTCGCGCTGGCGGTGAGCGGCCTGTGGCTGGCTGCGCCGGGGCAGGTGACGGCGCTGGTGACCACCCCGCCGGGGCAACTGGCGGATTTCAACGCCGATCCGCTGCTCTGGATGATCTTTACCTATAGCGGCTGGAATGCGGCGATTTATGCCGCGGCGGAATTCCGTACCCCCGGCAGCACGGTGCCGCGGGCCATGTTCCTCGGGTGCGCGCTGGTGGTACTGCTCTATCTTCTGCTCAATCTTGCCCTCATGGCCAATCTGGATCGTCAGGAGATTGCCGGAGTCATTCCGGTGATGGGCCTGCTCGTCACGCATCTGTTCGGCGTCAATGCAGCAAGCGCCTTCTCACTGCTGGTGGCGTTGGCTCTTTTGTCGTCCATTGGCGTCTGCAGCTTTGCCGGGCCGCGGGTGTTGCATGCGGCGCTTGTTTCCCGCAGCGGTGATACGGGTACGGCGGTTCCGCAACGGCTGATCTGGCTGCAGGGCGGAGTCACCCTGTTTTTCCTGCTCACCGGCAGTTTCGGGCAAGTGCTCTCGATGCTTGGCTTCTTCCTCGGCGTCTTTCCCGCGCTGACCGTGGCCGGCATCTATTTTCCCCAAGTCTGGCATGCCGCGCCGCAGCCGTCCTATGTCCGCCATTTCCTCGCGCCCCTGTTCCTGGCTGTCTCGGTGATCATCCCGGTAGTGTCGGCACACGGATCGTCCCTCGGTTATTTGCCCGCCGGCTTCGTGCTGGGTGCAGTCCTTTTCTGGCGCCTGCGCTGGCGCCGCGTTCCCGTCTGAGTCGCCATGTCCCGAAATTTCCTG
Organism: uncultured Dechloromonas sp.; assembly: GCA_964583695.1. Taxonomy (GTDB): domain Bacteria; phylum Pseudomonadota; class Gammaproteobacteria; order Burkholderiales; family Rhodocyclaceae; genus Azonexus. Next base: position 62,498 of record CAZOWA010000006.1, read on the forward strand.
CAATCCGCGCTTGTCCGCTTCCTGTTGTTGCTCGTCACGCTGCTTCTGGCACCGCCTTCGATGGGCACCGAAACCGCCGCCACGCCCGACGCAATTGCCCGCGGCCTCGCCGGTCTGGCGCCGATTGAAGGAATGGCCGGGTTTTCCGGAAGGGGCTACGCGGCGTACGCCAGTCGTGTCGACCAGAGCTGGGCAACCTATCAGGGACGTATCGCCACGCCGATGACCCGCTGGGCCGCGCAGGAACTGCCGCCCACGACCGACCGGACGGTGTTTTATCCGTTTTCCGGGCCGGATTTTCCGACCCCGTTCTTCCTCCTGCCGGACACCACGCGCTACATCCTGATTGCCAATCAGCGGGCCGGGCAGCCGCTGGCGTCGACGGCACTGACCCCCGCCGAAGCCAACCGCCTGTTCCAGAAATACCAGGCGGCCTGGCAGAAATTCGGGGTAATCGGCTTCTTCCTGACCAATGATTTGATGCGCGACACGCGCCCGACCGGCAAGGAAATCAACCCGACCGGCATCCTCATGGCCTTTGCGGCACGTCTGGGTTTTACCGTGGAGAGCGTGCAGCCGGTCAGTTTGAGTTCAGCAGGCGAGGTTGTCGAAGAAAAGGCGCTGCCGGAGGCGAACTGGAGTTCGGTGCGCATCACCCTGCGTCGCAAGGATAGCCCGCAAAAAATCATTCTCGACTACGTTTATATGGATCTGTCCGACACCGGACTGGGCAAGCATCCGGAAAATCTCGAATTCGTCCGCAAAAGTGCCCGCCATCCCGTGCTCTTCAAGGCGGCTTCGCATTTGCCGCAAAGCCCGGAGTTCGCCCTCATCCGCCAGGCTGTTGTCGAGGGGTCGAATTTCATCGTGCAGGACGAGACCGGCATTGATTACGGTCTGCTCAGCCAGGCGCACCGGGTCCAGCTCTACGGAAACTTCACGCGTCAGCACAACCTCTTCCCCGGTAGCCCGCAAAGCGCGCTGGCCAAGGCCTACAAGGAAGACAAGGCGGTTCGCCATCTGGATTTCCGGGTCGGTTACGAAAAGGCTTCCGGTTCTGCGTTGATGGTGGCCCTGCGCGGCAATGTCCAGGCGGCTTCCGCTCCGCAGGCGGTGGATCGTCAGGAGCAGGAAATCCTCAAGGGGCTGGAAAGTTACCGCAAGCGCGAACGTGTGGTTTTTGTCGCCCTTGAAGGCCGCGACACGCCTTACCGGGATTATCTGGGACAGCTCCGGGAAACCTTGGCGCCCACCCTGCGCAAGCTGCAAAGCCTCCTGCCCCCGGGAAAAAATGTGGTTCTGGCCCTGCGCCCGGCAGTTGACGGAAAGCTTCAGGGCATCCGTGTCGAACGCAGCAGCGGCCATGCCGACACCGACCGCAAAATCCTCGCCGGCATTCCCCGTCAGTTGGCCCTGCCGGCCATGACGCCGCAGTTGCAGGCACGCGGCGAACAACTCGAAGTGTTTTTCCTGCTGGCCAGGGAATAAGCGGAGCGTTCCTCGCCGGATGACTTGCCGTCAGGGCCGAATCGCTTGAGGCAGGTGCATCGGCGCTATGTCGTTCAGCGCCGGCACAGCCAGCGGTGGCATTTCCGTTTTTGGACGAATTTTCCGGTTGACCGTCAGCTTCGCAATGCCTCGAAAGCCGCATTGGCCGACAGGAAAACCTGGCCGGAAAGCGCGTCCCACAGCGGTGAGCGCATCAGGCGGTCCTGCACCGGCCCCTTGATTTCGGCGAGATGCAGACGGATGCCGTGGGCGGCGAGGTCGCGGTTGAGTTCTTCGAAGACTTCGACGGCGGTGGCGTCCATGCGGTTCACCGCGCTCATTACCAGAACGATGTGGCGCAGTTCCTTTGCTTCCTTGCGGGCCTGATTGAGCCGTTGTTCGACGGCGCCGAGGTTGCCGAAGAAGAGGCTTTCGTCGATGCGCATGAAGAGTGTGCCGGGCAGGGTTTCGACGTCGTGGCGGTCGATGTTGCGGAAGTGTTCGCTGCCGGGAATGCGGCCGATGATGGCGATGTGCGGGGTGCTGGCACGAAAGAGCAGGGTGGCCATGGAAAAGACGACGCCCAGCCCGATGCCGATTTCCAGCCCGAAAACGAGGACGCCGCCGGCAGTGCCCAGCCAGGCCAGGGCGTCGGCGCGGTCGTAATGCCAGGCGCGGCGCAGGGCGCGCAGGTCGATCATGGTCACGGCGGCCATGATGATGCTGGCGGCGAGTACGGCCAGCGGTACCCGGGCGAACCAGTGCGCGGCGCCGGCAACGACGGCGATCATCGAGAGCGCTGAAACGATGCTGGCCAGCGGCGTCTGGGCGCCCGCTGCGACATTGATGGCGGAACGCGACAGGCCGCCGCCGACCGGCATGCTTCCGTAGAAGGCAGCGACGACGTTGGCGGCGCCGAGGCCGACCAGTTCGGCGTTGTTGTCGACGCGTTCGCCGCGCTTGATGGCCTGCGCCTGTGCCATGGTGATGTTCTGCACCATGCCGATCAGGGTCATTACGAATGCCGGGACGAGCAGCAGCCGGAAGGTTTCGTAGCCGGGCAGGAAGAAGGAAAAGCCGGGCAGCCCTTCGACGACCGAGCCGACAACGGCGAGATGTTCGACCGCATCCAGGTTGAAGCGGATGACGACCAGCGTGCCGGCAAGCACGACGATCAGCGGCATCAGGCGGACGATGAAATCGGCGCGCGCCTTGCTCAGCCCGGCCCGGACGAGCAGGCCGCCCAAGCCGAAGCGGACGAAAGCGAGCAGCAGCAGGGCGGGGATGCCGATGGCCAGCGTTGGCGCGTGGGCCTCGCCCAGTCGCGCGAGCAATTCGCCAACGATCTGCCAGGTGTCGCCCTTGCCCGGCGTCACGCCGAGGATGAATTTCAACTGGCTGACGATGATGAGGATGGCCGATCCCGAAATGAAGCCGCTGATCACCGGCCGGCTGAGCAGTTGCGAGAGAAAGCCCAGGCGCAGGAAGCCGCAGGCCAGGACCATGAGGCCGGAAAGGAGTGAGAGCGCAGCGGCGAGGGCAACGTATTCCGGGGTGCCGGGCTGGGAAATCGGGCTCAGTACGGCGTAGGTCATGATTGCGGTGATCGCCACCGGGCCGACCGCCTGCACCCGGCTGCTGCCGAGCAGTGCATAGGCAATGACCGGGAATATGCTGACGTACAGGCCCATTTGCGGCGGCAGGCCGGCGAGCAGGGCGTAGGCAAGGCTTTGCGGAATGACCAGGATGGTGACAATGAAGCCTGCCGTCAGGTCGGCTCCCAGCTTGTCTTTCGGATAGTGTCGTACCCAGTCCGGGAGGAATCGGGTCGCTAGCGACATGATGCCTTCCGGATGCAAACGTGACGGGGTGCGATGCTGGATTTCATGGCCTGTTTCGAAGGAGTACGGCGCACAGTTTAGGAAATATCCGCTGCCTTGTCGTGGGCCAGGCTGTCATCTCGGGAAATGCGCCGATAAGCCCGCTTGATCCTGAAACCTGTGCGCCAGCACATATCAACCAGATTTTTCAGCCTGCTCCACCGCAGCCGGTTGGCGGGGCGGCAGGAAAAAGCTGCGTGGCTGGTAACGCAGGCGGCGCGCGATGGCGCCAAGCAGCGGCCCCCAATGCTCGAAGCGGATGCGCCGGGCACCCATGGCAGTGCGCAGGGCGAGCGCAAAGCTCACGGCGAGGTTGGTCAGCCCGATCAGCGCGATGCCCAGTGCGCCCCAGAGGACGGCCTGCCAGGGCAGGTCGAACTGGAATCCGACCAGCGAATAACCAAGGTTGGCCGAGGAGAACGCAATGTGGCGGATGTCCAGCGGCAGGCCGAGGATGGTGCCGATGACTCCTGTCGAGCCGAGCATGCAGCCGAACAGGAAATTTCCCATGATGCCGCCCAGCCGTTCGCCGATGTAGTTGCCGACGCGTTCGGCCCGTTTGCCTCCGAGCAGGCGGCGAAGCCAGTGCAGGCGTGCGATGCGCGGGCCGATGTCGGCGTAGGCGGCACGGTTGTCGAAATAGCCGGTGATCAGGCCGGAAAGAAAGAGGTAGAAGCCGGCGATGGCTGCATGGGGAATCGCCCAGGAAAGCGGGTTGAGATCACCCATCAGGTGCGCTGCCTTTTCCATGGCGATGAGCGGCTCGCCGCGCCACTTGCCCAGCGCCAGGCCAATGCCGATGGCCACCGGCAGGGCGATCATGACGTTGCCGGCGATGGCGGCCAGCTGGCTGCGGCTGACCGCCGTGGCGACATCGACGAGGCGTTCGAGGTCGGCGCTGCGCCGGGCGTTGATGTCGCCGAGCAGGCCGGCCAGCGTCTGGGCCGTCATGGCCGGTTGCTTGGTGGCGACGGTCATGCCGAGCAGGAAGATGAGCACGAAACCCAGGCCGTAGATCATGCTGAACAGGAAGGCTTCGACGAACAGCGGTGCATGCAGGGCAGCGGCCTGGATCTTGAGCAGGGCCATGCCGCCGATGAGAACGCCGGCGCCCGCAGCCGAGCGCCACATCCGGCGATAGTCCGCAGCGTTGTCGCAAATGTAGTGTTCGCCGGAGCGCGCGGCGTTTTCCGTGACGCGCACGGCAAGCAGGCGGGAGAGCTGCGCCATGTAGTAGCGCAGGCTGTTGCGTCGGTTTTCGGCGATGAAAGCGGTACGGGCGAATTCGGCCCAGACCGTCAGGGCATTGGCGGAGGCGACGCCGAGGCGGGCCGCGCCGATGATGGTGACGAGTTCGGAAAGGCGCACGAGACTCTGGTCACTGCGGCTGAGGATGTAGGACAGGTGAAGGCTGGTGCCCACAGTGAGTGCCCGCTTGCGGAAGCGGGCGAGGGTTTCCCGGCACTGGTCGGCAATGACCAGAAGCTGGCTGCCATCGTCGACTGTCGCTTCTGGGTCGTCGAGCGCGTGGCGCACGCTGCCGACGAAGTCAAAAGCCTCGGCCGAGAGTGCAATGAAGCGTTGGCGGTCGTGGTCGAAGTTGGGTGAGGCACGCATCAGCTCGGTTTCCACGCCCAGGCCGCTGACGCGATGGGCGAGCAGCAGGATGGCGTCGAGCAGCTGTTCCTGGATGCTGCGCCAGTCGATGTTGTGCAGCGTGCGGTCAGCGCCGATCAACGCCCAGAAACGTTGCGAATACTCGGGTGGCAGCTGTTCCAGCCAGCGCCAGTCGCTGGTCCGGTGGTAGATGACGTGCAGGCAATCCTTGAGGCGCGACTCGTCCGGAACTTCGGGCAGCAGACGGTTGCCGATGATCCGCCACCATTCCGAGAAGAAACCGGTGCCGGGCAGAATGCCGCTGTCGGTAAAAAAAGTCACCATCCGGCGGCTGCCGACAAAATGGATGACGTGGCTGCGAAAGGCAGCGGCCAGCCCGGCATCGCTTTCCAGCCGGTCGAGCAGGGCGCCATAGCGCGCATTGGTGCCGTCGTCTCCCCGGCCTTGCGGACGCAGGGTGTCGACCAGCCGGCGGATGAGCTGAAGCGGATCGGCGGTCGTATCCCGGAAGGCGTCGAGTGCCTTGCCGAGCGGATCGTCGTCGATTTTGGGCTTGCCAAGCAGCCAGTGGAGGATGGCGTTTATTTTTGTCATTGTCCTGTTGGTGGGGCCGATTTTTGTCATTGCTGCGAGCTCCATGATAACGGAGTCGGCCAAAGCTTGTGCTGAAAGCATCCGATGTGTCTGATTTGAATAAATTATTCGTAATGAGTTACGGATTTTGGCGTTACAATGCAGCGTTAAATTTCATCGACGAGGGTTATTTCCATGAACATCATCAAAAAGTCTCTGGCCCTGGCCCTGCTCGCCAGCATCGGTTTTGCCGCCACCGCCCAGGAACGCGTTTACGTGATCGACCAGCGCGATGTCGTCGCCAAGAGCGGTTTCGGTCTGTGCTGGCGTACCGGCTACTGGACCCCGGCCGCTGCCGCCAAGGACGCCGCCGGCTGCGAGTGCGACAAGGACCTGCTGCCGGCTGAAGCCTGCTCCGGTGCAACCACTGCCGGCAAGCCGACCGGTCCGAAGACCGGCCTCGTGAATGACAAGATCACCGTTGCTGCCGACGCCCTGTTCGATTTCAACAAGGCTGTCCTGCGTCCGGAAGGCAAAGCCAAGCTCGACGAGCTGGTCTCCAAGGCCAAGGCCATCAAGCTGGAAGTCATCCTGGCTGTCGGTCACACCGACCGCATCGGTGGCGACGCCTACAACCAGAAGCTCTCTGAAAAGCGCGCTGCTGCCGTGAAGGAATACCTGGTTGCCAAGGGCATCGAAGCCAACCGTGTTTACACCGAAGGCAAGGGCGAGAAGCAGCCGGTTACCGGCGACAAGTGCAAGGGCAATGCCAAGACCAAGGCCCTGATCGACTGCCTGCAGCCGGATCGTCGCGTCGACATCGAAGTCATCGGCACCAAGTAATCCGTCGCTGCTTCAAATGAAAGCCCTGCTTCGGCAGGGCTTTTTTACGGCTGAAAGTTTTGCCCCGTGCCGGGCCATGTTTCAAATATAGTCGTCAGTATTGCAACCCTGGGTGTCGGAGAAGGCCATGAAGTCACGTTTCCTGCTTGTTCCTGCTGCGGGCATGCTCTGTCTTGGTGCCGTGCTGGCGAGTGAGCCACCCCGGCCGGCGATGCCGGGCATAGCCAGCAAAGCCGCATCGCCGGCGGTTGTCCGACCTGCTGCCCCCGCTGCTCCGGCGAAGCCTGCCATGCCGGGAACAGCCAAGCCGGCGCCCGGCACGAAGCCGGCAGCACCGGGTATGGCCAGGCCGGCAGTGCCCCATCCCGCTGCTCCCGTGCTCAAACCCGCCACGCCTGTGGTCAAACCGGCGGCACCGTCGGTGTCGCCCAACCGGCCCCCGGCTCCGGCCAGACCTTCTGCACCTGCACGTCCCGCAGGAGTGGATTGATCCAGCGCCAGTCGACCGTGAATCAACACCTGCTTCTTTGCGCCACCACCCGCCTTGCCCAGACACTGCGCGCGGCTGCGCCGGCCGGGCAGACCGTGTGGCGTACCCCGCCGGCGCTGACGGTTGGGCAATGGCTGGGCAGCCTCGCCGATGAGGCGCTGGTTTCCGGGATTGCCGAATTGCCGGCCTGTCTTGACCCGTTTGCTGAGAAACTGCTTTGGGAAAAGGTGATTGCTGCCTCGCTCACCGATGCGGCGCCACTCTTCGATATTCAGGGCATGGCGGCGTCGGCAGTCGAGGCGCATGCGCTGTCGCGGCTGTGGAATATCAAGCCGGCGGCCGATCAGCTTTCCGACGAGGGACGCCTCTTCGCCGGCTGGCAGGCCGCGTTCGAAAAACGTTGCCGGGAGGGCGGCTGGATCGATCAGGCCGGTTTGCACCTGCGCCTGATCGGGCTGATCGGCGAGGGGCATTTCAGCTTGCCGGCTACGGTCGTGTTCGCCGGCTTCGACCGCTTTTCGCCGCTTGAGGAAAAGTTGATGGCGGCGCTCGTCGGGCGCGGTGTCGATTGCCAAAATAGCCCGTTTTTTCCGGTTGACCGTGGAACTCCGGATGCGGAAGCCGGCGTCGATGTCATGGCCTGCCCGGACAGCGCCGCGGAATGCGCGGCAGTCGCCGCCTGGGCGAAGGTGCAACGGGCGACCAACCCGGCGTGCCGGCTGGGTGTGGTGGCGCCCGACCTGGCCGGTGTGCGCGACCGCCTCGAATTCCTGCTCGATGACGCCCTGCACCCGGCGCTGATTCGTCCCGATCTGGCCGAGGCGCCACGCGCCTTCAATTTCTCGCTGGGTCGGGCGCTGGCCGACCTGCCGCTGATTCGCTCGGCGCTCGATCTGCTGGCGATTGGCGGTGGTCGCGCCAAGCTGGAACAGGGCCGCTTTTCCGAACTGCTGCTCAGTTCGGGCTGGGCGGGCGATGTCAGCGAGGCCGATGGTCGCGCCCGTTTCGACGCCGCCCTGCGTCGCGATCTGCCCTATTTCACCAGCCTGCCGGCGCTGCTCAAGCTGGCCGGGCGACTGGCCGAGAAGGCGGCACCGCTGTGCCCGCAAAGCATGGCGGCGCTGGCGGCGTTTGGCGAAGTGATGGATCGCGCCCCGAAAACGCAGCGTCCCGGTGCCTGGGCAACGACTTTCCGCAAGGCCTTGCAGGCGGTCGGCTGGCCCGGCGAACGGGCCTTGTCCAGCCACGAATTTCAGGCGCGCCGCGCTTTTGGCGAAGTGCTCGACAGCTTCGGCCGTTTCGATGCGCTGCTTGGGCCGCTGGCGCTCGGCGAGGCGGTGCTCCGTCTTGGTCAGCTTTGCCGCCAGCGCATTTTCCAGCCGGAAACGCGTGGCCGGCCGGCGATCCAGGTACTCGGCGTGCTCGAAAGCGCCGGTCTGGAATTCGACGCCCTGTGGGTGATGGGCATGAATGACGATCTCTGGCCGCCGGCACCGCGTCCCAATCCGCTGCTCCCGGCGGAATTGCTGCGGGCGGCAGGTGCGGCGCACGCCAGCGCCGAGGTTGAGCTCGATTTCGCTCGGCGCGTGCACGCCCGCCTGTTGCAGGCCGCGCCGCAGGTGCGTTTTTCCTGGGCGCAGGCCGACGGCAACCGCATTCTGCGGCCCAGCCCCCTGATTGCCGGTTTGCCGGCGAGCGCCGGGCAGCCGGCGGCGGTCACCAGCCTGGCCGGGCAGATGGCGCAATCGGCCGGGTTGGCCTGCGTGTTGATCGACGACGCCATGGCCCCGCCGGTCGGCGAGGGCGAGAAAGTTTCCGGCGGCAGCTGGCTGCTGCGCGCCCAGGCCATCTGCCCGGCCTGGGCCTATTACCAGTACCGCCTGGGCGGCGAGGCGATGGACGAGGCGGTTGAAGGGCTCGATCCGGCGGCACGCGGCACGCTGGTCCACGAAGCGCTCGAAGCGTTCTGGACGACGGTGCGCAGTTCGCAGGCGCTGGCTGCGCTGGGCGACGACATGCGCGGCCGGCGCATCGCCGAAGCGATCGCCGTTGCCCTGGATCATTTCGAGCAGGAACGGCGGATCACCTTGCCGGCGCGCTTTCGCGTCCTGGAGGCGGATCGTCTGGGTAAGTTGCTGGCGGTCTGGCTCGATGTCGAGGCAAAGCGGGGCGCCGAATTCGAGGTGATCGCCTGCGAGGCGCCAGCCGAAGTCGAGATCGAAGGTATTCGGGTCCGGATGATTGTGGACCGCATCGACCAACTGGCCGATGGCCGGCAGATCATCATCGACTACAAGACCGGCGCGACCATCGATACCAAGAACTGGGCCGGCCAGCGCATTACCGAGCCGCAGCTGCCGATCTACGCGGCGCTGGTCAACGACGAGGTGGCGGCCGTCGTCTTTGCCAAGGTGCTGCTCGACAAGCCAGCCTTTGCCGGCGTCGCTGATGAAAAGGACATTCTGCCCGGCGTGCAGGGCGTCGGTGACGACAAGCAGAAAATTTTCGATCCCGCTGAATTTCCGGACTGGATCGCCGTCATCACGCACTGGCGCGAACGCCTGCACGCCGTGGCGCGCGAGGTGAAGGAAGGCCGGGCCGGCGTGGCCTTCGCCGACGAGAAGGCGCTGCAATATTGCGAAGTGCTGCCCCTGCTCCGCCTGCCCGAGCGGCGCCGTTTGCTGGCAGCAGCGCTGGCGGAGGTGAAGGCATGAACCCCGTCATCGACCGGCTGGAAGAAGATCGCCAGGCCCGTTTGCGGGCGCTGGAGGTTGCCTCCTTCATCGTTGAGGCGCCAGCCGGCGCCGGCAAGACCGAACTGCTGACCCAGCGCTACCTGCGCCTGCTGGCCGTGGTCGAACATCCGGAAGAAGTGCTGGCGCTGACTTTTACCAACAAGGCGGCGACCGAGATGCGCGACCGCATTCTCGGCAGTCTGGAACGTGCGGCCGGCGGCGAAGTCCCGGAACAGCCGCACAAGCGGCAGACCTTCGATCTGGCGCAACGCGTGCTGGCCCACGATGACGAGCGGGGCTGGGGCCTGCTCGGTCACCCCGGCCGGCTGCGTATCACCACGCTGGATGCGCTGTGCGCCAGTCTGGCGCGGCAGATGCCCTATCTCAGCCGCTTCGGTGCGCAGCCCGGCGTCGCCGAGGATGCGGCCAGCCATTACGCAACGGCGGCGCGGCGCACGCTGGAAATGGTCGAGGCCGACGGGCCGGATGCCGAGGTTGTCGCCGCGGCGCTGGCCTTCATGGACAACAACGCCGGTCGCCTGGAAAAGCTGCTGGTCAGCATGCTTGGCCGGCGCGACCAGTGGCTGCAGCGCGCCACGCAGATCGAAAGCGGCGTCATGAAAGCCGAGGTCGAGGCCGGTTTTGCCGCGCTGATCGAGCGCGATCTGGCTGGCGTTGCCGGATTGCTGGACGGCCGCATGCAGTCGCTGCTCATGCCGCTGGCCCGCTTTGCCGCGGCCAATGTGCCGGGGCAGTTCGATCCCCTTTTTGAGTGGTTTTTCGGGTTGACCGCAGCACTTGACGATTTGCCGCGCTGGCAGGCGCTGGCTACGTTGCTGCTGACGAAAGATGGTGGGTTCCGCCAGCAGTTGAACAAGAACAACGGTTTTCCGCCTGGAGTTGAATTCGCCGAGCAGAAAAAGGCTATGCAGGAACTGCTTGCCGAACTGCGCGGCGTGGTCGGGCTGGAAGATGCGCTGGCCATGTTGCGCGGGCTGCCGCAGCCGGAGTTAAGCGAGGACGAATGGGCCAGCGTGGAGAATTTCTCGCGCCTGCTGCGGCTGGCGGCAGGGCAATTGTGGCTGGCTTTTCAGGAAGCCGGTGAAGTCGATTTCATCGAAATCGCCGCCCGCGCCGGAATGGCGCTGGGTGACGACGAAGCGCCGACCGATCTGGCGCAGGCGCTCGATTACCGCATCCGCCACCTGCTGGTCGATGAATTCCAGGACACCAGCCCGAGCCAGGTCGGGCTGATCGAAAAGCTGACCCGCGGCTGGATGCCGGATGACGGCCGCACCCTGTTCGTGGTCGGCGATCCGATGCAGTCCATCTACCGTTTCCGCAAGGCCGACGTCGGGCTGTTCCTGCGTGTGCGCGAACGCGGCATCGGCGACATCCGGCTTGATCACCTGCGGCTGTTCCGCAACAACCGCTCTTTTCCCGGCATCGTCGATTGGGTCAACAGCGCATTCCCCGCCATTTTTCCGCCGGCCGACGGCCCGGAAACCGGCGCGGTGCGCTATGCCGAATCCGCCGCCACCCGACCGCCTCATGCCGACAGCGGCGTCAGCGTGCACCCGCTGCTCGGGCGCGACGAGGATGCTGCCGAGGCCGAAGGGCGCTGCGTCCTCGACCTGATTCTCCAGGCCCGACGCGATTATCCGGAAGAGCGTGTGGCGGTGCTCGTCCGGGCGCGCAGCCACCTCGACGCGCTCGTTGCCGAAATTCGCCGCAGCGCGCCCGACCTGCGTTTTCAGGCGGTCGATATCGAAGGGCTGGACGGTCGCCAGCATGTGCAGGATCTGCTCACCCTGTTCCGCGCCCTGCACCACCGCGCCGACCGCGTTCATTGGTTGGCCCTGCTGCGTGCGCCGTGGTGTGGCCTGCGCCTGGCCGATCTGCACCAACTGGCTGCCGACGACAAGCAATCGACGATCTGGCAACTGATGCAGGACGAGGCGCGTATCGGGCGCCTGAGCGACGACGGGCAACAACGCCTGCGCCATGTACGCGCGGTGCTCGGTGAAGCGTTCGCCGGGCGCGGCCGGCAACATCCGCGGCGCTGGCTGGAGGGCGTCTGGCTCATGCTCGGTGGCCCGGCCTGTCTGGAAGCGCCGGAAGCCATGGCCGATGTCGAAGCGTTTTTCCGGTTGCTCGACAAGCTCGCAGCAGCGCGTAATCTTTCCGCCGAAACGCTCACTGCACAGGCCGCCGAGCTTTTTGCGCCGGCTGATCCGCTGGGCAGCGCCGTGCAGATGATGACCATCCACAAATCGAAGGGGCTGGAATTCGAAACGGTGATTCTGCCCGGTTTGCATCGTTCCACGGGAGGCAATGAGAGCAGCCTGTTGTTGTGGGACGAAGTGGCCGGGGCCGATGGCGTCGAGCATCTGCTGGTGGCACCGATCAAGGCCAAAGGGCAGGGCGCCGATCAGCCGACGGCCTACGATTACCTCAAAAAGCTCGAAGCCGAGCGCAACGCGCATGAGGACGAACGCCTGCTCTACGTCGCGGCCACGCGGGCGATTCGCCGCCTGCATCTGGTCGGCGTGGCCGTGCCGGACGAGAAGAAGGAGGACGGCCTCAAGCCGCCAGCGACCGGCACGTTGCTCAAGCTGCTCTGGCCGGGTGTCGCCCAGCCGGTGTTTGCCGCCGCCCTCGGCGCCGCCGGGCCGGCCGAAAATGTCCCCGTGGTCTTCGATGTGGCCAGCTTTGAACCGCCGCTGTTGCGTCTGAAACAGGTGGGGCTGCCCGCCGCGCTCTGCGAATCGCCGCCCGATTACATGCCGAGCGACAATGCGCCGCTCGCGCTGGACGAGGCGGAGAGCACGCTGTCGCTGGAGGCTTCGGTCGGTACTTTGGTGCATCGATGTCTGGAACTGATCGCCGGGCAAGGTCTGGCGAAGTGGTCGTCGGAACGCGTCGCCAGCCTGGAAATGGCCTGGGCACGCTGGCTGGAAAATCAGGGTCACACCCCTGCCGAAGCCACGGCCGGCGCGGCCGAGGCGGTCGCTGCACTGAGTGCCACCCTGGGTTCGGAAAGCGGCCGCTGGGTGCTCGCCGATCATCCGGGTGCAGCCGCCGAGCAGGCGTGGAGCAGCGTGGTGGCCGGTGCGACGGTTAACCACGTCATCGACCGCGTTTTCATCGCCGATGGTTGCCGCTGGATCGTCGACTACAAGACGGTACGTGCGCCACTGGCGGAGTTGCCGCAACGGGCAGCGGGCTTCCGGCCGCAGCTGGAACGTTACGCCGGGTTGTTTGCCGGCGAGGCGCTGCCGCTCCGCCTCGCCATCTACTTTCCGATCCAGGCCTGCCTGCTGGAACTCGAGCGTTGACTGCGTTTCGTCTGGCGAATTTTCCGGGAACGGCAGTATGATCGGCATCGGATATGTTTTCGGATAGGGCAATGCGATTTTGGGGCTTCATTCTGCTGTTCTGCACTTGTTTGTCGGTGGCACAGGCTGCCGACCTGCGGGTCGCGGTCGGGCCGCGCGACAAGCTGTCGCCGCAGTCGGCCGGGATGTATACGGCCAGCCTGTCGGCATTCAATGAAGACATGGCGCGCGAAATCTGCCGCCGGATGAATCGCCATTGCACCATGGTCTACGGCCCGATGGGCGATATCCTTGGCGAGGTGGAAGGCGGGCGCATCGACCTCGGTTTCGGCAGTTTCCTGCGCACGCCGGAGCGTGAAGCCCGGGTCGATTTCAGCGCCCCGATCTGGCGTTCCTCGTCGCGCCTGGTGGGCACGCCAGCCTCGATCCGGCAATTTGTCCAACAGGCCGGGACGCAACCCAGCCTGGCCAACTTGCGCAACGTGCGCGTGGTTGCCATACGCGGCTCCGTGCAGCAGATCGTGTTGCAGAAAATGGTCGACGAGAACCGCCTGAACCTGCTTGAGGCACGCACCATGCTCGATTCGCTGGACGCATTGCGGGAGGGCAAGGCTGATTTCTGTCTGTTGCCGATGCTCATCGCCTACTCCATGATGAGCCGGGAAGCGCCAGGGCAATTCGAATTTGCCGGGGAGCCCATCCTCGAGGCCAGCCTGAGCGGTACGGTGCATATTGCCTTGCCGAAAAACCGGGAAGACCTGAGGGCCGCAGTCGACAAGGCGATCGCCGAAACGCGTGCCGACGGCACCTTCCACCGGATCGTGCGCCGGCATTTTCCGTTCAGTCTGGATTGAGAGAGCGCCATGAAATTTCTCTTCTCTCAGGGCGGGATCAGGGCGGGAACAGCGTTTGCCCAGTTGGGCCTGCTTTTCGTGATGCTTTTCGGGGTTTCGGTGGTCTTGCTGGTGTTCGATCAGCAGCGGGTTGAGGAGGCGACGACCCGCCTGCAAAAGAAGACCATGCCGGAAATCATCCGTTACCAGCGTTTGTCACGCAATCTCGAGCAGTTGCGGCAGGAGGGCGAACGTTTCTTTTCCGCCACGACGCCGCAGGCGCGTCAGCAGGCTCTTTTTGTCGTGACCCTGGTTTCCAGTCATCCGAGCATGCTCGAGCACCGCGAGGCGGCCGATCTGGCCCGCCAGACCGAACGCTTCCTGGCGGAGGTGTTGCATCAGTCGTCGAAAGGCAACGCGGCGATGGCTGCAAGCTATGAAGAATGGCAGCGTCTGGCGGCCCGTCTCGGGTTGCTGGTTGACGATGTCTCCATTCAGGGAACCAATCTCGCCGCAGCCGACCTTGCAATGATGTCGGAAACCATGGCTAATGCGCGCTTCAAGCTGCTTGCTGCGCTGGGTGTGGTCGGCACCTTTCTTTTCGTTTTTCTGCTGCTCTTGCGTACCCACGTGATCGGGCCGTTGCAGCGCATCGACGAGGCGCTTTCCAGCCTCAGCGTCGATCAGCCCGTCCCGGCATTCGAGCCTTCGCTCATGCTGGAGATTCAGGCGGTCGAATCCGCGATTGGTGATCTCCACGAATCGCTGGTGCAGCACGAAGAAGACCGCAATGCCCTGGAAAAACTGGCCAATCGGGATGGCTTGACCGGCCTGACCAATCGCCGGCATTTTCTGATTGTCGCCGAGGGCGAGTTGCAGCGCGCCCAGCGCTACGGCCGGCCGCTCAGCATCGGCATGGCCGATCTCGATTTCTTCAAGAGTCTCAACGACACCTATGGGCATGCTGCGGGTGACATGGTTTTGCGCGCCTTCGCCTCGATGTTGCAGGATACTTTCCGGCAGTCCGATCTGGTCTGCCGTTACGGTGGCGAGGAATTCGCCTTTCTTTTCCCCGAGTCGAATCTGCCGGATGCCCGCGTGCTCGCCGAGCGTTTCCGCAAACGCTGGTCGGAATACGATGTGATCCTGCCGGATGGCAGCCTGGTGCGGGTCACGGTGAGTATCGGCCTGGCCGATGCTTCGGGTGGAACCATCGACGAGGCGCTCAAGGCGGCGGACGATGCGCTGTACGAGGCGAAGCGTCAGGGGCGTAACCGCACGGTGGTTGCCGGAAAGTTTGCCAAAACGGAGGAGGTTGCCTTGCCGGCATGAGCAGGGTGTACTTCGTTTGCATTGACGGACGGGGGAGCAGTCACCACAATGCAGAAGTTTTCAACGACGGGGGGCAGCTAACATGAGCGACATTCAACAAATAAAACCGGACGACAGCAATTGGGGCATGCTTGCCCACCTTTCTGCGCTGGTCGGCTTCATCATTCCATTCGGCAGCATTCTCGGCCCGCTGCTCATCTGGCAGATCAAGGGCAAGGAATCCGAATTCATCGCCAATGAGGCGAAGGAAGCACTGAACTTCCAGATCACCATGCTGATCGGCTTTATCGTCTGCGTTGTGCTCATGTTCGTGGTGATCGGCCTGTTCCTGATCTGGATACTTGCCATTGCCGATCTGGTCCTGCTGATCATTGCAGCAGTCAGCGCCTCCAAGGGCCAGCCTTACCGCTATCCCTTCACCCTGCGCCTGGTCAAGTAAGCAGGCAATCAGCGGGCCCGATTTCCATCGGGCTCCGCAAGGCAGGTTTGGCCGGGGCGGGTGTGTCTCACCCGCCTGGTAAAAAACACCGTTTTTTCCGGTTCACCGCGGCATTGCCGCCACGCCACCTTGCCGGCGCCTAGAGCCGGATGTCCAGCGTCTTGGTGGTGCCGCTGCGGATACTGATGGCGGCATGGCTCAGGGTGCGTGATGCCTTGTCCCAGACGGGCTTTTCTCCAGTGTGCGGGTGGGCCAGACTGGCGCCGCTCAAAGCCTGGCCAATGGCTTCGCCATCGCTGATGTTCTTGCGCAGCAGGTCCAGCTGAAAATTCACCAAGGCATGCAGGGCCACCAGGTCGTCACGGCGCAGGAGATAGCTGCCGTAATCCAGGGTGGCCGTGTTGACGAGAATGTGTCCCACCGGATTCCGCAACACGTAGGTGTTCTGCGTTGCAGCGTCGATCTCCCGTCGCGAGTTGGCGAGCGCCTCGCGGTAGGCGTCGCCGCTCAGGGTGTCGGAGGCGAGAATGCTGCGGTAGCGCTTGAAGTGCTCGTTGGCGGTCGCATTGGGCAGGTAGAAGGCTTTCAGTGGCGCGTCCGGCCATTGTGTCAGGCGGAGTTGCCCGGAGGTGTCCGGGTTTTCGGAAAGCATCTTCCGGTGATCGAGTGAAAGGAAAAGTCGTGCGCCGCTGCGCAGTTCCATCTCCATCACGCTCCGCATCTGCGTGGCATCAGCGGGCAGGGGTGCGAGCATCGTTGCCAGATGATCTGCTTCCTGGCGTGCTGAGTGAGGGTCATGCCGGATAAACTGGCTGAGCAGCATGAGGTCGCCCCGCAGGTGGGCCATGGCCACCAGTTTTTCGATAAGCGAGCTTGCCCCCCGCATCTGCCGGACGTGGAAAGCCATCTCCTGAGCAAGGTGAGTGAGCGCTTCGTCGTGGCGCCCCTCGGCGATGCCGAGAGCAAAGCGGGTGGCGCTGAGCTGGCGATAGAGATTGGCGTAGCTCGGCAGATGCGAGGCAATGGAGAAATCGGGTCGCCAGGCTTCCTGATAGGCCGGGATGCTGACCGCAAGGTCGCCGCGCTCAAGGATGTCCTGACCTTTTTGAAGCAGGGTTCGGGCATTGTCGGGCGCACCGATGACGGATTCCAGGCAGGTTTCGATCTTGTTGCAGGGGATGTCGGTCGCTACGAGATCGCGCCTGGGCTTCTCGCTTTCGATCTCCAGGGTCTGGTTTTCGCCGGGTTGTCTTTTGTCTGCCTGCAAGGCTTGCTGATACCAGCGATAGCCCCAGATGTCGGGCGACTGATCGGATGGCCCAACGACACCGACCCATGCGAAATAACCGTTCTCTTCGGGCGGAATTTGGGGCGGCTGGGTGGTGAGCAGCTTTTCCAGTGCCGGATCGAGTGTGTCGTCCCAGATATTGATGAGTGCGATGACGACGACCAGTACAAGTGGTAACGCAATGAGTATCCGGAAGGCTTTTCTCATGGTTGGGCGCCCCGCTTAGTGCAGGGTGGGCGTTGCGTCGCCCAGGCCGTTCAGCCAGTCGGCCAGCTTTTCCTGACCTTCTTCGTCCAGATGGTCATGCATGGCGCCATACCACGCCTTGATCTCGACTTCGCTCATGCTGGCGCGCAGGAAGGGCAGGCTTTTCTCGAAGAAGACAGACAGGAAGGGCATGTCGTGCATGAAGACGAAATTGTCGTCGCTGCTGCTCATGCCCTGGAACATGTCGCGCAGCCATTCGACGTGCGGCAGGCCGGCGGACCATGCGCCGGCATTGCCGAGCGCCGAGAGGAAATTGGTGTGCAGGGTCGGCCAGGGCATGTCGTGCGCCTCGTGGTTGAGCTGGCTGGCTTTTTCGAACCAGGCCTGGCCGCGTTCCGTCTGGCCGGCCATCACCGAGGTGGTAGCCAGTTGCAGGGCGTTCATCGTGGTACCTTCAACGGCGAAAAGTGCGTGATATTCGTCGAACGCCTTTTCCCATTTTTCCAGGCGCGCCAGACAGAGCGCGGTCAGGCGCAGCGCATCGGCGCGCAAGGCGGGATCGGGGTGGTTGCGCAGCGGGTCGGCCAGTTCGATGGCTTCGGCGAATTGGTCGGCCTCCATGGCGGCGACCGCGGCTTCGAGTTCCTGCGGCGTCGGGGCATCTGCCGCGACGGCGAAATTGCTGGTTGAGCGGGTCAGGTGTTCGGCCAGCCGCACGTAATCGGCGGCATCGATATTCCAGTTGGCGATAACGGGCGTGCGAGTGCTCTTCACCTTGCCGTTTTCGTCGCGTTTCTGTTCGACCACGCTGATGGTGATCCAGCGTGCTGCCGGATCGGATTCCACCTTCTGGCCTTTGATGCCGGCCGTCCACCATTGCGATGCGACCGGGGTGCCGATCTCGACGGCGCGGGGCAGGCGACAGAGGAAATCGACGCCTTCTTCTTCGAGCCGGCTGAGCAGTTCGCTCGACATGCCACCATCCCACCACAGTTCGCCGTTGATGTCGTCTTCCGCCCAGGCTCGGGCGGTTTCGCTGTAGGGATCGTCGGCCTGCATTTTTGCAATCAGGGCCGGCAACCAGACGAGAACGGCTGCTTCAACAAACCACAGCAAGGCCAGCCAGTTCACCATGAAGCGTTCCGGCTCCAGTTCGCGCAGGCGCTGGCCGAGGAGGACGAGCATGGTGATCCAGCCCTGCGGGCCGGAGGTGATGAAATAGCCGGCCATCTTCGGCCCCTGATCGAAGCCCATGCGAATCCATAGCGCCCAGTGCACCCAGAGCATGACAAAGCCGAGCAATCCGCCGGCAATGGCGTTGAAGGGGCGGGAACGCGAGTGTGCCGCCTTGAGCACCATGCAGGACAGCACGCCACTAAACACGCTGAACAGCATCACCCCGAAAACCGAGATCAGCGCGGCCGGGCTGTAATGCAGCAACAAGGCGTACAGCCAGCCGAGCAGGGCTGCGCCGGGAATACCGAAAAGCAGGATCTTGAAAGATGCTGTCCAGGCGATTTTCCCCGAGGGGGCGTAGGCGGGGAGTGCAGCGTTTGCGGGCTTATTCATGGGTAATTTGTTGGTTGTCGGTAGCGTTCAGAACATCGGCGATGTTTTGCTGATGCGGTGGGCGGTTGCGCAGGGGGTCGGAAGAGACGCGACGAATCCAGATGTCCGCAACGCGGTCGGGATGGCGTTGGCGTACCCAATCGTAGATTTCCGGATCCCTTTCGCCATCGTCGCCCACCAAAATAAAGCGCACCCAGGGCAGGCGGGCGAATATTTCTTCGATTTTCTGCGTTTTGTAGCTGAACTGGTCGAGAAGCGGGTCACCGGAAAAATCGTTGCTCACGCGTTTGGTCAGCAGCACGCCGGGCGGAAACGAGTTGTGTCCGAGAAAATCGGAAATGGCGTCCTGCAACTGGCGTGGCGAGGCGGAAAGATAGAACAGCGGCGCGCTGGCCGGCTCGGCGTTCTGCGCCATGAGCCGGGTATATAAGCTGGCCATGCCCGGCACAGCCTGGCGTTGCCTTGCGTTTTTCAGGAAAGTATTGGCGAGCAGGCGCCGCTTTTGGGTCACTTCGGAAATCAGGATGGTGTCGTCGATATCCGAAATCAGGCCGAGGCGGTTGCCGGGAGGTACAACCAGCAGACGGCCGATGGCCGAGGTTTTTTCACTGCTGGCGCCGACCGGATGCCAGCCGGGGGCGAGTGTACTGCTTCCGGTCAGCCGAAAATACCCCTCGTCGTCGCTGAGTGCTTGCCCGCTGTAATCTGCCACGCGAATCCGGACTGTCTGCTGCGCGCGCTCGTCATTGAAGAAACGTCGGACATTGCGCGACAGATTGTCGAGGCGCCCATCCGAATGGCGGTCAGGCTTGCGCTCGGCCCGTTCAACGATGCGTCCCTCGATGATCAGCGCACTGCCGTCACTGTATGCCGGGTAGAGCGTGATGCGGTCAGCCTCGGCAAGGCTGGCCGGACTGACGATTGCGAGCATCAACAAGAGAAGGTACGACCTCATTCGGCGCATCACCGAGGCCAGGTCAGCAAATACTTGCCGGTACCGCCGTTGAAATCGAGGCGGAATTTACCCTTTTCGCCGCCGCCATTTTCGGTGCGTCCGGTGATCCTGATTTTGCCTTCACCAGCCGACTGGCAACGCAGCGCGGAAATGTCGTAATCGGCGTGGTCGTTGTCGAACTCGTCGATGGTGAATCCGCGATCAACGACGAGCAGAATCTGGCTGGCGTTGGGCTTTACCATGTCGATGAAAAGCATGCTCTGGCCGGAATGGTAGGCCAGCAGAACGCGGAACATTCCCGATTCCTCGCCACGCTGCCAGTCGCCACAGGTGATTACCTGGGTCACCGTGGAAAAGGGCAATTCTTCATAAGCCACCACATGGCCCAAAGCCAATGCCCCGGTCGAAAGCAGCGCGCCTAGCAGAGCGACGAGCAGGCGCCGCATCATCTCAGGGCCAGAGCACGCAGGCCCAGATCACGGCCGCATTGATGATGCTGAGAAAAACTGCTGCGCTGCCCATGTCCTTGGCGCGCTTGGCAAGTTCGTGCTTTTCCGGCGAGGCTTTGTCGACTACCGCTTCCAGGCCGGAATTGAGGATTTCCACGATCAGGATGAGCACCATGGCGCCCACCATCAGTCCCCGTTCGACGCCGGTCTTGCCAAGATAGAAGGCAAGCGGGATGGTGATGACGGCAAGCAGCAATTCCTCGCGGAACGCAGCCTCGTTCTTCCAGGCTGCAGCAAAACCCTCCAATGAATAACGGATGGCGTTGAGGATGCGGGGAATACCCTGCTTTCCCTTGAATTCTTTGATGGCGCTCAAGCTTTTTTCTCCAGGAGCGGTTTGAGGAAGCGGCCGGTGTGACTGGCCTTGCACTGTGCTACGGTTTCCGGCGTGCCGGCGACCAGGATGCGGCCGCCGCCGTCGCCACCTTCCGGCCCAAGATCGACGAGCCAGTCGGCAGTTTTGATGACATCGAGATTATGCTCGATAACGACGATGGTGTTGCCATTGTTGGCGAGACGATGGAGTACGGAGAGCAGCATTTCGATATCCTGGAAATGCAGGCCGGTGGTCGGTTCGTCGAGAATGTACAGGGTGCGGCCGGTGTCGCGCTTGGAGAGTTCGAGCGCCAGCTTGACGCGCTGCGCCTCACCGCCGGACAGCGTGGTGGCGCTCTGGCCGAGCGTGATGTAGCTGAGGCCGACGTCGACCAGCGTCTGCAGCTTGCGGGCGACGACCGGCACGGCATCGAAGAACTCGCGCGCCTGTTCGACCGTCATGCCGAGGACGTCGTGGATGGTCTTGCCCTTGTACTGGACTTCCAGCGTTTCGCGGTTGTAGCGCTTGCCGTGGCAGACGTCGCAGGGGACGTAGATGTCGGGCAGGAAGTGCATCTCGACCTTGATCATGCCGTCGCCCTGACAGGCTTCGCAGCGCCCGCCCTTGACGTTGAAGCTGAAGCGGCCCGGCCCGTAGCCGCGGGCGCGCGATTCCGGCACCTGGGCGAAGAGTTCGCGGATCGGCGTCAGCAGGCCGGTGTAGGTCGCCGGATTGGAACGCGGCGTGCGGCCGATTGGTGCCTGATCGACGTTGATCACCTTGTCGAACTGGTCGAGGCCGACGATTTCCTTGTGCGGCGCCGGTTCGTTGGTCGAGCCGTAGAGATGTTTGGCCGCGGCGGCGTAGAGCGTGTCGTTGATCAGCGTCGACTTGCCGGAACCGGAAACGCCGGTGATGCAGGTAAATAGCCCAAGCGGCAGTTCTAGCGTGACATCCTTGAGGTTGTTGCCGTGGGCACCGACGACCTTGAGCAATTTTTCCCGATTCCACGGTCGACGTGAATTTTTGCCCGAAATTGCCTTTTTGCCTGAGAGGTAAGCGCCGGTCATCGAGGCCGGATTGGCCTCGATCTGCGCCGGTGTGCCTTCGGCCACGATGTGGCCGCCATGCACGCCGGCACCGGGGCCAATGTCGACGACGTAATCGGCGCTGCGGATGGCATCCTCGTCATGTTCAACGACGAGGACGGTGTTGCCCATGTCGCGCAGGTTGCGCAGGGTTTGCAGGAGGCGGTCGTTGTCGCGCTGGTGCAGGCCGATGGACGGTTCGTCCAGCACGTACATGACGCCAGTCAGCCCCGAGCCGATCTGCGAGGCCAGCCGGATACGTTGCGCCTCGCCGCCGGAGAGCGTTTCGGCCGAACGTTCGAGGCACAGGTAATCGAGGCCGACGTTGATCAGGAAGGAGAGGCGGGCGGTGATTTCCTTCAATATCTTGTCGGCGATCTGCGCCTTGTGGCCGGGCAGTTGCAGGCAGTTGAAATAGTTGCGCGCCTCGCCCAGCGGCAGGCGGCTGATCTCGTGCAGGGTGTGCGTGCCCACGCGCACGTGCCGCGCCTCGACGCGCAGGCGGGTGCCGTTGCAGGTCGGGCAGCTCTGGTTGCTGATGTACTTCGACAGTTCTTCGCGCACCGCCTGCGAATCGCTGCCGCGATAGCGCCGTTCCAGATTGGGGATGATGCCCTCGAAAGTGTGACTGCGGTCGAAGCGCGTGCCCTTTTCGTTGGCGTAGCGGAAATTGATTTCGGTACGCCCGGAGCCGTAGAGAATCAGTTGCCGGATGTCTTCCGGTAGCTCGTCCCAGGGCGTGTCGACCGAGAAGGTGTAGTGGTCGGCCAGCGATTCGATGATCTGGAAATAGAACTGGTTCTTCTTGTCCCAGCCGCGAATGGCGCCGGCGGCCAGCGATGCGGCCGGGTTGGTGACCACCCGTTTGGGGTCGAAGAACTGGATGACGCCCAGCCCGTCGCACTTCGGGCAGGCACCCATCGGATTGTTGAAGGAAAAGAGGCGCGGTTCAAGCTCCTGCAAGGCGTAGGCGCAGACCGGGCAGGCGAACTTGGCGGAGAACAGGTGCTCGACATTGCTGTCCATTTCGAGCGCGATGGCGCGGCCTTCAGCGTGGCGCAGCGCTGTTTCGAAGGATTCGGCCAGGCGCTGGCGCATGTCGTCGCGCACCTTGAGGCGGTCGACGACGACGTCGACGGTGTGTTTCTGCGCCTTGGCCAGCTTGGGTACGTCGTCGATTTCATACACCGTGCCGTCGACGCGGACGCGGGCAAAGCCCTGGGCGCGCAGTTCGGCGAAGAGATCCATCTGCTCGCCCTTGCGATTGGCGACAACGGGGGCGAGGATCATCAACTTGGTCTCGGCCGGCAGGGCGAGCACGGTATCGACCATCTGCGACACGGTCTGCGCTTCGAGCGGCAGGTTGTGGTCGGGGCAATACGGCGTGCCGGCGCGGGCGAAAAGCAGGCGCAGGTAATCGTGGATCTCGGTGACGGTGCCGACGGTCGAGCGCGGGTTGTGCGAGGTGGCCTTCTGCTCGATGGAAATGGCCGGGCTCAAGCCTTCGATCAGGTCGACATCCGGCTTTTCCATCAGCTGCAAAAACTGCCGGGCGTAAGCCGACAGTGATTCGACGTAACGCCGCTGACCCTCGGCATACAAGGTGTCGAAGGCAAGTGAGGACTTACCCGAGCCGGAAAGCCCGGTGATCACGATGAGCTGGTCGCGCGGCAGGTCGAGATTGATGTTCTTCAGATTGTGGGTGCGTGCGCCACGGATGCGGATGGTTTCCATCGCTGTTTTCTGGGGGTTGGGGTAGGGGCAACTATACGCAAAAGCGGGCACTCTTGCACTGATTGCTGGATAAAAAGCCAGTTGCCGTGAGCCGTTGCGCGCAGCTTGACCAGCTTCATCCGGGCAGAGGATACTCTGCCGGCTTCCGGTTTTATCTTTCCATCATTTTTCAGGACACCGTGCCCGTGAGCGCATCGCAGAGCAGTGTTTTTTCCGGCCTGCCCGCCGGCCTTGATCAGCGTTACGAGATTCGTCAGGAACTTGGGCGTGGGGCAACCAGCGTCGTCTATCTGGCCTGGGACAATTTTTCCCAGCGTGAAATCGCCCTCAAGATTGCCAATCCGCAGATTTTCCGGGATGGCGGCGAGCAATCGTTGATGCGCAAGGCCTGGCTCAACGAAGTGCATATCGCCGGCAACCTGCAGCACCCTTATATCGTCGATGTTTTCGATGCCGGCATCGGCGATGATGCCGCCTACCTCGCCATGGAATACCTGCCCGGCGGCACCATGGCACCCTTCGCCCGGCCGGACAACCTGAAGCCCGTCGCCGAAGTGCTGGAAATCGTCTACAAATGCGCCAGCGCGCTCGATTACGCCAGCCAGGCCGGCATCATCCACCGCGACATCAAGCCGGCCAATCTCCAGTACATTGGCCCCGGCGAAGCCAAGGTCGCCGATTTCGGTGCCGCCTACTGGTCGCGTGACGATTCGGCGACGCAGGTCATGGACATCGGCTCGCTCGCCTACATGGCACCCGAACTGTTCCGCCAGTGGGTCACGCCGCAGGCCGACATCTACGCGCTGGGCGTCGTCCTGCACCAGCTGCTCACCGGCCAGCGTCCGTACGATGGGCCCGAGCAGGCATCGCTGATGTACAACATCCTGCATGGCGAGCGCCCGCCGCTCAACAGCTTCCGGACCGATCTGCCGGAAAGCCTCAACCCGCTGCTCGACCGCATGCTCGCCCGCAATCTTGAAGAGCGCTTCCCCAACTGGGCGGCCGTGCTGTCCGCGCTTTCGATGAACTGCGCCCGTGCCAGCAAGCCTGAAGTCTCGGCCAAGGGCCACGAGCGCCCGCCGGAAGCCGAACTCTACGACCAGCTGCGCAGTCTGCCCCTGCTCAAACCGCTCAACGACGCCCAGCTCTGGGAGCTGCTGCGCATTTCGCACTGGCGCAAAGTGCCTGCCGACACCATGTTCATGCGCGAAGGCGGTGAAGCGCGTTCGTGCTACCTGCTGCTCAAGGGCGAAGCGCGTGTTTCGCGCGGGCAGAAGCTGATTGCCATGCTTGATGCCGGCACCCTGTTCGGCGAACTGGCCTTCGCCGAAGACCCGCCGGAGCCGCGCGCCGCCACCGTGGTGGCGAGCACGTCGGCGACCATCGGCAAATGGAGCTACCAGCGCCTGCGCAAAGCCTCGCCGGGGCTGCAATCGAAAATGCTGGAAATTTTCTTCCGCCTGGCGGCTGATCGCCTCAAGCAGTCGGACGAACGCTACCTGCGGCTTTACAAGCAATACAACCCGGGCAGCGCCTGAGGACGGAGTTTGTCGTTGCTTGCCGCGAACGAAACCTAATAAGTGAAGCCCGCCGACACCTCAAGGTAGTTGGTCTTGCTGGATTCAACGAAGACTTCGCCGTTCGGGCGTTTCAGGCGTCCGCTGCTGGCCTGTTGCACGGCACAGCCGAGCAGCACGTTCGGCGTGGCCTGGTAGCTCATCCCGAAGCGGAGGCTGCCCTGGCGCTGGTCGAGAACCGTCATGGTCTGGGAGTACGACAGGTCGAAAGCCATCTTTTCGCTGGCCATCCAGTTGGTTGCGATGCCGGCTGATCTGTCGGGGAAGCCGATCAGCTCAAACACACCGCTGTTGGGCCTTTTTACCCGCCGGATGATGGCGCGTGCAACCTGAACGGGGTCCTTGGTGTATCGGTATTCGTCGAAACTGATCGATACATTCAGTTCGGGGGTGATGTCCTGGGACAGGCCCAGCGTGTGCTGCCGCATCTCCGGCATGATGCGTTTCAGGGCAGCTTTGACGAGTGGACGAGCGTTCGGGTCATATTCCAGATCGCCGTAGCCCAGCGTGAAGCGGGTTTCGAGATCGCTGTTCCATAACGGGTTGAGTTTGACGCCGACATTGGCGTTCCGGCCGTTCATGTCAAACACTTCCGTGTCCACACGTCTCTTCTTCACTCCCAGATCGAGCCAGCGGTTTACCTTCCAGTTGATGCCGAACGCGAGCTCGTTGGCGACTTCGGTGTGATCTTGTCTTGCAACAAAATTGCTCAACTCGACATTCAGCGGCAGGTTTGGAATGTCGGCATCGGTACGCACCTCGTAAGCGTGATACTTGTCGGGGCCGCTGGTGTAGACGATGTCGGCACCGACTTCGGCCAGGGCGGGCAAGGCGGAAAACGCGGCAAGCGCGACAACGGTGTGCCGGATCTTTTTCATGTTCAATCGTTGCGTTGGTGCATCTTTCGGATCATCCGGCGGCGCATTCTTTCCCGTTGCTCCGGGGAGGCGTCACGCATGCGTTCCCGGATTTTTTCCGCGCGTTCTTCGCTCATCTGGTCGAGCGCCTTGCGAAGTTCCTCGCGGCGCTGGGTGATCCGTCCTTCCAGCGAAAGATCGCGGTTTTTCATGAAGTCGGGAACGTCATCGAGCAGGCGCGGCGCCTGCTCGCGCATCAGCGGCACAAAGGCCGCCTTGCCCGGCTGGACATCGAGTTCGCCATGTGCTGAGCGCAATACGACGGCTCCCTGATATACGGTCTGATACGTTCCGGCTTCACGGTTTGCTGTGTTTGCCTCCACCTCGAAGGTCTCGTGATCCGTTCCCCGGATGCCTACGGTCGCGGTACGCGTCCTCAGCAGATAGGCTTCCTTACGGTATTTGGTGATCCATCCGCTGATCGAACGCAGGGCGCCCTTGAGGAGTGAGAGATGGATCTTGTCATCGTCGTTGCGTTCGGCGCGATACGAGTCAACCCGGAAGCTGCTGTTGGGACGCAGGGCGAGAAACCCGCCATCGACCGTGACGATATGCACTTCGCCATCCTGAAGGGTGGCCAGTGTCTGCCCCTCGAAAATTTCCTGTCCGTCGCTGACTGCACGGAGATTGCCGCCGGCTTCGACGATATGCACACCGCCCCGCAATGCGTCCACTGTTCCGAATAACTCGGCGGCGCATGCCTGGCCAAAGAAAAGTAGCAACAAAAGTGCTTTCAGCAAGGTTTTCAATCAAGCTCTCCGGAGGGGCTGGTTGTGACGGATTGTAACGGAGCCGGGTTGAATGCCGCCCGAAAATTTCCCTGGCGATAGGTGGGGATTTCCCACGGTCAACCTGAAAAAACGCCAAAAAATGCCAGGCAAATAAAAACCGGGGCAGTGCCCCGGTCGGTCGAAAGCTTGCTGCCGGCAGCGCTTACTTCGCGGTGCGCGCCGAGAAATCCTTGCTCTTCATGGTCTTGCCCAGTTCGGCACCATCGGCGCCGAGTGCGCGCACCGTCATCTGGTAGGCGTGGCCGAAGCTGCTGAAATTGTTCGGGCAGGGGCCGAGGTATCTTTCGGTCAGAGCGCCTTCGGCGATTTCCAGCGTTTCGCCGCCGGCATGGGCGACCTTGCCGCCGCCGTGATCCTTGTTCTGGAAATCCAGATCGTTCATCTGCACCGAAATCTGTTGGGTGCCGGCGGGAATGCCGGTGATCGACAGCGCCGGTGAGGTGTTGTTGCAGCGATGATCCTTCTTCCACTCCCAATCGACGGCCATCTGGGCGAACGCGCTCGAGCTCAGGGAAATGAGGGCGGCGAGGGCCAATGTTTTGCGCATGAAGCTTCCTTTCTGGTGATGAAAACAGATCAGTTCGCCTTGTCTACCGAAATGACCGGGTGGGTTTCATTGTCGGAAACAAGGACGGTCAGCAGGTTGCCGACCAGATGTACGCGGTCGGCCTCGCCCAGCTTGACGACGTTCTCGCGCTCAAGCTGTTCGATGGCCAGGCGCACCATGCTGACGGCGCCTTCGACAATATGGCTGCGGGCGGCGACGACCGCCTCGGCCTGCTGCCGGCGGAGCATGGCGCTGGCGATCTCCGGCGCGTAGGCAAGGTGGGCGATGCGCGCCTCGATGATGTCCAGCCCGGCCAGTGCCACATGTTCCTGAATGGTATCGGCCAGTTCACGGGCCACGCTGTCGAGGTCGGCGCGCAGCGAGTTGCGGCCATGCTCGTCGCCGTCATACCAGCGCGTGCTGGCCACCGCGCGCACGGCAGATTCGCTCTGAATCACGATGTAGGCCGCGTAATCCTCGACATCGAAAGCGGCGCGGGCCGCATCGGCCACCCGCCAGACAACGACAGCACCGACATCGATGGGATTGCCCGCCCGGTCGTTTACCTTGAGCGTTGGCGTATTCAGGTTATGCACCCGCAGCGAGATGCGCTGGCGCTGGTAGAAGGGATTGACCCAGAAAAAGCCATCCGAACGCAAACTGCCCGCGTAACGCCCGAAAAACGTAAAAACCGCCGCGATATTGGGCGGCAGGATGATGAAGCCCTTGGCCAGAAACCCCAGAACAGGCAGGGCAATCATGCCGAACAGTGCCGGCGGCCGCTGATAAACCAGCGTATTGCCAAAAACCTGCCACAGCGATCCGGCAAACAACACCAGCCAGACCACCAGTGCCAGCCAGCCGGAAACATAACCGGCCTCGCGTTCTTCGATGTTCTCGCTCATCGTTCTCCCCTCCGCGTCATGGCTTGCGAGCATAGCATCGGCCATGCTGCCCGCCAATGAAGGGCGGGGAGTTTTCAGCGGCTGTTCGGTATCAGGTCGGGCTTAACGCGTTGGCCCGGGTGAATATTTCCCACTCATCCGGGTCCAGTTCAAGCTCCATCGGGTCGCCATCAACCGTCACCGAAACGAGGAAATACCCCTCTGCTTCCTTGTATTCACTGATCGAACCAACGGTGACGAGGGGAAAACCGTTGGCTGATTTCCAGGTGCCTTTTGCGGGTACAGGTGTGCTCATGCTGGTCGCTCCGAAAGGGTGGAAGAAGGAACTCCGCTACATCCGAAAGCTAGATATTGAATCCGGGTGATAAGTTCCGGCATTTTTCGGGCAGGGTGAACAAGGCCCTCCTCACATTCCAACAATTGGGAAAAATCGGCGTTTTTTCGGGTTCACCGTGGAAGTTCCACATGTGCCGCAGAATCGAAGTGATTACAGAGTTTTGTTAACTTGAGCTGCTTGATTCGACCCAAAGCGGAAGGTTGCAGAATTACTCGCTGTTGCGTTCCAGCAGTTGTAACAACCCATGCACATCGCCGAGGACCCACAGGTCTGCGACCAGTCCGTCTCTAAACGAAAAAAGCGCTGCGCCAGCCCACTCAACCTTTTTTCCTGTGGGTTTGAAGCCAAAAAAATCGCCACGGTGGGTTCCGGAAAACCGCATTCGGGCAAAACACTGGTTGCCTTCCGCAACCAAGTCAAGAATGTCGCATTGGTATGCACCAAGGGCCTGATGTACGAAATCGACGTATTCAGCAAACTCGGAATGTCCGGTTTTACTTTGACCGAGAGAGCCTCTGAACGTGAAGTCAGACTGAAGCAGCGAGGGAATTACCGACTTGTCGTGCTTGTTCCACATGTCAGCATAGAATCTTTGAACAACAGTCTTGAGCGCAGAATAATCCATGATGAGTGCCCGGAAATTTCATGATGAGCATTCATTTTGCCCTAGGCCCTGCAATGGTTGGGAGGTCCTCATCCTGGCTGAATGCTGCCTGATGCGGCGCCACCTGAAGAGCATGGTTTTCCCTGGGCAGCCGCAGTGAGATGGGGAGCGAATTTTTCGAGGCTTCTCAGCTGCCAGAGAAACATGTTCCCGGAAGTTTTCTGGCATGCCAATTGCAAGGTTGATCAGGTGAATTTCCGGGAGTGCAAAAATGATTGTCCAGGGCTTGAATAACCTCGCTTCCAGCTACGGTTCCGTCTTGAAGTCGCCGCTTCAGCGGCAGTCGTCTGCGCCTGCGGCAAATCTTGCCGAGCGGGTGAGTATTTCCGATGCGGCGAGGGTGATGCTGGGTGGTTCGCAGAGTTCGACGCAGGAGGCGGCGATCCAGCAGCGGATCGATGCGATCAAGGCGAAGCCCGCTGTTGAGCGAGTGCCGGCTGATTTCGATTATCTGTTGAAGAACGACACGCGCTTTGCGGAGATTCAGGAAAAGATGAAGGTCAGCGGAAACGATTCGCTGACTGCCGACGAAGTGGATTATCTGCAAAAGGCCGGCGGCTTTGTGAATACGATGGCGGAGCTGTCGCCGGGCGAGCGGGCGCTTTACGACGAGCTGGTGGCGAAGGGCAACAGCGAGGCGGCGCACGGTCTGCTGCTGGTTGGCATGTCGCGCATCGGCATGGGTGGACAGCAGGTGACGCTGCCGAACGGGCAAAGTTTCGATCCGACGAAGACGGAGGTGACGGCGGCGAATATCCGAAACCTCTTCAAGTTCATGTTCGTCGATGGCAGCGGCAGCACGGACCGCCAGTTTGATGCGTTGGCCGCGTATCTGGACAAGCGGGAGGCTTCGGCCCAGTCCGCAGGCAAGGCCTGATCCGGGGTGTTCGCCAACGGTGTTTTGTGAGGAGCTAACGTGATCATTCAAGCAAACAGTATTTATGGGGTGTTGCCGGCGCAGGCGGCCGCGACACAGCGCCCGGTATTTTCGGCGGCCGGGGCAGAGCCGGCGGTGTCCGGTGAGAAAGTCAGCATTTCTAGCGCGGCGCGTGCGCTGGCGGCGCAGGGGCAGGAAGGTGCGGAAGGTGGCGAGACCTATGATTTTTCGAACATGTCGCCGCAGAACTTGCTGCAGACGATCAACGAGCTGATCAAGGCCGGGAAGATGACGGTCGATGAGACGTCGTCGCTGATCGGAATGATTCCGATGGCCATCTCCAAGGTGGCGTACGACGGCGAGGTGCCGGCGGCTTATTACGAGCCGACCAATTTTTTCGCCAAGCTGCAGCAGGCGATGGCCTACGACGAGTACAGCCATAACGAGCAGGGCGTCATCTACGACCGGAAGGCGATCGCGGCGCTGGAACGCTTCCAGGGCACGAAGATTTGACTTCCACGGTGAACCGGAAAAAACGGCGTTTTTTCCGGTTCACCGTGGAAGCCTGGTTTGGCGCGGTCGTGCCTGAAAATTTACCTGGCTGATTGAGTCGGCCGGCGTTTCCGGTTGTAGCATGGCAGCCTTTCCTGTTTTGCGTTGCGCCATGCCGATTCCCTCCGATAGCGAAGCCCGCCGCGAATTTCTCGGCGGGGTGCGTGCCGAATTGCCTCTGTTGCTGGGCGTGGTGCCGTTCGGGCTGATTTTCGGGGTGCTCGGGCTGGCGGCGGGTTTGCCGGGCTGGGCGGTGGTGTTGAGTTCGTCGCTGGTGTTCGGGGGCTCGTCACAGGTGGTGTTTGCCCAGTTGTGGGGCGCGGCGACGCCGGCGCCGGTGATCGTGGCGACGGTGGGCGTGGTCAATCTGCGGCATGTCCTGTACAGCGCGGCGGTGGCGGAATATCTCAAGGCACTGCCCTGGCGCTGGAAATTGCTGCTCGCCTACCTGCTTACCGACGAAGCTTTTGCCGCGGCCATCGGGCGCCTGCGCGACGGCCCGGCGACACCGCAGCGCCACTGGTTCCTGTTCGGTACGGGCTTCACGCTGTGGGCGGGCTGGCAGGTGTCGACGCTGGGCGGGGTGCTGCTCGGCGCGGCGATTCCGGCCGGCTGGTCGCTGGATTTTTCGATTGCGCTGACTTTCATTGCCCTGCTGGTGCTCGGCGTGCATCGGCGCAGCGAGGCGGGGGCGGCACTGATTGCGGCGGTGGTGGTGTTGCTGGCCGCTGGCCTGCCGCACAAGAGCGGCCTGCTGCTGGCGGCCGGGGCCGGGGTGGTCGGCGGCCTGCTCTGGCGGCGCGTCGAGCGGGGTGAGCCATGAGTACGGGCACCCTGTTGTTGTGCATGGCGGCGTGCGGGCTGGTCACTTTTTTGATCCGGCTGTCGTTTATCGCCGGCGGGCGCTGGCTGTCGGCCGGGCCGCTGTTTTCGGCGGCCTTGCGCTACGTGCCGCCGGCGGTGCTGGGCGCGCTGATCGCGCCGGAGATTTTTCCCGGCGGCTTCAGTCCGGGAGAGGCCGTGGCCAACCCGCGCTTGTGGGCGGCGCTGGTGGCGCTGGCCGTGGCCTGGGCTACGCGCAATGTGCTGGCGACGATTGCCGCTGGCATGCTGGCCTTGTGGGCGATCCAGTTCTGGCTGGGATAGGCCCGGCGGCCTGTGCAAACCTGCTAATATTCCCCTCCCGCTGCATTGCAACAAATAACGAAAAAACATGAATTCCCCAACCGATCGCATGAGCCCCGAAGAGCGCCGCACTGGCATCTCGCTGGCGTCGATCTTCGCCTTGCGCATGCTCGGCCTCTTCCTCATCCTGCCGGTTTTTTCGCTGCACGCCAAAACCATGCCGGGCGGCGACAGCCTGACGCTGGTTGGTCTGGCGCTCGGGGCTTACGGCCTGACGCAGGCGGTGTTCCAGATTCCCTACGGCGTCGCTTCCGATCTGTGGGGGCGCAAGCAGGTCATCGTCATTGGCCTGCTGATCTACGCGCTGGGCAGTTTCGTCGCGGCCTGGGCGCCGGACATGACCTGGATGGTCGTTGGTCGCGTATTGCAGGGTATGGGGGCGATTTCAGCCGCGGTGACCGCGCTGGCCGCGGACCTGACGCGTGAGGAACATCGCACCAAGGTGATGGCGATGATCGGCTCCTCGATCGGGCTGGTCTTCGCGCTGTCGCTGGTTGGCGCGCCGCTGCTCTACGGCTGGATCGGCATGAGCGGGCTGTTCAGCATGACCGGAATTTTTGCGCTGCTGGCCATCATCCTGCTGCTCAAGGCCGTACCGCCCGCCCCGGCGCCGCTGGGGCACGAGAAACTGCCGCTGCGCGAGGTGTTGCTGGCCCCTGATTTGCTGCGCCTGAACCTCGGCATCGGCACCCTGCACATGATCCAGATGGCGATGTTCGTTGTTCTGCCGCATGCGCTGGTCGGGTTTGGCGGGCTGCCGGCCGCGGAACACTGGAAGGTTTATTTGCCCGCCGTGCTGGTGTCTTTCGTGGTCATGGTGCCGGCCATCATCGCTGCCGAAAAGAAGGACAGGATGCGGCCGGTTTTCCTCGCGGCAGTCGCCTTGCTGGTCGTCGTGCAGATCGGGCTTTTCCTGTTCGGACAAAGCCTGTGGATGCTGGCTTTCTGGCTGCTGCTTTTCTTCGTCGCCTTCAATGTGCTGGAAGCCACGCTGCCCTCGCTGGTCTCGCGGACGGCGCCGCCCGCCGCCAAGGGCGCCGCACTCGGGGTTTACAACACGACACAGGCCATCGGATTATTCATCGGGGGTGCGTTGGGGGGGTATGTTGCGCAGAATTTCGGCGATAATGCGGTCTTTGCTGCCGCCGCCGGTCTGGCGATTTTGTGGCTGGTCGTGGCAAGCTCGATGAATTTCCCGCAGCGGCGTACAAGCAGCGCTGCGGCTTAAACAGGATAGGAGAGGGTATGGCTTCGGTTAATAAGTGGATCGGCATCGGCAATCTGGGACGTGATCCGGAAATGCGCTACACCGCCAGCGGCGAAGCCATCTGCAACTTCAGCATCGCCTGCACGGAAAGCTGGAAGGACAAGGCAACCGGCGAGAAGAAGGAGCAAACCGAGTGGGTGCGTATTTCCTTCTTCGGCAAGCTGGCTGAAATCTGCGGCCAGTACCTGAAAAAAGGCTCGCAGGTTTATATCGAAGGCAGCCTGCGCACCCGCAAGTGGACGGACAAGGATGGCGTTGAAAAATACACCACAGAGATTCGCGGCGACGAAATGAAGATGCTCGGTTCCCGTCAGGGCATGGGCGCACCGGCCGGCGGTGGCGGCTACGACAGCGAGCCGACCGATTACGCGCCGGCTCCGGCGAAGAACAAGCCGAAGCCTTCCTTCGACGATCTGGGCGACGATATCCCGTTCTGATCGATGCCGTTGCGCCGCCTGCTCGCGGCGCCCCGCTACTTTTCCGAGTTGAGTCACCATGACCAGTGCCGTAACTTTCAAGGTTCTCGAAGACATCGCCAAGGATTTGTCCGGCGACGAGATCACTTTCCCGACTTTTCTTGATATTACCTTCCAGGTGCGTACGGCACTGAAGGACCCCAACCTGAATGTGGAGCAGCTGGCGAAACTGGTCGGGGCAGAGCCGCTGATGAGCGCCAAGATCATCCGCATGGCGAATTCGGTGGCGCTTAACCCCTCCGGTCGGGAAATCGCCGACGTGAAGAGCGGTATCGTGCGCGTCGGGATGGAGGCGGTGCGCACGGTTTCTTTCGCGGTGGCCATGGAGCAGCTGCTCAAGTCGAAGCAGATGCACGCTTTCGACAATATTTCGCAGAAGCTCTGGGAGCATTCTTCGCACGTTGCGGCGCTGTGTCGCGTGCTGGCCCGCAAGCTGGCCAAGATCAACGGCGACGAGGCGATGTTTGCCGGACTGGTTCACGATCTGGGCGTGTTCTACCTGATGTCGCGTGCCGCGAACTTCCCGGAACTGGTGGCGGACAAGGCAGAGTTGCATGCACTGCTGGTCGGCTGGCACGACAATATCGGCCACGCGCTGCTGTCCGCCCTCGGTCAGCCCGAATCGGTGCTGACGGCGGTTCAGGAGCATGAAACCGATCGCGAGATCAAGGAAGTCAAAACCTTGTCCGACGTGCTCTACGTTGCCAACAAGATTGCCAACCGAACTTCTGGCTGGCGCGATCCCGAGCTCGATGGCGAAGTGGATACGTCGATGCTCGACACCCTGTTTGACGACGATGTGCTCGCCGAAATCATCGAGGAATCGCAGGAAGAAGTGCAGTCGCTCAAGGCGGCACTGGGCGGCTGATCCCTGCCTTTTCCCGAAGCGAAAAAATGAGCGGAACCCATCAGGCCGGAGATGCCAGCGGCAAGCGCCTTGCCGCACTGGCGCTTGCGGCGCTGGGTGTGGTTTATGGCGACATCGGCACCAGCCCGCTGTACGCGATGAAGGAAGTGTTTGCCGGGAATCACCCGATTCCGGTGAATGAGGCCAATATTTTCGGCAGCCTGTCCCTGTTTTTCTGGGCGCTGATCATCATCGTTTCGGTCAAGTACGTCGTCTTCATCATGCGCGCCGACAACCGGGGCGAAGGCGGCGTCATGGCCATGATCGCCCTGGCCTTGCATGATGCCCAGGGCAAGCCGAGGCAAACCAAGGCGATCATGATTCTCGGCATCCTCGGCGCGGCGATGTTCTACGGTGACGGGATGGTGACCCCGGCGATGTCGGTGTTGTCCGCCGTCGAAGGTCTGGAGGTGGCGACGCCGGTGCTCAAGCCGTTCGTCATTCCGATCACGATGGTCGTTCTGTTTGCCCTGTTCTTCGTGCAACGCCAGGGGACGGCACTGGTCGGTGCCGCTTTCGGACCTGTCATGGTGATCTGGTTCAGCACGCTGGCCCTGCTGGGTGTTTCCAACATTCTCGAACATCCGGCAATTCTGGCGGCGCTCAATCCACTGTACGGGCTTGATTTCCTGTTCGCCAACAAGGCGCTGGCGCTGGTTGCCATGGGTAACGTCGTGCTCGCCGTGACCGGCGCGGAGGCGCTTTACGCCGATATGGGGCATTTCGGCCGACGCCCCATTCAACGTGCCTGGTTCGCCTTCGTGTTGCCGGCGCTGGTACTCAATTATTTCGGTCAGGGCGCGCTGATTTTTGCTACGCCGGATGAGGCCGCAAATCCGTTCTTCCATTCGGCCCCCGAGTGGGCGCTTTACCCGCTGATCGGGCTGGCAACGCTGTCTACGGTGATCGCCTCGCAGGCGGTGATTTCCGGCGCCTTTTCGGTCACCCGGCAGGCCATGCAGCTCGGGTTCGTGCCGCGCATGGAGGTGCAGCACACCTCGGATCGCGAGGCCGGGCAGATTTACCTGCCGGCGGTGAACTGGGGATTGATGCTGGCGGTGATGATCCTCGTGCTCGGCTTCCGTTCTTCGAACAATCTGGCAGCCGCCTACGGCATCGCGGTGACCGGCGACATGGTGATCACCTCGCTGCTCGCCACCGTGGTTGTTGCCCGTTCCTGGAAGTGGGGCTGGGGCAGGGCCGTGGCGCTGTTTTCCTGTTTTCTTGCGGTCGAGCTTGTCTTCCTCGCCGCCAATATTCTCAAGATTCCCGATGGCGGCTGGTTCCCGCTGGTTGCCGGCATGGTGGTGTTCGTTCTGATGACCACCTGGAAACGTGGTCGTCAGTTGCTCGCCGAGCGCCTGCAGGGGGAGCGTCTGGAACTGTCGATGTTCCTCGATTCGCTGGCGTCTTCGATGCCGACCCGGGTCGCCGGCACTTCGGTGTTCCTGAATGCCGATCCGCGGGGTGTGCCGCACGCATTGCTGCACAACCTGATGCACAACAAGGTGTTGCATGAGCGGGTCGTGCTGCTGTCTGTCCAGTTCTTCGATGTGCCCTACGTGCCGGATATCGACCGGGTCGAGGTTCGCGAACTGAAGGAAAACTTCTGGAGCGTGGTCATCCACTACGGATTCAAGGACGAGCCGAACGTGCCTGGTGCGCTGGAGCGCTGTTCAGTATTCGGTCTTGAGTTCAATGCACTGGAAACTTCGTATTTCATCGGCCGTGAAACACTGATCCCCCGGCTCGGTTCGGATATGGCTTTCTGGCGCGAAAAAATATTCGTCGCCATGTTCCGCAACGCCGGATCGGCAACGGCCTTCTTCCAGATTCCCAGCAACCGGGTGGTCGAACTGGGGACGCAGGTCGTCCTTTAGGGCGCGACTCCTACAGTCTGCGAATCTTTTCGAGCAGTGCGGTGGTCGATTTCTGGTGGATGAACGGGATCGAGTGCACCGTCCCGCCCCAGCCGAGTACTTCACTGCAGCCGACGATCTTGTCGACCGGCCAGTCGCCGCCCTTGACCAGAATTTCCGGGCGGCAGTCGAGAATGCGCTGTAGCGGTGTGTCTTCGTCGAACCAGGTGACCAGCGCCACGCAAGCGAGTGATGCCATGACGGCCAGGCGATCTTCCAGCGCATTGACCGGCCGGTCGTCGCCCTTGCCGAGCCGCTTCACCGAAGCGTCGCTGTTGAGGGCTACCACCATGCTGCTGCCAAGCGCCGCAGCCTGCGCCAGATAGGTAACGTGGCCGCGGTGCAGGATGTCGAAGCAGCCGTTGGTGAAAACCAGCGGCCGGGCGATTTGTGCGGCACGGGCGGACAACTGTTCCGGTGGACAAATTTTCGATTCGAAACTGGGTGGGGCGTAGTGCATGTCTGGGATGGGCTCGGGTTGGGTTCCGGATTTTAACCGGGGCTGGAGTTTTTCGTCGGGTTCCGGCCGGCCAGAGCGCGTGAAAGCCAGCTGCCGCTGTGCTCGACGCCGCTGATGACGTAATCGAGCTCGTTCATGTTGCGCAGGGTGAGTTCCAGGTTTCGTCGTGCGCTCAGGCTGCTGGCGAAGAGTATCTGGTCGCCAGCGGCAAGCTCGAAATGCGCTTCGGGGAGAATGAAGAAAGCCTCGGCGCGTTCAATCAGCAAAGGGATGGCAGGAAGGGGGCGTTGACGGTCGGTACCGTCGCGCAGGATGTCGCCGAGTTGCGTGCCCCGGTTGCGCATCAACAGTTGCCGGGCGGCCGGTGCTTCCGAGGCATTCAGGCGAATGCCCCAGACCCCCGGCGCGACGCCGTTGCACAGGTCTTGCAGGCGTTCGACGAGGTTGCGGCACCAGTTTTCGTCGCGCTCGCCAAGGCGTTTGAGAAACGCAGCGAGGAGTGGCGTGGTCAGAATGGCGATGCTTTCCTGGGCGACGATGTGACTGGGTACCATCGAAAAATCGCCCTGAAATGCTTCGAATAACGCCGTGTTGGCGCTGTGGTTCTGGCGGGTGACAACGTATAGGCGAGGGTTGAGTTCGGCGGCAGTGACGGCAATCGAGAGATTGTTGATGTCGTTGTCGCTGCCGGCGATGATGCCGACCGCTTCGTGGATGCCAGCCTCAAGCAGAGTGGCGGCATCGGTGCCGTCGCCGCTGATCCTGATGTCGGTGGCTAGTGCATTGGGATCGATGATGGTGAGTTCGATGCCGGTGGGCCGGAGGTGCTCGGCTACGGCCTGTCCGAAACGGCCGTAGCCGCAGAGTATCCAGTGACCGGCCGGGGGGCGGTGTATTTCGGGAATGGGGGTTTCGGGCAGGCTGGTCAGCAGCTCGATCAGGCGGAAGCGCTGGGGGGCGGCAATGGCGAGCGACAGGTGTTCGGCAAAGCGCTCGAAGGGGTTGATGATGTGATCGGTGCCGAACGAGGCCATGTTCGCCGCCACGGAGGGTGAGCGGGCGCGGGCGATGACCGGTATGTTCGGGTTGAGCAGGCGGACGGCGATGGCGATGGCGAGATTGGCTTCTTCGTCATTGGTCACGGCCAGTACGCCGCGGCATTTCGGGTGGCGCAGGCCGGCCAGCAGGAGGGTTTCTGGCTGGCGTGCGTCGGCGGCCAGCGCCGGGGTGTCGGTCTTGAAGTCCTGCAGGTCGATTTCCTGGACGCGCAGTTCCTCTTTTTCCAGTACGACGAAAGCCTGACCGATACGGTCGAAGCTGCGGGCGATCAGGTTGCCGGTCTCGCCGCAGCCACAGATCAGGTAGAACGGTTCTTTTAGGAGACCGACCCGGCGGGCGAAGCGGTTGGTGGTCAGCGTGTTCTGAAAGCCCTTGTCCTGCAGCAGGGCAATCAGGGTGACTACGGAATAGGACCAGCCGACGACCGTCAGGTAGATGCAGAAGGTGACCCAGAGGCGCTGGCCATTGGAAAAGGCGTTGGGGATTTCGCCAAAGCCGATGGTGGTGGCGGTGTAGCTGATGAAATAGAAGGCGTGGAAGAAACTGAGCGGCGGTGCCGGACGTCCTTCTGCATCGACGCCGGGTACCAGGGTCAGGCCGATGACCGAAATGCCGTAGATGACGATCAGGACAATGACCGGCACCCGCATGCGCCGAAGGACGAGGAAGAATGCGCTGTTCACGCGCGCCTCCTAGCGGCGGAGCATCACGGTTTCGACGATGAGGATGATGACCGAAACGATGTTCGCGAACAGCGCGCCGCCGGAGAGCGAAACGACGCTGGAGGTGACGTGTGCGGTCATGCCGACTTCGGTGACATGAACCGCGACACCCCAGGTAATGGCGGCCGCGATCAGTTGCAGGTCGGCAACCAGGCTGGTCGATAAATGGACAGCACCGATCTGGGTGCGGTCGCCGAACTTCAGGGCCGTGGCGATCAGGCTGACGATGAGCGCCGCGGCCAGTTCATACACGCTGTGCACTTCCGGGTTGGCGATGTCGCCGATGAAAAAGCCGAAGTTCAGCGTGGCGGCGAGGACGATGAAAAAGCCGAAAATTACTTTTTCCAGATTCATGGCCCTCTCCCGGGACGAGTAGTTGGGGCCTTCTTAGCGCGTTTCCACCGGTGCCGCAGCGGGTGGCGTACTGCTGCTGGCGCGTGGCAGGGCGCTGTCGATGCGCTGGATTTCACCGTCGCTGATGACTTCCATCACATTGACTACCTTGCGTACGCCGCTGGTCGTGCGTGCCACGGAGACGGCAACCTTGGCTTCGCGGTCACTGACCAGGCCCATCAGGTGGGCGACACCAGCTTCAGTTACCACCTTGACGTGGTTAGCGGAAATCTGGTTCGAGTCGACCAGGCGAGCCTTCACCTTGGAGGTGATGTAGCTGTCGTTGCTGCGGTTGCTCAGGCTGGAGACAGGACCGACGGTCAGTTCGTTATAAACGCCCTTCACACCGCTCAGCTTAATGGCGATGTTGCCGACCGCAGCCTTTGCCTCTTCGCTCGGCACTTCGCCGGTGATCAGCATGTAGCGGTTATAGGAGGTGAAGTTGATGTGGGAAAGTTTCTTGATGTTGTCCGGAACCTGCTGGTGTGCCTTCCATTCCGATGTTTCATCATCGGTTTGCACGCCCGTGGTTCTGCGGTCATAGGCGCTCATCACGCCCACGGCGGCACCGGTGGCAACTGCGGCAACGCAGCCCTGTAGCGCGGGCAGCACGGAAACG
Source organism: uncultured Dechloromonas sp. (assembly GCA_964583695.1). Taxonomy (GTDB): domain Bacteria; phylum Pseudomonadota; class Gammaproteobacteria; order Burkholderiales; family Rhodocyclaceae; genus Azonexus. The sequence continues at coordinate 101,906 of CAZOWA010000006.1, forward strand.
AAAGCGAGTGCTGCGAGGGTCAGCTTGAATTTTTGCATCATTCCACTCCCAAAAGTAATGCGTCGATTCCATCGCACAGGCAATGGATGGCGAGCAGGTGGATTTCCTGGATTCGTGCCGTCCGGTCGGCTGGCACGCAAAGATGAATGTCGTCGTCCTTGAGCATTTCCCCGATTTCGCCGCCCCCTTTGCCGGTCAGCGCGACGACTCGCATATCGGCTTCGTGGGCGGCTCTTATGGCTTCGATGACGTTGGCCGAGTTGCCTGACGTCGAAATGGCAAGCAGGGTGTCACCGGCATGGCCGAGGGCGCGTACCTGCTTGGCAAAAATCTGGCTGAAGGAGTAATCGTTGGCGATCGCGGTCAGTATCGAGCTGTCAGTGGTCAGCGCGATGGCGGCGAGTTCCTGGCGCTCGGCCTCGAAGCGGCCGACCAGTTCGGCGGCAAAGTGCTGGGCATCTGCTGCGGACCCCCCGTTGCCGCACGCGAGAATCTTGCCGCCGCTGATCAGGGTATTCGTCAGGGTCTCGATCCCGGCAGCAATGGGGGCTGCCATGAGTTCGGCAGCATGCAGCTTGGTTTGGGCGCTGTCTTCGAAATGGTGTGAGACGCGGGCAATCAGATCCATGTCTTGGGGTCGTTGGTGCTTGTGAATGGAAGGCATTCTACATCACAGCCCGGCGAACACCTCGAACTCGACCCGTCGCCACGGATCAGGGTGTTCGGTAAGGCGGGAAATGCGTGCGTCAAGTGGGTCGCCCATGTCCATGGCGGCTGCGATGGCGCGGTTTTCCGTGCGCGGTACGTAACCCAGCTTGTGCCCGCGCCACTCGACGCGGATGGCATTGCGGTCATGGTGATTGTCGGTTTCGCGGATCAGGGTCAAGTGATCGCCCACCCGCATGGCGTGCCAGTGATCGCCGAGTGCGTAATACTGGCTGCCGGCAAGCGGCGAGCTCTGGATCAGCACGCGAACGGCGCCGGCCTGCGCCACGCTTATCCAGAGCGCCAGGCTAATCGTCAGCAGAAAACGCATGCCTGATCCATTCGAGTTGCCCGCCATCGATGAGGATGCAGTCGAAACGGCAGTCGCAGTCGGGTTTGCCGACCAGATAATGGCGGGCAGCCAAGATGATGCGGCGACGTTTGCTCGCGGTGATGCTGGCTGCGGCATCACCGAAATCACTGCGGCTGCGCATCCTGACTTCAACGAAAACGAGGGTTTTGCCGTCACGGCAGATGAGGTCGATTTCGCCGCCACGAATGGTGAAATTGCGCGAAATTACGAGTAGACCGCAGCTTTCCAGATGGCGTGCAGCCAGCGCTTCGGCTTCGCGGCCGCGCGTCGTGGTGGTATCGTTGGTTTTTGCCCGCATGCCCGAGAAAATGACGGAAGAATTCGCTGCATTGTATGTCGTCCCGACGCCGCTCGGAAATATGGCCGACCTGACCCGGCGCGCCGAAGAAGTCCTGCGCACTGTTGCCTGGGTGGCCGCCGAGGATACCCGGCACAGCGCCCCTTTGCTGAAACAGCTCGGTGCACAGGCGCGCACCTTGCCGGCACATCAGCACAACGAGCACGAGGCGGCGGCGCGTATCGTCGAGCGCTTGAGGGCCGGCGAGGCGGTTGCGCTGGTATCCGACGCCGGCACACCCGGCATTTCCGATCCCGGGGCGCGCATCGTCGCCGCGGTGCGTGCTGCCGGCTGCAAGGTCGTCCCGCTGCCCGGGCCATGCGCTGCAACCACGGCGCTGTCGGCCTCGGGCCTGCTCGACGAGCACTTTCTGTTCTACGGGTTTCTGCCGGCCAAAGGCGGTCAGCGGCGACAGGCCATCGAGGAATTGCGCCCGATACCGGCGGCACTGGTCTTTTACGAAGCGCCGCATCGCGTGTTGGAAACGGTGGCTGATCTGGCAGCGGTGCTTGGCGAGCGCACGCTGGTCATCGGTCGCGAACTGACCAAGATGTTCGAATCGATTCACGCCTGCCCGCTCGGCGAGGCGCTGGCCTGGCTCAAGGAGGACAACAACCGTCAACGGGGTGAGTTTGTGCTCATGGTGTCCGGCGCGCCGGCAGCCGCCGATGATGGCGAGGGCGAGCGTGTCCTCAAGTTGCTGCTCGATGACGGTCTGCCGGTCAAGCAGGCAAGCAAGCTGGCGGCGGCGATTACCGGTGCGGCGAAAAATGCGCTTTATGAGCGGGCGCTGAGCTTGAGGGAGCAAGGTGGTCGTGACTGAGACGAGTCACGGATTGCCAGCGGGGGGGCGATGGCAGATTCAGTATGGGGGGCGAGAGCCAAGCGGGTTTACTTTGGTCGAACTCGTTGTGGTTATCATCATCCTCGGCATTCTTTCGGCAGTGGCGCTGCCGAGGTTTGTCAATCTTGGCTCGTCGGCGCGCGTTGCAGCAATTACGGCTTTGGGTGGATCGGTGCGTAGCGCAATGGATCTGGTGAATTCCTACACCATCCTGCGCGGGGCCGGGACCAGCGGCGCCCAGGTGAACATTACCTGGATCACGCTGCCTGACGGTACGCAGGTCCGGCTCTGGAGCGGCTATCCGGACCGCTGGTGCGACGGTATCGGCGTAACCCAGCAAGGTTTTGTCGTTCCATCCGGAGGCTGCTATCTCTCCAATGCGCCAATCCAGCATGACACTTTTACCTTTTACGGTTACGGTAATGCACAGATACCTGGAGGCGATGCCGGTTGGCGTATCGAAAGCGCGCCGGACCCGACGCTGTGTTCTGTCCGCTATACCTACAATGGAAGCGGTGTGCCGGTGGTGACCGTGAGTAGCAGTGGTTGTTGATCGTTGGGGATCGAATCCGGGAGGCATCAAATGAATGGGAATGTCGCGCGGCTTTGCATGAACGTCTTGGTTCTGTTGGCCAGCTGTCTGTTATGGTGTGGTGCCGCGCTGGGCGTCGAGCCCAGCGTGGCGGTTACCGTGGCGCAGGTTGGCGAGGCTTTCGTTGTTGATGTTCTGGCCGAGGTTCCTGTGCCACCCTCGGTTGCATGGGACGTGCTGACCGATTTTGACCACATGGCGCTGTTCATCGGCAACATCAAACTCAGCAGCGTTACACGTCGCCAGGCCAATACGCTTTGGGTGAAACAGGAGGGAGTAGCCGAGTACGGACCGTTTTCACTCCCCTTCAAGTCGGAGCGGGAAATCCGTCTCGAACCGAAGTCGCGGATTGTTTCGAAGAGCATCAGCGGCAGCATGAAGCGCATGGATAGCGAGGCACAGATACGGCCTTCGGGTGATGGCGTTCAGATCAGCTATCACGCGGAGGCGGTGCCGGACTCCGCTCTGGCCCGGATGTTCGGAGCAACTGTTGTGCGCCATGAGATCGGTGAGCAGTTTCGCGAAATGACCGGGGAAATGATGCGACGCCATCCACCCAGGGATTGAGTTGCCGCTATTGATGCGTGGCGGCAATCCCGGCCCTTGCCCTGCTAAAATCGGGGTTGGCCATTGTGAGAATCGATATGCAGATCACCATTACCCGTCCCGACGACTGGCATCTTCACCTCCGTGACGGCGAAGCGCTGGCCTCCGTTCTTGCGCACACTGCGGCCCAGTTTGGCCGCGCCATCGTCATGCCCAATCTCAAACCACCGGTGACGACGGTCGAACACGCCGCCGCCTATCGTGATCGCATCGTTGCCGCGCTGCCCGCGGGGGCTTCGTTCGAACCCCTGATGACCCTGTACCTGACCGACAATACGCCGGCCAGCGAGATTGCCAGGGCAGTGGCTTCCGGTTTCGTCAAGGCGGTCAAGCTTTACCCTGCGGGTGCGACGACCAATTCCGACGCAGGTCTGACCGACATCGCCAAGGCTTATGACGCCCTGGCCGAAATGGAGCGCCTTGGACTGCCGCTGCTCGTGCACGGTGAAGTGACCGATCCGAAGATCGATCTCTTCGACCGCGAAAAAGTGTTCATCGATACGGTGCTGCTGCCGCTGACCCAGCGTTTTCCCAAGCTCCGGGTGGTGATGGAACACATCACGACGAAGGATGCTGCCGAATTTGTCGGAAATTTCGGGTCGACCGTGGCAGCCACCATCACGGCCCACCATCTGCTTTACAACCGCAACGCCATTTTCCAGGGCGGCATTCGTCCGCATTGGTACTGCCTGCCCGTGCTCAAGCGCGAAGTGCATCGTGAGGCGCTGGTTGCAGCGGCGATTTCCGGGAATCCCAAATTCTTCCTCGGCACCGATTCGGCGCCGCATGCCAGGGGGGCCAAGGAGGCCGCCTGCGGTTGTGCCGGTTGCTATACGGCCTATGCCGCGCTGGAACTTTATGCCGAAGCCTTTGAAGCCGCCGGCGCCCTCGACAAGCTGGAAGCTTTTGCCAGCTTCCACGGGCCGGACTGGTACGGCCTGCCACGCAACAGCGGCACGGTGACGCTGAGCAAGGAAAACTGGACGGTACCCGCCGATTATCCTTACATTGGCAGCGACAACATCGTGCCCCTGCGGGCCGGTGAAACCCTTTCCTGGAAAATGCGCTGAGGAGCCCATCATGCGTCTGCGCAATCTCGTTCTTGCCCTGTGTGCCCTGCCGCTGCTTGCCGCGTGTATCAACGACGGCGCGACGTATGAAATCGACAACACCCGCGAGCACGTGCTCTCGCTGATTCGAGAGCAGCCGTATTTCTGGGATGGCAAGGTCGAGCTCTCGCTGGTGGTTTCCCGCATGCCGGCGTGCATGCGGCGGCACAGCCTGGGTACGGGCACGGAGAAGACGCGGGTGGAGGTTTATCAAGTGCCCTCGGGCGCGTTCATCATCAAGGTAGGCAAGCGCCTGTACGCGACTGAAACCCGGACGTGCGAAAGCTTTGCACGCATGGATGAGGAGCCGGCCGATGGTCTGGGCACGCTGAAAGGCACGTTTCGTGTCAAGAACGGCGAACTGATCTTCGCCAAGGAAGAGGCGCCGGGGTCGGCCGAAGCGGAAGAGTGAGTGCTTCCCCGGCGACCGATTCGCCGCTTTTTGCACCACTGCGTGGCTGGCTGGACCAGTTGCCGGATGCTCCCGATTCACGGGCGTTGACCGAGCTGACCTCACGCTTTCCGATTCGCACCGAGAACGGGCAGACGGTGCGCTTTGTTCCGCCCAAGGCCGACGGCCTGGCTTACGAATGCCGCATCTGGGAAAGTGGCGAGGTCGAAACGCGGCTGGACAACTGGCACGATTTCTTCAACGCGCTGGTCTGGCTGACTTTTCCGCGCACCAAGATTGCCGTCAGCGCCGCCCACATGCGGGCGATGACTGCGCCGGGCGAAGCCCGCGGCAAGGTGCGCGATGCACTCACGCATTTCGACGAATGCGGCATCGTGGTGCTGTCGGCCAAGCCGGAACTACTTGCGCTGCTCCGTGACTTTCAATGGAAAAAACTCTTCGTCGAGCACCGTGCCGGGGTGCTTGCGGCCATGGATTTCGTGATTTTCGGGCACGCAACCTATGAGCAGCTGCTCCATCCGTTTCGCGGCCTGACCGCCAAGGCCATCCTCTACGAAGTAAGTGAGGACTGGCTTCGCATGCCGCTGGAGACCCGGCTGGACGAACTCGATACGCGGCTGGCCGCTGATCTGGCCAGCGGCCGCTACGAACGGCCTCGCGATTTTCAGCCTTTGCCGGTACTGGGCATTCCCGGTGTGACTGCGGCCAGCGAAGACCCGGCCTACTACGACGATACCTGGCAGTTCCGCCCGGGGCGGCGTCAGTAACGCCGGCGTGGAGGCGGTGCGCCGGTTCCGGTGCGCGTTTCGATATGACGGAAGGTGATGCGGCCCTTGGAGAGATCGTAGGGCGAAAGCTCAAGGGTGACCTTGTCACCGACGAGAATCCGGATGTGGTTCTTCTTCATCTTGCCCGAGGTGTAGGCGACCAGTTCATGGCCGTTTTCCAGGGTGACACGAAAGCGGGTGTCGGGGAGGACGTCATGGACGACGCCCTGCATTTCAAGTAGTTCTTCTTTGGCCAAGGATGTTGCTCCAATAGGTAAAAAACGGGATTAATTCGGGTTGACCGCAGCATCCGTCGACAAGGCCTCAGCGCGATGGCGCGGGAGCTCCCAGGGGCATCCGGTTTCGGTGATGGCGTTGACAGTGATGACAGGCGGCGGCGAGGTGGTGCTGCCGAAAATGGTGGCGTAGGAAACATCGGCTGCATCGCGGCCGGTGCCCATGCGCACGAAACCCATCGGAATGGCTGTTCCGGATGGGTCGAACAGATACCAGCGGTGATCGAGATAGACTTCGACGTAGGCATGAAAATCGGTTGGGCCAAGTGCCGGGTCGGCACCGTAATCGATGCCGGTGGTGAAGCGGGCCGGGATGTTCAGGGCGCGGCAGATGGCGATCATCAGGTGAGCGAAATCGCGGCAGACGCCAACGCGGTCGGTCAGCGTGTCGATGGCCGAGGTGTTGGAATTGCTGCTGTTCGCGCGGAAAGCGACTTGTTTGCGCACCCAGTTCTGAATCGCCTCGACGCGGCGGTAACCCTTGGGCAACTGGCCGAACTCGTTCATGGCCAGGGTGCCAAGGCGGTCGGACTGGCAGTAACGGCTCGGGTAGATATAGGTCAGTACCGCCAGCGGCAGCAGAGCGACCGGCGTTTCCCCGATGCGGTCCGGGTCGGCGACGTGGTGTTCGATATCGAGTGTTGCCCGGTAGTTGATGTCGAGTGGGCCGGAGCCGGCTGTCAGACGCAAGTAGCGTGCACAGGTAAGCGGGTCGGTCTGGATGGCCGAGGTGACCGGCTGATTGATGTGCAACTGTTCGCTGACCACGTTTTGATGCGTGGTCTGGGCAGCATGGATGTTGAAGACAAAATCAGTGCCCGGGTAGAGGAGTTCGTAACGGAGATCGATCGCGAACTGGATGCGAACCATGAATTTCCCAGATTGGCGTCGCCCGGGATGCAGGCAAACGATGAAGACGACGCTGTGCGGCGGGGAAATGTGGCGTTCGGCGGGCGGGCGCTTCGTGGTGAGGAGGCGCGGCCAGGGCAAAGGGCATTTACGCGGGGCAAAACGATGATGTGCAAGCCTTCAGGCTCGGCCCGCGCATCTTACGCGCCACACCTCGGGCCGGCAAGGTAAATCGGGCCGCTCCCAGGCGTTTGTACGCCCGGGAGGCAGTGTTCAGGCAGCCTGTTTGTTGTCGGCGGTGCCGGTGCGGCGGTCGATCCGGTTGATGCCGCTGATCAGTGCCTTGATCGAGGCAGTCACGATATTGCTGTCGATGCCGACGCCGTAACATTCGCCGGCGTCTTCGCCTGCGACTTCCATGAAGGCGCAGGCCTGGGCATTGCCGTCATCGCCGATGGGCACCATGGAACGTTCTTCGTAACTGCGCACCTGAATCCCGATGCCGGCCGTCTGGAGGGCGTGTACCACCGCGTTGATCGGGCCGTTGCCTTCGCCGGTGAGGATGTGCGGCGTGCCGTCGATGTCGACGGAAAGGCGGATTCCCTGCGCGCTGCCATGTTCGAAAAGGTGATGTTCGCGGTAGCGGATCGGTGTCGTTGCTTCAAGGTAGGTGCGGGCGAAAATCGACCAGATGTCGTCAGCGCTCACTTCGCCGCCATGCGTGTCGGTGTGGCGCTGGACGACGCTGGAGAACTCGACCTGGAGGCGACGCGGCATGACGATCCCGTGCTCGGTCTCCATCAGGTAGGCGATGCCGCCCTTGCCCGACTGGCTGTTGACGCGGATCACCGAATCGTAGGAGCGGCCGACGTCGGCCGGGTCGATCGGGAGATAGGGCACTGACCAAGTCTCGTCCGCCTTTTGAGCGGCAAACCCCTTCTTGATGGCGTCCTGGTGGGAGCCGGAGAAGGCCGTGAAAACGAGATCCCCGACGTATGGGTGGCGCGGATGGATCGGGAGCTGGGTGCAGTGTTCGAAAGTGCGGGCGACGGCGTTGATGTCGGAGAAGTCGAGCTGCGGATCGACGCCCTGGGTGTGCATGTTGAGCGCGAGGGTGACGAGATCGACGTTGCCGGTGCGCTCGCCGTTGCCGAAGAGGCAGCCCTCGACGCGGTCGGCGCCGGCCATCAAGCCGAGTTCTGCGGCGGCGACGGCGGTGCCGCGGTCGTTGTGCGGGTGGAGGCTGATGATGACGCTGTCGCGGCGCTCGAGGTTGCGGTGCATCCACTCGATCTGGTCGGCGTAGATATTGGGTGTGGCGATCTCGACCGTGGTCGGGAGATTGAGGATGACCTTGCGCTGCGGCGTCGCGCCCCAGGTTTCGGTGACGGCGTCACAGACTTCCTTGGCGAAATCGAGCTCTGTGGCGGTGAAGAGTTCCGGGCTGTATTCGAGGGTGATCTCGGTTTCCGGCATCTCGTCAGCGAGGCTGCGAATGAGACGCACGGCGTCGGTGGCCATGGCGACGACTTCCGCCTTGCTCATGCCGAAGACATTCTCGCGGAAAGTCTTGCAGGTGGCGTTATAGACGTGGACGATGGCCTGCTTGGCGCCCTTGAGCGATTCCATGGTGCGGCGGATGAGGTGCTCTCGGGCCTGGGTGAGGACTTCGATACGAACGTCGTCCGGGATGTGGCCGCCTTCGATAAGCTGGCGCACGAAGCCGAATTCGGTTTCCGAGGCGGAGGGGAAAGCGATCTCGATTTCCTTGAAGCCGATGGCGCAGAGCGTCTTGAACATGCGCATCTTCTTTTCGGCATTCATCGGCTCGAAAAGCGCCTGGTTGCCATCGCGAAGATCGGTGCTCATCCAGATCGGGGCCTGGGTGATGGTGCGGCCCGGCCACTGGCGGTCGACGAGATTGACCGGCGGGAAGGGAACGTATTTGGCTTGCGATGGCTGCATGGCGCTGCTCCGTGGAAAGTCTTTTTCGATGACGAAATATTACGGAAAAGCGCCCGGCAGGTGCTTGCGAATTCGGCTTTATTTTTACTAAAATTAAGCAGAAAATTGCGTAAAAGTTAATTAAAAGGCAATTCGATGCAGATTGATCGCTACGACCGGGAAATTCTCGCCATCCTGCAGGCCGATGGCCGTATCAGCAACCAGGATCTGGCCGACCGCATCGGCCTGTCGCCTTCACCCTGCCTGCGCCGGGTAAGGGCGCTGGAGGAGTCCGGGCTGATTGCCGGCTATCGCGCCCACCTCGATGCCAAGAAGCTGGGCCTGACGCTGATGGCGTTGATCGGTATCTCGATGGACCAGCACACGCCGGAGCGTTTCGCCAATCTTGAGCGGACCATCGCCGATATTCCCGAAGTGCTGGAGTGCCTGCTGATCACCGGCCAGCAGTCGGACTACCAGTTGAAGGTGGTGGTGCGCGACATGGATGCCTACCAGGATCTGTTGCTGAACAAGATCACGCGGATTCAGGGGGTGACCGGCGTGCACACCAGTTTTGTGCTGCGCAAGGTGATCGAGCGGGCAACCTTGCCCTTCGGGGAATAAGCGGCACAGCCCGCCAGGGGCGGGCCTTGCCGTGGTGCGTCAAACCTGGCCGGAAAGGGCGGCCGGGTTGTCGCGCCTGGCCAGAATGAATTCCCTGAGCAGGGTTCTGGCCAACACGGCCGGTGGTTGGCCAGCCAGTTGCCGGCTGGTGCCACCGGTCGCGGTGGAGACGACGAGGATCATGCCAGCCACCCAGTAGTGGCCGGAGTAGACATCGCCCTCGATGTCGCAGCTGACCGGATGGCGCTCATAGTGCTGGCCGGTTGATGCGGTCGCCTGGCGATGTCCTGACCTCATGCCGCGTCAGGCCTTGACGCGGCTGAGACTGATTTTCTGGAGCAGGGTGTAAAGCTCGTCCTTGATGGCCAGCTTCTTCTTCTTCAGAACCTCGATCTCGTCCGGTGTGCCCGGCTCCAGGTGGGCTTCCATGTTCTTGATCTTCTGGTCGAGCGTGTTGTGCTTCTCGAACAGGTTCTGGAAGTAACGGTCGCTCGTCTTCAGTTCGGTTATCAGGTCGCGATATTCGTGGAACATGGCAGTCCTCCGTCAGTCAGTGGCGATCGGCTGGTTAAATGACACCCTGGGCCAGCATGGCGTCGGCAACCTTGACGAAGCCGGCGATGTTGGCGCCATTCACGTAGCTCACCTTGCCGTTGGCGTCGCGGCCATAGACCAGGCAGGCTTCGTGGATGTTGCACATGATCTCGTGCAGGCGGGAATCGACCTCGTCGCGTTGCCAGGAGAGGCGCATTGCGTTCTGGCTCATCTCCAGGCCGGAGGTGGCGACGCCACCAGCATTGCTCGCCTTGCCCGGGGTGTAGAGCACGCCGTTGCTTTCGAAAACCCTCACGGCATCGGCGGTCGACGGCATGTTGGCACCTTCGGCCACGCAGATCACGCCGTTCTTGAGCAGGGTCTTGGCATCCTCGCCGTCCAGTTCGTTCTGCGTGGCGCAGGGCAGGGCGACGTCGACCGGCACGTGCCAGGGACGGACGCCCGGCTGGAAGGTGGCGCCGACGCGCTGGGCGTAATCGCTGACGCGGCCGTAGAGGTGGTTCTTCACTTCCATCAGTTCAGCCAGCTTTTCCGGCGTGAAGCCGCTCTCGTCGATCACCGTGCCGCTCGAATCGGACACCGTGACGACCTTGGCACCCATTGCCATGGCCTTCTCGACAGCATACTGGGCGACGTTGCCGGCGCCGGAGACGCTGACGCGCAGGCCGTCGAAGCTCCGGCCCTGCTGCTTGAGCATTTCTTCGGCGAAATAGACGGTGCCGTAGCCGGTGGCTTCCGGACGGATCAGCGAGCCGCCGAAGCTCAGGCCCTTGCCGGTGAACACGCAGTCGGCGCGGTTGGCCAGCTTCTTGTACATGCCGGCCATGAAGCCGACCTCGCGGCCGCCGACGCCGATGTCGCCCGCCGGCACATCGGTATCGGAACCGACATGGCGGAACAGTTCGCTGACGAAGGCCTGGCAGAAGCGCATGACTTCGCCCGGGCTACGGCCCTTCGGATCGAAGTCGGACCCCCCCTTGCCGCCCCCCATGGGCAGCGTGGTCAGCGCGTTCTTGAAGGTCTGCTCGAAGGCCAGGAATTTGAGGATGGACAGGTTGACCGACGGGTGGAAGCGGAGGCCGCCCTTGTAGGGGCCGATGGCCGAGGAGTGCTGGATGCGGTAGCCACGATTGACCTGGACATCGCCATGGTCATCGACCCAGGAGACGCGGAACATGATGACGCGTTCGGGTTCGACCAGACGGTCGAGCAGGCCGTGTTCGGCGTATTTCGGGTGCTGGGCGATGTAGGGCCACAGGCTCTCGATGACCTCGGTCACCGCCTGCAGAAATTCCGGCTGGCCCGGGTTGCGGTTGGCTACTTGCCCAATGAAATCCTCAAAACTCTTGTATCGCATCGTCTCTTCCTTGGCTCGTCATGTGGTGAATCGTCTGCAACTGCGCGCAATCCGGGGCGTTTTGCCCGGTTTGGTGAGCGCAAATTGATAGTCAGATGGCAACAATAAATGCCCTGACTTGGTGCAGAATTTTCTGGGGGTATGAAAAAGGGCGCAGTCGATTGCGCCAACGGCCTTGGCAAGTGAGCTGATGATGGGCATTCTCAGTGATTTTTAAGATGTTTTTTGAGAAAGCAGCTTCGGCCGTTGATTGAGGCTACGATGATAGAGTTGGATGCAGGGCTTGATAAGCCGCTCTTTTCGAATAAAACTGTTTCCATTTTGATAACAATCGGGGCGCGCGGTGCACGACGTCAATGACATGCTGTTCTTTGCCCATGTGGTCAAGGTCCGGAGCTT
>CAZOWA010000007.1:0-108191 GCA_964583695.1 uncultured Dechloromonas sp.
CGAGATTATGAATAACTTCCAACATCTCGTCAAGCCTTTTTAACTCAACTTCTTCCATTACCCACCCTGAAAACGCAGGCAATTTTTCTTGGTTGCGGGGGCAGGACTTGAACCTGCGACCTTCGGGTTATGAGCCCGACGAGCTGCCAACTGCTCCACCCCGCGTCCGTCGAAGAGGGCGCATTATCCTGACGTAGCACGATCACGTCAACAACAATCTGGAAAATGGCAGTTATTTTTTCTCAAGCCACTGAATAAGTGGCGACCACTGCTCCACATCGCGACGATGCTTGGCTTTAGGAGGATCGAACACCGTAGCACCAGAAGCGGCTACGTTAACGTAGTTCTGCGTATTTCTTAAATAGGCAACAATCGGGATGTCGAAATGCTTCAAGAACTCTTCAAGCATGCTTGCCGCACGAGTCCGAGGGTCAACACGCATGGCAACAATGCCAATTTTTTCACGCTGACCGCGCATTTCGCTGCGAATCGAGTTCAAAAAATCTTCTGTGGCTGCCATGTCAAAAACTGAAGGCACGAGAGGAACGATGACCTTATCAACCGCACGCAGATAATCGGTCAATTTATAACCCTGAAGTCCCGCAGGAGCATCTACAACCACCCAGTCAGACTCTCTGGGCAAATTAAGAACGATCTGGTTGCCTGCAAAATAGCCCGTAACCGGCGGCAAAGCCTGGTCTCGGAACGCCATCCAGCGCAGTGCGGACTGCTGACGATCCAGATCGCACAGGGTAGTCTTCTTTCCAGCATTGGCGAAATATCCAGACAAATTAGTCGCCAAAGTCGTTTTGCCAGCCCCACCCTTCGGATTTGCTACTAGAACTGCGCGCATATAATCCCCCTTGAGTTAGCGGGGAATTATATTCCCGCCCTCAAATACCTCATAGATGCATAAAATGGAGCCTTTCAAATGGGCATCCACTCATGGTAACCAAGGTATCCAACGATCGACAGGGCATTCAGTCCATAGAAGTCGGCTTCCGACTGCTTCAGGTTCTTGCCGCCACCAACCGTCCAATGATGCTGAGGGATATTGCCAAGGGAGCTGGCATGCCGGCGGCAAAGGCACACCGTTACATGGTCAGTTTCCTGCGCATAGGTATTGTCGAACAGGATCAAAGCAGCGGCCGTTACGATCTCGGGGCCTACGCCCTCGAACTTGGGCTCTCCGGTCTTGGAAGGCTCGATCCTGTGCGACTGGCTGGGCCCGTTCTGGATGCTCTTTGCGAAGAAATAAACGAAACCGTTGCGCTGGCGGTTTGGGGCAACCATGGAGCAACGATTGTGCGTATTGTCGATGCCGGTGGACCGATCACCATTACGCTGCGTCCCGGAACCGTACTATCTCTTTGCAACTCGGCCACCGGCAGGGCTTTTTCTGCGTTTTATCGCTCCCCATTCCTGAAAAAAATGCTGGATGAGGAAATCCGACAAACTGCCGACGGCAGCAAAATCGCCACTACCACCGTACGCCGCCAACTGGAAAAAACCCTGACCGAAATCCGCGAAAAGGGGATCGCACGCGCAACTGGTAGCCTGACACCAGGCATCAATGGTTTTAGCTGCCCGGTTTACGACCATACAGACAGCATGGTCGCGGCAATCACCTCGCTGGGATCGATGGGCGAATTCAATATCGAATGGGACAGTCCGGTCGCAAAAGCAATGATCTCGGCTGCCCGAGCCCTATCTCAACGACTGGGCCACGGCGGCATAGCAAAATGAGATGGTGCCCCCGAACGGAATCGAACCGCTACCTGATGATTACAAATCAACTGCACGACCTTCATGCTACGGGGGCATATCAAACCGGGGCGCGATTATAACCTGATCGCCAGGAACACAACATGGCAACACTAACCAACCCTTTCGAAATTGCACGTGAAGCGCTTCGTTTACTTGCTGTGCGGCGCATTCCTCCGACGCCCGACAACTATTTGACGCTTTATCAGGAGATCGCCGGGCTAAAGCCAAGCGCCGAACCTTTCCCCGAAAAACAGCTGCGCGCCCTTGCGGGCGCCCTACCCAAGGGAACTCCAGATCAGTTGCGCCTTGCACGACAGCTCGAAGAGGCCGTAAAGACCGCAAGCTGGGACGACTTCAGGACACATCTGGCTGATTTTGTAAGCACATTGGCGGCAACCCAGAAATTATCATGGTCGGAACTGATCGCAGATTTACTGAAACAGTGGGATGCCAAACACGTGGGCCTCACTTCTGCACGCAAGCGTGAATCTCTTGAGCACGTACTGACCAGTAGCGCCAGCAACCCAGACACGCTGTTCAACCGCTTGCAGGGTTTGCTTCGCTCCTGGGGACAAGGCCGCGAGCCAGACGCTGCGAATGCCGCAAGCAGCGAAGCCTTGGAAAGCATTGCCAAGCCATTGGCAAGTGACGACCTGCAACCCGAACTGCGCCAACTTTTTGCTTTTACGCTGGAAACCGCAATCGCCACACAACTTCTCGACAGTCCCCAACTTTCGAGCGATGCCAAGGTGCTGGCCAACGATATTCGCGCGGCAACCAGCGTCACACAGATGCAGGATTTTCTGACCCGACTCAAGCGTTTTGCCTTCAAGCTGGAATTGCTGGCAGAAGATCAGGCTGAGCTGCGGTCTAGCCTTCTCAGCCTGCTCAGGCTGCTGGTAGAGAACATCGACGAGCTTGTACTCGATGATCGCTGGCTTCGCGGACAGATCGAAGTCGTCCGCGATATTATCGATAAGCCACTGTCGCAACGGGCGATTGACGATGCTGAACGGCGTCTGAAAGAAGTGCTGTTCAAACAAAGCCAGCTCAAGGCCAGTCTCTCGGAAGCACGGGATGCGATCAAACAGATGCTGGCTGGGTTTGTTGACCACCTTGCGGATTTTGCCGATGCGACATCTGAATATCACGACAAAATCGAAGGTTGCGCGGAGAAAATCAGTGCGGCCAGCGACATTTCCGAGTTGGAAAGCGTGCTAAGCGAAGTCATGCGCGAAACGCGCACGATACAGATCAACGCGCAGCGTTCACGTGACGAGCTACGGTCAACCCAAAAAAGAGTCGAAGAATCAGAAACGCGAATCAAGGAACTGGAGCGGGAGCTCGAAACCACTGGCGACCTTGTGCGTCATGACCAGCTTACCGGCGTATTGAACCGACGGGGACTGGAGGACATTTTCAACAAGGAAATCGGCCGAGCAAAGAGGCACGACACCGTGATATGCGTCGCCCTGCTCGATATCGACAACTTCAAGAAACTCAACGATTCTCTCGGGCACGACGTGGGCGACCAGGCACTCATTCACCTCGCCACCGTCTGCCGGGATACCTTGCGTCCACAAGATACGGTCGCCCGATTTGGCGGCGAGGAGTTCATTATTCTGCTGCCGGAAACGCCACTGAATGATGCCGTAACTGCCATGACCCGCCTGCAACGCGAATTGACCAAGAAGTTCTTCCTGAGCGGCAATGAGAAAGTATTGATTACCTTCAGCTGCGGCGTCACGCAGATGCAGGAAGGCGACACCCAGGCATCCGTCATCAAACGGGCAGACACAGCCATGTACGAAGCAAAACGAACGGGAAAGAACAAGGTACTCACCGCATGAAAGCTGTCATTCTTGCCGGGGGGCTCGGCACACGCATCAGCGAGGAATCACACCTCAAACCGAAACCGATGATCGAAATCGGCGGCAAGCCGATCATCTGGCACATCCTGAAGATCTACTCGGCCCACGGCATCAACGATTTCATCATTTGCCTCGGCTACAAGGGTTACGTCGTCAAGGAATACTTCGCCAACTACTTCTTGCACACCTCAGATGTCACTTTTGACATGAAGAACAACCGCATGGAAGTGCACCAACAGCACGCCGAGCCTTGGCGCGTCACACTCGTCGATACCGGCGAGCACACTATGACCGGCGGACGCCTGCGCCGGGTGCGACACTTCATCAACGACGACGAACCGTTCTGCTTCACCTACGGCGACGGTGTTGCCGACATCGACGTTACCCAGCAGATCGCCTTCCATCGACAGCATGGGCTGGCAGCAACCGTCTGCGCAGTTTCACCACCTGGTCGGTTCGGTGCCCTGGAAATTTCTGACGGACGTGTTTCGCGCTTTCAGGAAAAACCTCAAGGCGAAGGCGGCATGATCAACGGGGGGTTTTTCGTCTTGCAGCCCAAGGTTCTCGACCTCATTGACGGGGATCTGCAGTCTTGGGAAAGCAAGCCGCTCCACGAACTGGCCAGCCGGGGACAATTGGCAGCCTGGGAACATGAGGGTTTCTGGCAACCGATGGACACTCTACGCGACAAGATGTTGCTTGAAGACCTCTGGCAGACGGGAAAAGCACCGTGGAAAGTGTGGTAAGCCCGGATTTCTGGCGCGGAAGAAGAGTTTTCCTCACCGGCCATACGGGATTCAAGGGCAGCTGGCTGGCACTCTGGCTTGACGAAATGGGTGCCAAGGTCACCGGCTACGCCCTCGCACCACCGACTCAGCCCAATCTGTTCGAAACGGCGCGAATTGGCGAAACGCTCGACTCACTCATCGGTGACATCCGGGATGCAGAGCACCTCGGCCGCGCGATACGCAACGCCCGCCCGCAAACACTGATCCATCTCGCAGCCCAGCCACTGGTCAGCGTTGGCTACGACGACCCCGTTGGCACCTTTACAGCGAATGTCATCGGCACCGTCAACATACTCGAAGCGGCACGCAGCTGCCCTGACCTGCAATCCATCGTCGTCGTCACCACCGACAAGTGCTACGACAACAGGGAAACACTGCACGACTACGTCGAATCCGACCCGCTCGGCGGCCACGACCCATACAGCAGCAGCAAGGCCTGCGCCGAGCTGGTCAGCGCGAGCTACCGCAAATCCTTCTTCAACACGCCGGATGCGCCCCACCTCGCCACAGCGCGTGCCGGTAATGTCGTCGGCGGCGGCGACTGGGCCGACAATCGACTGGTACCCGATCTTCTGCGTGCCTTCGCTGCACGCCAGACCGCCCGACTTCGCCATCCCGGCGCCATCCGTCCGTGGCAACATGTCCTCGAACCACTGGCAGGCTACCTTGCCCTGGCCGAACAACTGAGCGGCGATTCGTCGCTAGCTCGTGCCTGGAATTTCGGTCCGACACTGGCTGATTGCGTAAGCACCGGCGAACTCGCCGACCAATTTGCCACTCAATGGGCCGAAGGTGCCCACTGGGAGAGCGAACCGACGACGCTCCCGCACGAAGCCCAACTCCTTCGCCTGAATACGGATGCCGCGCAAGAAATGCTAAAGTGGCGACCAAAATGGCCGTTGAATGAAGCAGTCCGACAAACTGTGGCCTGGCACCGTGCCTGGCTGAGCGGACATGACATGCAGTCTTTCAGTCGTGACCAGATCAAACAGTATTTGCGGATATCCAATGCATTCGATGAGCCCAGATAAGCAACGTCAAGACATTCTTGATCAGGTTCGCGACTACGCGAACCTTCGTCAGCAAACCGCCGAATTTATCCCGGGCCAGCACGCCATCCCTCCCTCCGGCAAAGTACTGGGGCCGGAAGAGTTTGTTCATCTGGTGGACGCATCTCTGGATGGCTGGCTGACAACAGGCCGTTTCAACGCACGTTTTGAAGAGCAACTGGCAGGCTATCTCGGCGTAGAACACGTACTGACCTGCAACTCCGGTTCAAGCGCCAATCTTCTTGCCCTGTCTGCACTGACCTCGCCCCAACTCGGCGAACGCGCCCTCAAACCGGGCGATGAAGTCATTACCGCCGCCGCCGGGTTCCCAACGACGGTCAATCCGATTGTGCAAAACGGCCTTGTTCCCGTTTTCGTGGACTCGCACCTCCCGAGCTACAACCCGCTGCCGGAAACAGTGGAAGCAGCCATCACGGCACGCACCCGGGCCATCATGCTGGCCCACACCCTGGGCAACCCGCTGGAAATCGCCGCGCTGAAATCAATCGCTAATCGCCATGACCTGTGGCTGATCGAGGACTGCTGCGACGCACTGGGTTCCGAACACACAGGTCGCAAGGTGGGCACCTTTGGCAACATCGGCACCCTGTCTTTCTACCCGGCCCACCATATCACCATGGGTGAAGGTGGCGCCGTATTTACCTCCGATTCACAGCTCAAGCGAATCCTCGAATCCTTCCGCGACTGGGGTCGTGACTGCTGGTGCAACCCGGGGTGCGACAATACCTGCGGCAAGCGTTTCGACTGGCAACTGGGAGAACTGCCTGCCGGCTATGACCACAAATATGTTTACTCCCACGCCGGCTACAACCTCAAGATCACCGACATGCAGGCCGCCGTTGGTCTGGCGCAACTGGCCCGCATCGACGGCTTCGTTGCTGCCCGCCGGCAAAATTTCGCTCTGCTCAGCAAACTCCTGCAGCCACTTGCCGAGTTTTTCATCCTGCCGGAAGCCAGCCCGGAGAGCACACCATCATGGTTCGGTTTCCCGCTGACACTACGTGAAACCGCCCCCTTCAACCGCGTCGACCTGCTGCGTTTTCTTGACCAGCGCAAGATCGGCTCGCGCCTGCTGTTCGCCGGCAACCTGAGCCGCCAGCCCTATTTCCTCGATCGCCCCCACCGGGTCAGCGGCCAGTTGAGCAACGCGGATACCATCATGCAGCGCACTTTCTGGATCGGCATCTGGCCGGGGCTGGGCGAAGCGCAGTTGCGCTATATGGCGCAGTCCCTCGGCGACTTTTGTGGCACCAATTTCTGAGCCCCCCTATGACACCACCGCTGTTCATTTTCGAGATGGCCAACAACCACATGGGCGATACGGCTCACGGGGTAGCCATCATCAAGGCCTTTCGCGAAGTCTGCCGGAACTTTCCCTTCGATTTCGCGTTCAAGCTGCAATATCGCGACCTCGACACTTTCATCCACCCCAGTTTCAAGGGGCGGGATGACGTCAAATACGTCAAGCGTTTCGAGGAAACCCGCCTTTCCCGCGCCCAGTTTGAAACCCTGCTTGCCGCCATGCGCGAGTGTGGTTTCAAAACCGTGTGCACGCCCTTCGACGAACCCTCGGTCGACCTGATCGAAGCGCAGGGCATCGAGGTCATCAAGATCGCCAGCTGCTCGCTGACCGACTGGCCACTGCTCGAGCGCATCGCCCTGAGCGACAAGCCGATTGTCGCCTCCACCGCGGGCGCCACGCCGGAAGAGGTCGATAACGTAGTCAGTTTCTTCAGTCATCGTGGCAAGAAGCTTACATTGATGCACTGCGTCGCCGAATATCCGACACCGAACGAAGGCCTGCACATCGCCAGGATCGAGGCGCTTCGTCACCGCTACCCGGATATTCGCATCGGCTTCTCGACACACGAGGCTCCTGAAAATACCGAGCCGGTCATGCTGGCTCTGGCCAAGGGCGCAACGGTTTTCGAGAAGCATGTCGGATTGCCAACCGAGCGCTACGCGCTGAATGCTTATTCGGCAAACCCCGAGCAAGTAAGGGCCTGGCTTGCTGCCGCCCAACGCGCGCAAGAACTTTGCGGCAGTGAAGCGTGGCCGGCCGCCACGAAAGCGGAAGCCGAAAGCCTGCTCAGTCTGCAACGCGGCGTTTTCCTGACACGCCCGGTAGCAGCGGGAGAAGTGGTCGGCGGCGGCGCGGTGTGCTTCGCATTCCCCCCCGTACCCGGCCAGATCACCGCCAATCAATGGTCGAAATACAGTCGCCATGTTGCCCGCGAGGCCTTGGCGGCAGGCGACCCCTTGCTTGCCAGCCAAGTAGACATTCACCATGAGCGTGAGCAAGTACTTACCGCCGTCACCGCAATACGACAACTGCTGAAAGACGGCAATATCGTTGTTCCCGGCCAGTCCGATCTCGAGATATCGCACCACTACGGCATGGAGCATTTCGAAAAATTCGGTCTGGTCATGCTGACGGTGGTCAATCGTGAGTACTGCAAGAAGCTGATTGCCATGCTGCCAGGCCAGACGCACCCCGAGCAGTTCCATCGCAAGAAGGAAGAAACCTTCGTCGTCCTGCATGGCCATCTGACTTTGTGGCTTGACGGCGTTCAGCGGGAAGCCGGACGCGGCGACGTCATCACCGTCCAGCGTGGCGTCAAGCACAAATTTTTCTCGCCTGATGGCGTCGTCTTCGAGGAAATTTCCTCGACGCATTTCACCGACGATTCGATCTATACCGACCCCGCGATCCAGAGCAACGCCCATCGCAAGACTCTGCTCACCCACTGGCTATGACCATGCGCGTTGCTGATTACCTGATGAGCCGGCTGGCCGAAGCCGGCGCCGAGCACGTTTTCCTCCTGCCCGGCGGTGGCGCCATGTATCTCAACGACGCCCTTGCCTGCGAGAAACGACTGACGCCCGTTCCCTGCCACCACGAACAAGCCTGCGGTATCGCCGCCGAAGCCTGGGGCCGCGTGCGCGAAACCTTTGGCGTCTGCATGGTGACGACTGGCCCAGGGGCCACCAACGTCATCACACCAGTCACCGGCGCCTGGATCGAGTCGGTGCCCATGCTGGTCATTTCCGGACAGGTCAAACGTCCTGACCTGCTTGCCGGGCGACCTTTGCGTCAGGGCGGGGTGCAGGAAGTCGACATCATCCCGATGGTGAAATCGATCACCAAGTACGCTGTCACCGTCGACGACCCGACGCAGATCCGCTATCACCTCGAACGCGCCCTGTACGAAATGAAAACCGGGCGCAACGGGCCGGTCTGGCTCGACATACCGCTCGACGTCCAGGCTTCCACGGTCGACCCGAAAAAACTGCCTTTTTTTGCCATTCCCCCAACGCCCGCCCCGGCGATTGACGAAGCCTGCCAGCGCCTGAGCACAATGATCGCCGAGGCCAAACGCCCCCTTCTGCTGGCTGGCCACGGCGTTCGCCTTTCCGGTGCGGCAAAAGAGTTCGCAGCCTTGGCCGAACGCCTGCAAATACCAGTCGCCATGACCTGGAATGCGCTCGATCTGCTTCCCTGGGAACATCCGCTATGTGTCGGCCGCCCCGGGGTCGTCGCCCTGCGCGCAGCCAATTTCGCCGTTCAGAACTGTGATCTGCTGATCAGCATCGGTTGCCGTCTCGACAACATCATCACCGCCTACAACCCGAAGGGCTTCGCCCGTGCAGCGAAAAAGGCAGTCATCGACGTCGACGCCAACGAGATCGCCAAACTGGACATGGAAATCGACCTGAGCGTCGTTGCCGACGCCAAGGCGATGATCGAAGCCATGTCCCGCCAGCCCGCCCCCGCCGCGACACGGGAAAACGGAGAGTGGATCACCCGCTGCCACGACTGGAAGCAGCGCTACCCGGTCAACGATGGCCTGCCTTTCCCTGATCGCGGGCCAATCAATCACTACCACTTCGTGTCCGCCCTCTCGGACGCCATCCCGCCCGCTACGCTGGTCAGTACCGGCAGTTCCGGACTGGCGGTGGAAGTGTTCTACACCGTATTCCGCAACAAGACGGGGCAACGCGTCTTCCTTACGTCGGGGCTTGGCTCGATGGGCTATGGGCTGCCGGCGGCGATCGGCGCCTGCCTGGCTAACGGCTCAAAACCGATGGTTGCCGTCGAAAGCGACGGCAGTTTGCAACTCAATTTGCAGGAGCTGGCCACGCTGGTCGCCCAAAAACTGCCAATCACGCTCATCGTGATGAACAACGACGGCTACGCCTCCATCCGCAACACGCAGCGCAACTACTTTTCGGCGCGCTACATCGGCACCGGGCCGGAAGCCGGCCTGATGATGCCCGATCTTGAAAAAGTGGCCGACACGTGGGGAATCTCCTACACACTGATTGACGACGCCAAAGCACTTACCGAAAAACTTACCCACGCTTTGGCTGCACGAGGCCCCAGCCTGATTGATGTCCGTCTTGTCCCCAATGAAACATTGGCACCAAAATGTGCTGCCCTGCCCCTTTCTGATGGCAGGATGTTATCCATGCCGCTCGAAGATATGACACCGCTCCTGCCGCTCGAAGCATTGAAAAGCGAAATGCTGATTCCACTGCTCGAGGCTTCCATCAACGCTTCTCGTTAATGGCATTATTCATGGCTCTGAATCCACGTTTCGCCGATCAAAAATCTCCGCTCGTCAGCGTCCTGATTTTCAATTACAACTATGGGCGCTACCTGAGAGCGTGCTTCGAAAGCATTCTCAACCAGACCTACGACAACATCGAAATCTGTTTCTCGGACAACAGCTCCACCGACGACTCCTGGGAAATCGCGCAGGCATATGCAAGTCGCCACCCCAGCGTGATCAATCTGGCGAGAAACCGGCAAAATTTTGGCGCCGACGCCAATTTCGCCAATTGCTTCGTCAACGCCCGCGGCAAATATTTCATCGAAATGTGTTCGGACGACGCGATGCATCCGCAATACATCGAGGCCTGCGTCGAAGCATTGGAAGCCCACCCCGAGGCTGGCTTCGCCATGGTGCACAGGACCATCATCGACGACGACAGTGTGCCTACCGAAGAACCGCCTTTCTATGACCAAACCTGCAAGATCCATGGTCCCGACCAGGCCGCTGTGTACATGATGGCGGCGGTCAATCCCGCGGTATCACAGATCATGTACGTCAAGGCGAAGACATACGGAAAAAACGTCGTCGGCGGCCTTGCCGCCCGCTGGTATGGCACGCGGATCATGGACTTCCATATGTGCTGCGACAGTCCGATGGTCTATATCAAGGAGCCGCTCCTCCTGCACCGTCTGCATTCCCGGAACGACTCGTTCCGGGCTGCCGACAACATGATGGAGGTAATCGGCCCCTATGTCCTGAATCACCAGTTCGCGGACATGGCCGACGGCTATCAACATCATCGGGTGCGCGAGCGACTGCCGGCATCGATCGAGAAAACAGCGCGGCTCGGGCTGCGCTACAGCGTGCGAGCCCTCATTTCGGGCGAAGAACGCAACGCGCTCAAGTACTTCCATCTCGCCGCTGCTTTCCACCCCGAAATCGTCGAGGACAAGGTTTTCAAGCGTCTTGAATGTTACTGGCAGAGCGATGAGGCTCGGAAAGCCCAAATACTCGCCGAGCTTGCCGAGGAAAACCAACTGGTTACCCGGACCATCTCATATGCGCCGCCGGTGGGCAGCATTCCTGTCCGCATCCCCTCTCTGGAAAATGCCAAGCTTCTGGCCATCTCCCGCCCCGAATGCGAGATCAACCAATGAACGCCATCCTGAAATCCATCGTCGATCTGATCGCTCCCACCTCAGGGCAGCCCGACTACCTCGACGCCGTGTTTGCCCACAACAGAACAAAGGTGGACGAGGGAAAGCCAGTCATTATTTTCGGTTCTGGCGGACTGGGGCGTGAAATGCGTGCCACGCTGGCCAAGCACGGGGTCGTATCAAGCGCTTTCAGCGACAACGATGCAGCGAAAGTCGGCACGCTGGTCGACGGCATCCCGGTCATCGCCTTCGACACCCTGCTTGCGGAACACCGCGACAGCATCATCGTTATCGCCTCAACCAAACATCGCCAGGCCCTGGCACAGCAACTCGCCGAGGCCGGATTCGACTCCCGACAGATCGCCTGCGCTGACGACAGCGCGGAAATTGCCTACATGTATTCGATGTGGGGTACACAATCGATCATCGCAGTCTACGAATCCGAATGTCATCCGCTCAGCTACCTCGAATTCCTGGAGAAGAATCAGGATGCCGTCGCCAAGGCATACGACACGCTGGCCGATGAAAAATCACGGCAACTGTTTCTGACCAAGTTGGCCCTCATGGCCTCGAAAGGCCATTTCGCCCTCTTCAAGCGCTTCATCCTCGGCTTCAGCGAGCCATATAGACATTTCGGCCTGGGCGGCTGCGATGGCACCCCGGAAGATTATTTCTATTTCAACAACGATGTCCTCTCCGTGGAAGAGGGCGAAATCTACATCGATGTCGGTGCTTTTGACGGCGATACCGTCGGCACCTTTCTCGATGCCTGCAAGCACCGTAATGTCAAATACGGGAAAATCATCGCCTTCGAACCCGACCCGACATACTTCGAACCGATGCAAAAGCAGTTTGGCCGTTACCCGAATGTGGATCTTCGCCAGCAGGGTGTCTGGTCAGAAACCACGACCTTGCGCTTCGCGAACCCCGAAGACCCATCACGCGGCCAAACAGGCACAATCTCCGATGCTGGCACGCTTGAAATCGAAGTGGTCAGCATCGATGACATCCTGCAAGGTGGTCCCGCGACCTTCATCAAAATGGACCCGGGTGGTGATGTGATTCCCGCAATTCTGCGGGGATCGGCACGGACCATCGCCACGTATCGCCCCAAAATCGCGGCCGGCGCCTACCACTGTGCCGCTTCAATATTCCAGATCCCGCTCCTCGTCCATGAATTGTGCCCGGACTACAGGATCTGGCTCAGGCACAACACCTTCCACCTGTGTGACACCGACCTGTTCGCCTCCTGCTGATCACCAGCCCATGTTCGCCGCCACCGAACCAACGGCATTCCGGGACGCCTGCCTGCAAGCCGACACCTTGTGTTTCTACGGCCTTGGCACGCTCTTTCATGACTGCTATCCGCAGTTGGTTCTCGCCGCCGGTCGCCGCCCAGATCTTGTGAGCGACCGCCAAGCTGAAAAATGGAAGCAGCACTATGACGGCGTACCCTGCGTTTCGCCAGAGGCGTTGTTTGCCCG
Organism: uncultured Dechloromonas sp.; assembly: GCA_964583695.1. GTDB lineage: Bacteria > Pseudomonadota > Gammaproteobacteria > Burkholderiales > Rhodocyclaceae > Azonexus. The sequence goes on from CAZOWA010000007.1 coordinate 12,694, forward strand.
CCCGGGGCGGACCGTCATCCTGATGTGCATGCGCAATGCCGAAGCAATTGGTTCTGCCTTTGCGGAGCATGGCTGCCAGGTATTCCTTGCAGGTTTCAAGCGCAACCTGCATGCAGTGCAAAAAATCGACTCTTTAGCCACTGTCAAACAACTCGGCGTCGAAGCGAAGCCACGGCTTTTAGACCCTTCCGGCAAATGGGTGCTCGTGACAGGGGCCTCGCGCGGACTCGGCCGCCATATTGCAGTTGGCCTTGCACGCCTAGGAGCGAATCTGGTGCTTCATGCCCGCTCGCCAGAGCACCTGGCTGAAACCAGTGCCCTTTGTTCCGGTTTCGGTGTCCGCGTTCACCCGATGGCTGCCGATTTTGGCAAAACAGACGATATCGATGGGTTTCTCGCTCAACTCGGCGCCTTCGATCATCCGATCGACTTCCTGTACAACAATGCCGGCATTTCACCATCGAACTATGCCGATTTTTGGCACATGCCAGCCGAAGCCTTCGCTACCGCCATGGCGGTAAATGCCATCGCGCCCATCCGTTTGTGCCAACACCTGATCCCCGCCATGAAAACACGCGGATTCGGCCGTATCATCAATGTCAGCAGCAGCATTCAGTCCCGTCCGGGCGAAATGGCCTACGCCTGCAGTAAGGCAGCGCTCGACAAATTCGTTGCAGACATCCGAGACACCCTGGCCGGCTCCGGTGTCATGATCAGCCTGCTCGATCCCGGTTGGCTACGTACCGACATGGGCGGCCCGCACGCACCGTTTGCCGCTGAATCGGCCTTGCCCGGCGCACTGCTGCCCGCCCTCATTGATGCCGACATCCACGGCCAATGGTTTTCCGCCCAAGATTACGCCGGTATGCGCCTCGAAGATGCTGCCCGCAAAGCGCTGGCCATGGGCATCGGAACAGCGCCAACCCAGCTCCACCCATAGAACCCGAAAGCACTCCCGAGCATGACCAACGATGTGACGAAACAATGGGTTAAATCCTGCCCCAAACTGGAAAGCGGCTTGCGCCTGGGACAGGAGGGTATTCATGCGTGCCAGCTGGGCCCCTTCTCCTCTCCCATTTACTGGACAGCCGAAGAAGCCGGAAAGCTCACCATTACACGCCAGATGATCATCGAAAAGCGCAAGTGGATATTCGACCTGCTCAACGACAGTCATAGCGAAACGCCGTGCAAGCACTGTCACATGGTCGTCACAAAACCGGCTGAGGAGGTTCGCTTCGATCGCCTGGGTCATATTGATCTGGCCGCGACTACGACCTGCAACCTGCGTTGCACGTTCTGCGGCTACACGCAGCACGACTCCTTTGCCGAGGCGAAGTACGATGCGTTGGCCATTCTGCGCCTGTTCGCACCTGAAGACGTCGTGTGGGATGCGGCGGTCGATTTCAACGGTGGCGAACCCACACTGCTCAAGGATTTTGACGACTATATCGATTACTTCGCCTCGCGCCGCATTCGCGTTTTTCTCTACACCAACGGCGTCACTTTCCGTCAGTCAGTATGCGATGGGCTCGCCAACGGGACGATCCGCTGGGCCTGCATATCGCTCGACGCCGGCACACCTTCGACCTACGAGAAGCTGAAAAAAAGCAACCGTTTCGCCGACGTCATCGACAACATCGTGCGTTACTCCGAGGCCGGCAGACAGGGCGGCGGTCAGGTTTCAGTCAAGTACATTTTCAGCGACGGGAATTGCGGCGACGACGATGTTCTCGGCTTCAGCTACGCAATGTTGGCAGTACGCCCACAGGAGGTCTGGCTGACTTTCGACTTCGACCCACTTTGTGACCTGCCCGGTGACTGTGCTGATTTCGGTGGACACGATTACTCCCGTCACGTCTCGGCCTACGCCCACACCTACGTCACTCTGGCAAAACACGGCGCGCCCCCGACTCATTTCCCGGAAAAACATCTGGCGGTCGTCAGCCTGCAGGGCAAGCTATTGCTCCAGGCGGCCAAGGAAGCAATCGCCCGCCTCGAAAGAAAGCCGAACAAGGCACCGATTCCAATCATCATTCACGGTCAGCGTGGCGAAGATAGCCCGCCCGCTATCGACGGCACCCGCGACTTTAGACCGGACCCGCCCCGTGTTCGGCATAGCAATGGCCCGTGGGAGCCGATTTCCCTGGCAGGAAAACGCGTCGCGCTCGCTCCGGCAGGCGTCCTGGCACGCCGCCTGCTCACTGACGGCACCTTGTTGGGCGCCGACGTCATCGGCATTTTCGACCGAGACAAAGTCTTGCACGGCAAGCAGATCGACGGCATTACCGTTTTCCCTTACACCGCACTCTCTGACGCACAACCGGACGTGGTCGTCGTCGCCGCGCAAGACCATAACCGCCTGCCCATCGTGCAAGAAGTCGTCGCTCGAATGGGAGATTCGTCTAAAGTTCTCGTCCTGACGTTGCAAGAATATCCATAACAATATTCGGCATCCACCCCAAGGAGGTTCATCATGTCCAACAAGCGATATCTGCTGATGTCCCCGCCGCTGCCGAAAATCATTTCGCAGACTTCGAACAAGTCAGTTGGCAATATCGCCATGTTCCCCGTCGGACTCGCCTACATTTCATCATCCATGAAGTTGGCAGGCTTCGACGTGCTTACACTCAACGGCAGCTTTGCCGAGCCGGACCTGGAAGCTCAGCTCACCCGCCTGATAAAAACAGATGGCGTCAACGTCGTATGCATCGGCGGTCAAAGTATCGATGTTCACGGCATCCTGCGTGTGATCGAAATCGTCCGCAGGATAGACCCCAAGGTGACGATCGTCACCGGCGGCGCGATCGTCAGCGCCGATGCGGTAACGGCAATGGAAGTCTTGATGGCTGATATCGGCATCATCGGCGAAGGCGAAGAAGCGATGTGCGACCTTGCCCACGCCCTGAACAACGACGTGCCACTCAGCCTGGTGCCAGGCACGATCTACTGGGAAAACGGGCAATTGCGCAAGGCGCCGACTCGCACCGAGGTCCAGAATCTCGATGCTTTGCCATACATGGATTTTGACGGTTTTGCATACCGTCAGTGGTTGGAACTGAACAACAACACAGGAATTATTTTCACTGCGCGGTCCTGCCCGTTCAAATGCACCTTCTGCTTCAAATCGACGGGCGATCAGTACCGCTCACGCTCGATGGATTCTGTCTTCGCCGAAATCGACTACCAGATTGAGCGCTACGGCATTACCACGCTGAACGTCTCCGATGAATTGTTCGCTGCGAAGAAACAGCGCGTCATCGATTTTTGCGAACGTATTCGCCCTTACAAACTGAGTTGGGGATGCTCACTGCGAGTCCCCGAAATCGTCGAGGAACTCCTGCCGCTAATGAAGGAAGCAGGGTGCACGACAATCGGCACCGGTCTGGAGAGCGCCTCGCCGGAAATTCTTCTGAGCATGCGCAAGAAGATCAAGCTGAACCAGGTCGAAAAAGCCCTGAAAACCTTCGGTGATACCGGCATGGTCATGCTCGCCAACCTCATATTTGGCGACGCCAACGAAACCCGCGAAACCTACAAGGAATCCATCGCTTTCTGGCACCAGCACAAGGACAACATTCACATCAATCTCGGTACCATCAACGCCCTTCCCGGAACGCGCCTCTACGAGGATGCCTGCGCGAAGGGAATCATTGCAGACAAGCACCAGTACCTTCTGGAAGGCACGTTCATCGTGAATGTCTCGAAATTGAGCCATGATGAGTACTATGAAATGCTTTCCGAGATCACCGAGTTGTCTTACTTGCCGCAAGTCCCCGCCAGCAAGGTCAGCATCAGCGAACATTGCGGCGACGGTTTGTGCAACGTCGAATGGACATGCCGGCGTTGCGGTACACGGCACGAAGATTACCGAATGCACTTTCTCCAGGCCGATATTGTCCATTGCCCATGTGGTGTACAAAACACCGTCGAGCCATTCAGGGATGTCATCGCGTCAACGGACGTTTTGGCGGAATATTTCCCCACAAACAGAAATTACGCATTCTGGGGCGTCGGCAGCCAATATCATCGCCTCTCTCGCTTCTTCGGTAACGACCTGAAAGCGGGCCATTTCATCCAGGTCGATGCCAACGAGCACCACCAGAAGATGACCCGTCTTGGCAAAAAAATATTTCCACCATCAGTGATTCGTGAGCAAGGCATCTCGGACGTGATCATCACCTCCCCGCTCGCCAGATCGGCCATCATGGCAGCCATCGAAAGTGGCTTCACCAATGTCAAACGTGTCCACTTTCCCGTACTTCTCTCGACGAACGGACAATTTCGATGCTCGTTCGAAACGATTCTCTTGCCCGGCCGCACTTAAATACACATGGCCTTATTGTCACTTTTACTCACCAGCCCAAGTCCTTTCCATGGCCGACATCCTGAACGACATCCTTGCACTTGCCTCCAGTTTTGAGGCACGACCTAGCTTCCTCGACCACGTGTTTGGCAATCACAAGGAGGAAGCAGTAAATGGTCGGCCAGTCGTAATCTTCGGAGCAGGCCAACTGGCAGGCGAATTTTGCAAGACGCTGCGCCGCGAGGGAATCGAACCGACAGCCTTCTGCGATAACAATCCGGCTCGGGTGGGTACAACACTTCTCGGTTTGCCGATCATCAGCTTTGCGGAACTCGAAAAATCGCATGCAGACAGCCTGATCCTGATTGCCGTCAGCGCGCACGCAGCAGCCATCGAAGCGCAACTCATTTCAAGCGGCTTCGCTCCGGGCCAACTCCTCTGCAAGCCATCCGACACTGGCGGATGGCTACGCCCGCTCTACCTCTACGCCATGAACGGCGCCTGGAGCCTGCTGCCTCTCATCGCTGCCGACGTCCAGCCACTTAGCATTATTGAGACACTGAAAGCCGAACGGGAGCTAATCAACGACGCCTACCGCCTGCTGGCAGATCAGAAATCGCGCGACCTGTTCGTCTGCAAATTGGCGCTCCTCGCCACTCACGAGCATTTCGAGCTGTACGCCCATTTCCTCGCCAATTTCAGCGAACCGGTACTCGAGGCGGGACTAGGCGAGCAGTTCAAAACCGAGGAGCATTACTATTTCAACAACGATGTACTGACCGTCGATCAAGACGAAATCTACGTAGACGTGGGCGCCGCCGACGGCGACACCATCGCCACATTTACTGAGGCTTGCCGGAAACGCGGCGCGACACCAAAACGGATCATCGCCTTCGAGCCCGATCCGGCCAATTTTGCCAAGCTCGAAGCCAATACGGCCGGACGGACAGAGATCGTCTGCCATCGTCTAGGCCTTTGGACACATCGTACGACACTGCGTTTCTCATCATCCGCGGAGGCTTCCAGTCACGAATCTGCTGCGATTAGTTCCAGCGGCGACATCGAGATCGAGGTAATTGGACTGGATGAATTTCTCGCTGGCGGCGACGTCAGCTTCATAAAAATGGACCCTCCCGGCAACGTTGTGCCACAGGCACTGAAAGGTGCTGCAACAACCATCGCCCGTTGCGGTCCAAAACTAGCGCTCGGCGTTTACCACTCGGTTCGGGCGATCTACGAAATTCCACTCCTCGTTCATCGCCTCCGCCCGGACTACCAAATCCATCTTCGCCACCATGCCCGGCACACCAATGAAACCGACCTGCTTGCCCATGTCTGAGGTCTTCTATGGACTCTGGATATTCCATCACTACCGACTCCGCGCGAACAAGGATTGACCTTGGAAAGAATTCTCTTCCTCGTCCCCCCGAACATCGCGTTCGATGATTTCATCGCCCCCCCCGAGAACGTCGGCACCATTCGGCTGGGGAACTCGGAGCGCGAATTCGGATCGCTCCTGACTGACATACCCCTTGGCATCATTTCCCTGAGCGCCTATCTCAAGAAACACGCGCAGGTAGACACTCGAGCCATTGATTTCAACGTCCAATTGCTGCGCGAAACAGCCTTTCCCTACGACGATTTCCGCGCTTATTTCTCGGTTCTTCTGGCGACACCGGAACTCGCGGCTTTTCAGCCAAGCATGATCTGTATTTCTGCGCAGTTCACGCCGGCCTACCACAGCGTTATCGATCTTGCAGACGTCTGCCGACAGCACTTTCCGGATGCCATGATCCTTGCAGGCGGCAACCTTGTGACTGCGGCGTACGCCGACCTGCTGGCCGACAGCCGCAGCCTGGATGCGATTTGCTACGGCGAGGGCGAATTGCCCTTGCTGGAACTGCTGCAATCAGCCAACCGCCCCCTGCTCCTCGCCAGGCACGACGCCTGGATCACGCACGAGAAAGCGCAGCGCCCTGCCTGCTCCTTCAAGCACCAGTTCATTGATGATCTCGACGAGATTCCGTTTCTAGACTACGACATTCTGGACATCGCCGGCTATCGCTTGAACCCGACGCTGTCGCGTTATGCTGTCGGAGCCGGCACCGGACATGCAATGGCGATCATGACATCGCGTGGTTGCCCGTTCAAATGCACCTTCTGTGCCTCGCATCTGGCACACGGCCGAAAGATGCGCTACTACAGCGTGGACCGCGTCACCGCCGACCTTGATGAACTGGTCCGTCGTTACGGTGTCGATGCGGTTATCGTCCAGGACGACCACTTCATGGGTGATCGCGAGCGTCCGTATAGGATTGTCGAAGCTGCACGCGACCGAAGGCTATCGATTTTTTTTCAGAATGCCCTGGCTATTTATGCTCTGGAACGCCCCTTCCTGGAGCTACTAAAGTCAGCCGGAGTCGATGAACTCGTCCTCCCGATCGAATCAGGAAGTGCGCATGTGCTCAAGAATGTCATGCACAAGCCACTCAAGCTGGACATCGTCCATCGGGTCGTTGCAGATTGCCGCGAAATTGGCATATATACCGACTGCAACATCATCATCGGCATGCCCGGCGAAACCATGGCCGATATCGAGGACACGAGACAGTTTCTGAGAACCATCAATGGCGACTGGTTCCGCGTATTCATTGCGACCCCCATTCCTGGCAGCGACATGTATTTGGAGTGTGTAGATAACAACTATTTCGCCGTCAGTCCGCTCAAAGCCAACTACAAAAGAGCCGTCGTCCGGACGGGCGACTGGTCAGCTGAGGATATCCAGCAAATTTCCTACTCACTGAATATCGAACTGAATTTCGTTCACAACGCCAACATGCGGCTCGGCCGCTACGACGTGGCGTTGGCATCCTTCGAAAAAGTGGTAAGTACGCGCCCCGACCATGCCATCGCCCACTATTTCATGAGTGTCTGCCACGAACACCTCGGAAACATTACGCGCGCCGAGCAGCACCGTGCGACAGCCGTTCGCCACGGATGCAACAATCCCTTCTGGATGGCATTCATCAACATGTTTGACATCCCGATTGCCGATGCACCGACCGGAATCGCCAACGGATACCTACAGGCCCGCCCATGAATGGCTGCGTTCACCCACCTCAACACGCCCCTCGGGTCATTTTCCGCACCTCCACGCGATGCAATTACCGCTGTTCCATGTGTTTCTGGAGCAACCCGGATGTCGCCGCGAAACTGACCGAGGAAGATACGGTGATGTCGCTCGAACTGTTCGAGCGTGTCATCGATCAAGCCAAAATACACGCGCACAAGTTCGGGCTGACGGATTCCGGCGAATTCATGATGGATCCGCTCTGGACGGAGCGACTGAAGACAATTTCCGCAATTGCCAAGGCCGATCCGGCCACCATGTTTCATCAGATTACCAACGCCTCTCTCCTGACCAAAAAGAACCTTCGCCACCTTGCAGGTCTGAAGAACGTCACACTGTTAATCTCGATCGAATCACTCGATCCACTCAATTACGCGTCGATCAGATCCCCTGGGAAACTTCACCAAGTCCTGGCCAATATCAGAAATTTGCGCGCCAACCTCGCCGAAATTGGCGTAACCAATGTTCAGCTTCAACTCAGCATGGTCCTGATGAAGCGCAACATCTTCGAAATTCCGAAGCTCATTGAGCTTGCCAAGGAAATCGATGCATACCTCTTTGTGGATCACGCTCAGGGATTCGGACCGCAAAGCCTCGCTTCCGAATCCATGTTCAATTACCCGGCTTTCTGCAATATTTTTCTCGAGCAATGCAAAGCCTTGGCGCGAAATATCGGGGTGGATATATACGTCCCGCCACCCTTTGCTATCGAGGAAAACGAGATTTCCCAGTATTTCGAAGAAAAGAACAAAGGTGGCCTCACCTGCAGCTCGCTCAACGAGTGGGGCCCGATCGCCATCATGCCCAACGGCGACATGAAGGTTTGCTGCGGAGAACTGGTGTTCGGCAACGTCAATGAAAGCAGCTTCGAAGACATCTATTTCAGCGAGAAATTTTCGCTCTATCGGGATGCCATCCGGCAAGGCAAACCCTTGCCGCCGTGTGACTCCTGCCGGTTTCTTTTCATGAGCAGTTCATATCTCTACGATTCCGAAGTGTACGACCTGAGTATTCCCCCGCAAGAGCGTAACCTGGACCCACGGCCAGACTTCTTGAAAGAGGGTTTTTTCGACTGGATCAAGACCTTCCCTGTGGCGAAACTGCATTCCCACATCGCCAAATACCACCAATACGAAAGCTCCCGCTTACTCGACATCCAAATGGGGCAACAACTCGAAGCGGCCAATGCCGCGGCTGAACTACGCCGCAAGCTGCTCAAGTTGATACAGGATCGATCGAAGGTCGTGCTCTACCCAGCAGGATCCCGTGCCATGGAGATGCTTTGCTCGCCTGACGAACTGATCGGGTATTGCAACATCGTCGCCATTTCTGACAAAAACCCTCAGAAACAATCCACTGAAATCAATGGATTAAGTGTCATCCCACCACAACAGATCGCCGAGCATGGCCCCGCTGCTGTCATCATCGCAGTATCCAATCCCTATGTAGACGACATCCTCAAGGAACTTCAACCCCTGAAGGACCTGAACATCGACCTCCTCGTCGTCTAGAATGGCCTTTTAATCAGGAATGACGTTCTTGACCACACTTGCCAGATCCCTTCGGCACGAACTGGCGACGACACTATCGGCGCCGGACTCGCCAGCGGGTCCGACCTTCGCCGACGGATTGATGGAGGCTCGACCGGTCCTCGTCTATGGCACCGGAGAATGCAGTCACTGGTTCCACGAAATCGCCATGAAGATCCATGGCTGCCGCCCCATGGCCGTACTCGACCGCATGTCCAGACCAGGCGACTACTGGCATGGAATTCCCGCCTTCCAGCCAGAGAGTTACCAACCTTCGCCGGAGGTGCTTGCAAACGCGCTAGTCGTGGTTTGTGTTGGCGATCCGCGCGTTTTTGCCGAAATCGCGGCATACCTCCGGCACCGCAACTTCAGGCACATCCGATGGATTGCTGACATCTACGAGATCCACAACCCCTTTGCCGCTCCGGTTGGAGGCTATGAACGTGGCGTCGACTTCTATCGTGAGAGCGAACAGGCAATCTTCTCAGCCTTCGATCTGCTTGCCGACAACGAAAGTCGCGAAGTGTTCGTGCGCTATCTGCAAACTCACGTCACGCGCCGCCCGCGCCAGATTCCACGACGTCCGCGCGACGAACAATACTTTCCGTCGGACATTACGCTCGCACACGGTCATCGGCGCTATGTCTGCTGTGGCGCCTACGACGGTGACACCTTGCGCCTGTTGCAGCAAAAGCAGGGCAAGGTCGATGCTGTCGCCTGTTTCGAGCCAGAACCTCATATTTTCGAACGCCTTCAGGAATTCCTGCGCGACCATGGCAACGTCGTTGCCAACGAAATTCTGACCTGGCCCTGCGCAGTTGACGGAGAAAACGGCCAGCGCAGTTTTCTCCGCGGCGACGGCCTCGGCTCGCGCATCTGTGCAGAGGGCGAGCATATCGCTCAATGCGTCACCCTGGATTCGGCCCTACCCCAGTTCACCCCAACCTTTATCTCGATGGACGTCGAAGGTGCGGAACCAGAGGTGCTGCGCGGAGCAGAGCGAATCTTGAGGAAGCACGTCCCGGACTTGGGAATTTGCGTCTATCACTCACCCAATCACATTTGGGAAATTCCGCTTTATCTTGCCCGTCTGGATCTCGGTTACCGACTGTATCTCAGGAATTACACGGGCTTCGCCATCGAAACCGTCCTCTATGCCAGCCGTTAACCAAGACGCCCCCCTCAGGCCGCTTCATACACCCCGGGTCAGCATTATCATGCCGGTCTTCAATGCAGGCTGCTTTCTCCGGCAGGCAGTAAAGAGCATCTTCGCCCAGACCTTCGAAGATTGGGAGCTGATCTTTGTGGATGACGGATCCACCGATGACAGCGCTACGGAATGCCTGTCCTACACGCAGGAGCGCGCTAACGCCGTGCTGCTGCGACAGAACAATGCCGGGCCAGCTGCCGCCCGGAATACCGGCATGCGCAGTGCACGGGGAGAATTCATTTTCTTTGTCGATGCCGACGACGAATTACCTCCGGATGCACTTGCCCTACTGCTTGCCGCCGCCGATACGTATGGCGGCGACGTCATTCAGGGCAACTTCACCAAACTCGACAGTACCCCGCCGCCACGCCTCCAACCAGCCATCTTCGCCCCCGGAGCCAGTCCCTGTGAGGATGAAATCAGGATTCTCGAAGGCACTGAACTGTTCGATTACGTCCGCCATTTCTTGAACTATCCGAGCAATCATCTGGTCAGTTATTGCTGGGCGCGCCTTTACCGTCGCGCCCTACTCGTCGATCACGCTATTCAGGCCAGGGAGTCCATGCGCCTTTTCGAGGATTTCGCATTCAATCTGTCCGTGCTTGGCATTGCCCGCAAGCTCGTGTTCGTCAATCGCCCTGTTTACACCTATATTTTGCGCAACCAGCACGTGTCAGCCAGCATGGCAATCCTGAACGCCGGACAACTAGCTTCTGACATGAACATCTTCCGTGACATAACAAACCATTTTGCCCAGGCGATGATGATCACCCCAGAGACACGCTATCGCTTGCAGTCCGAGATCGGGCACACTCTGGTGCATTACGCCATCATTTTCATCATCCGTAGCTGCCGGCAAATCGACGAGATGAACCGAGCCCATGTGCTTCTCCAAATCCGTAAGCTGGTGGCTTCAGAGGTAATTCGCGAGTCTCTCCCCCATTACCGCGTTCGTCCAGGCAGCAGTCGCTGGATCCCCATCCTGATGCGGCTCAAGTTGATCAGCCTGCTTGCCGTAATTGCTAAAGCCCGTGGCAATCAGCGCTATGGAAAACTCAAGAACGGCACCGCATGAAACAAGAAATCATTGATCGCCTGCAACAATCAAAAAAACCGCTGGTGCTGAGCGGTGCCGGCATTGTCGGAGAAACGGTGCTGGCGCTTTGCCGGGAACTGGGCGTATCGATTGCCGCAGTCTGCGACGGTAGCGTCAAAGTTGCGGGAACGGATTTCCATGGCTATACGGTCATCCACACCCCGCTGCTGAAAACGCATTTTGACGACGCACTTGTTCTGATTACGGTCGCCGCAATCAAGGACGTGGTCGATCTGTTGCACACGCAAGGTTTCGATGACTGGCTTGCCGCCGGGCCGCTGCTGGAAGGCATGGACACCCGACAGGACGCGCCGGAAGTCGATTTCGCCAAATTCTCGATTGAAAGTTGCATCGTCTGCCATCGCGGCTTTCTGGAACCGGAAAAGGTCTTCCTGCGCAGCGTCGACATCATCATCACCGAGCGCTGCTCGCTCAAGTGCAAGGATTGCTCGAACCTGATGCAGTACTACGAGCAGCCGAAAAACGTGCCGCTCGACCTGATCAACCAGTCCATCGATGCCCTGTGTTCACTGACCGACGAAATCATGGAGATGCGCGTCATCGGCGGCGACGCTTTCATGAACAAGGAATGGCCCAAGGTTGTCGAGCGCCTGGTTGGCGAAGCCAAGGTAAAACGGGTCGTCATCTATACCAATGGCGCCATCGTTCCCAAAGACGAGCAAGCTGCCCTGCTCAATCACCCGAAAGTGCTCACCGTAGTCACCGACTACGGCCCGCTCTCCCGCAACATGCCCGTGCTCCGGGATTATTTCGAGCGCCACCATGTGCCGCACCGCGTCCTGACGGTAGACTCCTGGCTGGATTGCGCGACCATCGAAAAACACGAGCGAACCCCGGAAGAAAATGTGGCGGTCTATCAGGAATGCTGTGCCAAAAACATGCTGAGCCTCTCCGACGGCAAACTCTTTCGCTGCCCGTTCGCAGCCAATGCGGACCGCCTTGCTGCCGTACCGGACATTCCCGGCGACTACGTCGACCTGCTCTCCCGTAAACATGCTACCGACGACAATGCACTGCGCCGGGAAATCACCGATTACGTGTTGAACAAGGACTATCTGGAAATCTGCGATTACTGCAAAGGGCGCCCCCTGTCCGGCGACGAAGTCACCCCGGCCGTACAAACGGCCAAGCCACTGGCGTACTTCAAGCATGGTCGCCCGGAGGCCTGCCATGACTAAACCCCTGGCCGAGGCCGTGCAAACGCTGGTCGATGCCGTTCCCGACCCGAACAAAGGCCTCCCCGATGAGGTTTTTTATTACATCAGCCGGACGACGCCGTTCATCAATGTCGACCTGCTGATCAAGGATGAGGCCGGCCGCACCCTGCTTGCCTGGCGCGACGACGTGCATGCCGGCACGGGATGGCATATTCCCGGCGGGATCATCCGCTTCAAGGAGTCAATCGCCGAGCGCATCCGTCAGGTTTCGCTGCGCGAAGTCGGTACCATGGTCGATTACGATCCGAATCCCCTGAGCATCAATGAAATGATCCACCATGACCGCGACCTGCGTGCGCATTTCATTTCCCTGCTCTACAACTGCCGTCTGGACGCTTCGTTCGTTCCCGAAAACAAGGGATTGCAGCCGCATGAGGCAGGCTACCTGGCCTGGCACGACCACTTTCCGGAAAACATGATCCCCTTCCACAACGTTTACCGGAAATTCATCTGAGCCCATGAACACAGCCAACAACGCCAAGGACATCAGTGGCCAGGCACCGGGCGGCAGCCGGCAGGCACTCGCCCAGGCGCTCCCGCTGGACACGCCTTATGTGGTGCAGATTTTTCCGGTCTATGCCTGCAATTTCAAATGTGGCTACTGCATTTTCTCGGTGGACAAATCGGAGCGCGGCTTCATTTCCGACAAGAACCTGATGGATTTCGACCTGTACGAAAAGTGCGTCGATGACATGAGCCATTTCCCGCAGCAGATCAAGGTACTGCGCTTTGTCGGCATCGGCGAACCACTGCTCCATAAAAGAATCGTCGATATGGTGGCTTCCACGGTCAACCGGAAAATTTCGCAAAAAACGGAAATCGTCACCAACGGGGTTCTGCTCGACAAGCCGATGGTCGATGGCCTCGTCGCCGCTGGGCTATCCCGCCTCGTCATTTCCATTCAGGGAACGAGCCAGGAAAAATACACCGAGGTCGCAGGGGCCAAGGTTGATTTCGACAAGTTCATGGCCAATCTGGCCTACCTGCACGCCCACAAAGGCGACATGCATGTCTACATCAAGATCATCGACACCGCGCTGAAGGACGAACAGGACAAGGCCCTGTTCTTCGAGAAATTCTCGCCATTCTGCGATTCGATTGCCGTCGAGAACACCGTTCCGATTCACAAGGCGATCGATTTCACCCAAATCCTTGGCAACAAGGAAGGCCGGCTGACCCAGTTCGGCTTGCCGGTAAAAGATGTCGCCATCTGTCCGCAACCCTTCTTCCACATGCAGATCAACCCGGACGGCAAGGTGGTCCCCTGCTATTCTTGGGACTACCCGGCCATCCTGGGCGACTGCAACAAGGAAAGCGTCACTGACATCTGGAATGGCAGCGCATTTCGCAACTTCAGGCGCGCCATGCTCGACGGGGTCGCGAATGCCTCGCCGCTTTGCGTCGATTGCAACATCATCAAATACCGCTGGTTTCCGGAAGACGACCTGAGCGCCGACGCCGCACGACTCAAGTCGCTCTACTGAAACCGGCTCGAAGAATCAAAGAGGAGCACACCATGAACAAACCGGAGGATCCGGCAGATGCATTACTGACCCCGGCAGAAAAGGAACGCCGAAACGGCCTGCGCGCCCGCAAGCCCTACGTCGCGCAAAAACTCGCCGCCATTTCGGAAATGGAAGCGCGCGGCGAAATCAGCCCGATCATCCGGCTGGAAAAAAGCTACCTGTGCAATTTCGAGTGCACCCACTGCTCGGCCGAGTTCTACATGGACCGCCACCTGAAAAAGGTATTCAAGATCAAGGATACCCGCCAGAAAATGGATCTCGACGATATTCGCGAGCTCTCCCGACAGGCCGATGAACTGGGGCTGGCCCGCTTCGTCATCACCGGCGGCGAACCCTTGGTCATGAAAGATTTCGATGCCGTCGTCGAAGCCATCGATCCGGAAAAGCACTACGTCATCAGCGACACCAATGGCTGGTTCCTCGACCTGAAACGCGCCAAGCACCTCAAGGACATCGGCGTCGAGAAGGTACAAATCTCCATCGACAGCTACATTGCGGAAGAGCATGACGCATTCCGCAACAAGCCCGGCTCCTACAAGCGAGCCATGCGGGCCATCGATGCCTCGAAGGAGGCAGGGCTGAACATCATCATCCAGACCGTGATGGTCAAGGGACGTGCCCGAAGCCAGGAGTTCCGGGATTTCTGCAAGTTTGCCACGGAACGGGGCGTCGGCCTGTACGTCTCCTACGCCAAACCGACCGGTTCCTGCACGGTGCACCCCGAGTTCGTCATCGACAAGGAAGAGGCAGACATCATCCGTGAACTGGAGAAGGAGTACAACGTCTTCACCCACATGACCCCATCCTACGGCTCGTACAAGGGCTGCATCACCGTGAAGGGCATCATTACCGTGACCTCCACCTGCGAAGTGACGCCCTGCCCCTACATCGATTTTTCGCTCGGCAACCTGCGCGAAACGCCGCTCAAGGAAATTCTCGCCCGTGGCATGCGCAATCCCTGGCTTGGCCCCTATCGGCCGGACTGCCTGATTGGCGAAGACCTGAAATTCATGCAGATTCACGCCGCCAAAACCGAGGGTGCCAAGTTGCTTCCCATCCCCTGGGGACAAGGTTTTTCCGACCACGACAGTTTGAGCGATCCCGTCAAATGAACCAGAAAACTCAACCCAGCCCGGCACTGTTCGACGAACACGGCAGACGGATCGTCGGGAAACTTGCCCACCCGGCAAATACTATCTCGCGACGCTATTTCAAAATCGAACAACCCGAAATTGACTATGCCGCGATCTTCGAGCGCATTTCCGGCCACCTTGGCAAACCCGCCAATTTGAGTGAAGCCGAATTCGAAGAAAGAGCGAAAGCCATCCTGAAACGACTCGATGACACACCCGCCCTGAAAAACCTGAACAATGGCGTCTACGTCCCGTTCTTTCTGCCCCGCAATCACCACGACGACATCGGAAAAGCGCTGGAGGCAACGTACATCACTGCGGTCGGCGCATCCTTCGCGGCCAGTTTTCCACAGTATCGCTTCGACAATCACCACAAAGCCGGCCTGGAGGGAAAACTCGCCGCCCGAAAAGGCTCCCGCCATGATGTACTGATCGAAAAGCTCAATACTGCGGATATCGTGGGTTGCTACTTTCCCTGCCTGACAGAATTCTCTGTGCCGGCGACGCTTGAACAGATGTCTGAACTGCCGGCCGAGCTGCTACTGGCAGGAGGGTACGACACCTGCGCGGCGCTGGTCGGCTCCCCCGGTCTGCTTCAGCGCCACGAGGGCTATGCCAACATGCTGTGGCTTGCCGGCCTGCATGGTGAGGCCGCCGACGCTGACTATTACTTTGAAGCCTACGGCCAGAACCTGACCTTCAATCGGCGCGTTCATTTCGGGCAGGTCTCCGAATACTGGGCAAGCGGGCTGGTCGTATTGGGTTGAGCAGCCTCAGGAAAAGGCTGCGCCCTTGATGCCACAAGACACCACACGCCAGCCACGCCACGTTCTGTCGGGCGACCTTGACGAGATTTTTCGGCGGGTCGGTGATTTATGGATGGAATTCCGCGGCCAACGCATTTTCATGACTGGCGCGACAGGCTTCTTCGGAAAATGGCTGCTGGAAAGTTTTCTCCTGGCCGACCTGCGTCTTGGGCTGAATATCGAGATCGTCGTCCTGACCCGCGACTCCACACCGCTCCTGAAAGCGATGCCCCATCTGGCAAATTGCGGGCGCATATACTTCCAGCACGGAGACGTTCGCAGCTTCGATTTCCCCGAGGGCAGGTTCGACACCATCATCCACATGGCCACCACCTCGGCCGAAGCAACATTTGGCGGCGAAAAGCCACTCGAGAAATTCACCACATCGGCTCTCGGCACCCAGCGTATCCTGGAATTTGCCGTACGCTGCGGCGCCAAAAGGTTCCTGCTGACCAGTTCCGGCAACGCCTACGGTCCGATTGCAAAAGGCAGTCCGCCGATTTCCGAGAGCCATATCGGCGCTCCCGACATCGAAAACCCCGTCGGCTCAGCACTCGGAGAAGGCAAACGAGTAGCGGAACTTCTGACCCGCATCTACGCCGAAAATCACGGCTTCGAAGCCAAGCTGTGTCGCTGCTTCACCTTTATCGGCCCCTACCTGCAAACCGACCTGCACTACGCCGCCGGCAATTTCATCCGTGATGCCGCAGCGGGAATGCCCATTCGGGTGAAGAGTGATGGCAGCCCCTTGCGCTCGTTCCTCTATCCGACCGACCTGGTCGTCTGGCTGATCCACCTCTTACTGCGCGCCCCCCCCGGCAGGCTCTACAACATCGGCTCCGACGAAGTCGTCTCCATTCGCGCCCTGGCTGAATCAATCAGCCGCCAAAGCGGAAGCCCGGTTATCATCGAAAGTAACCGTGCCACGCCGGCAACCGCCAGCCCCGACACCTACGTTCCCGACATCTCAAGAATCACCCAAGAACTTGGCCTCTCCCGGGAAGTTTCCCTGGAAAAAGCCATCGCCCGAACACTCGCTTTTCAGAAACAGCTGCGCACCTAACGGAATCCATCGATGAGTCTCAGTCTTTTTGGCACACACCGCGCACCCTATTACATTCTCGCCCCGGATTTCAGACACTCGTCAGCCGGAGTAAGAAACCTCCATTACCTTTGCCATACACTGAACGAGCTGGGATTCGAAGCCTACGTCGCCGGTGCCAGCAAGACCTCCATTCATCTGCGCACCCCCTTGCTCGACCTTGCCACCATGGAGCGCCACTTCCGGTCTGGCGCCATGCCTGTTGCGGTCTATCCGGAAATTGTTTCAGGCAACCCCCTCAATCTCCCGGTCGTCGCCCGCTGGCTGCTCAATATTCCCGGGCACCTGGGCGGCGAAAACCAGTACGACGCAAACGACCTGATTTTTTACCATCTGCCCTGGTGTATGCCGGAGGGACTCACCGGTCAGCAACTCTATCTGCCCAGCGTCGACACCCGTATTTTCAACAACGACAACAATCCCTTCGACACGCAACGTTCCGGTTTTTGCCGTTATGCCCACAAATTTCTTGGCTTCGGGGGAAAAATTCGGCCGGAACACGCAGACTTTCAAAGTCTCGGGCATGAAATCAAACTGACTCCGGAAGAAATCGCCGCGACCCTGCGCCGTTCCGAGGCCCTCTACTGCTATGAGCGATCAGCCATCATTCAGGAAGCCACAGCCTGCGGCTGCCCGGTCATTTGCGTTCCTTCAGCATACTGGGATATCCAGCCTTTCGAAGTTGCCGAACCCGGCATCGAAATGGATTCCGGGCCAGCTGCTCTAGCCAAGGCGAAAGAGGAAATCGGCAACGCAGCCGAAAAGCTGAGAAATTACCAGGCGCATTCCATAGAGCAAATTCGGCAATTTGCCGAACTTACTCAGTCCCGCGCATTCGACACAACGTCTAGCTGCGCTCATCCAGCGCTAATGGCTGCGTCAAACCAATACTGGCAGCTGCCAATTTCCGAACGACTCCGTTACGTCGAGGCATTCCGCTTTTTCTACGCAAAAGCCCCTGAATTATCGAAGACAAAAGAAGACTCGACGCTAACAGGCATTGACGAGCAGAAAAACTCCGGAAAAGTCCCGGAGCCAGACGAGTTTTCCCGTTCGAACAAATGGCTGACGGCGCGTGAACTGATCGACCAGGACGTCATCGCCATCGACAACCGTATCGCTCAATGGCAGATCCGACCATCCTTCCAGTTCATCCTTCGGCTGAATGACGAAATCAATCTGCTCGCCGACACGCTGGACAGTCTCAACACCCAGATCTGGAATGATTGGACATTCGACGTTTTCAGCCCGAATGCCGCTCCCGACATCATTCACGAGATCCCCATCATCCGCTGGCACACGGTCGAGGATCCGCAAAATACCCACCGCGCAATCAATGAAGTGTGTGCAGCCACGACAAGCGACTGGATCATCGAACTTCCACCCGGCGCGAAACTCGATCAACTGTACCTGTGGCGCGTTGCCGATGAAATCAACCGCCATCCGGAAACCCTGGCGTTGTTCGTTGATGACTTCATCACAGACGCCGATCAGGTTTGCACCCAACTGCGCCTCAAACCAGGCGTCAATCCGGCTTCGCTCATTTCTTCCGATATGGCCGGCCCGCTCTGCGTCAGCAAGCAAACCTGGTTCGCCACCGAGGGAGCCAGCACGTCGGACGGCAGTCCATGGTTCGCGCAACTCTTGCGCATCAGCGATCAATTTGGCTGGAAGGCCATCCGGCACGTCGCCGATGCACTGATCAGTTATTCCGGCCGCTTCCCCAGCGACCCCAATGCCTGCCTGCTCAGCTTGTTCAACCGCATGAAGGCCAGTGGAACAGCAACCGAAATACTGCCAGCCACCGAACAAAGCTGGTGTATTCGCCATCCGCTGACCAGCACCCCAAGCGTTACCATAGCCATTCTCTCGGAAGGACAGCAGGACCTGCTCATGCGCTGCCTGAACAGCATCGCAAGCAAGACGACCTACCCCAGTTTCGAGGTTCTTGTCGTTGCGTCCGAAGGCGAAGATGATCCTGTTGCAGATGCTTGCGTACGTCACGCGCACGAGACAACCGCACTCGAAATCCGGACGATTCACGGCAAGCCTTCCGATACCCATGCCGTGCGCTGCAACGCCGCAGCTGGCGCCTCGGCTAACGACTTCGTCCTGCTCATCCGCGAAGATGCAGTCATCATTCAGGAAAAATGGCTGGAGGAACTCGTACGCACCTGTCTTCAGGACGGAGTCGCAGCGACCTCGCCACGCCTAATCTCCCCCGGCAACAGCATGATACAGAATGCCGGCAGCGTGCTTGGCCTCAATGGTCTGGTCGGCTCACCTCACCAGAATATCGCCAAACTCGGCGAAAATGGGTACCTGGATTGCCTGCAAATCCCTCGTGACGTCAGCATCCTCCCGGTCGCCTGCATGCTGGTTCGCTCAACTGCCTACCGGGCTGCTGGAGGGATGGATGAGGAAAATCTCGGCGACCATTACGCAGCAGAAGACCTTTGCCTGAGGCTGCGAAAGAACGGACAGCGTCTGATCTATCAACCGCTATCCACCGTCGTCGATGGAGGCTGCACACCTCTAGAAATTGAAGGCGATACGGAAACACGACTGAAAACCGAGGATGCCAAAGCCAAAGCCCGTCAGTGTTTTTCAAAACGCTGGCTTGATATGGGAACCATGGATCCGTACTGGAACCCGAATCTATCGCTTCAGACCGTCCAGCCCGGAGCAGAGACCGACTTCCACCCTCAGTGGCAATATCTGCCGAGTGACGCGCCTCGCATCCTTGCCCGCCCGATCACGGGGGCGCAGGCAACCTATCGGGTAACCTCGCCCTTGAAAGCGCTGCGAAAAAGCGGCATGGCCACCGAATGCGTCTGGCAGATGGGCGGAAACCGGGAATTCAGCGCCGCAGAAATAGCCAGACTGGCTCCGAACACCATTATTGTCCAGCACTACCTCTACGACACGCACCTTGCAGCCTTGCAGGAGTGGCAATCGCTGCCCGAAGGACCTTTCACTGTTTACGCGCTCGACGATCTGATTACCGATCTGGACAGCAGCAACCCCTTCCGAAAGAACTTCCCTGCGAACAGCAGAACCCGGCTCAAATACGCGCTTGCCCGGTGCGACCGACTGGTCGTAACCACTGATTTTCTGGCGGATGCTCATCGAAATTTCATCTCCGACATCCGTGTCGTACCCAATCGTCTGGAGCAGGAGATCTGGCTTCCGCTGCAGAGCAAAAAACGGACATCAAGGAAGCCACGCATTGGCTGGGCAGGTGGATCTGCGCACCAAGTCGACCTGATTTTGTTGAAAGAAGTCATCGAACAAACCCGGAATGAAGCCGACTGGATATTTTTCGGCATGTGCCCGGAAGAGATACGTCCGCTGCTGGCCGAATTCCATCCCCTGGTACCTCTCGCTGACTACCCCGCCAAACTGGCATCGCTCAATCTCGACATCGCCGTCGCACCTTTGGCCCAAATTCCATTCAATCAGGCAAAGAGCAATCTTCGCCTGCTGGAATACGGCGTACTCGGCATTCCTGTCGTGTGTTCCGACATCGATCCTTATCGCGGCAGCCCGGCGTGCTGTGTGAAGAACACCCCAGGATCGTGGATCAAGGCCATTCGGGAAAGAATTCACGCCCCCGACGCCAGAGAAAACAGCGGTCTTGACATGCGCCGCTGGGTACATAAAGACTATCTTCTGGAAAATCACCTTGAAGAATGGTTGGCGGCACATTTGCCGTAACTATGCTTCCCACCATTACATCAGGAGCCTGAATGGCAAACCACAAAACAGCTTTGGCACTCGATTACTACAGCCAGTTCTCCTGTATTGGCGGCGCCTGCGAAGACTCCTGCTGTATCGGATGGCGGGTCGACATCGACAAAAATACCTACACCAACTACAGGAACAACAAACACAAGGAACTGGCCCCTCTTTTCAAATCAGGCATCAAAAAGAATGAAACCGCGACTAGCAAGGACTGCTACGCGGTTATTTCGTTGGATGAAAACGGAAACTGCGTTTTCCTTGATCAGGACAAACTGTGCAGAATTCAGAAAAATCTCGGCGCGGAAGCGCTCAGCCCGGTCTGCTCAAATTACCCCAGAAACGCCAACCAGCTGGGCGGCCAGACTGAATATTCGCTAGGTCTATCATGCCCGGAGGTCGCACGACTGGCTTTACTCAAACGAGAGCCTCTGCAGTTTGTCGAAGTCCCGAGAAATCCGGCGCTTGCCAATTATGGCGCGATGACTCGTCATCACTGGGAGAGAGGCGAGGAAACCCCGGGAAAACTGGGGCTTATTTACGACCTTCGCGCTCTGATCATCGGCATACTGCAAAATCGGATCATCCACATTGACGCCCGTCTAATGATGCTGGGACTTTTCCTTGAATCAGCAGATAAGTCGATCGGCTCAAAATTCGAAAATCTCGAAGAAACACTACCTGGCATTCTCAGTCAGTACGCCGAAATACTCCCGCACGCGACGATCATTGAGGATGAACTGAAAAAGATACAACCAGACATCCCGCTCAAGTTAAGCGTTTTTCTGGACATCATTGGCGCTTTAATGCCAAAACTGAACAAGGGTCGCTTCAGCGAGTGTTTGAAAGAGGCCTCGGAGGGCCTTGCCTTTCGAGGAAAGAACCCCAAAAGCGATGGTGAAATTTTCGAGTACATTCAAACCATAAACGCATCGGTCTGCATACCGTTTTTCGAAGCGAACCCGCACATTATCGAGAACTATCTCGTTGATTATGCGTTCAGGACACTCTTTCCATTGCGATACAACTCGATGCTTCTGCACTTCAGGGAGATGGTTTGCAACTATCTGATACTCAAGCTGCTGATTCTTGGGTTGGCTGCCTATCATGGCAAGATGGACGAGGCGCTTGTTATCAAGTTGTTCCAGTCATTTACGCGCGTGTCGGCACACAACAGCAGCTACCTGGCAACGGTCATCTCCAGTCTGGAAAAAAGAAACCTCGGAGATTTCCGAGCTCTACTAGCGCTTCTTCTGGATGGTTCAGGGGAGCATTAGGAGGGCCTCCATGCCTTCGCCCACCCAAACCTCAAAAAAATTCTAAAGTTTCTAAATCAGGCGCCGTTAATCAACTTGTCAGCGAATTAATCGCCGTACAACAGAGTTGGCAGACAGGCGTACAACCGAGAGCCAGCTTAAAAGTACCCACTTCTGAGGAGAATCAAAATGGCATCGACTATCAACACCAACGCGTACTCGCTCAATGCTCAGCGCAATCTGAACAAGAACTCCTTGGGCCTGGCATCTGCGCTTGAACGTCTCTCGTCCGGTCTGCGTGTTAACTCCGCAAAGGATGATGCTGCCGGTCTGGCGATTGGTATGGACATGGATAAAGCTGCACGCAGTCTGGCCTCCGACATCCGCACCGCCTCCGACACGATTTCCAAGGCACAGGTCGCCGATGGCGCTTTGTCCGTGGTCAATGATGTGCTGCAACGGATTGCTGAACTTGTCGCTCAACAAGGCAACACCAACCTGACCTCGACTCAGATCGGCTATATCAAGACTGAAATTGACTCTCTGGTAACCGCTGGGAATGACATTCAGGATAACGCCAAGTTCAACGGCAGTGTCGCCTTCACGAAACTGACGGTGTCTTGCGCCGCCGATATGTCTACCCAAATCGCGGCTGTTGCGAATGCACGAGCTACGCAAGGCGCAACAATGAACACGCAAGAATTCAAGATTCAGTCGTATCAGGTCAACTACGAAAATACGATGGCCGCAAAGAGCCGAATCATGGACGCCGACTTTGCCGAAGAAACTTCGCGCCTGGCCCGTTACCAGATTCTGCAACAAGCCGGTACTGCGATGGTCGCACAGGCCAACGCCATTCCGCAAAACGTGCTGTCACTGCTCCGCTAATCGTCACCGCAGGATAGACGAAACTAGGTGCGGTGGCTTTACGAAGCCCCCGCACCTTTTTCATTAGGAGTGGATCATGAATATCGAATCGGTCACAACCAGCAGCGCCCCCCAGCGACCTCCTGAGGTACAGGGTCAGAGTTCTCCGCGAGCGCCCACCACTTCAGCGAAAGCTGCCGAACTTGCATCAAGCCAACGGCAACAGCGTGTTGAGGCAAAAAACCAGTCTTCAGAAAACACTCAGAAGCTTTCGGTTGAGGATGCCGTGAAGCGGCTAACGGACTTCGTCGCACCTACCAACTCGGAAATAAATTTTTCGATCGATGAGGAATCAGGGGTACGCGTTGTTAAAGTACTGGACAGTCAGTCCAAGGAAGTCATCCGCCAGTTTCCGTCAGAGGAGGCCATCCAGTTGGCCATGGCGCTCGACAAACTTCAGGGGCTGTTCGTTAAAGACAAAGCCTAGTCAGATGTAAAGGAGAAATCATCATGGCCACCACCAGTTCATTGGGAATCGGGGCGGGTGTGGATTTGCAATCCATGCTCTCTTCCATCATGGCCGCGGAGAGAGCTCCGATCACAGCACTAGAGAAAAAAATATCAACGACAAACAGCAAAATATCGCTGTATGGTGAGTTGCGCTCCAAGCTCGACGCCCTGCGCACGGCTAGTAATACTTTGCAGTTTCCAAGTCAGCTATCCGCAATCACGGCAACCTCGAGTGACACAACTGCATTGAGCGCAACCGCCACCTTTTACGCAACACCCGGCACTTATGCAATCAACGTAACTCAACTGGCGACTGCTCAAAAGAGCTTCTCCCACGCCTACACTCCTGGCACCACCTTCGGGCAAGGCAGTCTCAGCTTTACCGTGGGCGGGGTTGCTCAACCGGTGATCAACCTTACAGATCAGGCGAGTTATACGCTCCAGGAAATTGGTGCGAAGATCAACGATGCCAACATGGGCATTACGGCAACCGTCATTTCTGGAACCGATGGCGACCGTCTCATTCTCACCGGAAATAAAACCGGGGCAGCTAACGATTTTCAGTTTTCGACCACCATTCCCGGCCCAGCCTCGGTACCGAGTGGCGGACCGCAACAACCAGCTTTGAGCGACCTGGACACCTCTACCGGTCTTGCTGTTTCCAGCGCGGCGAATGCCGAGATTACGATTGATGGCGTAACCGTCTCGTCAGACACCAATACATTTGCCAACGCGATTGGCGGGGTCACCTTTACCGCATTGAAGAAAGACACCTCAGCAACAGTTACTGTTGCCACAGATGGTTCGAAGATCAAGGATGCGGTCCAAAAATTTGTGGACAGTTACAACAGCGTGGTGACCTTGATCAAGGAAAACAGCACCTACGACCTGACGAGCAAGACCAGCAAGCTGTTTAACGGCGACTCGTCAGCCAGGGCTATCCGTGACACGCTCAGCAACGCGAGGGCGACTATTCCCTCAGAACTGGCTGGCGCATCAATCAAAACACTGTCCGAGCTTGGTGTCCGTATTCAACAGGATGGACTGCTCTCTCTCGACACATCGGTTCTGAATCAGGCAATCAGCGCGTCCGCAAGCAACGTTACAACAACCATCGCTGCCTACGGCAAATCCTTGAGTGACACCGTCAGCAACATGATGGGGGAAAACGGTCTGCTCAGTAACCGGGTAAGCAGTCTGAACACTTCCGTAGATCGCTACGAAGATAATGTAGCCACTCTGGAAAACCGTGTTGCCTTGATTGAAAAGCGCTATCGCGCTCAGTTTACCTCGCTGGACACTTTGCTGAGCTCTATGCAAACTACCAGCAGCTATCTGACACAACAACTCTCGAAACTTTCGTCTTAATCTGTTCGAATTTTGACAGAAACAATCGCTGACCATATCAGAATCGCTTGCTTAAAACAGGAATCACTGGAACACAACCTATGTTCTCGAACCCCATCGCCACGTACCAGCAAATCGGCCTTGAATCCGATGTGCGGGGCGCCGATCCCCACCGATTAATTGTCCTTCTCTTTGAAGGCGCAGAAAGTGCTCTGGTCAGAGCTCAGGAGCAGATTATCTCGAAGGACATCGAGGGCAAATCGAACTCGCTGAACAAAGCGATAGAGATAATTCTTGATGGCCTGTCCGCCAGCCTTGACCTGGAGCAAGGAGGAGAGCTAGCGCAAAGCCTTAAGGCATTGTATGCCTACATGGTTTCGCGCCTGATTCACGCCAATATTCATATGGACCCGACAGCTATAAGCGAAGTGCAAAAGTTGCTTGGTGAGATTTCTGGAGCATGGAAAGAAATGAAAAATCAGCCCCAGCAAGGTACTTGATCGGGATGCAAATCGTTAGCCATCAAGAGGAACTCCCCGGCCTGCTTGAGCGTCTGAGGGTCCAACTCACGGAACTTCTGGAAATTGCGAATCAGGGAGAGTGGGAGCGGGTGGAAGCACTAGGGGGCGCTCTCGCTGTAAACTTGGCGCATTTGAATGCTATTCCTCGGCATTCCCTGTTAAGCCAGCCTTACCGACAGCGAATCATCGATATCCAGCGACTGCTCGTTAACGCCCAATCGAGCTGTTCGACCCGTCTGGAGCAGATCAGGCCACTGGTTGATGCTCTTGCTCAGGTACGGACCACACCCGGCTCATCATGATTCCGCCCGACGTTGCCAGCGCACTGCGCCTGGTTCTTCCGGAGCCGCAGTCGGCAGTCAACGCCCAGACCCAACCGGTTGCATCAGCACAACGCGTCGCAGATGTTCTGAGCAACCTGGTTCCCGGCCAGCGGGTTCTGGCCGAAATTCAGTCGATGCTACCAAACGGCACTTATCGTGCCATCGTTGCCCAGCGCGACATTACGCTGGCACTTCCCTTCTCGGCCAAGGCCGGCGACACACTGGAACTGGAAGTTACCGAAAGCGACGGCAAACTGACGCTGGCTTTCGTCACCAATCGTACCGAGACGCCAGCGAACAAATCATCACCCGAATCGGTTCCGACTTCGCTAAGTTCCACAGGCAAGCTCATTGGCGACCTGATGAGCGGTATCGATGGCGAAGGGAAACGCGCGCCTCCAGCGCCACTCAACGGCAGCCAGCCAATCGTTGAAAGCATGCCAAAAAGCGCCGCTGACCTCGCCCCCGTCCTGAAACAGGCGCTGACCCAGAGCGGAATGTTCTACGAAGCCCACCAGGCACGCTGGGTCGCCGGCGAAATACCGACCGAGGCATTGAAGCAGGAGCCTCAAGGGAAAATTGCTGTCGCTGGCGAGACTGTCGCGGTGAACCTGAAAAATGCGGCAAAAATAGCAGACGGCAACACCTCCGTCGAATCAGTCACCACTCCCGGAAACCAGACACGCAACGAATCCGTTACGCTGCCGGGCCTCCCTAGAGAAATGGTTCCGCTGGTCCAACAGCAACTTGATGGCCTAGCCAATCAAAACTTCGCCTGGCAAGGGCAAATCTGGCCCGGCCAGCAGATGCGCTGGGAAATTGGCGAAAACCCCGAGGACCGGCGAGCCGCAAACGAAACCGAGCCTCAACACTGGCAAAGTCGGCTCAAACTTTCCCTGCCCATGCTCGGCGCCATCGATGTTTCCCTCTCGCTGCGCGCTGGGGGCGATGTGCGCATTGCGGTTACTGCCGACTCGGAAAACAGCAAAACCCGTCTTCAGGAAGGCGTGCTGCAACTGAAAAAGCAATTCGAAACTGCCGGCCTGAACCTGACCGACTGCATCGTACAACATGACCAAACGGGCAGCTGACTCAGCGCGCGAGGCGATTGCCCTCGCCTACCGCCAGACCGACGCGGCTCCGCGAGTCGTTGCACGGGGCAAGGGGCTGATCGCCGAAGAAATCATTTCCCGAGCCAAGGAGCACGGCGTTTACGTCCACGAATCACCAGAGCTCGTCGCCTTGCTGACGCAAGTCAATATCGACGAACAGATTCCCCCACAACTCTACATGGCTATTGCCGAACTGCTCGCTTGGCTATATCGGATTGAACACGGCGACAACAGTCTGCCCCCGCCAATTTAATGAAAAACGCAGCAAAGCGGATGGTGTAAGATCATCGGGGTTCCACTTCAATCCGATTGGCATGAACACAAACAACGAAGCCTCCTCTTTACCTGATTTTGAAATTGATCATCCGGACGCATTCGGGCAGTTCATGCTGAACAGTCCACGTGAGGTGCTTTTCTATCTGAACCTGCTGGCCAGACGGCGCGTGGTCTTCACCGCTTACATCAATGAAGGACAACACTTTTTTCTGACCTCCATCCTGGCCATCGACGAGGCTTCCGGACTCATTCTCTTCGACACTTCGCATGCCGAAGAAAACAATGCCAGCGCCCGCAGCGCCCGACAAATCACGCTGGTCGGCAATCTTGATCGTATCAAGATGCAGATGCGACTGCCCGCACTCAAAACTGCGACCTGGCAGGAACAGCAGGTGCTTTCCGCCCCTCTTCCACCATCCATCATGCGTTTGCAGCGCCGCGAATTCTTCCGGTTGGAACCGCCACGCTCATTGCCGTTGGTCTGCAAGGTGGCCGTTCAGGAAACAGACGGCCGCCTGACCACTCATGCCCTGACGCTCTCGGATATCAGCGGAGGGGGCGTCAGCCTGATTGCTCCGATCGGAATGGCTGAGTATTTCCCCCGCGACGCATTGCTCCCGCAATCCCGTCTTGACATCCCCGGGGAGGGGGTCATTCAGGTAAATTTACGCGTGCGGAAAACGATAGAGATTTCCAGCCAGAATGGGGAACATCAGCTTCGCGTCGGCTGTGAATTCATGGGCCTGCAAGGCACCCGTCTTGCACTGATCGAGCGCTACATCACCCGCATTGAACGCGAGCGCAAGGCAAAAGGTAGCGAATAACCGGTCAAACCTGAATGTTCATCACATCCTGGTAGGCATTGACCAGTTTGTTACGCACCTGAACCATCTCCTGGAATGACACGCTTGCCGTTTGCAGGGCAATCATCACTTCGTGAAGATTCTGGCTGGTATCGCCAGCGGCAAGTTTTTCCGCCATCTGGTTGGCCTGTAGCTGAGTCTGGTTAACCTTGTCGATCGAGTTCTGCAAAACCTGAGCGAAATCTGGCCCCGCATTCGCGGAAGCAGCACTCTCAGCGGACTTTCCTGAGGCTTGTGCCGCAGTCGTCCGCAATACGCTCAACATTTGCTCGATACCCGTTGTGTCCATGACCAGCTCCTTAAACCTGAGCAAACAATAGCAATTTTCAAGCCAGAATCATTCCGTAAAAAACCCTTCGTCACGATACTGCTGCAGTTTGTAACGCAAAGTACGCTCCGAAATACCCAGACGCTCAATCGCCAGTTTGCGCGAACCGCCCACTTCCGACAAGGTGCGAAGAATATGTTCGCGCTCCAGATCCTTCATGTTGTCGATCTTTTTTTCCTCTCCGGACACATCCGCGCCGGCAAACCCAACATCATTCGACCCAACCGATGATGCCAGATTGAGATGTTCCACCCCGATCTCTGCGCCAGTGGAAAGAATCAACGCGCGTTGCACGACATTTTCAAGTTCCCGGACATTACCCGGCCAAGAGTAAGAGGCCAGCGCACGTTCAGCCGCCTCCGAAAACAAAACCCCAGTACGCCCGAAACGGCGCCCGTGCTCAAGAAGAAAATATCTGGCGATGGGTACGATATCCAGTCGACGCTGCCGAAGCGCCGGAATCGCCACCGGAAAAACATTCAACCGATAGTAGAGATCTTCACGAAAAGCACCTTTGGCGACGGCCTCACCCATATCGCGATTCGATGTGGCGACGATGCGGATATTGAGCGGTACCGGCTTTTTCCCACCCACTCGCTCCACTTCGCGCTCCTGAAGCACCCGTAGCAACTTGGCCTGCAGCCCCATCGGCATTTCGGTCACTTCATCAAGCAACAGGGTTCCGTCCTGCGCCTGTTCAAACTTGCCGGCCTGAGCTTGCTGCGCTCCGGTAAACGCCCCCTTTTCATAGCCAAACAGCGTCGCCTCCAGCAGGCTGTCGGGAATCGCGGCACAGTTGATGGCCACAAACGGCCCATCCTTGCGCGGTGAATGACGATGAATGAAACGCGCCACCACTTCCTTGCCAACCCCGGACTCCCCCGTAAGCAAAACGGTCGCATCCGTCTGGGCGACCCGCTGTGCCATGGAAAACATGTCGCGGCTTGCCGGATCGCTCGCCACAACCCCACCGCCCTCGTCCTCGGCCGCCAGCTCATACTTGTTGATATGAGCCAGCAAGGCGCTTGGCTCGAAGGGCTTCAAAAGAAAGTCACAGGCACCTGAACGCATCGCATCCACAGCCTTTTCAACCTCGGCATAGGCCGTCATCAGAACCACCGGCAAATGCGGCAACCGCAGACGTATTTCCTTGAGCAACTGGATACCATCCATCGGCATCATCCGTACGTCACTCACGACGATGGAAAATGCCTTTTCCGCCAGCACCTTCAGCGCCTCTTCACCACCTTCGACCGCCACATAACCACGCCCTGCCAGTTCCAGCGTATCGCCGATCGCCTCCCGCAAACTGGGATCATCCTCGACGATCAGGATTGGCAAATTATGTTCGCTCATTGCTTCAACTCTCGTTATCTATCGAACCAAGTGGTAGTGACATGACAAACTCCGCACCGGCGCCCGGTGTCGAGTACAAATCGATCGCCCCGCCGTGTGCGCGCGCGACTCCCAGCGCAATCGCCAACCCCAAGCCAGTACCTTGTCCCTTGGTGGTGTAGAAAGGCTCAAAAATTCGTGACTGCTTTTCCGGCGCAATGCCAGGACCGGTGTCAGAAACACTGATGGCAAGAATTTCCCCGGCACATTTGCCGGCCAGGCAAATTTTGCCGCCTGCCGGAGTCGCCTGCATTGCATTCTCAAGAAGATTGATCAGCGCACCCGATAAAGCCTTCCTGCTCCCGACCAACACAGCCTCGCCACAGTCATCATTTGTTGAAAATTCGATGGCATGTTCACGCATCAATGGTTCCAAGGTATGAACCACTTCCTGTAACAATTCACTGACCAGGATGCGATCACGTCCGATACTTTCACCACGGGCAAAGAGCAACACATCCTGAATAAGGCGCTCCAGACGTCGCAACTGACCCGTCGCCTTCTCTGAAAACCGAGCCCTGGACTCATCCGACACGCCAGGCTGCCCCAGGTTGGCGGCGTAAAGCAGCGCCGCTGCCAACGGCGTGCGCAATTGATGTGCCAGCGATGCAGCCATTTCACCCATTGCGGCCAGACGCTGGTTTCTTTCCAGTTCAGTTTTCATCTGATGCGCCGCTGTCACATCATGCACCAACAGTATTTTCCCCCCCCCCGAAGCCAGAGCGCTTTCTGCGATGGACACCCGGGCATCTCCCAACAGCCACTCCCCCACCGCCACACTGGGCTCAAGAAATGATCTGACAACATCTCCCCAATGCCTGCCCACGGAGGCCGTTCCGAACATTGCCATGGCAGCCGGGTTCAACGCGGAAACAATCGCCGCTTCATCCAGAAGAACAACCCCGGCCGGCAGGGCGTCGAGCAGTGAAGAAAGGCGCTCGGATAACGCCTCCTTCTCTTGGTACTGACGGCGCAATTCGCCATTGGCAACGGCGAGCTCTTCCGTCAGCGAGGTAACACGCGCCTGCAAAGCCTCATATGCCTGCGTCAACTCTGCCGAAACCTGATTAAAAAGGGCAAAGGCCCGCTGCAACTCATCTGCCTTGGTCGCAGAATCGGGAGTTACGGCATGATTTTCGAGTACGGACATTGAAAAGTTAGGATGAATTCGGCGCGGGTAATAGTAGAATATTTCTAGGAAAGTTTGGCTTCCTTTTGATTCTTATTCTGTTTCACCCCTTTTTAATCAGGCTTTGATGGCAGCGAGCACCAACACTACCGCAGGAAGCGCACCACAGGGCAATCCTCTGGAACGCCTTCGCGATGCCTTCAACCGGCTGGGCATGCAGCAAAAGCTCATGTTCATGGTTGCCGTAGCAGCCCTGATCGCCGTTGTCGTTGGCACCGTACTCTGGAGCCAGCAACCCGACTGGAAAGTACTCTTTTCGAACCTGGGAGAGAAGGACGGCGGCACCATCATCGGGATTCTCGAACAGCAAAACATCCCCCACAAAATGTCGGACAACGGGGCGGTCATGGTCCCCGGCAACCGCGTCCATGAAGTTCGGCTGAAGCTGGCATCACAAGGCCTGCCACGAGGTGGAATGGTCGGCTTTGAGCTGATGGAAAACCAGAAATTCGGTATCAGCCAGTTCGCCGAACAAGTCAATTACCAGCGCGGGCTTGAGGGCGAACTTGCCCACACGATCATGTCGATCGGATCAGTGCAGTCAGCCCGTGTTCATCTCGCCATTCCCAAACCGTCTGTTTTCGTCCGCGATGACCAGAAGCCGACCGCATCGGTCATGCTCAATCTTTACGCAGGGCGCGCGCTGGATGCAAGCCAGGTTGCCGGCATAACCCATCTCGTGTCATCCAGCGTCCCCCAATTGCAGTCTGCCAACGTTACGGTGATCGACCAGAATGGCAACATGCTGTCGCAACTCAAGAGCAAGTTGACGGAAGCCGGCCTTGATCCAAGCCAGATCAAGTATGTGAGGGAAGTCGAAAACAATGTCGCCACGCGGATCGGTGACATTCTTCGTCCGCTTCTCGGAGAAGACAACTACAAGGTTCAGGTAGCTGCTGATGTCGACTTTTCGCAAAGCGAACAAACCGCAGAAAGCTACAGCCCCAACAACACGCCGGAAAAATCAGCCATTCGCAGCCAGCAAAGTGCCGAAACCGCCTCAGTCAATCAATCTGCAGGCGGCGTTCCGGGGTCTCTAACCAATCAGCCTCCCGTACCCGCCACGGCGCCACTCACCTCTCCACCAACGGGCACCACGCCCGGCCAGCCTGGAAAGCCCGGCGATGCGACAGGCAAGGTGGACGCCGCAGGCGTAACGGCTCCGCTTAATGCAGCCGGACAACCGATTAGCACCTCAAAGAACTCAACCATCAATTACGAGGTCGACAAAACCATCCGCTATACCAAGCAATCGATGGGCTCCATTCGGCGGCTCAATGCTGCGGTTGTGATAAATCACCGCAAGGAGGTCGACAAGACAGGAAAGACTGTTAACAAGGCCATTCCCGAACCGGAGATGAAGCAGATCAACGATCTGGTACGTGAAGCAATGGGATTCAACAAGGAACGCGGTGACTCGGTATCCATCGCCAACGCCCCCTTCACGGAGACGGAGAAAAGCGAATCCGGCCTACCTGTCTGGAAAGATCCGGAAACGGTTTCCTACGCAAAAGATATCGTCAAATATCTCATCATCGCCGCCATCATTGCGTTCCTTTACCTGAAAATCATTCAACCCTCACTAAAGACCATGTTTGGCGCAGATGGTCTGAATACCGCTTCGGGCGTAGCCGGGGCTGCCCGGCATATTCAGGTCTCTGGCGACGCTTATGGAGAATCGGGCGAAGATCAGGTTCGCATCGATCACTACGGCGCCAAGGTCCAAAAAGCTCGTGACATCGCACAGGCAGACCCGAAAGCCGTAGCCAACATCATCAAAGACTGGATCGGCGCCAATGCCTCCTAACATGGAAGAGGGCCTCGAAAAAAGCGCGACTCTGCTGATTGCGCTGGGAGAGGATCACGCCGCAGAAGTACTAAAGCACCTCGGGCCACGCGAGGTGCAGAAGCTCGGGCATGCCATGGCGCTGCTCAAAAGCGTCCCTCGCACCTCGGTCGAGGCCGTGCTTGACGAATTCCACAAAAACGCCGAAGAGCACTCCGCCGTACACGTCGACACCGACAACTACATTCGTTCGGTATTGACCAAAGCGCTTGGCGACGACAAGGCTTCCAACCTTATCTCGCGCATTCTGCAAGGCGGAGAAACCTCGGGCATTGAAGGCCTGAAGTGGATGGATGCGACCACGGTTGCCGACCTCATCAAAAACGAGCACCCGCAAATCATCGCCACCATCCTCGTCCATCTCGAACACGACCATTCCAGCGAGATACTGAATCACTTCACCGAGCGTCTGCGCAATGACGTAGTTCTCCGCATCGCGACACTGGAGGGCATCCAGCCTGCAGCCCTGCGCGAGCTGAACGAGGCCATGATGCGGATTCTTTCGGGCTCTGCCAGCGTCAAGCGCACCGCTATGGGTGGCGTACGCACGGTCGCCGAAATACTGAATTTCATCGGTACAGCCAACGAGACCTCGGTCGTCGACGCAATCCGTGAGTACGACCCGGACCTCGCCCAGAAGATTCTCGATGAAATGTTCGTCTTCGAAAATCTCCTCGACATTGACGACCGCTCCATCCAGCTGATTCTTCGAGAAGTTCAGTCCGACTCCCTCATACTCGCGCTCAAAGGTTCCTCGCCGGATCTGCGGGAGAAAATATTCAAGAACATGTCGCAGCGTGCAGCCGAAATGCTGCGCGAAGACCTGGAGTCGAAGGGACCGGTCCGCCTCTCGGAAGTGGAAGCGGAACAGAAGGAAATTCTCAAGATTGTTCGCCGACTCGCCGACGAGGGCCAAATTGTCCTCGGTGGCGCCGGTGGCGAACAGATGATCTAACGCCATGGCGGGCTTCATCCCCAAGGAAGAATTACCCACCTACCAACGTTGGCAGGTGGGTTCTTTCGACGCCCAACCCGCTACGACAAGCGTCACGCCGCCCGTCATCAGTGATGGCGACAAGGAAGAGCAAGGCACCGTTCAGTTTCACCTTCCCACCGCCGAGGAAATCGAACGTATCCACGAGGATGCGCGCGCCGAGGGTTTCAAGGCCGGCCATGCGGAAGGACAGGCTGCCGCCGCAGAGGCGGCAGAGGCGGCAAGATCCGATGAAGCGGCCAGATTTTTCATGCTCATGAAAAACCTTTCTGACTCTCTGACGGGAATGGATCAGCAGATTGCCGAACAGGTACTCGATCTCGCGCTTGAAGTTTCCAGACAAGTGATCCGCAGCACGATCGAAACCCAAAGGGAAACCCTGCTTCCAGTCATTCGAGAGGCCATCGCTGCATTACCCCTACATCATGCCCATGTTTCGCTGCATCTAAATCCGGATGATGCTGCCTTGATCAGGGAAAACATTGGCGAACAACTCACCCAGACCAACACCCAGATTCTCGAAGATCCGGCGATTTCGGCGGGCGGGTGCAAGCTCGTTGCGGGCGCCAGCGAAATTGATGCAAGCATCGAAACACGCTGGAAAAGGGTACTCGAAGCAATTGGCGCGACGCCCACAGAATGGTCAAGAAGCAGCAAATAATCCACGAAATCGACCATACGAAACGCTGGCTGCGCTTCCTGGAAGATTGTCGCATTGCAGCAAGCTCGGCACAGCCGTTGTGGCCCAGCGGCCGGCTCACCCGCATCAACGGCCTGGTCATGGAAGCTTCCGGACTGAAATTACCGCTGGGAAGCTCATGCCGGATATTTCCGACGGGCGGAGCCCCGATTGAGGCAGAAGTCGTCGGCTTCGCAGGTGAAAAGCTCTACTTGATGCCGTCCGACGATGTCTATGGCCTGGCCCCCGGTGCGCAAGTGGTTGCAATGGAAAGTCCGCCCCCGGCTCCACAGGTCGACTCACCGCTACGCCCGAAGCGACGCGCAATCGACCGGGCGAAGCAAGGCCCAGTTGGCGATGAATTACTGGGACGGGTTCTGGACGGCGTCGGACGCCCCCTCGACAGCAAAGGGCCACTGCTCGCCAGCCACACGCGCCCGCTGCAAAGCCGCCCGATCAATCCAATGACCCGGGCGGCAATTGAACATCCGCTCGATGTTGGCATTCGCGCCATCAACGCATTGCTCACCGTCGGACGGGGCCAGCGCATGGGGCTTTTTGCCGGCTCGGGTGTCGGCAAATCCGTCCTGCTCGGCATGATGGCGCGTTACACCGAAGCCGAGGTCATCGTTGTCGGGCTGATCGGAGAGCGTGGTCGCGAAGTCAAGGAATTCATTGAACAGATTCTTGGCGAGGAAGGCATGCGACGGGCCGTCGTTGTCGCGGCGCCAGCCGATACCGGACCGCTGATGCGGCTGCAAGGCGCAGCCTACGCGACAACGATTGCCGAATATTTCCGCGACCAGGGAAAACAGGTTCTTTTGATCATGGATTCCTTGACCCGTTATGCCATGGCGCAGCGAGAAATTGCCCTGGCCATCGGCGAACCTCCGGCCACCCGCGGCTATCCGCCTTCGGTATTCGCGCGCTTGCCGCAACTGGTCGAACGCGCCGGCAATGGACCGGAGGGGGGCGGCTCCATCACTGCTTTCTATACCGTATTGGCCGAAGGTGATGACCAGCAGGACCCGATTGCGGATTCCGCCCGCGCGATTCTGGACGGGCATATTGTTCTTTCCCGCACTTTGGCTGACGCCGGGCACTACCCGGCAATCGACATTGAACAGTCGATCAGCCGCGCCATGGTCAACCTCATCGAGCCAGCTCATCTTGACCAGATTCGGCGGTTCAAGGTGTTGTTCGCCCGATACCAGCGCTCACGCGACCTGATATCAGTTGGTGCTTACTCACCCGGAACCGACCCGGTTCTCGACCAGGCCATCGCGCTTTATCCAAAAATGGAAGCATTCCTGCAACAGCAACTGACAGAGCAGTCGGATTTCCCGAGCAGTGTCAGCCGCCTTTCAAATTTGTTCTGATAATTCATGGCCCAGGCATTTTCTCTCCAGCCACTTCTGGAAATCATGCAAACCCGTAGCGACGAAGCGACCCGTCGTCTCGGACAGTTGATTGCCGCCGAACAGAGTGCCAAAAGCCGCCTGAAAATGCTGGAGGACTACCGCACGGAGTACGCGAACCGTATGCGCGAAGCCTCTCAACAAGGGCTGACACCACTTGCGCTACTTAATTACCAGGACTTCCTCGGACGCATCGATGAAGCCATCAGGCAACAAACTTCCGTAGTTTTGGATTCGGAGAAAAGCACTGCCGTAGGCCAGGAACACTGGAAATCCCAAAACAAGCAACTCAAGGCAATCGATACCCTTTCCCAGCGACATGACGCACGGGAACGCATCCGCGATGGAAAACTCGAGCAGAAGATACAGGACGAGTTCTCTTCCCGAAAATACGCAGTAAAAGGCAACGAGGAAACCTCCTGACCACTACTTAGGCACGTCATTTGCTTAATTCGTTGCAAATAAATGCCTTTCAAGGAATCAGCATGGGTGTCACAGTCATTTCAAGCTCGCCGGTTGCCCCTCAAACCGCACCGGCCGACATTGCAGGCATTAATGCAACAGATGGAGGAGGCCTCGATTTCGCGGCGCTTCTCGGGCAACAGATCATTTCTCTCGCCGGGAGCAACATATCAGGGAAGACAGATCTCGCTCCTCCTGAAAACGGCGCGCCTATCCAGGGCAAAGATGATGACAAGGAGGCCCTGTCGAGCCTTCCGGGTTCAGAACTGCCTCCCATGGGAATATTCCTTTCTCCTCCGCTCGATCCGAAAGCAGCCGGCGCTTCACAAGTCGCCAACAACCTCGACACCACGAACCAGTCGATTTCGTGCGAGGTCAAAACAACTTCACCTTCACCGAAGGACGCATCAACGCTCATGAACGGCTCCGCCAACACCAGCACCAAGGCGGAGACTTCAGCACCACTCGCATTGACAACACCGCTATCCATATCCGGTGCGACCAATGCAAAAAATGATGCGCCGGCAATTCTTGCCGTCGAAACGACTCCCGGCACGGAACAAACTTCGTTCTCGACATTGCTCAACACACAAACAGGAAATCAATTGTCAGCGGCTGCACCAAAAGAGCAGCCAGCTCCGATCACCACTCCTTTGCCGGACAGACAATGGCCACAAAGTTTTGGTGAGCGCATCGTCTGGATGGCGAAAAACGAGCAACAGGTTGCACAAATCAATATCAACCCACCGCAACTCGGCCCTGTTCAAATCACCCTTAATTTGAGCGGCGACCAGGCGACTGCGGTTTTTGCATCGCCCCATGCAGAAGTCAGGCAGGCCATTCAGGATGCAATGCCACAGCTTCGTGAGATGCTTTCCTCGGCCGGAGTCAGCCTTGGCCAGACCAATGTTGGCGCCCAAACCCCTCAGCAAAACAGGGAAGCACCAGAGCAATTTGCCAATGGGGCCCGCTTTTCAGGGGAAACCGCTATACTTTCGCCCGATGGCAATTCAGGCTCTGCAACGTCAGGAAAGGTTATCCAGCAAGGACGGGGGCTGGTCGACTTGTTTGCTTAACGCGGTTCAGTAATCAATTAGAGAGGGAGTACCCATGGCCAAGGATGCCAAGCCAGCCGAAGAAGGGGCGGAACAGCCCCCGAAAAAGAGCAAGAAGCTGTTGATCATCATTCTTGCGGTCGTCCTCCTGCTCGTAATTGGCGGAGGTGGCGCGGCCTACGTCCTGCTCAGCAAGAAAACTCACGCTGACGAGGATGAAGAAGTCGCCGAAGAAACCGAGGCACCGGCAAAAAAGAAATCCAAAAAGAAGGAAAAGGCCGGGCCGCCGGTTTTCGTGAACATGGAACCATTCACGGTCAACCTCGTCCCGGAAACGGGCGACCAGTATCTGCAAGTGATTCTTTCCACCGAACTCGAAAGTGCTGAGGCAGAACCTCAGCTAAAAGCGCTTCTTCCCAAGATCCGCAACAACATCACGCTCCTGCTTTCATCCAAGAAGGCCTCCGAGTTGTTGCCAAAGGAAGGCAAGGAGAAATTGGCTGAAGAATTGAAAAACGAAATCAACGCAGTCGTTTCCCCGGAGGAGGATGCTCCGAAGGGCAAACACGCGGCACCAGCGGAAGGCCCGGTGAAATCGGTTCTCTTTACCTCCTTCATCATTCAGTAAGGAGCCATGGCGGGGGATTTTCTTTCCCAGGACGAAGTTGACGCCCTACTCAAGGGCGTCACCGGCGAGACTGATGAACCCGAAGAAGGCGGCAGCGATGCTGCAGGGATACGCTCGTACAATCTTGGCACTCAGGAACGCATCGTCCGCGGGCGGATGCCGACGCTGGAACTGGTCAATGAGCGGTTTGCCCGTTACCTGCGGATTGGCCTGTTCAACTACATGCACCGCAACGCGGAAATTTCGGTGGGCCCGATCCGCGTACAGAAATACAGCGAGTTCATCCGCAACCTGGTTGTTCCAACCAACCTGAATCTCGTCGTCGCCAAACCATTACGCGGGACTGCGCTGTTCGTGTTTGACCCGAATCTGGTGTTTTTGGTGGTCGACAACATGTTCGGGGGTGATGGTCGCTTCCATACGCGAGTCGAAGGCCGCGACTTCACCGCGACCGAACAGCGCATCATCCAGGGGTTGCTCGGTGTCGTGTTCACCGAATACAGCAAATCTTGGAAGCCGGTCTACAACATCACCTTCGAGTACATCCGCTCGGAGATGAACTCACAATTCGCGAACATTGCGACCCCTTCGGAAATCGTCGTATCCACTACCTTTACACTGGAATTCGGCGGCGCAACTGCTGACATGCATATCTGTTTCCCGTATTCCATGCTGGAACCGATTCGCGATTTGCTTTACAGCACGATGCAAAGTGACCAGCTATCGACAGACAAGCGCTGGATCGGAACCTTGCGCAAGCAGTTGCAAGGTGCCGAAGTCGAGATCGTGGCCCAACTGGGCAGTGGCAAGATTTCGTTGCGAGAGATTCTCAGCCTCAAGGCCGGGGATGTCATTCCGCTTAACATTCCAACACGCATCGAGGCGCTGGTTGATAGTGTTCCACTTATGGAATGCTCCTATGGGCAGCTCAATGGTCAATATGCACTCAAAGTCGAGCGATTTGTTGCCTCATCGCCCGAGGCGCCGGCAGCAGAGCCGATGATGGGAGAAAACAATGGCTGAAGAAATGGAAAACACCGAAAGCACAACCACTGAAGACGACGGCCAGATCAGCGAGGACGATTGGGCTGCGGCGATGGCCGAACAGGTCAGTGAAGAAAGTCACGCCGCGCCAGCCGCCCAGACCGCAGACATTTTCCCTTCCTTTGGTGGCGCCGGAAATCAGGGCGGGATCATGAATGAACTCGACATGATTCTGGATATACCTGTTCAGATCACCGTCGAACTTGGGCGCACGAAGATCACCATCAAAAATCTGCTTCAGCTCGCTCACGGCTCAGTGGTTGAGTTGGATGCAATGGCTGGCGAACCGATGGATGTTCTGGTCAACGGCACCCTGATCGCACAGGGCGAAGTCGTTGTGGTCAACGACAAATTCGGGATTCGACTAACCGACATCATTACCCCTTCCGAAAGAATGCGTAAGCTCAATCGCTGAGCGAGTACAAATGCCGCGGTCAACCTGAAAAATCGGCAATTTTTTCCATCTCCTCAGATAGAAGAGCTGCGACAGGAGGGCTCTCGCCTGTCACGGAGAAACTGCTGAAGGCTGGATTTGGGTTTAAGATAGCGGCCTGACCCAATCACCGATCCAATTGCCCCTTGCTGCGCATCGCATTCGCTCTCCTCGCTCCGCTGTCCGCTCAAGCCGCCGAAACCGGCAATGCAGGATTGTCGGCGGGTAATTATCTCCAGGCATTTCTCGCCCTTGCCCTGATTATCGGACTACTCCTTGGAACGGCATGGCTCACCCGGAAAATTTCTGGCGACAGGGCATTCAGCCAAGGGGGCTTAAAACTGATTGGTGGCATCACTCTGGGCCCGCGCGAACGCGTTGTCGTCGTTGAAGTTGGCGATACCTGGCTGGTAGTCGGCATCGTTCCGGGCCAGATTCGAACATTGCACCGTCTGCCCAAAGGCGCTGACCTGCCATCAGACAACAAGCCGGCATCCCCGGACATACCATTCGCCCATTGGCTGAAAAAAATGACTGAGCGGAGTGGAAATGCCTAGGCGAATTTTCCTCGGGCTCGTGCTGCTGCTTCCCGCACTTGCCCTGGCCCAAAGCGCAGGAGGGCTCCCCGCCATCACCAGCACCCCGGCGGCCGGCGGCGGTAGCACTTACAGCCTGACCATACAGACACTGGTTCTCCTCACTGCGCTGACCTTCATTCCGGCCGCGGTGCTGATGATGACCAGTTTCACGCGCATCATCATCGTTCTGTCGCTGTTGCGCCACGCGATGGGAACACAAACTGCCCCGCCCAACCAGGTCATGATCGGACTGGCCCTGTTCCTGACCTTCTTCATCATGTCGCCGACGCTTGACCGGGTATACACGGAAGCCTACGTTCCGCTGTCCGAAAACAAAATTAATGTCATGCAGGCAGGCGAGTTGGCTGCCGTCCCCATGAAGGAATTCATGCTCAAGCAAACTCGCGAAGCTGACATCGCTATGTTTGCCAACGTCGCAAAAATCGAAAAGATCGCCAAACCGGAAGACACGCCGCTGCGTATCCTGATCCCCGCATTTGTCATCAGTGAGCTGAAAACAGCCTTTCAGATCGGGTTCATCATCTTCATTCCCTTCCTGATCATCGACATGGTGGTTGCCAGCATGCTGATGTCGATGGGCATGATGATGATGTCACCCGTCATGGTCGCCCTGCCATTCAAGCTGATGCTTTTTGTTCTTGTCGACGGCTGGCATCTGGTCATCGGCTCACTGGTCCAGAGCTTTAACCCATGACCCCCGGCGTGGTCATGGAAATTGGGCGCCAGGCGCTTGAAGTCACTCTGGTTCTGGCTGCACCCATGCTGCTGACGGCACTGATCGTCGGCCTCATCATCAGCGTTTTCCAGGCAGCGACTCAGCTCAACGAGGCAACCCTGCAATTCGTACCCAAGCTCGTCGTCATGTTTCTTGTCATCATGCTTGCCGGACCGTGGATGCTCCAATACATGATGGATTACATCCAGCGTCTGTTTGAAAGCATTCCGCAGTTGATCGGCTGATCATGCTCAGCATCAGCACAGCACAGATTGATGCCTGGATCGTCGCCGTTGCCTTTCCCCTTGCTCGCATTCTCGCCTTCATCGCCGCGGCACCGCTGTGGAGCACTGCAGGCATCCCTCGACGAACACGCCTGATTCTCGGCCTCGCCATCGCTTTCGCGATCAGCCCTGTACTGCCAGCCATGCCTGCCGTCTCACCCGGCTCCATGGCGGGCTTGGCCATCATGCTCCAGCAAATGCTGATCGGCATCGGAATGGGTTTTGCTGCACGCATCGTTTTTTCCGCCATCGACATGGCGGGGGAAATGATCGGCTTTCAAATGGGTCTGGGATTCGCAACCTTTTATGACCCACTGAGCTCATCTCAAACCCCGGTGATCGCCGAATTTCTCGGGCTGATCAGCTTTCTGTTATTTCTTTCCCTGAATGGCCACCTGATCTACCTCGCCACGCTGGCCCAGAGTTTCCACGCCATTCCCGTCAGCGGCAATTTTCTCGGTGCAGCGAGTTGGCTCAATCTTGCCGAACTCGGCGGGAAAATATTTTCGGCCGGACTGTTGCTCTCGCTACCCGTCGTCATTTCCCTGATGATCACCAATATCGCGCTGGCGGTACTCACCCGAGCCGCACCGCAACTGAATATTTTCGCACTAGGATTCCCGCTCACCCTGCTGGGTGGCTTCATTACCCTGGCCATCAGCATGAACTACCTGGCAGGCCCGCTGCAGGCGCTTTATCAGTTTGCCTTCGACGCCATGCTCGGCTTCGCAGTCTTGCCTGCTCAGTAAGGCTCGTTCAAACCAAACGAGTCGGCTTCCTGACGCTGAACCAGTTTGATCGTTCCCTCGGCAACCCGCCGGGCACCGAGCGTCTGGGAATCGATACCTTCCGTGTATTCGAGAATCTGGTAATTACCAAAGCCCCGCTGGTGCTGCAATTGAGAAGCTCGTCTCTTCAATATCTGAATGGATTCACCAGACCCACCGGTGTGATACCGCTTCATTTTCATGGAAAAACGATAGGTATCATCATTCAGGCGCGACTCTTCGATTTCCCAGTTCGGCGCCAGCGGATCATAGTAAAAATAAATCGCTGCGCCCGCCACAGCAGCCGTTGCCAGCGCAGCCAGAGAAATGGAAGTCGTCGATGTAAGCTGCAAACTCTTGGCGGGAATCAGCGGCGAAGCACTCCCGCCGGACGAAGCACATCCGGCAAGACACATGGCCATAACAACGGGAACAAGCGCAGTCTTCATAGGATATTGAACAAGCTCATCTGACTGATTTGTTTGAAGGTCAATTGTGCAGCTTCTAGTTGCACCTGATAACGCGAGTACTCCGAAATCGCCTCGGTGTAATCAAGATCCTGCAATTCCGAAAGCCTGACGTCGTAAAGATAGTTCACGTCCTCTGCGCTTGAAGCGAGCGCATCAAGCGCATTCAGGCGAGCGCCAACAGAGGCACGAACCGTAGACACGTGGCTCACGGATGCAGAAATATCCCCAACAGCCTGATCGTAGTCAGCCGTTGTAAAGGGACGGGTACCGTCCAGAATATCGATCATGTTCTGCACGCCGTCAAAGACGCTACGACCGATGACATTACCCGCCGGATCCTTGGCCAGCATGAATACATCGAGCCCGTTTTCCGATGTTTCCATCGTTTTCGAGCCACTGACCTGCAAGGCTGGGCGACCTGCATCCCCGTTGTAACTCACATATGTATTCGGCCCAAGGTCATGCGCAGTCGCCGCCGCTGCGGCGGTATTAACTTCAAACGGCTTGCTCGCTGTCTGATAGCCAGCAAAAATGTACTGTCCGGTCCCGTCTTGGGTGTTTGCCAGCCCAACCAGGCTTTCCATTCGACGTTTCAGCTCCTCGGCAATCATTCCTCGTTGCTGGGGACTATATGAACTATTGCCGGCCTGAACCGCCCGCTCATAGATACTGAGCAGTTCATTGCCCACCGATTCCAGCGCGGAATCGGCGTAACCCAGCTTGGATATCGCGGCCGCCTGATTGTCGAGATATTGCTCGGTAACCCCCTTCGACTGAGTCACCTCCAGCGCCTCCGAGGCACCGATCGGGTCGTCTTCCGGCGACAGTATCTTGCGGCCGGATGAAAGCTGGTTCTGAATCCTGTACAAATCGGCCTGACGATCAAGCAGACCACTCATGCCGGAATTGAAGATCATCGATGTACTGACGCGCATGATCGCTACTCCTTTTATCCGATAGACAGGATGGTCTCGAACAGCTTGCTGCCCACTTCGAGAATTTTCGAAGAAGCCATGTAGGCTTGCTGAAATTTCAGAAGATTGGCTGCCTCTTCATCGAGATTGACTGCGGATAGTGAATCCCGTGTTGCCTGAGATTGCTCGAGAACAGCCGTCTGTGCCTCCAGCCGAACCTTGGCCTCACGTGTACGAATGCCGTTATCGGAGACAAGACGTGCATAGGCCGACTGAAAGGTGGTAGTCCCGCCAGCCACTGTATTCTGGGTTTGCAATGCACCAAGCAGAAGTGCGTTACGGCCATCCTGAACGCCGGAAGTATTGCGCTGGACAACAAAATCATCACCCACCGCAGGCGTACCAGTAATGTCGAACGACATCCCGGAAAAAACCAGCTTGGACAGCGTGCTGCCACCACTCACCAGATCAACAGCACCAGTTCCCGCCGGGAGCGCCATCGCGGGAACGATCGTGCCATCGGCATAAACGGCGCGCCAGCCATTCGGCACCCCCGTCAGCTGGGTCGCTGTCGCCGTAATAGTTGCGGGCAAGCCGCTCACGTTGTAACCCGTACCCACCACCCCTTGGGACATTTTCATCGAACCGGTATTCGTAATATCCTGAGTCACCCGAACCGGAGCCGCGGCAGCAAGCAAACGCGGATCTGCAACAACCCGGTTATCGATATCGATATTTCTGGCAACCTCACTGAACGGCTTGATCAGGAACTTGTCACCATTGTTGCCTGTTGCCGAAATGTTCAGCGTAATTCCGTCAAACGAAACACTGCCGACCCCGGTGCCTGTTTGAACCGTCTGGTTGTCACTCAGGCGAACCACCGAATATGCTCCAGCAGCGCCGAATTGCACCTGATAGTCACTGGTCGTCAGGTCGGTATAGAAATTTCCCTGATAGCTCGGAGC
This sequence comes from uncultured Dechloromonas sp., assembly GCA_964583695.1. Taxonomy (GTDB): domain Bacteria; phylum Pseudomonadota; class Gammaproteobacteria; order Burkholderiales; family Rhodocyclaceae; genus Azonexus. Next base: position 56,768 of record CAZOWA010000007.1, read on the forward strand.
AGTCGGCGCAGTTGGAGCCGAGAAAACGGCCCCAACGCTGCCTGATCCAGTGTTCGTGTAGTTCGGCAACACCTTGGGGTCGGGAACATTGAAGATGTTGCCGACAAATCCGCTATCCCCGGAGATATTGCCGAGAAGATCCTGCCCGAGGCTGTTCTGGGCGTTGAACGTCAGCGCCAGAGAAGCAGCGACACGACCAAGTTCATTCGTTGTTGCTTCGAGTGACTGATTCCGGAAAGTGAGCAAACCGGACAATTCACCACCGACGATCAATGACTCCGGGAGTTCCAGTGTGCCACCAGCCGTCTTCAGGCCGACCACGATCTTTGAAGGATCCGACATCGACTGCGTTGCCGTCATCTCCATCGCCTTGGCGCCAACGACCAACTGCTGCCCACTGCCGATGTAGACGTTGAAAGTGCCATCGGCATTGGTACTCGTCGACACCTTAATCAGTTTGTTGAGTTCAGACACCAACTGGTCTCGCTGATCGAGCAAATCGTTTACCGGCTGGCCATACCCCGCTTCGGCGACGACGATACGCTGATTGATGTCAGCTAGCTGTGAGGCATAAGTGTTAACTTCAGTCACCGCTCCGGTAATCCGGCCATTGACCTGATCAGCCAATTCGACAAGGCGGTTATCGAGATTCTGGAAGCGCGCAGCCAATGTTTGTGCCGACGAAACCATCGATTGCCTTGATGGCAGCGATGACGGATTCGATGCCATTTGCTGGACACCGGAGAAAAAATTCTGCAATGCAGGCGAAAGGCCGGCCTCCGGATCGGCCAGCATGGTATCGATCTGCTGGATCTGACTATAAAAAGTTTCCAGTTCGCTGACCTGAGTTTGTGCGGTATTCACTTGCCCGGTCAGAAAACGGTCATACATCCGCTCGATCGTCTGAACATGCACGCCCTGTCCGATGGCACCAGACCCCGTATTGACAGCAATATTGGTCGCCTGAATGGTCCGCTGACGCGTATAGCCGGGGGTGCTGGCATTTACCACGTTATGTTCCGTAGTCAGCAACCCGAGTTGTGCCGCAGCCAGACCGCTGACACCGATACTGATAATTCCTGTGCTCATCATTCACCTCTGAGAGGTTAACGGCCAAATAGCGGGAAAATTTAGGGGCTGACTAGCCGATCAGCGCCTGCCGCAGGGTCGGGCCATTAATGATGCGCGAGAGCTTGTCTGCGTACATCGGATCAGTGGCATAACCCGCCTGTTGCAAACGTCGAGCAAATTCTGTGCCATCCTGCGAGCCGATAACGCCACTGTATCTCGGGTTATTACGCAGCAACGACGCATAGTCCCTGAAGCACTCCTCGTACGAACCGTAGGCGCGGAAGCGCTCCACAACTTGCTGAGCCTTGCCATCGATATACTCGGTGGTCATTGCGTCGACCGTCGCCCCAGTCCAGCCTTTCCCGGCCTTGATGCCGAAGAGATTGTGGCTTCCCGAGCCATCCGTATTGCGTATTTCGCTACGCCCCCAGCCACTTTCCAGCGCAGAATGGGCAACCAGAAATTGAGGCGGAATTCCGGTTGACCGTGACGCTTCGACTGCATGCGGCCACACACGACTGACAAATTCGCTGGAATTCCCCGGCGCCTGCAACGGCACGCTCACTGGCGTGTCCGCAACCGCGTTGGCACTCCCTGAGGTGGGCAAATTGGCCAGCACCTGGCGATATTGCAAGTGGCGACCATCCGAAGCGGCCAGCGGCAATTTTTCGCCTGCAGCCTTTGCCGGTGCCGAAAGATCAGGCGCCATTTCGGGGTTGGTCATGTTGCGCCCCAATTGCTGTTCAATCAGCCTCGCAAACCCGACACCGCCCCCTGAACTCGCCATGTTCTGGGCCATTTGTTGATCGAGCAACCCTGTATAGAAACGCGACTGGTCGCTCTGCAGCAAACCGTCCTGTGGCGTGGCATCACGCATGCTTTTCAGCACCATCTGGAGGAACAGTGTTTCAAATTGCTGGGCTGCGGCCTTCAACCCTTGCTGCGGATCTTTCTGAAACTGTGTTCGCAAGTCCTGAGCGGACTGAACATCGAAAGCCGCACGATTCGGAACGTTCTGAATTTTTGCAGACATGTCGAAATTACTCAGATCACTTCCAGGTCGGCGCGCAATGCGCCCGCCGCCTTCATGGCCTGCAATATCGCCAGCAAGTCCAGCGGGTTCGCCCCCAGTGCATTGAGCGCCTTGACCACGTCAGCGAGATTGGCACCCGCCTTGACATTCATCAGACTACCGCCGGCCTGGTTCATCTGGATATCTGCCCCCTGCCCCGGATCACCTGCATCAACAACAACCGATAGACTGCCGTGTGCCACGGCGCAGGCATCGATCGTCACCTTTTGATTGATCACTACCGAGCCCGTTCGCGGATTGACAATCACCTTGGCAATACCGACGTCCGGCCTGACATCAAGATTTTCAATACGCCCCAGCAGGGCAACACGCCCCTCTGCGTCAGCCGGCGCGCGTACGGCGATGCGCCGGCCATCGACAGCCTGAGCCGTTCCCGGAGCAATACCACGATTGATTGCATCGACAACACTTTGCGCCGTTCCGAAGTCCGTGTTTGCCAACTCGTAATATACATAGCCCCCCTGCCCCAGGCTGGACGACACGCTACGCTCGACAGTTGCACCTCCCGGAATCCTGCCGGCGGAAAGATGGTTCACCGTCACCTTGGCACCGCCGGCCGAAGCACCGGCTCCGCCAACCAGGACATTGCCTTGAGCCATGGCATAGATCTCGCCGTCCGCACCTTTCAAGGGCGTCATCAGAAGCGTCCCACCACGCAGGCTCTTCGCGTTACCCATGGAGGACACGGTAACGTCGAGAGGCTGACCAGGCTTGGCAAATGGCGGCAGACTGGCAGTAATCATTACCGCGGCAACGTTTTTGAGTTGCAATTTCGACGCCTGGTCAGCAGTGAGATTGACTCCCATCTGCGACAACATATTGCCGATGGCCTGTGTGGTAAACGGGGTCTGCGTAGTCTGGTCGCCCGTATTATCAAGCCCAACCACAATACCGTAGCCGAGCAGCTGGTTTGTCCGGACACCCTGGATAGATGCGAGGTCCTTGATCCGCTCCGCGAATACAGGCTGGGCAATAAGCGGCAAGAAACCGATCGTAATTATTGCCGCCTGCCGGAACCATTTGCCGCTATGACACTTCATGATATGCCTCTGAGCAATCACCCTAGAATGGCATCACATTAAGGAAGAATCGTGCCAGCCAGCCCATGATTTGGCCTTCGCTGATTTGACCTGCGGATTTGTACTCGATACGAGCGTCGGCGACCTTTGAAGATTCAACCGAATTGGAGAAATCAACAAAACTCGGATTAACCACCCCGGAAATTCTCACGAATTCCTGCTCGTTTCCGATCGCGAGCTGCTTTTCACCCGACACCAGCAAGTTTCCATTGGGCAGCACATCAATAACCGTTACGGTAATGCTGCCATTGAATGCATTGTTGTTGGCCGCCTCGCCTTTGCCACTGAAAGCTGTCGAACTTGACGCATTAAGGTCGGTATTCAAAAAGCTTTTACCAGGCAGATTGTTCATGGCACTGACCGAGGCCTTCTGCGTAGTGGACTTATCCAGCTTGTTATTGGACTTGGCCGAGGCTGTAGTGCTTTCCGATATCTTGATGGTGATGGTATCTCCAACAAAACGGGCACGCCGATCCTCAAAGAGCGGCCTGCTTTGAGCGGCCTGATAGATCGCCCCGTTGGCCGAGCCCATTTCCATACGAGGCGCCGGACGCGCCGTCATCGGCTGGTGCACATTAGTTGGCGGCACGGTGGTGCACCCAGCCGTCATAATCAGTGCGATCGCTGCTAGACGTTTCATGACGTCACCTCACAACTGAGTCAATCGACCCAACATCGCATCGGAAGTCGAAACAACTTTCGAGTTCAACTCATAAGCACGCTGCGTCTGGATCATCGTCACCAATTCCTCGGCGACATTGACGTTCGAAGTTTCTACATAACCCTGATTGACGATACCGGAACCATTCGTTCCCGGTGTATTCGGAGTTGGCGTACCGCTGGCAGCCGTCTCTAGATAGAGATTCTGACCCATGCTGAGCAAACCGGCAGGATTGATGAAGTTAGCCAGCTGAATGCTGCCAATCTGGGTCGATGCAGCAGATCCCGATTGAGTAACGGTAACCGTACCATCAGTACCAATCGAAACAGAAATCGCATCGGCAGGAATGGTGATATTGGGCTGTAGTGGATAGCCATCGGACGTGACAATTTGGCCCTGATTGTCCTTTTGAAAGGAGCCATCACGGGTATAACCCGTTGTTCCATCGGGCAGAAGAATCTGGAAAAAACCATTCCCCTGGATCGCCAGATCCAGTGCGTTGTCGGTTTTTTGGATATTCCCCTGTGTAAACACCCGTGCTGTTGACACCGGACGCGCGCCTGTACCGATCTGCAGTCCGGTCGGCACCTGGGTTTGTTGCGACGATTGCGCCCCCGGCTGACGCAGCGTCTGGTAGAGCAAATCCTCGAACACCGCACGCGAGCGCTTGAAACCGTTGGTACTGACGTTGGCCAGGTTGTTCGAGATGACATCAAGCTGAGTTTGCTGTGCATCCAGCCCCGTACGAGCGATCCAGAGGGAGCGAATCATGACTTTGTCCTATCAGGAGTTCAGCGAGAGCAGTTGGTCTGCCCGCTGCGCATTGGCATCAGCCGTCTGCAACATTTTTATCTGCATCTCGAACTGCCGGGAGAGACTGATCAGATTGACCATGGCATCCGTAACATTGACGTTACTGCCTTCGAGCGTTCCCGGCGCGAGTTTCACATTTTCGTCAGCCGCTGCGGCCTGCCCATCCCGCATGCGGAACAGCCCATCCGCACCACGCACCAGATCGCCCTCGGCGGGATTGACCAGCTTGATCCGGCCAACGGCGTTGACGTTGTTCGGCGTCCCAAATGTCGAAATCACGGAAATCGTGCCATCGGGCGCGATTTCGATGTTGTTGTCCGGCGGGATGTTGATCGGACCACCATCTCCTGCAACCGTATATCCGCTCTTGGTTTGCAACAGGCCCGTCACATCAACATCCAGACTGCCAGCCCGTGTATACGCTTCGCTGCCGTCCGGCAACTGAACAGCAATCCAGCCTCTGCCTTGCACTGCAACATCGAGATTGCGGCCGGTAAACATCAGCGGCCCCTCGTCCATCACGTCACTGACGGATGCATCCACCACGAAGGCACGTGTTGGCATCGCAGCGCTCACTACCGGCACAGCACGAAAACGATGCTCCTGCGCCTTGAAACCGATCGTACTGGCATTGGCCAGGTTATTGGCAGTTCCGGCCTGCTGCATGAACACATGCTTGGCGCCAGTCATCGCGGTATAGATCAGACGATCCATGTCAGCAACTCAATCAATCAGAATCAGCGAAGGTTGACCAAGGTCTGGAGAACCTGATCCTGCGTCTTGATAGACTGGGCATTCGCCTGATAATTGCGCTGATTGGTAATCAGGTTCACGAGTTCAGCGGTCAGATCGACGTTGGACTCCTCAACGGTAGACGAAGACAACACGCCCAAACTTGAGGTATTCGGCGCCCCCACCAGCGCAGGGCCGGAGGTTGATGTCTCGCTCCACTGGTTGTTACCCAAAGATTGCAAACCATTGGGATTGGTGAAATTTGCCAAAACAATCTGTCCCTGGGCAAAAGTCTGTCCGTTGCTGTAGCGCCCCTGAATAACCCCGTCGTTCCCAACAGAGAGACCAACAAGGTTCCCTGCAGCGTATCCGTCCTGCTCGAGACGATTGGTACCAAAAGCACTACCAAACTGGGTCGTGCCCGTAAAGTCTATCGGGAAAGTCTGCGTCGCAGCCGCGCCATTGGCTTCCCCCAAACTGGTCATGACATTGGCCATGCTGATCGTAACGCTCATCGGATTCCCGCCAGTAATCTGGCCATCCGTACCAAACGTCAGGGTTCCGATCGGACCGCCGCCTGCACCCGGCGGGGTTATATTGGTGTTGGTCGTACCATCAACGTTGGCGTACACCTGCCACTGTCCGGACGTAGCCGTCTTGCGGAAGTAAAAGGTCATGGTGTGGTCGTTGCCCAAGGTGTCATAGACTGACAACGCCGTGGAATAGTTGTATGTCTGCGGATCCGGAGTAAATTTTGTGGTGTTACCAGGGGCAGCCCCATTTGCCCAGGCTGATACAGGAGTCGTCTCGCGTGAATCAAGATTCAGGTTCGCCTTGACACCGTTAAAGGAACTGCTGGTATTTAATCCAGTTGCCCGTGGCTCCAAAGCTGATGCGGAAATTTGCAAAGGAGCGGGCGTTGACGGAACGATAATGCCGTTCTGGGCCGCGAAACCAGTCAGTTGCATCGCCTGATCGTTGACAATATAACCATTCTTGTCGAGGTGGAACTGGCCATTGCGGGTATAAGTAGCTGCGCCATTCTGATCCATGCGGAAAAAGCCGGCACCATTGATGGAGATATCGAGGGGGTTGTTTGTCGCCGTAATATTCCCTTGTGTGAACTGCTGCTGTACCGCAGCCAGATTCACCCCGATACCGACCTGACTGGCACCCGACCCATTCAACGAAGCGGCATATACATCCGCAAAATGCGCGCTGGCCCCCTTGTAACCCACGGTACTCGAGTTGGCGATATTGTGGCTGGTAACGTCAATCGCCTTACCGGCAGTATTGAGACCACTTAAAGCTTGTTGGAATGCCATTTTCTAACCTCACTCAGAGAATTTGTTGCACGTCCTTGAAGGCCACATCACCAAAGCTGCCAAGATCAAGGAGGAATCCGTCACTGCTTCTAGTGACAGCAGAAACCGTGCCAATCTGCATTGCAGTTGCACCAACTTTTTTACCATTGGCGCTGGCCTCCACAGCGAATGTGTATTTCCCGTCGCTCAACTGCTTTCCGTCCGCGTCCTTGCCATCCCAACCAAAGTAGAAACTGCCCGCCTCGCGCTCTCCGAGGTCTTCTGTTTGAACAACCTTTCCTGTCGAATCCTTGATTGTCAGCGTCACTTTGTCGGCTGCGCCATCCAGCAAAACGCCACCAACGGCCTGCCCATTGGTCAGCGGCAAATTTTTGCCGGCCACCATGACATTTTTGCCGATAATCCCTGCCGCCTGCATCCCCTGGGTTTCGTTATAGCCATCCAGCAGTTGGCTCAGCGTAGTATTCAGCTTCTCAATCCCATTGACCGTATTCAATTGCGCCAACTGAGAGGTGACCTGCGCATTGTCTAGAGGGTTCAGCGGGTCTTGATTCTTGATTTGCGCCATCAACAGAGTCAGGAAGCGATTTTCCAGCTGGGAAGCAGTACTGGTCGAACCAGTGCTGCTTGAGGCCGTTCCGTTAAGGGAGGCGTAGACATCCGCTGTTGATTTCGAGGTCGTATTGTTTACCGTTGCCATTTCTATTCCTCCTTAGCCCTGACCAATCTGCAAGGTGCGCAGCATCATGGTTTTCGCCGTATTCATTACCTCAACATTCGTCTGGTAGGATCGGGACGCAGAAATCATGTCCGTCATCTGCTCAACCACATTCACATTCGAAAATGACACATATCCCTTTTCGTCAGCCGCCGGATTTTTCGGGTCGTAAACCATGCGAGGAGGCGCGGCATCTTCAACCACCTTGCTGACCCGAACCCCCTTTGAAACCTCTCCGCCTCCTCCAATTGGCGTCGTTTCGAACACCACCTGCTTGGCGCGGTAAGGCTTGCCATCAGAAGAAACAATACTGTCTGCATTGGCAAGATTCGATGCAACCGCATTCAGCCGCATCGACTGGGCAGTCATCGCACTTGACGACACCTGAAAGACATTAAAAAGACTCATCGTCCGTCTCCTTAGCTTTGAGTACTGCTAATTGCTGTACGCAGTCCTTGAAATCTGTTGCTAATCAACTCTGTGAGGATCTGATATTGCACGGCGTTGTCTGTGATCTGGCTGCGCTCGACATCCATATCGACGGTATTTCCATCAACTGCGGATTGAGTCTCAGACCTGTACTTAAGCATGGCGGAACTGCCAAATCCATCTGCTGGCAAATGCCTGGCAGAGGTACGCGACATACCCAAACCTCCCGACTCTGCTCGCCCAGCCAAAGCGTTCTGCATGGCTGATTGAAAATCAAAATCGCGAGCTTTGTAATTGGGCGTATCTGCATTGGCAATATTTGAAGCCAGAACCTGATGACGCTGCGTACGCAAATCCAGAGCTTTGCTGAGAATTGCGAAGTTTTGAGTAAAGTCCGCCATTTAAACCTCCTAGTGACGCCAAAAACAAGCACAGTTCGTGCCATATAAAATTTTCACGTATGCCAGTCGTTCGGGCAGAATGGCGCCTATGTTGATACGCATTCTGTGGATTCTTTTCCTGTTAATACCTGGCCATTCGGCGACCGCCGCCGACACGGCAAGCGTTCTTGATACTGCCGAGCGCCATATTCGTCTTCAGACTCAGGGAATACCGGGCAAAGTAACCATCACCATGGGACAAGTCGACGCGAGCCGCCTTCCTCAATGCAATGCCCTTGAGGCCTTCACGCCACAAGGCTCACGCCTCCAGGGCAAAACTTCGGTTGGCGTACGCTGCCTGACCCCCAACAGTTGGAGCATGCTGATCCCTGCGCAAATTTCGGTCACGGGCACCTACGTCACCACCGCACGCCCACTCGTCTCAGGCCAATCCATACAGATGGGCGACCTCGTGGTTTTGGAAGGCGATATTTCACAACTCCCCGCAGGAGCACTCCACGACCCCGCCAGTGCCGTCGGAAAGACACTTAGAAACTCGCTTGCCGCTGGACAAACATTGCGCAATGACCAACTTTTGGCCCCCATAGTCATTCGTCAAAACCAAACCGTCAGGGTGATATCGACCGGATCAGGTTTTTCGGTTAGCACCGAAGGGAAAGCCCTGTCGAACGCCTCAGTTGGTCAAATCGTTCAGGTTCGAATGACGTCCGGCCAGACAGTCAGCGGCGTTGCCCGGAGCGATGGCAATGTTGAAGTTTCATTTTGAGCTAAAGTTTTTGCCAATCAGGCCGATATACCGAACAAGTCCTAAAGCATTGTGAGTCACATCATGAAAATCGACAGTACACTGACCCCCACTCCGCTACCCACCAACAGTCGGCAAACTGCAACTCGCTCCTCCACATCACAACCAAATAGCGAAGCGGTCAGCCTGAGCACATTGGCGGGCTCACTTCACGCGCAGGAGAAGCCGCCGGTCAATACCGCAAGAATTCAGGAAATTAAGGACGCTATCTCTCAGGGTCGCTTCAAAATCAACCCAGAAGCAATTGCAGACAGCTTGATTGACACTGCACGCGACCTCGTCAATGGCCAACGCAAAGCCTGATGAGCAAGCTATTCGAGACTCTTGAGAGAGAAGTTCTGCTCGTTCAGCAGTTCATTGAGTTGCTGCACGACGAGAAGACCGAGTTGTCATGTAGTAGATCAGAAAGTCTCGATACCATTAACACCAAAAAACTCGTCTTGGTTGAAGCGTTAAATGATATTGGCCAGACAAGAGCCAAGTTGATTCAGGGATCGGACCCGGTATCCCAAAGTGAGATGGCGAACTGGTTTCTGAACAATCCGAACGAACAGGCAGCGAAGAAAACTTGGGATACTTTGCTTAAAAAAGCCGCTGAGGCACGACACCTACACCAACTAAACAGCGAACTGCTCGGTCTGATGTTAAAGAAGACCAATGACGCTTTGGCAATTTTGACTCGGCGACAACAAGATCAGGGGCTGTACGGAGCCAACGGCCAATCGTCCCCTAGTACTGGCAGCAGAATCGTCGACTCAGCTTGACCCCTCAACGCGGTGGTGAATCTGCTACTTCGCTCAGTTCAGTAGGCTCCTCAGGGCGCGTCGAGTCAATCAAAATACTCACCCGACGATTCCTTGCTCGCCCCTCTGGCGTAGTATTTGTCTCAACCGGCCGCGTGTCTCCATAGCCAATTGCAGTAAGCCGCTCTGCCCCGACACCGCCATCATTAAACAATCGAAGCACCGTCGTGGCGCGCATCGCCGAAAGCTCCCAATTTGATGGGAACTGAGGGGTCGAGATTGGGACATTATCGGTATGCCCTTCGATTGTGATCGGAAAATCGGTTCCGGCCAGCACCTCAGCAATCACAGCCATTGCACTGATCGAAGCAGGCTGCAAACGTGCCTGACCAGCGGGAAACAAGACACTGTCGTTGATTTCGATGGTAACCCCACGACTTGTCTCAAGCAGCCGAACCTTGCCCTGTGCAACAAGTGGCTGCAAAGCCTCCATGATATTGCCTGCAACATTTTTCATCTGCTGGCGCTGCTCGGCTTTTTTTTCCTCTGCCTTTCGCTGCTCAGGCAATTTATCAGGCTTCAGTATCGGACGCATCGGAATTGGCGGAGCCCCCTGAATGACAGCAAGAGGCTGCCCTCCCGGCTCTCCTGTCGTGTTTTTGAATGCATTGGTCAAAGAGTTGGACAGGACCTTGTACTTTCCTTCATTTACTGAGGAAATCGCATACATCACAACAAAAAAGGCAAACAGCAAAGTTATGAAGTCTGCGTACGAAACCAGCCACCTTTCATGGTTCTCGTGCTCTTCCTCGCGACGTCGGCGCGCCATTATTGCAAGTAACCCCGCAGCCGGCCTTCGATAATACGTGGATTATCGCCCACTGCGATCCCGACCAACCCGTCAATCAGCATCTCTCTGCTGGATACCATTCGCGCGATGTAATATTTCAATTTTCCTGCAATCGGCAAGTACACAAGATTTGCCAAACCAACCCCATAAATCGTAGCCACAAACGCGACAGCTATGCCTGCGCCCAACTTCGTCGGGTCAGACAGGTTCTCCATAACATGGATCAAACCCATTACTGCACCAAGGATGCCTATCGTTGGCGAATACCCACCGGCAGCATCCCAAATTTTTGCAGATTGGCGCCACTCGTCTTCGAAAGTATTGATATCCACCTCCAGAAGTTCACGAATTCGCTCGGGGTCTGCACCATCAACTAGCAGCTGAAGCCCCTTCCTTACGAACTCATCCCTGACCCCCGGAATAAAATTTTCAAGCGCGAGCAATCCCTCACGCCGCGACAAATTACTCCACTTCAATATCTGGTCGACCAAACTCTTTTGTTCAATAACCGGGGGCATCCAAACCCACTTAGCCATCCTGATTCCGCGCTTGAATACATGGAAGGGGGACTGCAACAGAACGGCCCCGAGCGTGCCACCCAAAACTATAAGCAACGCAGTCGGCTGGGCAAGCGAGCCGACATGCCCCCCTTCAAGAAACTGCCCACCTACGATGGCGACAAGGCTTATTGCCAGGCCCGCAATGCTGATCTTATCCACCGGATCTCTCCTTGCGGCGCTTCTTGGCCTCGGGCAACTCGCCAAGCACCTGCCCTCTTAGCCGGGCAATCGCCTGGCTATGTAGCTGGCACACTCTTGACTCAGTCACCCCCATCACCTCCCCGATTTCGCGAAGATTCAACTCCTGCTCGTAGTACAGAGCCATCATCAGCTTTTCTCGCTCCGGAAGACGATCAATTGCCTTGACCAACATCTCCTTTAGATTCCGGTCTTCCAGAATACCCGCCGGGTCAGCATCGTTATCCGTAAAATGGCGCTCCAGAAAGTCTTCATCACCGTCCCCGGAAAAATCTTCCAGGTAAACAAGTTGATGTCCGCGCGCATCGTGAAGTACCTTCTGATACTCGCTCAACGACATTCCAAGCGACTCCGCCAGCTCCACCTCGGAGGGCACTCGCCCGTGAACATGCTCCAGTTGAGTAATTGCCGCCTCTATCCGCCGCAATTCGCGCCTCAGGTTTCGCGGCAACCAGTCGTTCTCGCGCAGCCCGTCCAGCATTGCGCCGCGAACCCGTTGAGTAGCATAGGTCTCAAACTGGGCCCCAAACCCTTCCTGATAGCGATCCATTGCGTCGAGCAGCCCAAGCATTCCATTTTGGACAAGATCTTCAAACTGAACGTTTGCAGGCAAACGCGCCATCAAATGATAGGCAACACGCTTCACCAGCGGCACGTACCGCTGAACCAACTGTTCCCTATCTGGCTGCCCGGCAGCTGTATACATCAGGCTCGTAATACATTTGGAGTTATGCGTTGGCTCAAGTGTAGCAGTTGCTGCATAAAATGCTCGACCCCTCCGGGAGTTTCCCCTCCCGCTTTTTGCCAGTACAGCAAGTCCGAGGCTATATCCCTGAAAGCGTTTGCCGCTGCAGACTCCGGCGCATTGATCAATACCGAACGGCATAACTGCGCAGACTGGCGTAACGACTCATCAAGCGGAACAGCACCGGCAAATTCTAGGGTTGCAATCCCCCTCTGCGCTGCAACCTGCGCAATATTTTCGAATATTGAACGCGCATCAGGCTGGCTGCGCACCTTATTCACAAGAATACGAAAATGGCGCCGCGCGAACGCATGACTTACCTTTTTTATTAGCGAATATGCTTCGGTAATGGATGTACTACTTCCAGACAAGACCACCACAGCCTCCTGCGAGGCGAGACCAAAGGGTGAAAATCCGTTCGGATGGGCCATACTGGCATCAACCAGAATGACATCGATAGGACGCTCCAAACCCGACATTGAGTCTAGCAGAACCTGCTGCTGCGACAAGGAAAGACGCCCAAGTTTTCTAGCTGCACTGGCCGAGGGCAAAATTCTCAGTCCATTCATTGGCTGCAAAAGCACCTTCTGAAGGGATATTTCCCGCAACACAACATTCAGTAAATCGTAACGAGCCGCCATACCGAACGACGAAGCAATATCGTCGCGAGATGCATGCTCATCGATAATCAACACTTCTTTACCAAGTCGCGCCAGCGCCACTCCGAGGTTAGCGACTGCCACACTGCGCCCAACCCCTTCGCAGCCAGCAACAAAAGTAACAACCTGAAGCTGGCTTCCTCCCAGGAGACGACGAAGACCTGCCGCCTGATCCGAGCTAAAATCAGCCACGACGTCCTCCGGCCGCGACCATTCCAGCATTGGCCATTAGCAGGCCTGGCTCAACGCCATCATATTTATGCGGCGATCCCTCTGGAATGTCTTTGAATGCACGGTGCAGGAGATACGAGCGATTTGGCAGATGAAGATCCTCCGGGACTCGCTGCCCATTCGAGACATAGTGGAGCCTCAAGCCATGGCGCATAATGACGTCTAGAGCTGCCGCCAAGCTGGCGGCCTCGTCGATCTTGGTCAGGATACATCCCGCAAGCTTTTCCCCCTCGTACGCGCGAACAACATCGTCAAGCGTATCGCCACGAGAAGTAGAGGACAACAGAAGCAAGCGTTGCACATCGCACCCGGCAAGCATATCGGTCAACTCAGGAACCAACCGATCCCTCTGGCTCATTCCCATCGTATCAACCAACACCATATGTTTATGCTGCAGCTCAATCAGGGTCTGGCGCAACTCTGACGCGTCTTTCACCATATAGACAGAAACGCCAAGAATCCGGCCATAAATACGTAATTGTTCGTGAGCGCCTATGCGATAACCATCGGTTGTAACCAACGCCACCTTGCTGGGCCCATGTCTTAGAACACAACGCGCCGCCAGTTTGGCCGTAGTCGTAGTTTTGCCCACACCGGTAGGTCCAACCAAAGCATATACCCCACCTTGATCGATGATATCCGCCTCCGCACCAATGGTCGACAAACATCTATCCGCGGCACCTTTCACCCAAGCAATGGCCTGAACCTCATCCATCTCTGGAGGCAAATCGCCCAGCAAGTCCCTCGCAAACTGTGGAGAAAACCCCGAATCAAGCATTTGTCGCAATATTTCGGTCTTGACCGGCGCCGAACGGGCTGCCTCCCCCCAAGCAAAGCCCGCCAAGTGCTGCTCGACAATCTTGCGTAGCGATCTGATTTCTTCCATTACCTCTTGTGGAACCACCTCTGCTACGGGACGGATTGGCGACTTGTCCCTATTACCGGGAACAGGTAGAGAATCCTCTAGCGCCTCCCTCGGTGAGGGCTTGATGCTGGGCGCTGGTTGCGGTGTTCTCTGAGGTTCCGATGTTTTCATGGCAACAGAACGAGGAATTGCCGCATTGACAGTGCCGGCAGCCTTTTCTGCCCCTCGCACTCCTGTCATCAACTGCGGATTTGGCACAAACTGATGCTGCGCCGGAAATTTACCTCCCCCCACCCTCGAACGAGCCGCACTTAGGGAAACGCTATAGTCATCGGTGCGATCAGGCAACACCGCTTTTTTTTCATTGGACACAACATCGCTAACGGGAGTCGGCACAATCATCGCCATATCACGCGCTGCAACAGCCATGATTTCGACCCCGCCCGGGATCCCTCTATTTGAAAGGATAATTGCGTCATTACCCAAGGTTTCCTTAACTTTTCTCAAGGCATCCCTTGCGTTCGCGGCAATAAATTTTCTGACGTTCATGCTTTGCCTCCGATGATCGAGGTCACCTTGATAATTCGGTTTTCGGGCACTTCGTTATGAGAAAGCACCTTCAACTGTGGAACAGTTCGACGCAAAAACCGTGAAAGGAGAAGACGAAGACTGGATGGAACGAGCAAAACAGCCGGTAACCCCAGGCCTTCTTGGCGCTGCGCAGCCGAAGCCGTTTCCCTCACCAGCGTATCGGCCAATCCGGGCTCGAAACTAGTGTTCTCCCCCCCTCCCGCGACAGCTTGTGCCAAGAGCCGCTCCAAAGTCGGGTCAAGCGACATCAACTGCATTTCTCCATTTCCGGGGAATATCTGCTGGACAATCGCCCGGCCAAGAGCATTTCGAACCTGAGTGACCAAATCATCAGCATTTTGCGTGCGTGTCGCATGATCCGCGACAGTTTCGATAATTGTCCGCATATCCCTGATATGGACCCCTTCATCAAGCAAGCCCTGAAGGACCTTTTGCAGCACCCCCAACGGCAACACTTTGGGCACAAGATCTTCAACCAATTTGGGAATTTCTTTAGCCATATGATCAAGAAGCGCTTGCACCTCCTGCCGACCAAGCAACTCAGATGCATGAGTCAAGATCAAGTGATTCAGGTGCGTAGCAACAACCGTCGAAGCATCAACAACCGTATAGCCGTATGCCTGAGCCTGATCTCTTTGCGCAGAGTCGATCCAGACTGCCGGCAGCCCGAACGCCGGGTCTTTTGTAGACGTTCCGTTCAACGTACCAGCCACGCGCCCAGGATTAATTGCCAGATACTGCCCTGCAAATGCATCACCAGAGCCAACCTCCACGCCCTTCAACAGAATACGATAGGCATTAGGCTTTAGCTCAAGGTTATCTCTTATATGAACCGGGGAAACCAGAAAACCAACCTCTTGTGCAAACTTCTTTCGAATACCCCTAATGCGCCGCAGTAACTCACCGTCCTGCGATTTATCTACGAGAGGAATCAATCTGTAACCGACCTCCAGGCCCAATACATCGAGAGGCGCAACATCACTCCAGCTTGCTTCGATTGCTTCGGGGATTGGGGCCTGTGCAACTTTCACCGGGGTCTCTGCTATCGATTTTTCCTTTTGCATCATCCGCCACGACAACCACCCTAGAATCGAAGCCAACATCAGAAAAACCGTATTGGGCATTCCTGGTATTAATCCCAATACACCAATGATCAAGCCGGTAATGGCAATGGCCCGCCCGTTCTTAAACATCTGCCCCATGACCTGTTGGCCAATATCACGATCATCGGACACGCGCGTAACCACCATACCCGCGGCAATCGAAATTATCAGTCCAGGAATCTGGGCAACCAGCCCGTCACCGATTGTCAGGAGCGTATAGTTTTTCGCTGCATCGGCCAGTCCCATGTTGTGCTGCAAAACACCGACAATCAGCCCCCCAACCACGTTGAGGAGCATGATCACGATCCCGGCAACAGCATCCCCTCGAACAAATTTCGAAGCACCGTCCATTGAGCCAAAAAACTCAGATTCTCTGGATATTTCCGTTCTACGTTTGCGAGCCTCATCCTCACCAATCAAGCCAGCGTTCAAATCTGCGTCGATAGCCATCTGCTTGCCAGGCATCGCATCCAGAGTAAAACGGGCAGACACTTCCGCTACCCGCCCTGCGCCTTTGGTGATCACCACAAAATTGATCACTACAAGAATCAGGAACACGACAATGCCAACTGCAAAATTACCGCCAACCAGAAAATGGCCGAAGGCCTCTATAACCTTCCCCGCCGCATCGGGCCCGGTATGACCGTCGAGCATAACCACGCGTGTAGATGCCACGTTGAGGGACAATCGCAACAAAGTGGTCACCAGAAGAACCGTCGGAAAGACCGAAAAATCGAGAGTCTTCTGGGTATTAACTGCCATCAGCAACACCAGAATGGATATTGCAATATTGAATGTGAAGAACACATCGAGGACAAATGCGGGAAGCGGCAACACCATCATTGCCAGAATCATCAGGATTAGGACAGGCGCCGCCAACTGGCGACCTGCAACGCGCCCCCAGAATCCCTGACTAGCCAACGCTGTAGCCATTAAATCGCCTCCGGAACCATATCAGGAGGGACTGGCAAGTCATGCGGCGGCACCGGATAGATGCCCCCTGCTTGTCGCCAATTCGCAAGTTGGTATATGTAGGCCAAAACCTCAGCAACAGCCGCGTACAACGCCCCCGGAATATCAGAGTCAAGTTCGGCGTGCTTGTAAAGCGCCCGAGCAAGAGGCGGCGCCTCAAGGATAGGCACAGAACGCTCGGCACCAATTTCCCTTATTTTCAGTGCAATCGCCCCCACGCCCTTGGCGACAACCTTTGGCGCACTCATGCCCGCCTTGTAAGCCAAAGCAACAGCATAGTGAGTAGGATTAGTCACGATCACATCCGCCTTGGGAACAGCAGACATCATTCTCTTTCGTGCAGCCTGCATTTGAAGACTCCGGATGCGCCCCTTAACATGCGGGTCCCCCATCATCTCCTTCATTTCCTGCTTAACCTCTTCCTTGGTCATCTTCAATTTGCTGAAGTATTGCCAAAGCTGGAAGGGGACATCAGCCGCAACCACAAAAACCAAGCCACCCACCATCACAAAGAAAGAAAAAACCAGCAAATGACCGGCGTGATTGAGGGCAACATCCAAAGACTCTGCCAACAATCCAAAAATTTCGTCCTTCTCCCTCCATATCAGAAGGACGGCAACGCCTCCAACCAATAGCGATTTGAGCACAGCCTTTCCCAACTCCATGAGGCTCCCCCACGAAACCATGCGCCCCAGACCACTCAGGGGGCTTAAACGGCCGAAATCAGGAACCAATGCCCCAGGAGAAAACACCCAAGCGTTCAGGAAAAATGGCGGCAGAAGTGCCGCAAGGAAAAGCAATGCAAACAAAGGGGAAAAAACAAGCAGGGCGTCAGAAAACATATCCGCAAGGTGGGGCGCCATTAGTGCCGTATCACGCGCCATCTGTGAGTCAACAACAAACCCCTTGCCTACAACCGCCGCAGCCCGCCTTACCAACCAACCACCCATGGCCCAGAAAGCAGTTGCAGCAACGATCAAAACCAGAAAAGTCGCAAGCTCCCGCGAATGAGGAACCTGCCCCTTTTCGCGCGCCTGCTCGAGCCGCCTGCCAGTAGGCTCTTCTGTTTTTTCGAGGTCGCTCTCTTCAGCCATAGCCATCATCAAGGATTGATGTGGCTATTATAGGAAAAAACGAGAAAAATTAAATAGGTACGAGAGTTTATTTAGCCTGTTTCTAAGATGACGATCGCAACCCCATGACAACAGAGTAAACCTTAAAAATAAAAAGAGGGGGCAAGCCCCCTCTCAACTCGTTGACCAGAAAAGACATTTATGCGAAATCAAGACTGCGCATACCACCTCCCAACTCGACGTGTTGTCCCAGATCAGCCAGAAGCTCTTTCATATCCAAAATCAACACAATTTGACCATTGGAGAGAGTGGTAACTCCGGCAACTCCCTTTGGACGGAAATCTTCAAGCGATTTAATTACTGCATCATCTCTTCCCGCAAAGCTGTCCACCCCTAAAATGAAACTGCGCTCTGCAGTTTGCATGAATACTCCGTACTCTGGATTTTGCTGGAGAGGCCAACCCAACAACCGAGCCAGAGTAATCACGGGCAATACCTCTCCACGCACAACCAGCGTTTCCTTACCGCCAACCTCCTGAATGCGATTTTGCTCAATCGGCAGAATCTCCCGAACAAGAGACAGCGGCAACGCAAACGGCTGATCTCCGAGCAACACGAGCAATACAGGAAGGATCGCCAGCGTCAAGGGCAAGGAAATTATGAACACCGACCCTTTTCCTGGCTCGGAACGGATTTCAATAGCGCCGTTCAGTTTCTGGATATTAGTTTTTACGACATCCATTCCAACGCCACGGCCCGAAACATCAGAGATTTGCGCCTTGGTTGAAAACCCGGGCAGGAAAATCAAATTCAGGCTCTGCCGCTCATCGAGAGTATTCGCCTCCTCTTCCGAGATCAGACCCTTTTCGACAGCCTTGGCCCTAATCCGCTCAGCGCTCATCCCCTTGCCGTCATCGGCAATGATAAGAACGATATGGTCGCCCTCCTGCCGTGCCTCAAGACGAACCAAACTCTTCGCTGGTTTGCCGCTCGCCTGTCTTTCTTCGGGCATTTCCACACCATGATCCACAGCATTGCGAATCAAGTGGATCAACGGATCAGCAAGATCCTCGATCATTGTTTTATCGACTTCAGTCTCTTCGCCTGCCAATACCAGCTCAACATCCTTACCAAGCTGACGCGCCAAGTCTCGGGCAATACGCGGATATTTCTGAAACAGGCGACCGATCGGCTGCATGCGCGTCTTCATGACCGAGTTTTGCAAATCGGAAACCAGCAAATCGAGTTGGCTAACAGCCTGATCAAGCGCGTGCAGCGTTTCTGCGTCACTCTTTCCCGCCAGAATATCTGCCCGCAAACTGGTAAGACGATTTTTTGTTAGACCGATTTCACCTGATAAATTTAAAACCTGATCAAGACGTGAAGTATCGACACGAATTGTATTTTCACGCCCTCTTTCCTCAACACGTCGAGCAGCCGTAGGCTGCCCATTTGGCCGATCAGTCGCCCGGCGACCAAACGGAGAGGTTCCGGAAGCAACGGGGGCCGCAACATTCACATTCGCTGCTGCAGGAACAGGCGCATCAACACTCTCAGCCCTTGTGATCAACTCACCTTGCGCTGTTGTCTGCCCCTGACCAGTCACTGCGCTGTGCAGCGCATGCCAATCCGGCTCTTTGCCCCCCCCGTCGCTCTGGAGGCTGGCATCTGGCGGCAACATCTCCGGCGGAGAAGACGGCTGCACCGCGACGTCACCATTTAGCGCCTGCTGTAGAGCTGCGATAACCACGGGATCCGCCGGCTGAGGCAAAACCATTTGCCCAAGCTCTCCGAACATGTCACGAACCCCTTTGGTCGCAGCCATGATGGTATCCATCAACTCTGGCGTCAGAACCAACTCGCCGTTGCGAAGGCGATCGAACAAATTTTCAGTCAAGTGACACAGAGTCACCAGTTCGCTGGCATTCAAGAAGCCGGCACCGCCCTTGACAGTATGGAAGCCTCTGAAAATATCGTTGAGCAAGCCCCTATCGTCTGGTGTTTTTTCCAGATCAACAAGCTTATTGTCTACATCCGACAGCAAATCGTGAGCCTCCTGCAGAAAATCCTGCAGAAGGTCCTCCATTCCGGAAAAGTCGCTCATTTCGAAACCTCCTCAGAAGCCAAGGCTATCCAGCAAATCATCGACCTGCTCCTGATTAACCACAACATCAGAACGCCCTTCTGCATTGATCACAGGCCCATTCATCAGACTCGTCACTTCGTCCGTGCGTTTGGCGTCAGGCAACACCTGAATCAAAACTTCCATCAGGTTGAACTCCAGGTCTTGCGCAAGAGCCACGATCTTCTTGATAACCTGCCCTGTCAAATCCTGAAAATCCTGAGCCATCATGATTTCAGTCAACTGAGCGTGTGTCGACTTCGCCTTCTGAGGAAGTTGCTCCTTCAGGAATTGCCGTGTTTCCTGTGCCAGCGCTTTGAATTCCCCGGTGCTGAGTTCATTTGCAAATACCCGATCCCAGCGCGAGCCCAAAGCAAGGGATTCGGCTTCAATCTGATCAACCAACGGACTCGCGATATCCGTTGCATTCAGCACCCTGCAAGCCGCTTGCTCGGTAAGATTCGCAACGTAGGCGAGACGATCCTTGGCATCAGGAATCGCAGAAACCGTTTTCTCCAGAAGCTTGTCATATCCCAATTGGCCCAAAGTATCATGAAGCACTCGTGCCATCTGACCAATACGATTGAAAACAACTTCCTGCTGTGGCCACGCCTCTGATGCCGCAGCTTCGGTTTGTGGCGCTGAAGAAATCAAGGATGACTGAGAAGAAACCGCATCGAAAAGCGCCTCCAAATCCTCGCTATCGCCCGTCGCAGCGACTGCAGCAGGGGGCGAAGGAACTGCTGGTGCCGGAGTAAAATCGGCCGCAATAGAGTCAAAAAGGGCTTCGAGGTCAGTAGAATCGTTGTTAGCTGTCATAGCGGCATCTCAAGCTTGGCCCATTTTCTCGAAAATCTTGTTCAGCTTTTCCGACAAGGTTCCCGCAGTAAAAGGTTTAACGATGTACCCGCTGGCACCAGCTTGTGCAGCAGCGATAATGTTTTCCTTTTTTGCCTCAGCCGTAATCATCAGGACGGGCAAATGCTTCAAGGTCGGCGTCGCCCTTATGGTTTGCAGCAGGGTCAAGCCGTCCATATTCGGCATATTCCAGTCAGTGACCACAAACTCAAAGCCTCCCGACTGTAATTTCTGAAGAGCGATAACACCATCCTCCGCTTCATCTACATTCGTAAACCCCAATTCCTTGAGCAAATTACGAACAATTCGACGCATCGTCGAAAAATCATCCACCACCAGGAACTTCATTTTTGGATCAGCAGCCATGCGGTACTCCGAAATATTCGTTATTTATCGCTCTATCAGCGGGCGTAAGGTATCAGCCAGCGCCTCGGCATCGAATTTAGCCACATAGGCATCCACACCAACCGATTTGCCCATTGCCCGATTTGCCTCGGAAGACAAAGATGAGTGCATTACCACCGGAACCCCCTCAAAGCGAGGATCGGCCTTTATGTTTTTGGTTAGCACGTAGCCGTCCATCTCCGGCATCTCGGCATCAACCAAAATCAATCTGATTTCTTCCCTGATATTTCGCCCACTCTGGACAGCATGAGCGGCAATACCTTGCAGCCGGGTCCACGCCTCAAGACCATTTGTTGCATGCTTGTGCCTCACGCCAAGCTTATCCAGCACCTCTGAAATTTTCCTGCGCGCAACAATAGAATCGTCGACGAAAAACACACTCGTATCCGGATCCACCCTGGCTGGCGATATATCGACTATCAGCGCCTCGCCAAACGCATTCGCAAGAATCTGCTCAACATCAAGAATGGAGACGAGATTACTGCCGTCAAGCTCAATTACAGCAGTTATCAAACCCTGATTCGAGGTAAGCACACTTTCGGGAGCTTTGACCCTATCCCAGTCCACTCGGATGATACGATCGACTTCATGCACCAGAAAGCCCAACGTGCGCTTGGAATACTCCGCAACCATCATCGTTTTACCCAAGCCTTCAGGAACACCATCGAGCTGCATGAACGGAGCCAGCGACAAGACCGGGATGACATTTCCGCGAAGGGAAATCAACCCTTCAACCCCTCTGGGCATATTCGGTGTCTTGGTAATTCGTGGAGTACGACCAACCTCCCTAACCTTGAAGACATTTATACCGAATATCTCACGCGTCCCCAACGAAAAAAGCAGAATTTCCATTTTGTTGGAACCCGCCAGTCTCGTACGCGCATCTACGCTGTCAAGCAAGTTCTTGTTTTCGACGAGATCCATTGCATCACCCCGGCTTAAGCAGCCTTTACCGGCACGTTATCGACGCCAAGTCGACGAGCCAACGTTTCGGAAAGACGCTGTGGTTCAAACTTCGGCACGTATTCATCAACACCTACCGACAACCCCAACTTCTGATTCGACATCCCTGACAAAGACGAGTGCATTACAACCGGAACCCCCTGAAATCTGGGATCCGACTTGATTTTCTTGGTGAGGATGTAACCATCCATTTCTGGCATTTCGATGTCTGTCAAAACCAGGTTGATGATTGAGGAAACAGGCTTACCGACGGACTGAGCGTAACTGGCCATTTTCTCCATTTCTTCCCACATCCTCAGACCATTAACCGCTGACACCCCCTTCACTCCCATAGCCGCCAGGGTGCGCTCAATCTGCTTGCGTGCCACACTCGAATCATCACAATAAAACACGGTTACATCAGGACGATCCAGAGGAACCACACCTCTGAAAATGAGCTCGTTATCGATACTTGTAGTCTCGGAGAGCACCTTCTCCACGTCCATCATCATGACAAGCCTGTTATCTTCCAGCTCGGTAACAGCTGTGACCAATCCTCCGGTTTGAGCCGTCAGCATTTCTGGCGGAACCCTCATCTTGCTCCAGTCAAGGCGCAAAATGGTATCCACTCCCTCAACCAGGAAGCCTTGGGTATGACCGTTGTACTCAGTGACAATCATTATTTCACGAGGCGTACCAGCAGAAATCCCCGAATACTTGGCCAAATCTATCACGGGAACCAAAGCACCACGCAAACTCACCATCCCCTCGACAGAAGATGGCATATCGGGAGCCGCCGTAATTGCCGGCGTACGCATGACCTCACGAACCTTGAAAACGTTGATCCCATATGTCTCACGACGCCCGGTCCGTTGATCGACACCAAGGAAAAACAACAAAATCTCAAGCTTGTTTGTTCCCGCAAGCTTGGTTCGAGCATCGATATTCTTCAGCAACTCAGACATTTCATCTCCCCGCACACCGCGTAACAGAGCCTGCTAAACGGCTCCAGTCTGTCGTTTCCAAGGATACACGCTTTTTAACTGCCAACAAATCATGATCCACTCAGCCCTTGACCAAGCTCCTCGGGTGAAATGAGCAACCGGGGCAGCACACGGAAATTACGATATTTGGAACAATTTAGCAAAATTGGCAATATCCAGAACCTGTTTAACATTACCTCGAACTCCGGATAAAGCAACTTCTTTGTTCACTCCTCCTAGCTTGTCGCGCAGCATAAGCAACATTCCCAGAGCAGAGCTGTCCAGATAATCAACTCCGGAAAAATCAACACATACCGCACGAACAGCGACGTCCCCAACCAAAGGTTCGTACGCCCCCCGAAACTCTCTGTGCGTATTGAAATCGAACCTCCCAACCAAGCTGATTGTCGCTTTGCCGGCATCGTTAGTTATGCTTACTTGCATCTCTTCTCTCCATTGTGGCATCACTGCCTAGTCTAATACTTTCATCACAACCAACAAGCCTTCACCAGCCTCATTTAACTTGCAGCAACCAACATAACACGTCGAGCCATTTCATCAAGCGGGCACTGCTCTTCAACAGCCCCGATCATGAATGCTTCCCGCGGCATGCCATAAACCACACAACTAGCCTCATCCTGACCGAAAGTTCGTGCTCCTGACTGACGCATCCTGAGCAACCCTTGGGCGCCATCCTTGCCCATGCCGGTCAAAATGACACCAACGGCCGATTTACCAACCAACAATGCAGCAGAGTCAAACAACACATCAACGGATGGACGATGACGATTAACCGGAGGGGTGTTCAGCAATTCCGTCACGAAACCATTGGTTGCCCGACGAATTTGCAGGTGCGAATGCCCCGGAGCTATGTAAACAGTCCCATGCTCAACTCTCTCGCCCCCTTGTGACTCAATGACTCGTGGTGCGCATAGACTGTCCAGACGGCGAGCGAAGGATCCCGTAAACGACTCTGGCATATGCTGCACGACGAAAACAGGCGGGCAGCCTGCCGGCAACCCCAACAGGAATTCCTTTATAGCTTCCGTTCCCCCGGTAGAAGCACCGACGAATATGATTTTTCCACTTCCCGATCGGGTTTCAGTATTCAATTTAGATAGAGCAATCTTCGCTTTCGCGACAACTGGTTGCGAACTCGCTGTTGGCTTGCGGAGGCGAGCTCCGTAAGCCGCCTTGATTTTATCGATGAGTTCTGAAGCATACCCATCCATGTTTTTTTGCGAATCCGCACGCGGTTTGCCAATAAAATCAATAGCACCGAGTTCGAGAGCCTTTAGTGTCGTTTCCGAGCCAGCCGCTGTAAAGGCAGAGACCATTACAACCGGCATTGGCCGCAAACGCATCAGCCGCTCAAGAAACTCCATGCCATCCATGCCCGGCATATGAACATCCAGCGTCAACACATCCGGGTTCGTAAGCTTGATCATTTCCCGGGCGCTAGCTGCGTCCGGCGCGGCACCAACCACCTCCATATCGGGGGCAGAGTTTATGATCTCTCCGAGCAAACCCCGCATGAGTGAGGAATCATCAACCACCAATACTTTGATCTTCATTCGCCTAATCCGGGTTTCACCTAGTGCAGCCCCTGTGCGACAAGATCATCACACGAACAATTCGACATCGCCTTCCATTCGCGAACCTTGCAAACGATCCTTGTAATCGCGTTCACGACTAAACAATGTTTCGTTGTGAACCCTATGTAGTTTTTTTACGAGAACCCGACCAGTATCGGGGAAGTAGTAAACTTTCCGGGGATATGAATCCAGCAAATCTTTGGCAACAATCGGAATTTTCTCCGTCTTCAGATAATTGAGAACGAATTCCGCATTTCTCGTCCCGACGTTGCTACTCGACAGACTGGCCATAACTGCACCACCACCAAAGACCTTTGCCTCCATTCGACTGCGCTTGGCCCCCATCTTCAGCAAATGATTGATCAAAACTTCCATCGCGTAGGTGCCGTAGCGTGCAGAGCTTCCCAACGTATCCCGGCCACCATCATCCGGCAACATGAAATGATTCATTCCACCAATCCCTGAATCGGCGTCACGAACACAAGCAGCCACGCATGAGCCAAGGACTGTAACCAGCAACATGCCCTTGCCGGTTACAAAATACTCTCCCGGCAGCACCTTTGCCGCGTCTTTACTGAAATGCCGATCAAAGTAAAGGTTGGTTGCCAGATGTTCGTCGTAAGCGCGCAGGACCAGGCTCCTTTAAAGATCAGCCAGCCCTGGTCAGGGCGTAAACCGTTTTACCCAGGGACTTGAATAAATCGGCGGCATGAAGAAAGCTCTCGGAATGCCCTGCCATGAGCAAACCATCCGGCTGCATCATGGGGGCAAAGCGGGACAGTATCTTGTACTGTGTGGGCTTGTCGAAATAGATCATCACATTTCGACAAAAGATGATATCCAACGGCCCACGGACAGGCCAGTTTGGCTCCAACAAGTTAACCCGTTGAAACTCGATCAAGCGCTTCAACTCCGGCCGGACAGAAACATACCCTTCCTGAGCTCCTGCTCCGCGCAGAAAAAAACGCTTGAGCCGATCCGGCGATAACTTTTCGACACGCTCGAGGGGGTAAACCCCTTTGCGAGCAATCTCTAGAACATTGGTATCGAGATCGGACGCAAAAATCGACACATGTGAAGCATTCGCACCGAAGGTTTCAAGCACTGTAATCGCAATGGAATATGGCTCCTCTCCTGTCGAAGCGGCTGAACACCAAACCCTGATAGGTCGCCGATTTCCCAGCTTTTTCAGATGATCGGCAAAGATTGGGAAATGGTGCGGCTCCCTGAAAAACGATGTCAGATTGGTAGTTAACGAATTGACGAAACGCTCCCATTCGTCCGAACTACCGCGCTCAAGCATATCCAGATATTCGCCGAATGTGTTCTTTCCTGTCGCTCTCAAACGACGGGCCAAACGCGAATACACCATATCCTGCTTCACCGGGGAAAGTGAAATCCCGGCGTGCTGATAGATCAATTTCCTTACACGCTCGAAATCAGCTCCGGAAAACGAAAATTCCCTCGCTCCCTGGTCGCGCGATGCGACAACAGGTTTGACAAGCGATTGCACCGAAAATGTCTTGTCACGATCAATCATCAAAACTCTTCCCACTCGTCATCAAGTGACTCTGGCAATGCAGGTTGCTTTTTTACTGAATCCTGACTGCGATAAAAATCGGCCTTTCTCTTTATCTGGCCCGGCGAAGCATTATTTAGTTGTTTCATACGGCCTGAGTCGGTCCCAAGCCGGAATACCGCCACAGCCCTGGACAGGCTATGCGCCTGCTCTTCGAGACTTTCAGCGGCGGCAGCAGCCTGCTCCACCAAAGCCGCATTTTGCTGAGTCACTTCATCCATCTGGCTGACAGCAAGACTGACCTGCTCGATTCCAGCGCTTTGCTCACGACTGGCGCTTGAGATTTCGCCCATGATCCTGGCAACCTGTCGAATACTTGCGACAACCTCTTCCATTGTTCGCCCCGCCTGGGCCACGAGACGATTACCACTCTCTACCTTATCAACCGATTCGGAGATCAACCCCTTGATCTCCTTGGCAGCCGCAGCGCTGCGTTGCGCCAGATTCCGAACTTCCGTGGCGACCACCGCAAACCCACGCCCCTGCTCCCCCGCCCGGGCTGCTTCAACGGCAGCATTGAGCGCCAGAATATTTGTTTGGAAAGCAATACCGTCAATCACGCCGATAATATCGGCAATACGATTGCTGGACTGATAAATTGCAGTCATGGTATCCACCACCTGACTAACAACCTCTCCCCCCTTGACCGCGATCTGCTGGGCATTCCCGGCCAGTTCGTTTGCCTGTCGCGCATTGTCGGCATTATGTTTGACGGTACTGGTCAGCTCCTCCATGCTTGACGCCGTTTCCTCCAGACTGCTCGCCTGCTCCTCCGTTCTGCTCGACAAGTCCTGGTTTCCGGAAGCGATCTCTCTCGACGCAGTATTGATTGCATCGGTAGCAAGGCGAATCTGGTCGATTATTTCGCGAAGGCGGCTGGCTGTCTGGTTTGTATCGTCCTTCAGCTGACCAAATGTTCCCTCGTAATCTGCCGTAATCGATCGCGTAAGGTCTCCGTCAGCCATCGCCGAGAGGACAGAGGCAACGTCTTCAAGCCCAACGTGACTGGTTTCCATCAGGCGATTCAGATCGCTGGCGAGGCTGGCAAAAAACCCATGTTTCCCTTTTAGATCAATCCGTTGCGAGAAATCCCCCCTCGCTGCGGCTCCGACGATCGAAGCCACTTCGTTCTCAACAGCGATTTCTTGCGTCCTGTCCAACCACTGACTGGCTCGCCCCAAATACCGCCCATTCTTGTCACGCACGGGTGTTGCCGTCACCCTTAAACTCCGTCCACACATGGAAACATCAAGAGTTCGCGGCTCACTCAGCGCAGTACTGTAAACGGCCCTGATTTCCGGGTCGTCGAAAAATCCGGCAAGCGAATGACTCTTCATCTGCGACACAGAGAATCCCGGAACCCGCGCCTTCATTGCGGATTCCATACTCGTCCATAAGGTCTCCGCTGCGGAGTTCATGTAAATCAGCAGATTATTTTCGTCAGAAATAGTCATCGGCGTATTCGCACCGTCTAGTGCCATCTGAATACGCAAGGCAGCTGCTGCTACCCGATTGGCCTCATCAAGGTCATAACCAGACTTGATCTGCATGGTGCGCGCGGCATCCGCGATAGCCATTAACTCATCGTGCCGCTCGAATTTGATTCCCGCATCCGCCCGCCCTTCGGCGAGCGCCTTGAAGAAATTGACCGCTTCCGCGATCGGGCGACGAATCCTTGATGCCAAGCCCAAGGCCAGAAGTATACCTGCCAAGCCAAAAACCACCACCAGCAAGGAAAACCTCACCTGGAATGCTGAAGTGTCCGTGGACGCCTCGACCACGTAAGATTGGGCGACACGCAGTTGCAAATCCACCAATTCGCCGATTTTTTCAGATATCGGATCAATCGCCGGGTACAGATCCTTTGCGGCAAACTCCGATAATCCCTCATGATCCTTTGCAGCGAGAAGCTCTTTCAGCCGCCGAGTTGTCTCATCCCCCCGCTTCATTAAAGCGGTCAGCTCAACAGACAAACGCTTTTCTTCTTCCGTCAAATAAGTTGACGAATACTCCTTCCAACTGGAGTCAATAACACTGCTTGCTTTCTCGACCTTCGACAAGGCGCCCTCGTAACTTTCTGAGCCATCGCGCGTCTTGTGTGTCAAATCAACAATTGAAACTGCATAAGCGTCTGCCACTTCCTTCAGCAATCGAAGAGGGACCACCCTATCGTCGTAAACAGTTTTCAATCGCTGGTCTGAGTCGCGAATGTGAGACAAGCTCACAACACCAACCAGTAACATGCCAAAGATCAGTAGCCCGCAAATGGCAAAGACGAATTGAGCCAATGAGCGGTTTTTCAACCACTGACCTACCCCCCACCCAGATTGGATCAGTTCGCCATCTTTGATCTTTTGTCCCCGTGCCCGCCCCTCCCGGAAAAGCCTGTAAGCCGGTTCAACACTGGCAATCTGCTCTCTGCTGGCAGCACTTCGCACCGACATGTAGCCCGAAGCAACCCCATTTTCATAGACCGGTGTCACATTGGCTCGCACCCAGTAGTAATCGCCATTTTTGCAGCGATTTTTCACGATTCCTGTCCATGGCCTTCCCGCCTCCAGTGTATTCCATAGGTCGGCAAACGCCTCGACAGGCATATCCGGGTGACGAACAATGTTGTGAGGCTGTCCGATCAACTCTTTCTCGGAGAAACCGCTAATCTCCAGAAAGTCCTGATTTACAGAAGTGATCAGTCCTTTCAGATTAGTCATCGAGACAATGCTTTGCCCAGGCTGGACGACCACTTCCTGTTGTGTCACCGGCAGATTAGTCCTCATCAGAACTCCTCCCACTCATCATCGGGCGCCGAAAGAGAAAGCCGTGGTGGCATGACCTGTCGCGACACCAGAGCAGGCACTACCGTCACTCTATCCTTCCCTGCAGCTGTGCGCATTTCGTTAAGAATGTGCAACACCTTCGATGAGCGCATTGAAAACTCACCGTCGATCAGCTCCCGGGCTTGCGCAAGACTTCCTGACTGATAACTACGGATTACCTTACCCGCCGAACGGTGGAACTCTGCGTGCTCATGCTTCAGGTCAGGGAAATGTGAATCGTTACCTAGCTTTTTCCCGTCAGAATGAATCCAGCATCCGAGAGCACACTGATCATCACGTCCCACAATATTCGGGTCAAGCTGCTCCCCTCCGCCGGAAATGTAATCCACCAGACGCTGTTTCCATTTTCCATGAGCGCTGATGGCCCCGTCAAAATCCAATCCGTGCAACGCGTTTTGTTCGTCGACCACGAGGCCACCGGAGAGCCGGAAAACAGAAACCGACTGACTCAAATTCCTTGCCTGCTCCTCCAGGCTTTCCGCCGCTGCTGCTGCTTGTTCGACAAGCGCTGCATTTTGCTGAGTAACCTCATCCATCTGGCTGACCGCCAGACTGACTTGCTCGATACCAGCACTTTGCTCGCGGCTGGCTTCCGAAATCTCGGACATGATGTGAGCGACTCGCTTGATACTGGCAACGACTTCCTGCATCGTTTGCCCGGCCTGATCGACGAGGCGATTACCATCGCGAACCTTGTCCACAGAATCGGAAATAAGCGCCTTGATTTCCTTCGCCGCCGCGGCACTGCGCTGAGCAAGACTGCGAACCTCCGTCGCCACAACAGCGAAACCACGCCCCTGCTCTCCTGCACGAGCGGCCTCAACAGCAGCATTCAACGCCAAGATATTGGTCTGAAAGGCAATGCCGTCAATCACACCGATAATGTCTGCAATCCGGCTCGAGCTCTGCTGTATCGCTCCCATGGTCTCGACAACCTGACCGACGACCTGGCCGCCCTTTTCTGCAATCTGCTGGGCACTTCCCGCCAATACGTTTGCCTGACGGGCGTTTTCCGCGTTCTGCCTGACCGTACTCGTCAACTCCTCCATGCTTGAGGCGGTCTCTTCGAGATTTGACGCCTGCTGCTCCGTCCGCTCGGAAAGGTCCTGGTTGCCACTCGCTATTTCCTGTGCTGCCGTGTTGATGGCATCCGTGGCGGATTTGATCGAGAAAACGATGTCCTGAAGATTATCCACCGTCGTATTGGCATCGTCCTTCAGGCGACCAAGCACTCCGGCATATTCCGAGGTGATTTTACGTGTCAGGTCACCACGCGACATGCGTGTCAGCGAAGCCCCAACATCGTCGAGTGCACGACTATTAACCTCTAGAAAACTGTTAATTCCCTGGGAAATCTGCAGGAAGAAACCAGACAGGTCATCTGCCGCAATACGCCGGGAAAAATCACCAGCGGCCGCGGCGCTGATAATACCGCTCACCTCTTCCTCTATCGCGACCTCCGCCGTGCGATCCCGCCACTCGACGACAGTCCCCAGGCGCTCGCCTAGCTCGTTATTGATTGGGCTGGCAACCAGGGCAAAGGTCCGCCCTCCGATACGTATTTCGGCCCGATGCAATGCTTTAAGACCGGAAAGCAGATTCTGCTGACGCGCTGGATTTTTGTGAAACACATCGAAATTCGCGCCGAGGATCGCGTCCGCCTGGAACCCTGGAAGTTCCGTGCGCAAATCAGCCTCCGCATCACGCATCATCGCCAGAACTGCGGCGTTGCAATAGATGATTTTTCCTGTTGCATCGGCCAGCATGACGCTGTTCGAGGTAACATCCAGAGCCACCTTGACGCGGAGTGTCTCGTTGGCAATCTGACGCTCGTGCTCGGTTCGCGTCTTCAGATCGGACTGCATCCGTGAGAGTGCCCGCATCAACATTCCCGGCTCATCGGTAGCTCCAATATCGATGCTGTTGCTCAGGTTACCTCCCGCTACCGAGTCCGCAACATCAATCGCATCCTGCAAAGGCCGCGTGATACTGCGAGTTACCCAGAGCCCCGAAGGAATCATCACAACGATGGCCAGAACAATGAGCAAACTCATCGCCAATTCAATGTTGGCCTTGAGCTCCCGTATTTCGGCGACGGCAAATTCGTTATTTTCCTGCTGCAACTTGATGAAGCCACCCACTGCCTCAAACCATGCATCCATCTTGGGACTGAAGTCATTTTGAAAATGGGCATCGATCTCCGGACGACTTCCGGCCCTGATCAGATCGAACATCTTGCCCAGTGACGCCTCTGCCGCCATCCGCGCCGGAACGATTTCACCGAACAGAGCCTTGGCTCGCCCTTCTTCCAGAGTCGAGCCGATCTCCTTTTCGGTTGCCAAATAAGCCGCAAAATTCGAGTCGACCGCAGCTTTTTCGGCCAATTGCCTCTCGCTTTCTTCGTAGAGCATGGCGTCGCGAACATCCCTGCCGATCGACAGCACATTCACCCTCATGCTCACCGCAAGATCAGTTTTGTGAATATTGCTCCGGATTATCCAATCGACCTTGTCACCTACCGTATCTAGCCCGAGCAAGCCAATCGCGACAAAAACAAGCATCAACGCGAGAGCCCCTGCTGTGGTCATCAGCAACCGGGCACCGATACGAATTTTCCTAAGGCTAAACATGAGCGGCTTCCTTGTTCCCAAGAATTTTGTTGCGTTGGCTATGCACTGGCACCGTCAATCAGTTCCATATCAGCACTCGTCATCAGGCGCTCGATATCCGTCACAATGAGCATCCGGTTATCAATTGAACTCAATCCGAGAATGTATTTGGTATCGAAGCTACCGGAAAAATCTGGTGCCTGACGAATCTGCGAAGCCTTCAGCGAGATGACATCAGAAACACTGTCTACCACGGTACCGATTACCCGTCCCGCCACATTAAGAATGATCACGACAGTGAATGGGGTGTATTCAATCTTCCCCAAATTGAACTTGATACGTAAATCCACGATGGGAACAATGATCCCACGCAGATTAATGACCCCCTTGATGAAACTCGGTGCATTGGCAATCAATGTCGGCTTTTCGTAACCACGTATCTCCTGCACTTTCAGAATATCAATCGCGTATTCTTCGCTGCCCAGGGTAAAAGTCAGGTACTCGCTGGCGATGGCGTCTTCATCGCTGATTGTGGCGCCACCTTGTGTCATCAACTCCATCATCAACTCCTTATTGCAGCCTTCTGCGAAATTGTCCGGGCCATGCCCGCGATGGCAGAAACATCGAGAATCAGGGCCACATGTCCATCCCCCATGATGGTTGCGCCGGAAATTCCGCTCACACGACGATAATTGGCTTCCAGACTTTTTATAACAACCTGGTGCTGCCCGACCAGAGCATCCACATACAAAACCGCCTTGGTCCCGTCTGCATCGAGAACGACCATGATTCCCTGCGTGAAATCAGTGACCTGAGGGACCAGGTTGAATACCTCGTGCAAAACAACAACAGGCAGGTACTCTCCACGAACCTGAATGACCCGTGCCTGATTCGAAAGCGTCTTGATATCCCCCTGCTGCGGCTGCAAGGATTCAATCACGTAAGACAGCGGAAGAATATAGATCTGGTCGCCAACCGCAACAGACATTCCGTCAAGAATGGCTAAGGTCAGTGGCAACCGAACAGTCATCCGCGTACCAACGCCGAGCATCGATTCAATCTCGACACGCCCGCCCATGGATTGAATATTCCGCCGAACCACATCCATGCCAACACCGCGACCTGAAACATCGGTTACCTGCTCGGCCGTCGAGAAACCAGCTTCAAAAATCAGGTTGAAAACCTCCTGATCGCTCATCTGATCGGAAACCTGAAGGCCTTTTTCCTTTGCCTTGGCAAGAATTTTTGCGCGAGGCAAACCAGCACCATCATCGCCAACCTCAATAACGATGTTCCCACCCTGATGGTATGCCTTGAGCGTGATGGTGCCGACTGGACTCTTCCCCGCGGCCACGCGTCGCTCCGGCGATTCGATGCCGTGATCAAGACTGTTTCTGATCAGATGGGTCAGCGGATCGGCAATTCGCTCAATCAAGCTCCGGTCGAGCTCCGTCGTTTCGCCGGATGTCTTGAGCTCCACCTGCTTGCCCAATTTTCCCGACAAATCTCTCACCACCCTGGGGAAACGGGAGAAAACAAAAGAAATCGGCATCATGCGAATTGACATCACTGACTCTTGCAAGTCCCGGGTATTGCGCTCCAGTTGAGCAAGGCCTGAAAGCAGTCGCTCGGGGGCAACCTCCTGCAACTCGGTGGTCGTTTGCAAAAGCATTGCCTGCGTAATCACCAATTCGCCAACCAGATTAATCAACTGATCAACCTTCTCGATGTTCACCCGAATCGACGAATCAACAGTAGACACTGGTGTCGATGTCTTCACCGGACGGGCAGGCGAAGTCTCGGCTGGCTTCGCAGAAGGCGCTGTTGGCGCTGGTAGTACTGTCGCTGCTCCCGCCACTCCCGCATCGACAACATGAGGCACAGGTGGAACAACTGGCTCAAAAAAACCATAGCCCTCACCGTCCTCCGGTTGAGCTACTTTTTCCGCCGGCAACGGGGCAAAAAATCCGTAGCCGTCACCATCCTCGATTACCTGTGCATCCGATGCCGCAGGCAAGGGTTCAAAGAAGCCGTAACCATCGTCATCCTTCGTGGAGGGAACCTCCGCCGGACCATCAAAAAATCCGTAACCGAGATCCTCCTCCGGCACCCCGGGAGAGTCGGGAAAAAAACCAAAGGCTACTGTTCCGTTGACCGCAATCGCCTTGTTTTCCGAAACGCGCCACGCACCATGATCAGCAATGAAATCCACTGAATCCGAAAAACTCTCCTTATCAGATTCCGTAATCAGTCTGATTTGCCACAACCCGACACCACCAGCGGCTTCGTCTGGATGGGAAAGCACCTCAACCTCACCAAATTTACGCAATTCTTCCAGTAAATTGGCAACCCCATCCGCTCGCGCCGAAACCTCGGTTGGCACGAACTGGATGTCAAACACTCGTTTTGCCGTCGGCATTGAGGGCAATACAGCCATCTCATGGTCGCCATCCAATACCGTTTGTTGTGGCGCACTTGACGAAACAGTTCCCTCCGGAAGGGATGGAGCCCCCGCCACGACTGAGTCGCCTGAAGACAGCTGACGCAAGCGCGCGCACACTTGCTCGACAGCCGACGGATCAACCGCCCCCCCTCCCTGATGAGCCTCGAGCATGCTGCGTAGCAGATCTCCCGATTCCAGAAAAGCGTCAACCATTTCCGCGCGCAAACCAAGCTCCTGCTTGCGCACACGATCGAGAAGGTTTTCCAGTATATGGGTCGTTTCGGCGAGATCAGTGAAACCGAAGGTTCCAGAACTTCCCTTGATCGAATGTGCCGCCCGGAAAATGGCATTGAGCTGTTCCGGATCCGGATTTTCCACATCCAGATCCAGCAAAAGCGCCTCCATAGCCGCCAGATGTTCTGCCGATTCCTCGAAGAACACCTGATAAAACTGACTCATGTCGATAGCCATGCTACCCCCTATGGACAATCACCGGCTAACGCCAGTGACTGGAAATCGAATGCAACGGGAAAGGCCGCTCGCCAATATCCCGAATCGGATTAGCCGATCACCTTGCGCACGACCTCAATCAATTTCTGGGGGTCAAAGGGCTTCACCAGCCAGCCGGTAGCGCCTGCCGCCCGCCCCTGCGACTTCATGGCATCCGATGACTCCGTCGTCAGCATCAGGATTGGCGTCGAAGCGTATTGCGGCATAGCGCGCAAGCTCTTGATCAAGGTCAGGCCATCCATTCTGGGCATATTCTGATCAGTCAGAACCAGATTGACACTTTTCGCCTTGGCTTTCTCCAGGCCATCCATTCCGTCGACCGCTTCGACCACATCGTAACCGGCACTTTTCAGGGTAAAAGAGACCATCTGGCGAATGGAGGCGGAATCATCAACTGCAAGAATGGTTTTAGCCATTTTTTCCTCTAATAATGAATCAGAACAACTCAACGTCACCGCTCGAAAAGCCGGTTTGACTGACAGGATTATTATTCACTCCCTGCTGCAACGCAGCCAACTTCTCGGACAATACGCCAACATGCTGCTGGATGTCGTCAACTGTGCGCAGTGTACTTTCCGGATCACTAAGATCGCGCAGAGCTCCTGCCAACTGCTCCTCGTCACGAGCGACCTCCTCAAGCAGATCGAGACGACGGGAAACATGGCCCAGCAACTGGGTCACCATATCCTGAAACTGCAGTGACACAATCGCCTGATTGACTGCAACCTCAACCTGATTCGCAATGTGATTCAACTCGCCGACCGCTGCGCCTGTGTGCTGATTGATATCGTCAATCCCCTGCAAAGCGAGCTCGACGTCGCTTTTCGCAGTAAGCGCAAAGGTCATGTCCTGACCTGCCATCTGATTGATCGCCTGCTCGGTTGCACCCATCGTAGCCTGCATCTGGTCTAACGAGCTACGAATCTGGGTACTGAAGTGATTGGTTCGCCCAGAAAGATCCCGCACCTCGTCAGCCACCACGGCAAAGCCACGCCCCGCCTCTCCCGCCCGGGCGGCCTCAATGGCCGCATTGAGCGCGAGTAAATTGGTTTGCTTTGCGATCCCCTCGATCTCTCCCAGCATCCCCCGAACTTCGCGCATTTGGACGGTAATCCGTTCTGTTGTCTCAACCAGAACCATCGCCAGGCGCGAGTTCTCGACGATGCTATCGACAAACTGCCTGAGCGTGTTGGAGGTTCGGTTGGCAAACTGATGAAATTCGCCCCCACCGCCGTTTTCCGCATTGGCTGAAACAATTTCGAGTCCCAGTTGTTGCTGGCGTTGCACCTGGGAGTTCATATGCTGAAAACTCGCAATCAAAGTGCCGATAGCTTCCCCGAAAATACCCTGGGTCCGACCAATTTCCGCGCGCATTTCGGCAACCTGCCGGGCAAACTCACTCGACATGCGAACGATGGCATCACTGCTATGCTCAACGATCTCATAAACACTTCCACCAGGGGGCATGCTCTGCCGCGCCTCGTTATCCGACGCGCCGGCAAACATCAGCGAGGCAACCAGCCAGCCAAGCGCGGAAACGACCATGGCAAAAACAGCAGGCACGACCATCGCTTCCGAAGAAACAGAAACGAGAGTGATAGCGACGATCACCGACCACCCCAACCCGACCAACAGCAACTTGTTGTTGCTCCTCATCACCAACTCCTCATGCCACCACGGGCCTTGGTTCAGCCGGCCGTTCCCTTACCGGCTCCCGGCAGGTTCAGTCCTGCGGGGATGGCCTCTTCATCCTCGATCTCGGATTCCGGCCCCTCTTCCTGCAGAATCGCCATTTCGGTTTTCTGGTTGAGCACGACGATGCTGATTCTGCGATTAACCGAACCCAAGGGGTCATTCTTGTCAAACAAAACGGTCGACGCCAAGCCAACCACGCGCAATACCTTGCCATCGTCCATACCGCCCGCGACCAACTCGCGGCGAGAGGCATTCGCACGATTACTCGACAACTCCCAGTTGGAAAACCCCTGAGTGCCACCTACATATTGGGCCGCATCGGTATGCCCGGCCAGGCTGATGCGGTTACTAACGCCATTCAACGCCTTGCCTATCTGCCTCAGAATATCCCGAGTATACGGCTTGAGTTCTGCGCCACCGGAATCAAACATCGGACGATTCTGTTCGTCGACGATCTGGATTCTCAGCCCCTCGGACGTAATATCGAGCAGCATCTGTTTCTTGAACTGAGCCAACTGCGGACTTTGCTCGATCATTTTTTCAATGTCGGCCTTCAGAGTTTCCAGTCGCTCCTGCTCCTTCCGACGGAACTCAAGCTGAGCCTCCTTGGAGAACGACGTCGATTTTTTTGCCTCGACGTCGCCTTTCTTTACCTGTCCTGCCTGCCGGGTGAGATCCTGACCGCCCCCCTGCAAAATACTTGTCGCATCCCCTGAGCCACTCCCACCTGCCTGAGCAACCTTCAACGGGTTCTGAAAATAATCGGCAATCCCCTGCAGGTCCCCCTTGGCAGTGGAGCCGAGCAACCACATCAACAGGAAGAAAGCCATCATCGCCGTAACGAAGTCGGCATAGGCGATCTTCCATGCGCCACCGTGCGCGCCCCCCGCAACAACCTTCTTGCGCTTGATGATTATGGGGCGAGTGGAGTCGTCGCTCATTATTCTGCCCGGAAGTTAGCTGACAAAGTCACTTGCCTTTACGCGCCTTGAGCTCTTCCTCAAGCTCGGCAAAGCTCGGCCGCTCATGGGCGCCCAGTGTCTTTCGACCGAATTCGATTGCGACCTGAGGTGCATACCCGGACATTGAGGCAAGCAAAACCATCTTGATACACCGGTAAATCGTTGCCCCCTCATGAGCCTTCTGCTCAAGCAGACTTGATATCGGGGCAACAAAGCCGTAGGAGACGAGAATACCCAGAAAAGTCCCGACCAGCGCGCCACCGATCATCTTGCCAAGAACCGCAGGCGGAGACCCCACGGACCCCATCACGTTGACCACCCCCATGACGGCCACAACGATACCGAATGCAGGAACGGCGTCGGCGACCTTCTGCACGACGTGCCCGGGCTCTGCCGCCTCGTGGTGATGGGTTTCGAGTTCAACATCCATCAGGCTCTCGATCTCGACCGTGTTCAGATTTCCACCAACCATCATGCGCAGGTAGTCAGTGACGAACTCCATGATGTGATGGTCATGAACCAGGTTCGGATACTTGCTGAAAATCGGGCTGGCCTCTGGATTTTCGACATCCCCTTCGATCGACATCAAGCCTTCCTTGCGCACCTTGGAGAGTATCTCGAACAACATCGCCAAAGCATCGATGTAGAAAGCCTTGTTGAATTTCGACCCCTTCAAGACACCGGGCAAAGCACCTACCGTGGCCTTGATCACCTTGATGTCGTTGCCGGCAACAAAACCACCGATGGTCAAACCGACGATAGCCACATACTCGGTCGGCACCCACAATGCGAGGAGACTGCCGTGCAAGGCGTACGTCCCTAACGACGAAGCCAGGATGATTACATAACCGACGATTAGAAACATGCAGAGCCCCCTGACGTGCCCGAAAATCCGGCACGGATGTGCTTTTGGTTGCTGCTATTGTAGCCACAGGCGTCCGCACTGTGCAAAGAAAGAAACGTCTCTAGGCCTGGAGCCACTCGCGGCCCGGACAATCGCGGTGTTAGACTGATCGCGTACCAACAGGCATTTATCTTGTGATCCGATATTGCGAACTTTGTGGCAGCCAGGTTACCTACGTCGTTCCGGCCGGCGACTCATTACCCAGACACGTTTGCCAGGAATGTGGTCACATTCACTACCAGAATCCAAAACTCGTCGTTGGCTGCGTTGCCGAATGGGAAGGGAGAATTCTCCTTTGCAAACGCGCGATAGAGCCCCGACTCGGTTTTTGGACTTTGCCGGCAGGCTTCATGGAAAATGGCGAGACAACTGCACAGGCTGCCAGACGAGAAACGCTTGAGGAGGCCTGCGCAAAGGTTACCCTTGAAGGGGCGTTCGCCATGTTTAGCATCCCTCAAATCAGCCAGGTGCATCTTTTCTACCGCGCCACACTGCAAGATGGGAAACATGCAGCAGGTGACGAAAGTCTGGAAACACAATTGTTCCCGCCTGAGGGCATCCCTTGGGAACAACTGGCTTTTCCGAGCATCACTCGCTGCCTCAGGCTTTATTTCGGAGACCGGACGGCGGGAGAATTCCGCTTCCACGAAGAGGAACTGCTGCGGGAATAGTGTCCGTAACATGATCGGCCGGTCAATCCACGTTGAAATGGACTGGCAAATAAATCACGAAGGCGCTCTCGCTTAAATTGCCAGGTAGACCACCTTCGTTCACCGCTTTCTTGATGACTTCAATCGCATACGTATCGAGAGCTGAAATACCGCTCCCCTGATCCAGGGATACCTCAGGCAAACCGTCACCAGATGTTCTCTCGATTTTGAGTACGACAACGCCGTGATCGCCTGCTTCAGGCTGGGCAACTTTAGCCCTGCGTGCAGCCCGCGCAAGCTGCAGACGATACGCCCGAACCAATGCCGGCTCCAGCGCGTTTTCAACACTGGAAACGAGCACATCCGGCCCTTGAACTGGCTTCGGAACAACTTCCGCGGTCAACCGGAAATTTCGGCCAAAAATGGCAGCCGATCCACCATTTAAATCTGCGGCGGGCGCAGGTCGGGCGACAACGGCCGAAGCATCAGCCCTTTCCACTCGGGATGAAAGAGGCTTTGCGGAACGTTGGACCAGCAGAGTAGCTTCCATGGCTTGCCCCATACGCTCCCCTGGCAAGACATTTATCGCTGGAACAGAAAAATCCGAAAAAACCAGTGCATGAAAAAATACCGAAAGGAACAGGTAACGCCAAACCGGTCGATTAATAAAAAAAGCCTTTCGCTGGCAGACCAGAGCGAAAGGCTTTCTCACCACGTTCAGTGGTGCAAGCAGAATTACTTACTTGCCCAGTTTGCGGCGCTCTTCTTCACCGTTGTCCCTGACCATTTTGACGAAATACCCTGCCATCAAAATGATGAACAAGATAACAGCCAAGCTCATCAAACCAATATCACTCGTAAACAACAGATTCCATGCATCCATAAGTCACCTCCCAGTAACAAAAAAACTACTTTACCGTCTTGGCCAACAGGCGCAACGGCTCCTCAGAATCGGCCTTCCACTCCCCCTGAAGCCGCCATTCTCCGGCGGGATCCTCAATCGAAATGTGCCAACGCCCAGTAACATCAGCGGTCAGTTTCCCGCTGTAAAACCCCTGCCCTTCCGACTTCATCTCAACCAACTGATCATGTCCAACGCGAGTCGGATGAGCCAGTTTCAAAGTCAGAACATCTGGCAGTACCCCCCCCCCCGCAGAAGTCATCAACATCCGGACACCAAGATCTGAGCGCATCACATCGGCATGCAAACCCAATTCACCGGCTTTTTGATCGCGATGCAGACGCTGATTTACCGTCATGCCTTGCTTGTAATAGTCATCCGTCACCAGACCGTCATCGCCACTGGCAGCCAGCCAGGCAGTAACGAATCCGGCCACAACGACAGTCCCCGGGCCGGCCATCAATATCCACGGCCACGGTTCCTTGTACCAAGGCTGTTTGCTATCACGTAAACTCATTGCTGTACTCATGTTAGGGCATCAAAAAGGAGGCCTTCTCGTGAACCGAAATCTTTTCATGGTTCTGGGCCTTGATATCAAAAAATATGGTGTTTGCGCCCTTCTTGCCGGAGTCCGGCGGCACCCTCACCACAACGGTCACTTCATGATTTTCCGCGCTCGCAACTTCGACGATCCGCTCACCCACGATCTCGATCCCGGGAAGCCCCTCAACTGAAAGAGCATAGCGCTTGGGCTCCTCGGTTGTATTCATCACCCGCAGGTTATATACGTTTTCAATCCTGCCGTCATCAGACTCCCGCGCCAGCACGGAGCGGTCACGAATGACATCTACCTTCAGGGGAACACGCGTCGACAACGACCAGATGCTGGCCACAATAATTGCCGTCAAAATCACCGTATACAAAATGATGCGGGGACGTAGCACGTGTTGCAAAACATCTTTCGATGAAAAATGTCGCGCCAGGGCATTCTCCGTCGTGTAACGGATCAGCCCCTTCTTCAATCCCAGCTTCTCCATAACAGGATCGCAGGCATCAATGCAGGCACCACAACCGATACATTCGTATTGCTGCCCCTTCCGGATATCGATTCCGGTCGGACAAACAACCACACACAATCCGCAATCGACGCAATCGCCAAGCCCGGCTTCCTTGGGATCGACATTCTTCTTGCGCACACCGCGCGGCTCACCACGCTCGGGATCGTAGGTGATTATCAGCGTGTCCGGATCGAACATGACGCCCTGGAATCGCGCATACGGACACATGTACTTGCAGACCTGCTCCCGGAGAAAACCGGCTTGCATGTAGCAAAAGCCTGCATAGAAGAAGGTCCAGAACAACTCCCAGCCTGAGAGCTTGAATGGCAGTGCTGCCAACAGTTCGTTGACTGGCGTGAAATACGCGACAAGCGTAAAACCGGTCCACAGGGAAATGAGCAGCCAGACCAGATGCTTGAACGCCTTCAACCCGAACTTTCTCGGGCTCATCGGCGCCTTATCCAGCTTTATGCGCGCAGAACGATCCCCTTCGATCCGGTTTTCCACCCACATGAAAATTTCGGTATAGACCGTCTGCGGACAGGCGTAGCCACAAAAGAGGCGCCCGGCAATTGCAGTGAACAGAAACAGGGCGTAGGCGGAAATAATCAGCAGAAGCGCCAGGTAGAAAACATCCTGGGGCCAGAGAACCAGTCCAAATAGATAGAACTTGCGCTCAACCAGATGCAGCAGTACTGCCTGGCGGCCATTCCACTCAAGCCAGGGGGTCGCGTAAAACAACAACTGGGTCAGCCAGACAAGCACCCAACGCCAGGTATTCCACCATCCCTTGACGTCACGCATGTAAATTTTCTTGTGTTTCTCGTAGAAAGAAACAGCAACAGGCGTTTCAACGGGAGGAGACTGCTTGTCTTGGATGGGTTCCATAATGCCGTGTCCGTATCAAAATGGCACCATGCAGGAGCAACAACATGCCCGTGCAATTTTGGTACGGGTCAGTAACACTGACGCAGGCTTGAAAAAAGCGGGGCGGCGAACCGCCCCGCTGTGCGCAAACTTACTTGGCGCCGTGGCTCAGGCTATAGACATAGCCCGACAACAGGTGAATCTTCGCATCGCCAAGGAATTCCTTCCAGGCCGGCATCTTGTTCTGACGACCGTTGGTGATGGTTTCGGTAATGGTAGCTTCGGAAGAACCGTACAGCCAGACCTTGTCGGTCAGGTTCGGAGCACCGATGGCTTGCATACCGGTACCGTCAGCACCGTGACAGCCGACGCAACCTGCACTTTCGAAGGCTTCCTTGCCCTTGGCGGCACGAGCGGCATCACTCGGCAAACCGGACAGGGAGCGAACGAAGTTGGCCAGATCCTTGATGGTTTCGGCGCCGAGTTGGGCATGCGGAGGCATGACACCCATACGACCGTTGTTCAGGGTTTCCTTGAGTTGCTCAGGCTCGCCACCATACAGCCAGTCATTGTCGGTCAGGTTCGGGAAGCCCTTGGCTCCGCGACCATCCGCACCGTGACACTGCATGCAGTAGGTCAGATACAGACGCTTGCCCATTTCCATGGCTTGTTTGTCACCGGCGACTGCCTTGACATCCATGGCCATGTACTTGTCGAACAGCGGCTTGACGGTGGCATCCATCTTGTCAACCTCAATCTTGTGTTGACCAACAGAAGTCCAGCCCAGCATGCCCTTGAAGTTACCGAAACCAGGGTAAAGCGCCAGATAAACCAACGCAAAGACCACGGTGATGACGAACAACCAGCTCCACCAGCGTGGCAGGGGGTTGTTGTACTCTTCCAGGGTTTCATCCCAAACATGACCGGTCGCCTTACCCGGGGTAAAGGTTGCCTTGCTCTGCATGGCGAGGAACACCCAGCAGCCCACGACACTGACCCCGACGATGACCATCACGTACAGGTTCCAGAATTGATTAACGAAATCGCTCATTTGCTTTCCTTTTCTCAGCGAGGGTGCGATGAATCAGACATCACACCCTGATCGTCATGCTCCGCGAACGGCAAGTTGGCAGCTTCTTCAAACCCCTTCTTGCTTCCCTTGCCGTAGGCCCACCCCACAATCGCCAGGAAGCAGAGCAACCCGGCAACCGTGATGATGGAACGCAGATCGTTGATGTCCATGACCAATTATTTCATCGTGCTCAAAGCCGTACCCATGCCTTGCAGGTAGGCAATCAACACATCCATTTCGGTCTGTTCGCCGATGGCGGCCTTGGCACCCTTGATCTCTTCGTCAGTATAGGAAGGGATACCCCGGGCCTTGGCGAACGAGCGCATCAAAGACATCTTCGCTTCGATATCGGCACCCACCGTAGCCTTGGCCTTGGTGTTGGCCAGGAAGCCGAAGGCCGGCATGTTGGACTCAGGCACCACATCACGCGGATTCATCAGGTGGGCACGCTGCCACTCGTCAGAGTAACGTCCACCAACGCGATGCAGGTCAGGACCAGTACGCTTGGAGCCCCACTGGAATGGGTGATCATAAACGTACTCGCCAGCAACGGAGTAATGACCGTAACGCTCGGTTTCCGCACGGAAGGGACGAATCATTTGCGAGTGGCACAGATAGCAGCCTTCGCGAATATAGACATCACGACCAGCCAGACGAACCGCATCGTAAGGTTTAACCCCTTCAATCGGCGTCGTCGTCGACTTCTGGAAGAACAGCGGAACAATTTCGAGCAAGCCACCAACGCTCACCACCAGCAAGGTGAGAACGATGAGCAGGCCTACATTCCGTTCGATTTGATCATGCTTAAGCATTGTTACTCCCCCTAATCAAGCGTGATGGCCAGCCGGAACCATTACCGGCACATCTTGAGTCTTGCCACCTGCCATGGTCTTGAACATGTTGTAGGCCATGATGACCATACCGACCAGGAACAGCGTGCCACCCAGGACGCGAATCGCCCAGAACGGATAAGAACCCTTGACCGACTCAACAAAGCTGTATGCCAGCGTGCCGTCGGCATTGACAGCGCGCCACATCAGGCCTTGCATGACGCCCGAGATCCACAGCGCAGCAATGTAAAGCACGGTACCGATGGTTGCGATCCAGAAGTGGGTCGTCACCAGCTTGGTGCTATACATTTCGCTCTTGCCGTAAAGACGCGGCAACAGGTAGTAGATGGAGCCGATGGAAACCATGGCAACCCAACCCAAGGCACCGGAGTG
Organism: uncultured Dechloromonas sp.; assembly: GCA_964583695.1. Taxonomy (GTDB): domain Bacteria; phylum Pseudomonadota; class Gammaproteobacteria; order Burkholderiales; family Rhodocyclaceae; genus Azonexus. Next base: position 100,700 of record CAZOWA010000007.1, read on the forward strand.
CACGTGACCGACGGTCCAGTCCGTGTAGTGCGACAGGGCATTGACGGTCTTGATCGACATCATCGGGCCTTCGAAGGTGGACATACCATAGAAGGACAACGAGGTAATCAGGAACTTGAGGATAGGATCATCGCGCAGCTTATGCCATGCACCCGACAGGGTCATGATGCCGTTGATCATGCCACCCCACGACGGAGCCAGCAGAATCAGAGAGAACAGCATACCGACAGACTGGGTCCAGTCCGGCAGGGCGGTGTAGTGCAGATGGTGAGGACCCGCCCACATGTAGGTGAAGATCAGTGCCCAGAAGTGGACCACGGACAGGCGGTAGGAATAGACCGGACGACCAGCCTGCTTCGGCACAAAGTAGTACATCATGCCAAGGAAGCCAGCGGTCAGGAAAAAGCCCACGGCGTTGTGGCCATACCACCACTGAACCATCGCATCCTGAACACCAGAGTAAACCGAGTAGGACTTGGTCAGAGAAACAGGAACTGCCGCGCTATTCACCAGGTGCAACAGCGCCACCGCGATAATGAAAGCACCGAAGAACCAGTTAGCAACGTAGATATGGGAAACAGTACGCTTGGCGATCGTACCGAAGAACACCACTGCGTAGGAGACCCACACCAGCGTAATCAGGATATCGATCGGCCATTCCAGCTCGGCATACTCCTTACCCGAAGTAATACCTAGCGGGAAAGAGACAGCTGCCAGAAGGATGATGAGTTGCCAACCCCAGAAGGTGAAAGGAACCAGCGGCCCACCCCACAGACGGGTGTGACAGGTACGCTGAACGCACCAGTAAGACGTGGCAAACAGAGCACAGCCACCAAAAGCAAAAATCACCGCATTGGTATGCAGCGGACGGAGACGACCAAAGTGCAACCATGGCCCAATATTGAGCTCAGGCCATACCAACTGAGCTGCAATGATGACACCGACAAGCATGCCGACGATGCCCCAAATGACGGTCATAACGGAAAACTGCCGTACGACCTTATCGTTGTATGTGGTTTGCGTTCCAGACATGAACCCACCTCTCGTTAATAAAAAACAGGATACCGCCCCCCAAAAAACCCAAGACGGCACTTGAATGCGGATCGTATTCTAGATCACCGCCCGTGATTTGACCTAGATCAACCTAGCGGCTGTTTTAGGCCAAACAAATCATTCCCACGGAAGAGCGTGAAAGCCCATGCAGCAATCGAAGCAGGGTTGGCACGGTGGACAAAAAAAGGGTGCGTCGTAACGCACCCCAACCCCAACAGAGAATGTTCGCGAAGCTCTCTTCGCATCGCCGTGCATAGTGCCAGCGCATGCAGCGGCGATATTGATGCAGGTCAAACTTTCTCCACATTGTCTCCTGATGCTTCATCATTTTGGCGGGGCAGATCCTCGTCCATCAAAACTCGAAACCCCGGCCCCTCAAGATCATCAAACTGGCCACTACGCACCGACCACCAGAACACCCAGGCGATGGCAAAGACCAGAATCACCGAGATGGGGATGAGGAGATACACGCTTTCCATCAATCATTCTCCAGACGCTGAATACGCAACGAGTTGAGCACGACCAGCAGGGAACTGGCCGACATTCCGATCCCAGCCATCCAGGGCGTAATGTAGCCAGCAATCGCCAGCGGCAAGGCAACAATGTTATAGGCAAACGACCACCAGAGATTCTGGCGGATGATACCCAGCGTCTTGATCGCGCGCACCAGACCATGACGCAGATGATCCAGATTTTCCGAAAGCAATACGAAGTCAGCTTGCGTCCTGGCCAGTTGCGCACCGCCCCCCATGGCGACGGAAACCTGAGCCTGAGCCAAAACCGGCGCGTCATTCACGCCATCGCCAACCATGGCCACGATCGCTCCATTTGCCTGAAGCGCCTTGACACAGTCATGCTTGCCCTGTGGCGTTACCCCGGCACGCACGTCCAGAATCCCGAGAACGCCAGCGACCCTGGCTGCCACGGCCGGCGCATCGCCGGACAACAGCGTGACCTTCTTGCCTGCAGCAAGCAGATCCCTGATCAGGGCAGTGGCTTCCGGCCGCAGTTCGTCACCGATCCGGAAGAGCCCCAGACAACCAGCGGCATCAGCCAGAACAACTACGGTATCTCCGCTCTCCAACCACTCTTCAGCAACAGGCGGCAGAGCAGATTGCGCAAGGCTCATCGCATAGGTCGGCCGCCCGATGCGGAAACGCTGTCCGTTCACCGTCGCCTCGATTCCCTGGCCAGGCTCGGCAAGCGCGTCAACGGCCTCGGGCAGCACGGCCTCTGTCGCTCGCCGCAAGGCCGCTGCTACCGGATGCTCGGAGCCCTGCTCGAGCGCCGCTGCAAACACGAGGCACTCATCCCGCGTCAATCGACCGACGGGAAGAACATCGACCAGATGCATGTTGCCCGTCGTCAGTGTACCCGTCTTGTCAAAAACAAAGTTGCTGGCCCGGGCCAGCGTCTCGATGGCATGACCCCGCGTCACCAGCAAGCCATCGCGAGCGAGCGCCCCCGCCGAAACGGTCAGGGCGATCGGAGTTGCCAGTGACAAAGCGCAGGGGCAGGTCACCACCAGCACCGACACCGTGATCCAAAGCGCTTTTGCAGGATCGACCAGATACCAGCCCACCGCAACCACAAGCGCCACGACGAGCAGGGCAGCGACGAAATAACCAGCAATCCGGTCCGCAATTTCAACGATGCGTGGTTTTTCGGCGGCGGCGCGCTCCATCAGGCTGACAATCGCCGAAAGACGGGTCGACTCGCCAACCTGTTCAACCACGACCACCAACGGACTTTCAATATTGATCGATCCTCCGGTAACCGTATCGCCGGATGCCTTTGGAACGGGTTTGCTTTCACCAGTGAGCAAGGCCTCGTTCGAGCAGCTCACGCCCTCCACCACACGCCCATCGGCCGGCATGATTTCGCCAGGACGAACGAGAACGTAGTCACCGGGACGCAGATCGGCAACGACGTGTTGCTCGATGCTACGGTCAACCGGAAAATTGGGCATTTTTTCGGCAAAGGCCGGCAACAGCTTGGTCAGCGCCTCGGTAACGCTGACTGCCTTCTGGCGCGCGGTCATTTCCAGGAAGCGCCCCCCCAGCAGGAAAAATACGAACATCGACACCGAATCGTAGTAGACCTCGCCACCCTGCACGAAGGTAGCCCAGCAACTGGCGAGGAAAGCCGCGCCCACGCCCAGAGCAACCGGCACATCCATGCCGACGCGACGCAGTTTGATATCGCGCCAGGCGTTGCGGAAGAAGGGGGCCGACGAATAGAAGACAACAGGCAGGGTCAGGATCAAACTCGCCCAACGCATCAGGCTTTCAACATCTGCCGTCATGTCGCCGTCGGCGATATACATCGGGAAGGCGTACATCATCACCTGCATCATCCCGAACCCGGCGACCCACAAACGCCACAAAGCCTCGCGCCGTTCTTTGCGGGAAATTTCCTCGCTCTTGGCCGGATCGTACGGATAAGCGCGGTAACCGATGGCGGCAATCGCCCCGAGGATATCCGACAGCTTGATTTTCGACTCGTCCCAGCGCACCCGCGCCCGCCGCGTCGCGTAATTGATATCCACGGCAGTCACGCCGGGTAGTTTTCCGACGTGCTGCTCGTTGAGCCAGATGCAGGCGGCGCAGGTAATCCCCTCGAGGATCAGAGACGCCTCGCGCTCCGACTCGCCCAGCGCCTTGACGAAACTCTTCTGAAAATCAGCGTGATCAAACAGCGCCAGCTGATCGAGAATGGCCGGCATGGCCTCGCGGGGCGACTCCGGAAGCGCATCGCGGCTGCGGTAGTAATCCTCAAGTCCGTTATCGACGATGGACTGGGCAACGGCCTGACAGCCGTAACAACACATGGCGCGCGGCTCGCCGCCGATCCTGACAGACAGGTCGAAACCTTCGGGAATAGGCAAACCGCAGTGGTAACAGGATTCGGACATGCAAATAAAAAGGCACCGAAGTGCCTTTTCTGGTCAATGGCGGAGCCGCAGTATAGATTATTTGACGCCCATCCGGATGGCGCCATCCAGCCGAATGACCTCGCCATTCAAATAGCTGTTCTCGGCAATGTGCCTGACCAGTGCCGCATATTCTGCCGGCTTGCCCATGCGCGAGGGGAACGGCACCATTTTACCCAGCGACTCCTGAACCTCCGGCGGCATGCCCAGCAGCATCGGCGTTTCCATGATGCCGGGCGCGATCGTCACACAACGGATGCCGCTGCGCGCCAGCTCCCGTGCAACCGGCAAGGTCAGCGCGACGATGCCGCCCTTTGATGCGGCATAGGCGGCTTGCCCCAGTTGCCCCTCGTAAGCAGCCACCGAAGCGGTGTTGACGATGACGCCACGCTCGCCGCCGGCATCCGGCTCGTTTTTCAGCATCGCCTCGGCAGCCAGCCGGATCATGTTGAATGTACCGACCAGGTTGATATTGATTACCCGCGAAAAACTTTCCAGCCGATGCGGACCTTCCTTGCCCACAACTTTCTCGGCTGGCGCCACACCGGCGCAATTGACCAGGCCGTGGAGCGCGCCGAAACGGGAAATTGCCGCATTGATCGCGTTGACCGCGGAAGACTCGCTGGCCACATCCGTTTCGACGAAACAGGCCGCATCCCCAAGAGCGCGGGCCATTTTTTTACCGGCCTCGACGTTCAGATCAACCAGCACGACCTTTGCCCCGGCAGCAACCAGCCCCTCCGCCGTCGCAGCGCCCAGACCCGACCCCGCACCCGTTACCAGAAAAACCTTGTCCTTGATTTGCATCGCAATGCTCTCCTCAAACAGCATTTCATTGTGGCTTGCCAACATTCCAGACGGTACCGTATGGAACAAAGGCACATATTACTCCTTGATCTGATGACCAAAAAAGAGGGAAGGGCACGTTTTTGTCACGTCCGGAAAAGGAAAGGGCCTGCGCCTAAGCGCAAGCCCTTGAATTTGATGGTGCCGTTGAAGTGAATCGAACACTCGACCTACTGATTACGAATCAGTTGCTCTACCAACTGAGCTACAACGGCAGCACAGCGTAGAATTATAGCTTTTTAACCGCCACTCAGGCAACGCCAACCCTCGATGAATCTGCTCCGCACACTGGCCACCGTCAGTGGAATGACCCTTCTCTCGCGAATTCTCGGCTTTGTACGGGATTTCGTGATCGCCCGCACCTTTGGCGCCGGCATGGCGACCGATGCCTTTTTCGTCGCTTTCAAGTTGCCCAACCTGTTGCGCCGCATGTTTGCGGAAGGTGCGTTCTCACAAGCCTTCGTGCCCATCCTCGGCGAATACAAAAACCAGAAGGGACACGCCGAAACCTTGTCGCTGGTCGAGCACGTAAGCAGCCTGCTCAGCCTTGTGCTGTTCGTCGTCACTGCGCTTGGCGTCGCGCTGGCCCCGCTTCTGGTCTGGATATCGGCCCCAGGCTTTGCCGAAAATGTCGAAAAATTCGAGTTGACCGTAGCACTCACCCGAATCACCTTCCCTTACATACTTTTCATGTCACTGGTGGCCTTGTCCGGTGGCATCCTCAACACATGGAGCCGCTTCAGCCTGCCGGCTTTCACGCCGGTGTTGCTCAACCTTTCCTTCATCGGCATGGCGCTGTTTGCGGCACCCTATTTCAACCCACCGGTTCTGGCTCTGGCCTGGGCCGTTTTTCTGGGCGGTGTTCTGCAACTGGCGATCCAGCTTCCCGCCTTGCGCAAAATCGCCATGCTGCCACGCCCGTCCCTGAACTGGCGCGCAGCCTGGGCCGATCCCGGCGTGCGGCGCATCGTCAAGCTGATGCTACCGGCGCTGGTGGGTGTTTCGGTTTCCCAGATCAATCTGATCATTAACACCATTTTCGCCACGTTCCTCGAGAGCGGCAGCGTTTCCTGGCTGTATTACGCCGATCGCCTGATGGAATTCCCCTCTGGCCTGCTGGGTGCAGCGCTCGGCACCATCCTGCTGCCGTCACTGTCGCGCTATCACGCCAGCAACAACACGCTCGAATACGCCAGACTCCTCGACTGGGGGCTGCGTCTCACCCTGCTTCTCGCTGCGCCCGCCGCACTGGCACTGGCCATCCTGGCCGTTCCGCTGATTGCGACCCTGTTTTTCCACGGCGCATTTTCTGCTGATGACGTTTTCCGCACACGGGAAGCATTGGTCGCCTATTCCGTTGGCCTGACCGGCCTCATTCTGGTCAAGATTCTCGCTCCCGGCTTTTACGCACGCCAAAACGTGAAAACCCCGGTCAAAATTGCCCTCGTTTCGCTGGCGGCAACACAGTTGATGAACCTGGCCTTCATGAACTGGCTGGCCCACGCCGGCCTGGCCCTATCGATCGGCCTGGCTGCCTGCCTCAATGCCCTGCTCCTTTATCACGGACTGCGCAGGCAAGGGGTCTATCAACCGCAGCCGGGCTGGCTTCCCTTCATGCTCAAACTCATCACGGCGATGAGTGCCATGGGCATCGTCCTTTATTTCGGCATGGGCAAGGAATCCGGCTGGTTGCAAAACAATTTGCTCAGCCGGACAATCCACCTCTCCTGGCTGGTGCCGCTGGGCGCGGCCACCTATTTCTCGACCCTATGGATGCTCGGTTTCCGCTTGCGTGATTTCAAGCGGCGGGCGGCAGATTAAGAGGAGCAGCACGATGCAACTGACCAGCAACAGCTTCGCCGATGGTGAAACCATTCCCGGCGAATTCTCATTCTGCGTCTTTGATCCGGTTCGCCGCGTTGCCTTGGGCAACAACGTAAACCCGCATCTCGCCTGGAGTGGCGCCCCCGAAAACACGCGTTCGTTCGTCATCACCTGTGTCGATCCCGATGTCCCCAGCCAGGGCGACGACGTCAACCAGGAGGGCAAAACCGTTCCTGCCTCGCTGCCACGCGTGGACTTTTTCCACTGGATTCTGGTCGATCTGCCGCCAACAGTCAGCCAGATCAACGCCGGCGAATTCAGCAAGCAGGTCACTCCTCGCGGCAAACCGGGACCACATGCCGCGCACGCGGCACGACAGGGCGTCAACAACTACACGGACTGGTTTGCCGCTGACAACGACATGCGCGGTGACTACTACGGCTACGACGGCCCCTGCCCGCCGTGGAACGATGAGTTGCTGCATCACTACGTATTCACGGTATACGCGCTGGACATCGAAACCCTGCCGCTTGAAGGAAAATTCGGCGGCAGTGACGTGCGCGCAGCCATGGCGGGCCACATTCTTGCCGAAGCCAGCCTGACGGGAATCTATTCCCTCAACCCGGCGCTCGCTAACTGACTTCCACGGTCAACCGCAAAAACCGCCGTTTTTTCGGAACGGGTGAAGCATAAAAAAAGGCCGGCTGCCTTGAGGGCACGCCGGCCGTTTCATTGAACCCCCCGCTTAGCGGGTCACGCTCCTGCAGCCGCCCACCGTGTTCCCGGCACAGGGCTGCGAGCTCTCGCGGTTGATCAGCCACTTGCCGTCCACCTTGA
>CAZOWA010000008.1:0-107056 GCA_964583695.1 uncultured Dechloromonas sp.
TGCCGTCCTGAAAAATTGGGCGCAGATTGGAGAAAGGCGCGGATTCTAGTCGACTATCCGTAAAGGTGTCAATCATTTTTGCCAAAAACCGTCTCATGCGACAAAAAAAACGCGGCTCAGCGAGCCGCGCTAAATCCACACCAAAGGAGGAGGGTGGAGGAGACAAATCTGAACCGAAGAACCTATCGCAAAGCACTTACAGTTCGTACCCCCCAATTGTGAACGCCCCATTCTTCGAATGCAAGAAATATTGTGCGCCGCACAATTTAATTTTCAATTCACCAACAATATTTTTAAATGACAAACAATGCAATGATAAATATCGAATTTTTACATTACAACAAAATCGATTAACCATTACGCAACCGAAGCAAGCTGTACGCAGCGAACGTAGCCAAAGCTACGAAATACCGCACCGCAGCATTTGCCCCCCCCCCCTCTGGTGCTCAAAGCAATTAAAATGGGAGCAAGATAACGAGAGGGCTTTATGGACTGCACAATTAGGTGGACTGGAAACGACGCGGGGATGTCATTTATCGCAGAAACCGGCAGCGGCCACGCTGTGGTTATGGACGGAGCGATTGAAGCCGGGGGCAGGAACATCGGTCCACGCCCGATGGAAATGTTGCTCGCCGGAACCGGTGGTTGCACGGCCTTTGATGCTGTTCTGATCCTAAAAAAAGGGCGTCACAGCGTCACTGGATGCGAAGTGAGGCTAAGAGCCGAACGCGCCGAGAACGACCCGAAAGTATTTACGCACATACACTTTCACTATCGGGTTCGAGGGAAAAACCTGAAACCCGAAGCGGTTTCGCGAGCGATCGAACTATCAAAGGAAAAGTACTGTTCCGCGTCAATCATGATGGGAAAAACAGCCGAAATCACTTATGACTTCGAGATCGTCGAAGACAACACCTGAGAGAACCTGCATCCACTCAAAAGCGGAACGCCACCTCGGTCATTACCTTCGCAGCGATTTTCATGGCAACTTTGACTGCCAATGGTAGTTCCGCAGCACCCAAATCACCGGCCATTTCAGCGTGACGAGATTCGTCCGCGCGCATCTGTTCGACTATCGCCCTCGAGCGCAAATCGTCCTCCGGTAGCAAATCGAGATGTCCAGCCAGATGCGCCTCAACCTGTCGTTCAGTTTCTGCCAGGAAACCTAGACTCCATTTATCCCCAAACGCTCCGGCAACCAACCCAAAGCCCAGTGCACCAAAATAAAATAGGGGATTGAGGACGCTTTTTCGCCCCCCCAATTCAGCAATTCTGCGTTCTGTCCATGCGAGATGCTCGGTTTCTTCAAACGCTGCCTCACGCAACGCGCGACTTACCGAATCATCCCGTGACGTTAACGCCTGCCCCTGATACAAGGCCTGCGCACAAATCTCGCCACAGTGATTGACCCGCATCAACCCGACGACATGGCCGCTCTGATCCGGATCAATTCTGTTAGGAGGATGCTCGCAACCCGGCATCGGGCGAACCGAAACGGCCGGCGTAGCCAAGGTTCGCAACACCCGGTCGAACTCACCTATGAACAGGTCGATGGACACGATGCTCAGTATAATTTGTTGTCGGGATGCCCACCGCGCTTCAGCGCATCCAGAGCCTCTGCAGTGTTACGCGCAATGACACCCCCGGGGCAGAAATACTCGATATAAAGGGCAGCATGCGTTCTGTTTGCCGGCTCGTCCTGTATCCGAACCCATTCGTTGTTGCGCGACTTGGACCAACTGCCATCTCTCCGCCCGGAAGCATAGATGCGGCGCTCCTTGGTCAGGCAGCGGATGCCCTCGAAAGACACATTGCGAGCCCCGCCCGATGCAGCGACGAGCAGGGTGTAGCGCACAACACCATCGCCACCCACGCTAACTGACGCCAAATCAATAAAAAACTGATTACCTGTAGCTGCGCTCACATAAAAAGACTGAAGATTTTCCAATTTCGGCGCTGCAGGAAGCTGCACTTCCATTTCTTGCCAACGCTTCGTTTCATAATCTTCTTCGAACTCCGCATTGGCAGTGCCTAGCATTGCGACAAGACAGACCAAACAGATCCATTTACTCAATTGCATCACTGCCCCTCTACGGCCCGATCCGGTTCGTGAACGTTCGCCTGACGACGCCCCTTGCCTTTCCGATCTACATCAAGAAAGCGGACGAGTTCGTTAAGTGCCTGCTCGTAGACACCTCTTTTGAACTCGATAACCGCTTCGAGGGGCACCCAGTAATCGTTCCATCGCCAAGCATCGAATTCCGGCTTATTGGTTGCACGCAAACTGATGTCGTTGTCGCGCCCAACAAGACGCAACAAAAACCAGATCTGCTTCTGGCCTTTGTACGAACCGCGCCATTCGCGCTTGATCCAGTGTGTCGGCACTTCGTAACGCAACCAACCCTTGGTTCGTCCGAGTATACGCACGTGTTCGGGCATGAGCCCGACCTCTTCGTACAGTTCGCGATACATGGCCTCTTCGGGCGATTCGCCTCGTTTGATGCCACCTTGCGGAAACTGCCAGGAGTGTTCCCGAATGCGTTTACCCCAGAAAACCTCGTTTTTGGCGTTACAAAGAATAATGCCGACGTTCGGGCGGTAGCCTTCACGATCGAGCATAAAAATCCTGCAAAATTAAAAGTTACCCCGATTCTTTCACAAAGGTCGCCTGGGTGCAAAGTGTGGCCTGCGTGTAAAATGCTCTTTTCGCAACGAATTCAAGAGCATCCCATGCGCACTTCGCAATTCTTCTTTACCACTCTCAAGGAAGCCCCGGCCGATGCCGAGGTCATCAGCCAGAAAATGATGTTGCGCGCCGGCTATATCAAGCGCGCTGCAGCCGGGATTTACACCTGGATGCCGCTTGGCCTCCGGGTTTTGCGCAAGGTGGAAAACATCGTCCGCGACGAAATGAACAAAGCCGGCGCTTTGGAACTGTTGATGCCAGCCGTTCAACCTGCCGAACTGTGGCAGGAATCTGGCCGCTGGGAGCAATACGGCCCGGAGCTGCTGCGCTTCAAGGATCGCCATCAACGCGAATTCGTCATTGGCCCGACACATGAGGAAGTGATCACCGACGTGGTGCGGCGCGATGTGAAGAGCTACCGCCAGTTGCCGATTCATCTCTACCAGATCCAGACCAAATTCCGCGACGAAATCCGCCCGCGCTTCGGCGTCATGCGCGGCCGCGAGTTCCTGATGAAGGACGGCTATTCCTTCCACTCGTCCTTCGACGACCTGAAGCGCGAGTACGGCAACATGTACGAAACCTACAGCCGCATCTTTACCCGCCTCGGCCTGAAGTTCCGTGCCGTGGCCGCGGATACCGGCTCGATTGGCGGCACGGGTTCGCACGAATTCCACGTCCTGGCCGATTCAGGTGAGGACGACATCGCGTATTGCCCGAACTCTGATTACGCCGCCAATATTGAACTGGCCGAGGCCGTTGCGCCTGCTGAACCGCGCGCTGCCGCCAACGAAGCAATGAGAAAGATCGCCACGCCCGGCAAGATGGCCTGCGCCGACGTTGCCGAATTTCTCGGCGTGCCGCTCACCCGGATCGTCAAATCGATTGCCGTCGTAAGCGAGAAGGAAGACGGCAGCTCGGTTTTCGCTCTGCTGTTGCTGCGTGGCGATCACGAACTAAACGAGATCAAGGCCTGCAAGATTGCGGCACTCAAGCCTTTCCGTTTCGCCACTGAAGCCGAGGTAGTGGAACAACTGGGCTGCAAGCCGGGCTTTATCGGCCCTGCTGCGGTCGACCTGAAAAAAGTGCATATTTTTGCCGACCGCTCGGTGGCTGCGATGAGCGACTTCATCTGTGGCGCCAACGAAGCAGGCTTCCACCTGACCGGCGTCAATTTTGGCCGCGACCTGCCGGAGCCGGAAGTCGCCGATCTGCGCAACGCCGTGGCCGGCGACCCCTCTCCGGACGGCAAAGGCACACTGGACATCCTGCGCGGCATTGAAGTCGGCCACATTTTTCAGCTTCGCCAGAAGTACGCCGAGGCGCTGAACTGCGCCTATCTCGACGAAAACGGCAAGAGCCAGATCATGGAAATGGGCTGCTACGGCATCGGCGTGTCGCGCATTGTCGGTGCCGCCATCGAACAGGGCAATGACGACAGGGGCATCATCCTGCCGCCGGCGATTGCGCCGTTCGAGGTGTGCATCGTGCCGATGGGTTACCACAAGAGCGAGGTCGTCAAAGCCGCTGCCAATCAACTGTACGGTGACTTGAAGGCAGCAGGCGTCGATGTCGTGCTCGATGACCGCAACGAACGCCCCGGCGTCATGTTTGCCGACATGGAACTGATCGGCATCCCGCATCGCGTAGTGATCGGCGAACGCGGCCTGAAGGATGGCCAGTTCGAGTACAAGGGCCGATGCGACGCCGATGCCACAATGATCGCTCAAGGCGAAGTCCTTGCCATGCTCCAAGGAAAGTTGTGCGCCGCCTGATTGCCGCATGTTGTCTTCTGGGCGCCTCCGCGGCTTACGGCGGCGCCCAGCAGTACGAACCGCTCTCGGCCAGCGTTCGCGCAGCCCTGCATAAAGCAGTTTCGGACAGCCGCCCCTCGGTCAGTTCCTTCAAGACCCCCATGGAAGCCGCGGACTGGTTAGGCGAAATGTCCCGACGACTGGAAAAACGCATTCCCGACCGGGAATACCGGATCGATTTGCTGCGCAGTGTCCATTACGAAGCAACCCGTGCCGGACTTGACCCGCAGCTGGTGCTTGGACTGATGCAGGTCGAATCCGGTTTCCGCAAATATGCGGTTTCATCGGCAGGTGCACGCGGCTACATGCAGGTCATGCCGTTCTGGGTGAAGATCATCGGTCGCCCCGATGATTCGCTGTTCGACATGCGCACGAGCCTGCGTTATGGATGCACCATCCTGCGCCACTACCTCGACATCGAAAAGGGCGATCTATACCGGGCATTGGGCCGCTACAACGGCAGCCTGGGCAAACCCGAATACCCCAATATGGTTCGTGCCGCCTGGCAAAACCAGTGGGCTTACGAGAAACCCGCCGCACTGGCAAAAACCGAACATTGACCCTTGGCTTTTTTGGGCGTTTTTTCCGGTTGACCGCAGCAGCGGCCAACCGGACTGATCAACGCATGCCCGGCATCATGCCTTTCATGCTGCGCATCAGCTTCCCGATACCGCCCTTGGAAAACTGCTTCATCATTTTCTGAGTCTGTTCGAACTGGGTCAGCAATCGATTCACTTCCTGAATCTGAACGCCGGCACCCATGGCAATACGACGCTTGCGGCTGGCCTTGATCAGTTCCGGCTTCGAGCGTTCCAGCGGCGTCATCGAATTGATGATACCTTCCACCCGGCCAATCATCTTGTTCTCGCTACCCGCTGGCAGTTGCCCTGCCGCCTGCGCAATCTGCGCCGGCATCTTGTCCATCAATGCCGACAAACCACCCATGTTGCGCATCTGGGCAATCTGTTCCTTGAAGTCATTCAAATCAAAGCCCTTGCCAGACTTCAGCTTCTTGGCGAAGGCGACTGCCTTTTCCTCATCCAGCCCCTTGCGTGCATCCTCGATCAGCGACAACACATCGCCCATACCCAGAATGCGGGAGGCCATACGTTCCGGATGGAACGCTTCCAGACCGCTGAGTTTTTCACCAACGCCAGCAAACTTGATCGGCTTGCCCGTCACATGGCGTACCGACAACGCCGCACCACCGCGCGAATCACCGTCGAGCTTGGTCAGAACCACACCCGTCAGTGGCAACGCTTCGTTGAACGATTTCGCCGTATTGACCGCATCCTGACCGAGCATGGCATCGACCACAAACAGCGTTTCGATTGGCTTGATCGCTGCATGCAGCCGCTTGATCTCATCCATCATCGCTTCATCGATCGCCAGACGACCGGCGGTATCGACAAGCAGCACATCATGGTAATGACGCTTGGCCCAATCCACGGCCGCCAGCGCAATAGACTCCGGCTTCTCGCCGACTGCCGACGGAAAAAACTCAACGCCCGCCTGCCCGGCCACTGACTTCAACTGCTCGATCGCTGCCGGACGATAAACGTCACAGGAAACGACCAGCACCTTCTTCTTGTGGTTTTCCTTGAGGAATTTCGCCAACTTGCCGACCGTCGTCGTCTTGCCCGCCCCCTGCAAACCCGCCATCAATACAATGGCTGGCGGCTGGGTGTTGAAATTGATCCCCTCATGAGCATCGCCCATCACCTTGGTCAGCTCGGCATGGACAACCCCGATCAGCGCCTGCCCCGGACTCAGAGAACCAATCACCGCTTCGCCCACCGCCTTTTCCTTCACGGCGGCAATGAAATCCTTGACGACCGGCAAGGCCACATCGGCCTCCAGCAGGGCCATGCGCACCTCACGCAGCGCATCGGCGATATTGGATTCAGTCAGGCGAGCCTCGCCCTTCAGCGTCTTCATGACGCGGGCAAGACGATTGGTCAGGTTATCGAGCATGTGATATTCGCTTCTAGTAGAATCTCGGAATGGTCGATATTGTAATTCAGCTTCTGCCCCATGCTCTCGCCACCCTGCTCTATGGTGCATTGGGTTTTCATTTTTGGCGCACCCGCTGGCGCGAAGGTGAACACCAATGTGTCGCCTGCCCGATGCAGCACTGGGAACGCTGGACTATTGCACTCGCCTTGGGCATTCACGCCTTCGGACTATGGGACGCGATGTTTGTTGACGGGAGCATGCGCTTCTCTTTCAGCCTGGCCTTGTCGTTGATGATGTGGCTGGCCGTACTGATCTACTGGCTGGAAAGTTTCATGGCGCGCATGGAAGGTATGCAGCCACTAGTCCTCCCGCTCGCAGCCCTGTGCACCGCCCTCGGCTTTTTTTTCCCGCAAGCCCATGTCGTCGCCCACGCCAATGCGCTCGGCTTCAAACTGCATTTTCTCGCAGCGATGCTCGCGTATAGCCTGCTCACGCTAGCTGCATTGCACGCTATTTTCATGGGCTTTACCGAATCGGCGCTACACAAGCGATCACTCACCCGCAGCCTGAGCAGCCTTCCTCCATTGCTGACGATGGAAACCCTGCTTTTCCGTATGTTGCAATTGGGTTTTATTCTTCTGACTTTGACCGTCGGCAGTGGTGTGCTGTTCTCCGAGGCCCTGTTCGGCAAACCTCTTTCTCTCGATCACAAAACCCTGTTCGCCTTTATTTCCTGGGGAATTTTCGCCGTCCTCCTGATTGGCAGGCACGTCTGGGGATGGCGTGGAAAACGGGCCTTGCGCTGGACACTTGCGGGCTTTGCCGTCTTGATTCTCGCCTACGTCGGCAGCCGCTTTGTAGCTGAAGTCATTCTCGGCCGCATCTAACCTGTGGATGAAATCCCCTTATCCGCCTTACTGACGACACTGGTCGTCCTGCTCGCACTCTCCGGTTTTTTCTCTCTGAGCGAAACCGCCATGATGGCCAGCAACCGGTTTCGCCTGCGCCATCTCGCACAATCCGGACATCACGGCGCAGAAAAAGCGCTGGCGCTTCTCAACCAGACCGACAAGATGCTCGGTGTCATCCTGCTCGGCAACAATCTGGTCAACTCCGCCGCCGCCACACTGGTCAGCGTTATTGCCGTTGAACTCTTCGGCGATGAAGAATGGGTACTCGGTGCCGGCACATTGGCAGTCACCTTCGCCATCCTCGTCTTCTCGGAAATTACCCCAAAAATCATCGGTGCCGCCTACGCCGATCGTCTGTCCATTCTGCTGGGCTACGCGCTCACTCCTCTCCTGCGGTTTTTCTACCCGGCAGTCTGGTTCATCAATCTGTTTTCGAACGGTTTACTCGTACTTTTACACCTTAAACCCGACAGTGCGAGCGAGCGCCCCCCACTTTCTCAGGAAGAGTTGCGCAGCTTGGTTCTGGAATCTTCGCACGCTATCCCCCAAAAACACCACGCCATTCTTTCCAGCCTCTTTGACTTGAGCAACATCACCGTCGAAGACGTCATGACACCCCGAGGCAATATCGAAATACTCGACCTCGATCGTCCGTGGGAAGAGGTTAGAAGCCAACTCGCCACCAGCCATCATAGCCGTCTGCCCGTCTGCCGCGAATCCATGGATCAACTCGTCGGCGTCCTCACCGCCCGTCGTTTGCTGGCAAGCATTAGTGATCCGCAGTTCGACGAAGCAGCACTTCTCCAGCAACTGCAGGCCCCGTACTACATCCCGGCGGGTACTGCAGTCTTCTCGCAACTGACCTTCTTCCAAGAAAATCGGCAACGCATCGGCTTCGTCGTTAACGAGTACGGCGACATTCAGGGGCTGCTGACGCTAGAGGATATCATCGAGGAGTTTGTTGGCGATTTCACCACCTCCTTGCCCGGACTTGGACAGACACTTACCTGGTCTGAAGAGGGCTCTGTCATTGTCGAAGGCGCACGCCAGTTACGCGACCTGAACCGAATGCTTGATCTTGATTTCCCACTTGACGGCCCGAAGACTCTGAATGGTCTGATCCTGGAACACTTTCAGGATATCCCGGAGTCAGGGCTGAGCGTAAAACTCGGCAACATTCCGGTTGAAATACTTCAAACACAAAATCGAAGCGTTGTTACCGTCTGCATTTATCGTCCGGAAAGCCCCTAAACCCGCACCAACTCTTTACAAACAAGCGCCTACGTAGCATTATCGGATAATCTAAACGGCATTCGGCCCAAATAAATGGCAGCAACACCTCAAAACCTTCCTCTCAGCGGCTTGGCACGTGCCCTCGTCCAGGCTGGTCAACTTAAGGAAGCAGAGGCCGAAGAACTCATCTCACAAGCCAACAGCGCAAAGATTTCGCTGATCGAACAAATCATTGCCAGCCAGAAGGCCTCGGCCATCAGTCTGGCTCGTTTTGTTGCTGACACTTTCGGTTACCCGCTTCTTGACCTCGCCGCATTCGACGACGCACTGATTCCGGTTGAAGCGATCGACCGGAAACTGATCTCCACACACAAAGTCATTCCTCTCAACAAGCGAGGGAATCGGCTTTCTGTCGCCATTTCCGACCCGACAAACCTGAGAGCACTCGACGAGATCCGCTTCCAAACCGGACTAGCCGTCGACCCAATTGTCGTTGAACATCCAAAACTGGCGCCGTTGGTTGCCAAGTTTTCCGAATCGGCGGCAGAAACGCTTAACAATCTCGCTGGCGACGACATCAACCTCGATTTCCTTGATGAAGAAACCGCAAACAAGGCTGACGACGCTATCGGGCAGGATATTGATGACGCGCCTGTCGTCAAATTCATCCAGAAAATGCTGCTCGACGCCATCAACGACGGCGCATCCGACATCCATTTCGAGCCTTACGAAAAGTTCTATCGGATTCGCTTCCGGGTCGACGGCATTTTGCGTGAAATCGCAACACCTCCAACAGCCATCAAGGAAAAACTAGCTTCCCGCATCAAGGTCATTTCCCGCTTGAATATCGCTGAGAAGCGCATTCCGCAAGATGGGCGGATGCGTCTGGTTCTCTCCAAAAACCGCGCCATCGATTTTCGGGTAAGCACACTGCCAACACTTCAAGGCGAAAAAATTGTCCTCCGTATTCTCGATCCAACCTCAGCCACACTGGGTATCGAAGCCCTGGGTTACGAGCCGGAACAGAAAACCGCCTTGCTCGACGCAGTAAGCCGACCCTATGGCATGGTTCTGGTTACCGGCCCCACAGGTTCCGGCAAGACTGTTTCCCTCTATACCTGTCTGAACATCCTGAATAAAGTCGGCGTCAATATCTCGACAGCAGAAGACCCGGCCGAAATCAATCTCCCCGGCATCAATCAGGTGAATGTCGATGACCGTGCTGGTCTGACCTTCCCCGTCGCCCTTAAGGCTTTCCTCCGCCAGGATCCGGACGTAATCATGGTGGGCGAAATCCGCGACCTTGAAACAGCCGAAATTGCCATCAAGGCCGCCCAGACAGGCCACATGGTTCTGTCAACATTGCACACGAACGATGGGCCTCAGACGCTCACCCGTCTGATGAACATGGGTGTTCCTACATTCAATATCGCGTCAAGCATTCTGCTGATTACAGCCCAACGGCTGGCCCGCCGACTTTGTACTTGCAAGAAGCCAATTACCGTACCCGAGCAGGCTCTTCTCGATGCTGGCTTTAAGCCCGAGGAACTTGACGGCTCGTGGACTCTTTATGGCCCTGGCGGCTGCGATCGTTGCAAGGGCAGTGGATTCAAGGGACGGGTCGGCATCTATCAGGTCATGCCGGTCTCGGAAGCAATGCAGCGCCTTATCATGAGCGGTGCCACCGCCCTGGACCTCGCCCAGCAAGCCAAAGCCGAGGGGGTCAAAGACCTCCGGGAGTCCGGCCTGCTCAAGGTAAAACAGGGTGTCACCTCTCTGGATGAAGTCCTGAGCACGACCAACGCCTAAACGGAAGGATTAACCCATGGCCACGGCCGCAAAACCAAAAACCCCAGCCTCTGGCGTCAAGGAAGTCCTGTTTGTCTGGGAGGGCAAAAACAGGGATGGCAAGATCGTTCGAGGAGAAATGCGCGCCGCCAGCGAATCCGTCATCCAGGCGAGATTGCGGCGACAGGGAATCAGCAACCCCAAAGTCAAAAAGGTAAGATTCAAGAGTGGCAGTGCAATTACCGAAAAAGACATTGCCCTGTTTACTAGGCAGTTAGCCACAATGATGAGGTCTGGCGTTCCGTTACTCCAGGCTTTTGACATTGTTGGACGCGGCCACTCCAACCCTCGCGTCGGCAAGCTTCTCCTCGACATCAAGGCTGACGTGGAAACCGGAAGTTCACTATCTCAGGCATTTCGAAAGTTTCCTCTGCAGTTTGATGCACTCTACTGCAACCTTGTGGCTGCTGGGGAACAGGCTGGGATTCTGGATACGCTGCTTGATCGGCTGGCGACATACAAAGAGAAAATTCTCGCTATCAAGGGGAAAATCAAATCGGCGCTGTTTTACCCGGTGGCGGTACTTGTCGTCGCCTTCATCATTACTGCGGTAATCATGCTCTTCGTCATTCCTGCTTTTAAGGACGTTTTCAAATCCTTCGGTGCAGACCTGCCGGCGCCAACGCTGTTCGTAATCGCAATTTCAGACTTCTTCGTTGCCTATTGGTGGGCAATTTTCGGAATTTTAGGGGGCGGACTATACGCCTTTCTGGAAAGCTGGCGTAGATCCGAAAATATCCAAATGGCTATGGATCGACTCCTTCTTCGAGCTCCGATATTTGGCGATATAGTCAGAAAATCGGTTATTGCGCGATGGACTCGCACTCTGTCGACAATGTTCGCCGCAGGCGTTCCTCTAGTCGAGTCCCTTGAATCAGTCGGAGGTGCTGCTGGCAACTATGTTTACAAGGCCGCAACCCGTCAAATCCAAGGTGAGGTTTCTACGGGCACAAGCCTCACTATCGCCATGCAAAATGCCAATCTCTTCCCGAACATGGTGACTCAGATGGTTGCAATTGGCGAAGAATCAGGCGCTCTTGACTCAATGCTTTCCAAAGTAGCTGACTTCTTTGAGCAGGAGGTTGATGACGCCGTCGAAGCCATGTCGAGCCTGATGGAGCCGATCATCATGGTCGTCTTGGGCACTCTCATCGGCGGCATGGTGATCGCCATGTACTTGCCCATTTTCAAAATGGGTGCTGTGGTCTGATGCTTCTGTCCGGAGACTCTCTGTTTTTTGGAGCCGCCCTGCTCGGACTCTGCGTCGGAAGTTTTCTCAACGTCGTCATCCATCGGCTGCCAAAGATCATGGAGCAGGAGTGGCAATGGCAATGCGCCGAACTTCGGGGCGAAGAATCTCAAGCTTCGACTCCTGTTTCATTGTCCAAGCCTCGATCACACTGCCCATCTTGCGGACATCAGATCAGTGCGTTTGAAAACATCCCCATTCTTAGCTATTTGTTGCTCAGGGGAAAATGTTCGGCGTGTGGAACACGGATTTCCCTCCGCTACCCCACCATTGAACTTTCGACCGCACTACTTTCGGCATTTGCGGCATGGCATTTCAGCGTACCGATACAGATCGCCGGAGCTTTGGCGATCATCTGGGCACTGATCGCCCTGGCTGCGATAGACTTTGACACGCAGCTCCTACCCGACTCGATCACCCTTCCACTGCTTTGGCTTGGGCTCGCGTTCAATCTGAACGGCGCATTTACCGATTTACCCTCTGCCGTCACCGGTGCAATGGCCGGCTACCTGTCGCTTTGGAGTGTGTTCTGGCTCTTCAAGCTTGCCACCGGCAAAGAGGGAATGGGCTACGGAGACTTCAAACTACTCGCTGCGCTTGGCGCGTGGCTAGGCTGGCAACTGCTCCCTGCCATTATCCTTCTATCCTCCATAGTTGGTGCCTTGGTCGGCATATCGCTGATTCTCGCGCTTGGTCGCGAACGAAATCTGCCTATTCCTTTCGGCCCCTATCTTGCAGCAGCCGGCCTGATTGCACTCTTCTGGGGGCAGAAGCTGACACAGGCATATCTGGGATTTGTCGCTTGAAATAAGGCGCCTCCCCCCAATATAGTCTTCCCCTACTCTCGGTTATAATTCAAGGTTTTGGAGGACTCACATGCCGATCTACGAATATCGCTGCGATTCCTGCGGTCATCAGAAAGAACATCTGCAGAAAATGAGTGATCCGCAGCTTACCACCTGTCCTGCTTGCGGTCAGGAGAGTTACAGCAAGCTGCTATCTGCTGCCGGTTTCCAGTTAAAAGGCAGCGGCTGGTACGCCACGGACTTCAAAAGCGGAGCCGCAAAGGTGCCCCCGTGCCAAACTGGCGAAGGAAATTGCTCGACGTGCGCGGCCAGTTGATCAAACGCTATTTCATCACCGGACTCCTGATCTGGGTTCCATTGGTCATCACCACTTGGGTGTTGTCGATGATCGTCAGCACCTTGGATCAGTCTCTGCGCCTTCTACCGGAATCAGTACACCCCCAGTCGCTTGTCGGATTTCCCATTCCCGGCGTAGGCGCGCTCCTTACCCTGCTGATGATTTTTCTCACCGGCTTGCTGGCGGCAAATTTCATCGGGCAGAAGCTTGTTGGCTGGTGGGACAAACTGCTCTCTCGCATTCCAGTCGTAAATTCGGTTTACAAAAGCGTCAAGCAGGTCTCCGATACGCTGTTTGCACCTAATGGCAATGCCTTTCGTAAAGCACTGCTGGTTCAATACCCGCGGCAAGGCTCTTGGACCATCGCATTTCTGACCGGCATACCCGGTGGTGACATCCGCAACCACCTGTCGGGTGATTACGTCAGCGTTTATGTGCCAACCACCCCCAACCCGACCTCCGGCTTTTTCCTGATGCTTCCCAAAGCCGATGTCGTCGAACTCGACATGACTGTAGACGAAGCGCTCAAGTACATCATTTCAATGGGTGTCGTAGCTCCCCCGCCACGCGCCCGTGTCGTCACCCATAACTAAGCAAACAAACGGAAAGTTTCATGCGTACCCATTACTGCGGACAACTCAACGCCACCCTCGACGGGCAAATCGTCACCCTGTGCGGCTGGGCGCATCGCCGCCGCGACCACGGCGGCGTCATCTTCATCGACCTGCGCGACCGCGACGGTCTGGCCCAGATCGTCTGCGATCCGGACCGCGTTGATGCCTTCAAGATCGCCGAATCCGTGCGTAACGAGTTCTGCCTGAAGATCACTGGCAAGGTGCGTCCGCGCCCGGCCGGCACGACCAACGCCAACCTAGCTTCCGGCGAGATCGAAGTGCTCTGCCACGAAATCGAGGTACTGAACCCGTCCGTGACCCCGCCGTTCCAGCTCGACGACGAGAACCTGACGGAAAACGTCCGCCTTACCCACCGCGTCATCGACCTGCGCCGTCCGCAGATGCAGAACAACCTGATGCTGCGCTACAAGACGGCACGCGCCTTCCGCCGATTCCTCGACGACAACGGCTTCATCGACGTCGAAACGCCGATGCTGACCAAGTCCACCCCCGAGGGGGCCCGCGATTACCTGGTACCGTCGCGCGTCCATGACGGTCAGTTCTTCGCGCTGCCGCAATCGCCGCAGCTGTTCAAGCAGTTGCTGATGGTCGCCGGTTTCGACCGTTACTACCAGATCACCAAGTGCTTCCGCGACGAGGATCTGCGCGCCGACCGCCAGCCCGAATTCACCCAGGTCGATATCGAGACCTCGTTCATGAGCGAGGCCGAGATCACCGCGCTGATGGAAAAGCTGATCCGCACGGTGTTCAAGGAAGCGATCGACGTCGACCTGCCGGAATTCCCGCGCATGACCTACGCCGAAGCCATGCGTCGTTTCGGCTCGGACAAGCCGGACCTGCGCGTCACCCTCGAGCTGATCGATGTCGCCGACGCCTTCAAAGATGTCGCCTTCAAGGTCTTCGCCAACATCGCCAACAGCGAAGGCGGCCGCATCGCTGCCATGCGCATCCCCGGCGGCGCTTCGCTGACCCGCGGCGAGATCGACGAATACACCAAGTTCGTCGGCATCTACGGCGCCAAGGGCCTGGCCTACATCAAGGTCAACGACGTCACCCAGGTCAATGAAACCGGCCTGCAGTCGCCGATCGTCAAGAACCTGTCGGAAGCTTCGCTCAAGACCGTGCTCGAACGCACCGGCGCCCAGTCCGGCGACCTGATCTTCTTCGGCGCCGACAAGGCCAAGATCGTCAGCGACGCCCTCGGCGCCCTGCGCATCAAGATCGGTCATGAGAAGGGCTTCGTCACCGGCGCCAAGTGGGCGCCGCTGTGGGTCATCGACTTCCCGATGTTCGAGTACGACGACGAGAACAAGCGCTGGTCGGCCTGCCACCACCCCTTCACCAGCCCGAAGGACGAGCATATGGATCTGCTGGTCAGCGATCCGGGCAAGTGCCTGGCAAAAGCCTACGACCTGGCGCTGAACGGCTGGGAACTGGGCGGCGGTTCGGTGCGTATCCACCGCGCCGACGTGCAGGAAAAGGTTTTCGCTGCGCTCAACATCGGCCCGGAAGAACAACAGGCCAAGTTCGGCTTCCTGCTCGACGCGCTGAAGTACGGCGCCCCGCCACACGGCGGCCTGGCCTTCGGCCTCGACCGCATCGTCACCATGATGACCGGCGCCGAGTCGATCCGCGACGTGATCGCCTTCCCGAAGACGCAGCGCGCCCAGTGCCTGCTCACCGACGCGCCTTCGGCGGTCGACGAGAAGCAACTGCGCGAACTGCACATCCGCCTGCGCCAGAAGGTGGAAACGCAAGTAAACGTCGGTCAGGGATAATTCGCATTGAGAAGCTGCATGCGCCTGCTGCTCGTCATTTTACTGACGGTTGGCAGCGCATTTGGCTTTTCCCGCAACGATTCCACGGTCGACTGGATTTTTGCGGCAAATTTGCCAGCCGAAGCAAAGCAAACTTTGGCACTGATCAAACAAGGCGGCCCCTTTCCTTACCAACGAGATGGCGTCATTTTCGGAAATTATGAAAGGCGCCTGCCCATCAAGGCTCGTGGTTATTATCGGGAATACACCGTTAAAACTCCTTGGCGAGGCGACCGGGGGCCACGACGTATCGTCGCCGGTCAGAATGACGAGTTTTATTACACCGAAGACCACTACCAGAGTTTTCGGCGCATCCGGGAATAGTCAGCCATGAGTCAATCGCCGATGACCGACAAGCCTCCCGGTATCTACTTCTTCGCCCCCGAGGAAAGATCGGCTATCGACGCTTGGGCAAACCACGAGAACTTGCAGCTTCTGAACGTCAACCTCAACGGGCTGGCTGACGCCCAATCCGTACTGCGAAAAACCGGAAAGGATCTCTCCTTTCCGTCCTGGTACGGAAGCAACTTCGACGCGCTGTTTGATTGCCTGAGTGACCCCGATAACCTCCATGACCAAAGCTGCCTGCTCAAGATTACCGGCATCAACAGCTTTCGGGTCGCAGCACCAGAAGCTTTTTCCACACTCATTGAGGTGTTCGATGGGGTCGTCGACACACTGAGCGATGCCGGATTGGGCATGTGGATCATCATTGACGTCCCTGCCCCGGGCATCAGCCGTCTTTTCCCGGTGTGAGCGGAAACAAGCAGCCCATCTCCGTTCTGGTGGTAATTTACACGCCGGAACTTGAAGTGCTCCTGCTCGAGCGCGCGGGACACCCTGGATTCTGGCAATCGGTTACCGGCAGCCGCGAGGGCCATGAGGATCTCGAAGAAACTGCACGCCGGGAAGTCGAGGAGGAGACGGGGATCGACACTCGCCCCCTCGCCCTGGATGACTGGAAAATCATCAACACTTTCGAAATATTCGCCGAGTGGCGTGATCGCTATCCAACAGGGGTCACACACAACGAGGAGCACGTCTTCGGGCTGCAACTTCCGGCCAAGCTCGACATAACGACAGCTCCAGACGAACATAGTGCTTGGCAGTGGCTTTCCTGGCGGCAAGCGGCTGAGCGCTGCTTTTCCTGGAGCAACCGCGATGCCATCCTGATGCTCCCCCAACGCCATAAGGCGAAGTCAGCCGCTTGAAACCATGACGGTCGCTCCTATATTCGATACGGGAAATATCACCCAAAAAGGAGACCAAACATGGCAAACATCACTCGACTCGATCCATTCGACGATCTTTTCCGCGGCTTCTTCGTGCATCCGGTCACCACGAACGAAGGGGCTCTCCAGACAGCATCGATCAAGATGGATGTGAAGGAACAAGGTAAGGACTATCTCGTTCATGCCGAATTACCCGGCGTCAAAAAAGAGGACATCCACGTCGTCGTCGACGGCAATCAGGTATCAATCAGCGCAGAAATAAAACAAGAAAAAGAAACCCGCGAAGGCGAGCGCCTACTTCGCTCGGAGCGCCACTTCGGCAAAGTTTCGCGCTCTTTCCAACTGGGCCAGGAAATCGACGATACCAATGCCAGTGCGAGATTCAACGATGGCATATTGGAACTCACCCTGCCCAAACGTCTATCCAGCCCGAACAAACGCCTCACCATTGAATAGGCTGGCATTCAAGCACCTTCACGAATTGCCATCGTTCAATTAATATTCTGCTCACGGGGGCGTAGCTCAGTTGGGAGAGCGATTGGTTCGCAATCAATAGGTCGGCGGTTCGATCCCGCCCGTCTCCACCAAATTCAAGGCCGGACACCGTTCCGGCCTTTTTCTTTGTACAATCCGCGGCGATTCCATCAGGAGCCCGCCATGAGTCTCGAAAACCTTTCCCCCGGCATCAAAGCCTCTGTTCTGGCCGAAGCCTTACCTTACATCAAGCGCTTTCACGGCAAAACCATCGTCGTCAAATATGGCGGCAATGCGATGACCGATGAGCACCTCAAAAACTGCTTTGCTCGCGATGTGGTGCTACTCGAACTGATCGGGTTCAACATCGTCGTGGTGCATGGTGGCGGGCCGCAGATTGAGAACCTTCTGACCCGCGTCGGCAAAAAAGGCGAATTCATTCAGGGAATGCGCGTAACCGACGCTGAAACCATGGAAGTTGTCGAAATGGTTCTTGGTGGCCAAGTTAACAAGGACATCGTTAACCTGATCAACCAACACGGGGGCAAAGCGGTTGGCCTGACTGGAAAGGACGGCAATTGCATCCGCGCCAAGAAACTGATGCTGGAAAACAAGGATAATCCGGGCGACCTCATCGATGTCGGCCAGGTCGGCGAGATCACCAAGATCGATCCATCACTGATCGACCATCTCGACAAAGGAGCATTCATCCCCGTCATCGCCCCAATTGGCGTCGGCGAGGAAGGTGAAACCTATAATATCAACGCCGACGTCGTCGCCGGCAAGATTGCCGAAGTACTCAAGGCCGAAAAACTGGTGCTGCTCACCAACACACCGGGCGTGCTTGATCAGAAGGGTGAGTTGATCACCGGCATTACCCCCAAGCAAATCGACGAAATGGTCGAAGACGGAACCCTTTCGGGTGGAATGCTCCCGAAAATTGGTTCGGCACTGGACGCGGCCAGGAATGGAGTAAAAGGCGTGCACATCATCGATGGTCGCGTCGAACACGCTCTGCTGCTGGAAATTCTCACCGACCACGGCGTCGGCACCATGATCAAGTCGCACTGATCATAAACGGAACGCACATGGAGCCAACCCCGACTCAAACAGGGCAATTCGAGTCAGGGAACGCCAAACGCGTTCCGTGCAGCCGAGCTTGGCTTTTCGATCTCGACAACACGCTGCACAATGCCACACCGTACATATTCCCCCACATCAACCGCTCGATGCGTGAGTACATCGAGCGACACCTGGGTGTCGACGAACATGAAGCAACCCGGATACGTCAGGAATACTGGACGCGTTATGGAGCGACACTACTTGGCCTGATGCGCCATCACGGCACCGACCCCAATCATTTTTTGCGGGAAACCCACGATTTTCCTGATCTCCGACGCATGCTGGTTTTCCAGAAGCCGGTCCTGCACATGCTGCGACGTTTGCCCGGGCGAAAGATCATTTTTTCCAACGCCCCCCGACACTATACGGAAGCCATTCTCGGCATGACCGGACTTGATCGCCATTTCTCTGCCGTTTACTCCGTGGAAAATCTCCGGTTTCAGCCCAAGCCCATGCTTGCCGGTTTCCGTGCCCTGCTGCACGCAGAACACCTTGACCCGCGAAACTGCATCATGATCGAAGACAGCCTGGCCAACCTTGTCTCCGCAAAAAAACTCGGCATGAAAACCGTGTGGGTAAGCACTGGCTTACGCCAATCACCCTATGTAGACGTAAAAATCAGCTCCGTTCTAGAGCTACCAAAGCGCTGCGGTCGACTATAATTTTCGGGCTAAAACGACAATCACAAAAGGAGGGAGAACATGGCAACGAAACCTGGCGAACGCCGCCTGCAAATACTGCAAACCCTGGCAGGCATGCTGGAAACCCCCAAGGGGGAAAAAATCACCACGGCAGCACTCGCCGCCAAACTCGACTGCTCGGAGGCGGCGCTTTATCGCCACTTCGCCAGCAAAGCCCAAATGTTCGAGGGTCTCATCGAATTTATTGAACAAAGCCTGTTCGGGGTCATCAACCAGATCACCTCCGAAGAAACCCAAGGCTTCAAACAGGTTGAACTGATCATCGGTCTCCTGCTCCGCTTTTCCCAGAAAAACCGTGGCATGACCCGTGTCTTGATCGGCGACGCGCTCGTCAATGAGCACGAACGGCTCCAGACCCGTATCAACGCCCTCCTCGAAAAAATCGAGGCCGCCCTGAAGCAGGCGCTGCGCATCGCAGCCACACAGGAAAATCTCAAACCAGACGCCGACTTCGGCGCGCTGGCCAATCTCCTGCGCTGTTATGTCGTCGGGCGTTGGGAGCAGTACGCACGCAGTAGCTTCAGTCGCGAACCGCTAACTCAGTGGCCACAGCAATGGCCCATGCTCTATTTCGCCTGCCTGTCGCAGTCCGGCGCCCCAGGCGCCTGAGCAAACTTTAATAAAAATGGCGGCCCCGGCCGCCATTTTTACGGATGACAGAATTCAACTCTTCAAATATTCCGCCGCATCGAGCGCGAAGTAAGTCAGAATGCCATCCGTACCCGCACGTTTGAAGGCCAAAAGACTCTCAAGCACGCAGGCCTTCTCGTCCAACCAGCCGTTTTGCGCCGCAGCCTTCAGCATCGCGTACTCGCCACTGACCTGATACGCATAGGTTGGCACCTTGAACTCCTCCTTGACGCGGCGGACGATGTCCAAATAAGGCATCCCGGGCTTAACCATGACCATATCCGCCCCCTCCTCCAGGTCGAGCGCCACTTCCTTCAACGCCTCGTCGGTATTTGCCGGGTCCATCTGATAAGTATATTTGTTGCCCTTGCCCAAATTGCCAGCAGAACCTACCGCATCACGGAAAGGACCATAGAAGGCAGAAGCATACTTCGCCGAATAGGCCAAAATACGCGTGTAGATTTGCCCCGCATCATTCAAGCCTGCACGAATGCGGCCAACGCGCCCGTCCATCATGTCTGAAGGCGCCACCACGTCAGCACCCGCTCGAGCGTGACACAAAGCCTGACGAGCCAGCACCTCGAGTGTTTCATCGTTCAACACATATCCCGTTTCATCGATCAGGCCATCCTGACCATGAATCGTATAGGGATCAAGGGCCACGTCTGTAATGACGCCCAGCTCGGGAAACTCGCGTTTCAAGGCCCGCACAACACAAGGCACCAGACCGTTGTCGTTAAAAGCCTCTTCTGCACCAAGTGTTTTCAACGAGGCGTCGATCACCGGAAACAGAGCCAACGCAGGAATGCCAAGCCGCACAGCGCGTTCGGCAGTTTTCAGCAATACGTCCAGCGATTGCCGTTCGACACCCGGCATCGATGAAACCTTTTCAACCCGACCTTCACCCTCAAGGACAAAAACCGGGTAAATGAAATCGTCTACAGTCAGCACCGATTCGCGCATCAACCGGCGTGAAAAATCATCGCGCCGCATACGGCGCATGCGGGTTGCGGGGAAAGACCCGGTATTACTTGTCATGCTCGAACTCCATTGCCCAATACAAATAAAAAATTTCGATTTCGTGGAACTTTATTCAAACCCGCCCATCTGAGCTAACAGATGGCACGCGCTATCTCCCGCTTCACCTCCCTGAGCGGGCGCCTTGAACATTTTGAGGCTTTTTGGCCCCCGGACCCCTTTTATCCGGGGGCCCCTTATTTTCCCGACATTTGATTTCGATACTAAGCCAACGCGCCAGCACTCCTTCGGCCTCTTCGATACCCGTCTTTTTCAGACTCGAGAAAAGCTGCACGGAATAAAGCTCGGCATCACCCCAAGTCGCAACTTCCGCTCGGACCGACCGCAGCACCTTGGTCTGTTCCTGGCGACTCAATTTGTCAGCCTTTGAGAGCAGAATGTGAATCGGTCGCCCGGTTGGGCGGAACCAGTCGATCAGACGCAAATCTAGGTCAGTCAACGGACGCCGGCTATCCATGATGACCACCAGGCCGGAAAGCTGCTGCCTGTTGCTGAGATAAGGACCGATCAATCCTTCCCACTGGGAACGGATTGCTTCCGGCGCCTTGGCGTAGCCGTAGCCTGGCAAATCGACGAAATACTTGCCGTCGGCGAGCGTGAAATAGTTAAGGTGTTGCGTGCGTCCCGGCGTCTTGCTGACATAGGCGAGACGAACTCTCCCCGCCAGCGTATTGATTGCGGAAGATTTGCCAGCATTGGAGCGACCGGCGAACGCAACTTCGCACATCGAATCCTGCGGCAAATCACGGAGATTGGCGACGGTTGTCAGAAAAACCGCCTGTTGGAACAGAGGCATAAAAAACTCGGCAGACCCGCCAAGAGGACGGGGAAGTGTTATAGAATATCAGGTTTGTAACTTCCGTTCCGGCCAAAGCGCCCAAAAACGCGTACAAGGAGCTCGAAAATGATTCGCACCGCGGCAGTGGCAGTTCTTCTCGCCACGAGTTTTATCGCTCATGCAACCGAACAAACCCAGAGCAAGGCTGACCCTGCCAAGGGCAAGGTCGTTGCCGAAAACATCTGCGTTGCCTGCCATGGTGCAGACGGCAACAGCCTGAGTTCTGCCAACCCGCACCTGGCCGGTCAGGTTGAAGCATACATCTATAAGCAACTGAAGAACTTCAAGGCCGACGAGGGCAAGCCTGCGGCACGCAACAATCCGATCATGGCCGGGATGGTTGCAGCACTGACCGACGAGGATATGAAAAATGCAGCCGCCTGGTTCTCCAGCCAGAAGCTGAAGCCGGCCACTGCCAGCAGCGAAGAATCGCTCAAGCTCGGTCAGAAGCTCTGGCGTCAGGGCGATTTCAAGAAGGGCATTCCCGCCTGTGCCGGCTGCCATGGCCCCAAGGGCGCTGGCCTGCCTGCGCAATACCCCCGTCTTGCTGGACAATTCCCGGAATACACCGAACTTCAGTTGAAGACCTTCCGCAGCGAAGAGCGCGCCAACGATCCGGAAAAGATGATGCGCACCATCGCAGCAAAGCTGTCTGACGTGGAAATCAAGGCAGTATCCGATTACGCTGCCAGCCTGCGCTAAGCCATTAAGAACATTGAAAAAGGCAGCTTCGGCTGCCTTTTGTTTTTCTCTCGCTTGGCAGCCCTTGGCCATGGGACTAGACTGCCGCAATAAGCAGCCAACCTGACCAGAGGAGCCACAAATGAAAACACTCAAGCAAATCCTCGGCGAAAAAAGCCGTCCGCTGGCACTGGTCGCCCCTCGCGACACCGTCTTTCACGCCCTGACCGTCATGGCAGAACATGATGTCGGTGCTCTTCTTGTTCTCGATGGTGAACAGCTGGTTGGTATTTTTTCGGAACGTGATTACGCACGAAAGTTGGCACTGCAGGGAAAAAACTCCCGGGAAACCCTCGTTAGCGAAATCATGAGCGATCGTGTCGCCTACGTTTCTCCCAACACCAGTCTCGACGAATGCCGGGCATTGATGACCGAAAAACATTTCCGCCACCTGCCCATACTGAACGAGGATGGCTCGGTTGCCGGCATGATTTCCATCGGCGATCTGGTCAAGGAAACCATCAGTACGCAGCGATTCATTATCGAAGAACTCGAACGCTACATATCCGGGTAACCATGAACGCCCCCAGATCGACCATCCATCTCCGCATTCTTGAAGACATCTCCCGCGACTTGTCAGGTGATGTCAATTTTCCGATTTGTCTGGACGCCGCGGTTCTCGTTCGCAATACGCTCAAGGATCCGTTCGCAAGCCTTGATCAGGTCGCACAGGCCATCAGCGTTGAGCCACTGATTTCCAGCAAATTGCTGCGCTTGGCCAACTCGGTCAGCTACAACCCTTCAGGCAGGATCATCCTCGATCTTTCTGCAGCAATCAGCCGACTTGGTTTTGAGGTTGTGCGGACTACATCGCTGGCAGTAGCGCTCGACCAAATGCTCAAATCGAAAAATCTGGCAGCCTATGAGCCACTCGCCCGAAAGGCCTGGGAACACTCCGTTCAGGTTGCCGCCATCGCCCGCGTTCTCGCTCGGCGCTTGGGACGAATCAATCCGGACGAAGCCATGCTGGCCGGCATGGTCCACGATATGGGTGTTTTCTACCTGCTTTACCGGGCAACGGATTACCCTGAGTACAAGGGCAATGACGAGGCGCTGTTCGAACTCCTGGCGGGCTGGCACGAAAGCGTTGGCGAAAGTCTGCTTCACCTGCTCGGTCTTCCTGACCGTATCGTCGAAGCAGTACACAGCCACGACCGTCTGCACAATGTAGAAGTCCCCAGCTCGGTTCACGACGTTCTGTATTTTGCCAACCTCCTTGCCGGTGGCGATCAGGAATGGCTTCCACGGAACATTTCAGCCAGCGATGCAGAAGCACGTGAAGCAGATCGTGCCCGTTACGCCGATCTGCTTCAGGAAGCCCAGGAAGACATTCAGGAACTGCGCTCTGCCCTCTCGGTCTGAATCCACTCCAAAACTGAGACGAATTCCCGTAATGAGCCAACCATCTGCTGGCGATCCACCGGTCACGCTGATCCGGAGCATTATTTTTCTGCTCTGCCTGCTCCCTGCTGCCAGATTGCTCTGGGCTGCCTGGTCGGATGATTTCGGCCCCGAGCCGATCGCCTTCGTTGAGCGCTGGACCGGCACCTGGACCATCAATTTCCTGCTGCTGACACTGTGTATTTCGCCCTTGCGTGCCATGACCCAGCTTCACTGGCTGTTACGCCTGCGCCGGATGTTCGGGCTGTTCACATTTTTCTACGCCTGCCTGCACCTATGGGCTTTCATCGGTTTCGATCACGCGTTTTCTGTCGACGAAATCTCCCGTGACATTTTCAAACGCCCCTTTGTGATCGCCGGCCTCGCGGCCTTCGTACTCCTCATCCCGCTGGCGGCGACCTCGAACCAATGGTCGCTGCGCCGACTGGGAGGCCGCAAATGGCAGGAACTGCACCGCAACATCTATCTCATCGGGATTCTTGGCGCGGCACATTATCTCTGGTCAAGTGAGCTTGAAAGCCTCTATTGGCCACTCGGCTACAGCATCGTGCTCGGCTTGCTCATCGGCTGGCGAGTGCAGGAACGAAAACGCAAGGCTGTACCGGTAATTCCGGTAGACGCTGCAAAACCGATCAAGTTTTTCAAACAGCGACCAGACTGATCAGACTTTCTTCAAGGAGTCGAAACGAATAATCGCCCGACCGTCCGAGGTCTGTTTCGGCTCGGCCTTCCAGGCATGGCCATAGACCACCTCGAATGTCGCCGGCAACTTGCCATCCTGGCGCAGCCTTTCGTAGTTATCCCGCGCCACCGTCAGCGAGGCGGCACTGGTCAGCCCGCGCCGTCTTGCCTTCATCGCGCACGATGAACCTGCCGCCCGCAACTCGGCAAACATCGTATCGAGGTCATCGTACGTCAGGGTAATGACTTCCATGTCCATGACCGGATCGGCAAAGCCACAAGCGACCAGCATGTCGCCAAGATCGTGCATGTCGATGAAGCGTTGGGTATGGGCGTAGCCATCTGCAAAGGCGGCTCGCAATTCCTTCAGGGAATCCGGTCCCAGCGAAGAAAACATGAACAGACCACCAACCTCAAGTACGCGATGCGCCTCGGCCAATGCCGGCAAGGGGTCGTCCAACCAGTGCAGCAACAGGTTCGACCAGACCAGTGCCGTCGACCGGGACATCAAGGGCAAACGGGCCGCATCGGCAGCCAGACGGCCGACACCAACGGATGAAGCCCCCAGACCCAGCCAGCGCAGCCAGGCCGGCCGTGTCGGCGGGCCCTCCTGCTGCAACATGGCTGGCACAAGATCAAGCCCCAGCAACTGCGCCTCGGGATAACGTGCGGTCAGCCCGGGAAAGCTCCCGCCGCGGCTGCAGCCCAAGTCTAGAATGCGCTGCGGCGACAGGTTGACGTAGTCGAGACGCTCCTGCATCCGGCGATCCACTTCACGGGCGAAGAAATCTGCCTCACCGTAGGTGGCTGCGACCTTGGAGAAACGCCGGGCAACGTGTCGGCGATCGACGAATCCCTGACTCAAATCGCTTTCACACCCAGTCGCGCGAACAAAGCGTCATCGCGATCGACATCAGGATTTCCGGTAGTCAACAGAAAGTCGCCGTAGAACATCGAATTGGCACCAGCCATGAAACACAAGGTCTGCAACTCGTCGCTCATTTCCTGACGGCCTGCGGACAGGCGAACCCAGGAAGTCGGCATGGCGATGCGGGCAGCCGCGATAGTGCGCACGAATTCGAACGGGTCGAGGCGTGGCTGCTCGGCGAGCGGGGTACCAGGAATAGGAACCAGATTGTTGATGGGCACGGACTCCGGCGGCTGCGGCAAATTGGCCAACTGAACGATCATCGCTGCACGATTCTTGCGCGATTCGCCCATGCCGATGATGCCCCCCGAACAAACACTGATCCCGGCATCGCGCACCTGATCCAGGGTATCGAGGCGATCATCGTGGGTGTGGCTTTTGATCACCTGCCCGTAGAACTCCTTGTCTGTATCCAGATTGTGGTTGTAGTAGTCGAGACCGGCGTCCTTGAGCTTTTCTGCCTGCCCTTCCTTGAGCATGCCCAGCGTCACGCAGGTCTGCATCCCCAGCGCCTTGACCTCACGCACCATCTCGAGCACGCGATCGAGATCATTGTCCTTCGGACCTCGCCAGGCTGCGCCCATGCAGAAACGCGAGGCGCCTTTGTCCTTTGCTGCCTGTGCTGCGGCAAGCACCTGATCAAGCGGCATCAGGCGCTCCCTCTCCGTGTCCGTGTCATAGCGCGCCGACTGCGAACAATAACTGCAATCTTCGGAACACCCCCCGGTCTTGACCGAAAGCAGGGTCGAGCGTTGAATGGCGTTCGGATCGAAGTGTTCGCGATGTACGCCTTGTGCGCGCCAGATCAGGTCCATCAGCGGCATGTCGTACAGTGCCATGACCTCGGCCGTCGTCCAGCAATGACGGGCAGTGTTCGAAACGGAAGAAACAGGAGAAGACTGACAAACTTGCATGAATGAACCCGGTAAGAAACGCAAAGAAAAAACCGACGCCACAGCGCCGGTAATTATGGATTATTAAAGACACTTCCACTCATGTCAATTTTACCCCAGCACCTGGCCCACGCCCTGTCGAGGCAGACAAAAGCCCTATTCGATCTCGCCTTGGCGGGCAGCTGCCTGCTCTGTGGCGACAAAAGCGGCCCAGCGTTGCTCTGCGCCGATTGCCATACTGACCTCCCTTCCGCGCCACCAACCTGCTGCCCCCAATGCGGGGAATTGACCACCTTCAGCGAGCGCTGTGGAGCATGCCTGAACAAGCCGCCACACTTCGATCGCACATTTGCTCTCTTTCGCTACGAGTTTCCGGTTGACCGGATGATTCACGCTTTCAAGTACGGCCATCAACTAGCCGTCGGTCACTGGCTGGGACAATTGCTGGCGGAACGCATCGCGCCGGGTGTCGATCTCATCATTCCTCTTCCGCTGCACACGGAACGCCTGCGAGAACGCGGCTTCAACCAGGCGATGGAAATGGCTCGAGAAATCGAAAAAAAGGCGAAAATTCCGGTTGACCGCAACAGCCTGCTGCGCACCCGCCCTACACCACCGCAGGCCGGCCTCGACCACAAGGAACGCCGCAAGAACGTACGCGGCGCCTTCGAATGCCGCAGCGACCTGAGCGGACGCCATATCCTGCTTGTCGACGACGTAATGACCACCGGCGCCACCCTTGATGAGTGCGCCCGCATCCTCAAACTGCATGGCGCCACGGAAGTCAGCGTTGCTGTGGCGGCGCGCGCCTTCAGACACTGATCATTCCGTGTTTTAATCCGCACTTTTTCAATACCGGAAACCTGCCACGTGTTTGCTGTCGTCCTCTACCAGCCCGAAATTCCGCCGAATACCGGCAACATCATCCGCCTCTGTGCGAACACCGGGGCAGAGCTGCATCTTGTCGAACCACTCGGTTTTGACATCACCGACAAACACTTGCGTCGGGCCGGCCTGGACTACCACGAATACGCACGCGTCCGGCGCCATGCCGACTGGAGCGCTTGCAAGGCTGCGCTGACCGGACGTCGCCTGCTGGCAATGACAACCAAGGGCCGAAACAGTCCGTTTTCGATGCCCCTGCGAGACGACGACGTATTTGTGTTTGGTTGCGAAACAAGTGGTCTGCCCGCAGAGGTGCTCGGCGAATTTCCGGAGGATCTTCGACTGCGCCTGCCCATGCAGGCCAACCAGCGCAGTCTCAATCTTTCGAATGCCGCCGCCGTCACAGTATTTGAAGCCTGGCGCCAGAACAGCTTCGGAGGCGCGTCCTAGGCGAGCTCTTCCTTCGGGTCGCGCGCCATCAATTGCTCAACCGCATCGGCCGCGTTGAAGCGTCCGTCGAGCACGGCGGCGACAGACGAGCAGATCGGCATATCAACCGCCAGACGACGCGCCAGTTGATCAACCTCGCGAGCGGTGTACACCCCCTCGGCAACGTGCCCAAGCTCTTCCAGAATTTGCGGCAGGGACTTGTTTTCGGCGAGCGCCAGACCCACGCGACGATTTCGCGAGAGGTCGCCAGTACAGGTCAGAATCAGGTCGCCCATGCCGGCCAGGCCCATGAAGGTCTCCCTCTGGGCGCCCAGTGCCAGTCCGAGACGGGCAATTTCAGCCAGCCCACGAGTCATCAGCGCCGCACGTGAATTCAGCCCCAGCCCCAACCCGTCGCAGGTACCCGTCGCAATGGCAAGCACGTTCTTGACGGCCCCACCGACTTCAACACCGATCAGGTCATCATTGGCATAAATACGTAGACGGTTTCCATGCAACTGACGCGCCGCTTCGCGGGCGAATACCGGATCATTGGCGGCGAGCGCAACCGCCGTCGGCTGGCCGGCAGCCACTTCTTCGGCAAAACTGGGGCCGGAGAGCGCGCCACACACCTGCTTCTCTCCCAGCACCTCGCCCACAACCTGATGTGGCAACTTGCCCGTTCCCGCCTCGAAACCCTTGCAGACCCAGAGGATCGGCGTCTTTACGGCGAGGGCTTTCAGGCGCTCCACTGTTGGACGCAAGCCGGCAATCGGCGTGGCAATGACAAGCAAATCAGCCGACACAGCCGCCGCCGAGAAATCGGTGGTCACCTCGACGCTATCGGGAATTCTGTAGCCGGGAAAGAATTTTCGGTTTTCCCGGCAATTTTTCAGGTCGACCGCGACATCTTCCTCCCGCGACCAAAGGGTTACCGCGTGCTTGCCGGCAAAGGCGATGGACAGCGCCGTTCCCCAGGCCCCGGCACCCAGCAGGGATATCTTCACAGCCCCCAGACCTGTGTGGAGCGCAGATAACCCGAGGCTCCGTCGCGATGACGCACCTTGACCC
Organism: uncultured Dechloromonas sp.; assembly: GCA_964583695.1. Classification (GTDB taxonomy): domain Bacteria; phylum Pseudomonadota; class Gammaproteobacteria; order Burkholderiales; family Rhodocyclaceae; genus Azonexus. Next base: position 28,357 of record CAZOWA010000008.1, read on the forward strand.
AACCCGATGCAGCGGACTCAACCAGTTCAACCGCCACCCACTTGTCGAGTTCGGTGACGATGGCGGCATCGGGATTCGCCGCCTGACGGATTTCCGCACGCGGCGCGGTCACCACCAGCATGCGCCGGTCACCAACGTTGGCCGATTCGATCCAGGCCAGCGAACCTTCGGCATCGCGCACCTTGAACCAGCCTTCAAGCCGGACGACCACCTCGACCGGCGTCTGCGCCTTGATCAGGTAGAGCTTCTTGCCTTTTTGCGAAGGCGCATCGTAAAGAATGGCGGCGGGCACGTTGACTGAACGAAAGTCGAGCGCCTGCGCCGCCCCGGCGGCACCAACAAGGGCCAGAGCAGCGAGGATACGATGCGCCATGGCCATGTTTACTGCAGCGTCGATTCAGCGGAATCGGCAGTCTGTTCCTGCATGCGCTGCAGGTACATCGCCTCGAAATTGACCGGTTGCAGGACGACCGGCTGGAAGCCGGCGCGGGTCACAGCATCGGAAATGGTTTCGCGGGCATACGGGAAGAGGATGTTCGGGCAGGCAACGGCCATCAGGGGCTCCATTTGAGCTTCCGGCACATTGACGATGCGGAACACACCGCCTTGTCCGACCTCGACCAGGAAAACGGTCTTCTCGCCAAGCTTGGCGGTTACCGTCACTGTCAGAACCACTTCAAAGGCACCTTCGCCAACGGCACGCCCGCTCGTGTTCAGCGAAATCTCGACTTGCGGCGCTTCGTGCTCGAGAAAGATTTCCGGAGCATTCGGGACTTCAACGGAAAGATCCTTGACGTAGAGCTTTTCAATACCGAAGACGATTTGCTGTTCGTTTTGTTCCATGATTTTCTTTCGAAGAAATAACCGGTTTCAGGCTTCGCCGTCGAGCAGCGGCTTCAACTTGCCGGCCGCATCAAGGGCATATAGATCGTCACAACCACCGACGTGGGTGTTGCCGATAAAAATTTGCGGCACGGTGCGCCGCTGGGTTTTTTGCGTCATTTCGTCACGACGCTCGGGATCGAGATCAACGCGAACCTCTTCGATGCTCGTCACACCACGTGCCGACAGCAACTGCTTGGCGCGGATACAGAACGGGCAAACCGCCGTGGTGTACATCAGGACAGGCGCGCTCATTTGTTCCGCGTTCCCTTCTTGATCGGGTAACCCGCACCAACCCAGGCATCGACCCCACCCGTCAGGTTGTACAGCTTCTCGAAACCCTGCTTTTGCAGCATGGAACAGGCACTGTTCGAACGCGCGCCGGACGCGCAGCACAGGATGAGCGGCTTGCTCTTGAACGAGTCAAGTTCACCGATTCGATCAGCCAGCTTGGCCATCGGGATATTTTTCGCCTCGGGCAAATGACCGCCGGCAAACTCCTCCACGGTCCGCACGTCGAGAATGTGGGCATCCTCGCGATTGATCAGGAGGGTCGCCTCACCGGGCGTCACCGCGTTTCCCGCAGACTTCACGAACATCGGCCAGATCAGGCCAAGAGCACTCACGACGACGATCGAAATGAGCAGAATGTTCTGGTTGATAAACTCCATCGGCATTAATTAATCCTCCACGCCACAAAAAACAGCGCGCATCATACCGACCAGTTGCAGGGTACGGTGATCACCGACCCGATAAAAAACACGATTGGCATCCTTGCGGGTGAGCAAAACCCCTTTTTCCCGAAGAATCGCCAGATGCTGGGAAATATTGCTTTGCGACGTACCAACACGATCAACAATGTCCTGCACACAGGTTTCCTGATCACCCAGCACACAAAGAATTTTCAGGCGCAGCGGATGGGCAATGGCTTTCAGGGCTCGAGCCGCCACTTCGACATGCTCCTGCTTTTCGATCAAATTGAGAATTGGTGATTCCAAGATAAAACCCCGATATCGGCAAGTGGAACATTATAAAATAAGGCCTTGTATTTCGCCGACCTTTAATCGACATCATTCCTGCATGGCTCCTGAACACAATTTTTTGAGCATCCGCGAGCCAAAATCATTTAGATTGCTACGCCGCAACATCGCCTTGATGTTGTTCGCAAGCTGCATGGCACTGTCTGCTCCGTTATCGGCAAAAAAAAATACGCCCGTCAAAAACACACCCGTCGCTGACTCACCGGAAATTTCCGAAAAGCAGGCCGATCTTGGCGAACTGAGAAGCCGCATCGAAAACCTGCGCAAGGATCTCAACGCCAGCGAAGGCGACAAAGCCGATGCTGCCGACCGCCTGCGCGAATCCGACCGTCTGGTTTCCCGCCTGCAACGCGAGTTGAACGAACTTTCCGAACAACGCACCCAGTTGCAGATCCGCCTGAAAAACCTCGAACAACAGTCGCGTACGCTCAACGAAACTCTTACCCAGCAACAGGAACAGCTAGAGAAGTTGTTATACCGCCAATACCTGCGCGGCACACCGGATTCCCTGCAATTGTTGCTCAATGGCGACGACCCCAACCAGATGGCGCGCGACCTTCACTACCTTTCTGCCATCGCCCTGAGCCGTGCCGAACTGATGGGAGAAATCCAGTCCTCACTGGAAAAGAAGCGTGCCCTCGCCGCCGATACCAAGGAACGCAGCAGCGAACTTGCCGAAGTCGAGGCTGAGCAGAAAAAGCGGCATGCCGAACTTCAGGAGCAACGCGAAGAGCGCAAGCGTCTGTATGCAGAACTGGCCAACAAGGTCAAAGCCCAACGCAAGGAAATCGGCAGTCTGCAGAAAGACGAGAAGCGCCTGACCAGCCTGATCGACCGTCTATCGAAGATCCTTGCGGCACAAGCAGCCGCAGCGGCGAAATCGGCAGAGGCAGCACGCCAGAAGACGATCGCCCGTCAAAGTATCGAACCCCGCGAACCAACGCGCCCTCCATCCGATGGCGAACCGCCGCGGCAAAAGACAGTCGAAGCGGAAAACCATTATGAACCGGTTGCCAACAACGGCAGCTTCGAGCGCCAAAAAGGCCAACTGCGGCTTCCGGTGCGTGGCTCCGTTTCCGGGCGCTTTGGCTCACCGCGCGAAGGCGGCGGCACTTGGCGCGGCCTGTTTATCAAGGCAGGCAGCGGCAGTGAGGTCAAGGCCATTGCCGGAGGCCGTGTGGTATTTGCCGACTGGATGCGAGGCTTCGGAAACCTGTTGATTGTCGACCACGGCGACGCATACCTTTCGATTTACGGCAACAATGAGGCCCTGCTCAAACAGGTAGGGCAGGCAGTCAAGGGCGGAGACGCGATCGCCACTATTGGCAACAGCGGAGGCAACGCGGATTCCGGTTTATACTTCGAGCTCCGTCACAAGGGGCAACCGATTGACCCGATGAAATGGGCTAGTTTGAAATGAGCAAAGCAAAAACTTTCAGTTTGGCCTTTGGCGGCTTCGTCGCCGGAGCACTTATCAGCCTGCAAATTCCAGCCCTGGCGGAGAAGGAGCAACCGAAACCCGGCTTGCCCATTGAGGAATTGCGAACCTTTGCCGAAGTCTATAGCGCTATCAAACAGGGCTATGTCGAACCGGTCGAAGACAAGAAAATGATTTCCAATGCCATTGCCGGCATGCTGTCCAACCTCGACCCCCACTCCACCTATCTGGATGCCGATGCCTTCAAGGATCTTCAGGTCGGCACGCAAGGCGAATTCGGCGGACTGGGCATCGAGGTCGGCATGGAAGACGGGCTGGTCAAGGTCATCTCCCCCATCGAAGACACCCCGGCCTTCCGGGCAGGCGTCAAGGCCGGCGACCTGATCTTCAAGCTCGACGACACGCCAGTCAAGGGGCTGACACTCTCGGAAGCGGTCAAGAAAATGCGCGGCAAGCCCAAGACGCCGCTCAAGATTTCCATCCTGCGCAAGGGCGAGGCCAAGCCCATCGAGATCACACTCACCCGTGAAATCATCAAGGTGCAGAGCGTCAAATCGAAAATGGTTGAACCAGGGTACGGCTGGGTACGCATCACCCAGTTCCAGGAAAACACCGTTGCCGAGCTTGGCAAGCACCTGACCAAGCTTTACAAGGAAGGCAAGCTGCAAGGCCTCGTGCTTGATCTGCGCAACGACCCGGGCGGCCTGCTCAACGGTGCGATCGGCGTTTCGGCCGCCTTCCTCCCGGCGGATGCCAAGGTTGTTTCGACTGATGGCCGGACGGAAGACGCGAGACAGGAGTTCCGCGCCCGCGCCCAGGACTATCTGCGCGGCAGCAAGGAAGATCCGCTCAAGTCGCTACCTCCGGAAATCAAGAAAGTACCGATGGTTGTACTGGTCAACAGTGGCTCGGCCTCGGCTTCGGAAATCGTTGCCGGCGCCCTGCAAGACCACAAACGCGCGGTCATTGTCGGCACCCAGACCTTCGGCAAGGGTTCGGTTCAATCCGTTCTGCCGTTGCCGGGCAACACCGCCATCAAGCTGACCACGGCGCGCTACTACACACCGGAAGGGCGCTCGATTCAAGCCAAGGGCATCGTTCCTGACATCACCGTTGAGGAAAGCCCGAACGGCAGCAGCAATGGTGCCATGCGCCTGCGCGAGGCCGATCTCGACCGCCACCTGATCAACGACAAGGAAAAGGAAGCACCCAAGGAAGCCGCCAAGCCTGAAGCCAAACCCGAGCCGAAGCCGCAGACCAAGGCACCCGCAAAACCGGGCAAGGACAAGAATGGCGACGATGACGAAGACATGCCACAACGTCTGGAATATGCCAGCAAGGCGGATTACCAGTTTCAGCAGGCGTTGAACCTTCTCAAGGGCCTGCAGATCATGCAGACTACCGCGAAGTAATCAGCACATCGGGAGGGATGATGAACAACGCAGACCTCAAAAAAAGACGGGAGATCCTCTTCTCCAAGTTCCCGCCCGGGCAGGTGCCCGAGGCGGCGGATGACTTGCAGCATCTGGACGAAATAGAAGTCGAGCCGAAATATGAAAAACGCTCGCTCGGCGTCGGCTACGATCTCCAGCAGCACACGCTGAAGGAGATCGACGAGCATCTCGTCGACAAGGGCTATCACCTCGACAACACCCTGCTCACCAAGCTGACCCGGGCGCTGATCTACTACGTCGAGGAAACCCAGGTACACAACATCGGCGCGCCGGAAAAACGGCTCAAACGCTCGGAGCAGGAAGCCTACGTCAAGGCCTGGGAACAACGTCCGCACGGCGACCACGACGACACCCCGCCGGAGTGGCGCGAATACAAGTGACGGACGAGCAGCTTCTCCGTTACAGCCGTCACATCCTGCTTGACGAACTGGGCATCGAAGGCCAGACGCGAATCCTGTCCACGCACGCCCTGATCATCGGCGCCGGCGGACTGGGCTCACCAGCCGCACTTTATCTAGCCTCGGCCGGCATCGGAAAAATCACCTTGGTGGATGACGACTCCGTCGATTTCACCAACCTGCAACGCCAGATCCTCCACACCCAGGCCCGGGTCGGCATAGCCAAGGCCGAGTCGGGCCGCCAGGCGCTGAGCGCCATCAATCCTGAAATCGATATCGTCGCGCTGCAGCAGCGCCTGTCCGGCGAAGCGCTCGACGCCCTTGTCGCCAGTGCCGATATCGTGCTCGACTGTACCGATAATTTCGCCACCCGCCACGCCATCAACCGTGCCTGCGTTCATCACCGAAAGCCGCTGGTGTCCGGCGCTGCCATTCGTTTCGATGGCCAGATCAGTGTTTACGATCTGCGCCACGACAACGCACCGTGCTACCACTGCCTGTTTCCGGAAGGCGACGAAGTCGAGGAAGTGCGCTGCGCCGTGATGGGTGTTTTTGCGCCGCTGACCGGCATCATCGGCAGCATGCAGGCGGCCGAGGCCTTGAAGCTGGCGGCAGGCATTGGTGAAAGCCTGAGCGGACGACTGCTCTTGCTCGACGCCCTGAGTATGGAATGGCGCAGCATCCGTTTCCGGAAGGACGCTGCGTGTGCGGTCTGCGGCCCTAACGGAAGCGGGCGATCAGGCGCGTATCTTCGCCAATCTGCCGACGATCGAGAATCTGCAGGCGACGTTTGCCGTCCAGCGTCGTCAACTCGGGTAGATTGAACAAGCCGCTGGCGACATGACCGATCAGGCTGGGTGCCTGATAGAGCAGCAATTCATCGACCAGGCCTTCGTTGAGCAGCGAACCATTCAGCTTGAACCCGGCTTCCGCGTGCACTTCGTTGATGCCGCGCTGCGCCAGCAATTCAAGCAAGGCTTTCAGGTCCACCTTGCCAAAAGCATTTGGCAAAATTTCAGCAAAATTTCCGGTTGACCGCAGCATTTCAATTTTTTCGGCATTCGCGACCGCCCCCACCACCAGCGCCCCGCCGCCTTGCAGAATGCGCGCCGTCAGCGGGATTTCCAGCCGGCTATCGACAACCACCCGCAAGGGCTGACGCGACGTATCGACCTCGCGCACCGAGAGTTGCGGATCATCGTCGCGCACCGTGCCGATGCCGGTCAGGATGGCGCATGCCCGGGCCCGCCAGCGGTGGCCGTCGCGGCGCGCGTCCGGGCCGGTAATCCACTGGCTGATGCCATTGTTCAACGCCGTCTTGCCGTCAATGCTCGCCGCCGCTTTCAGGCGCAACCAGGGACGCCCGCGCGTCATGCGCGAGACGAAACCAATGTTCAGCTCGCGCGCTTCATTTTCAAGTAGCCCACAGGCCGTTTCGATGCCTGCCGCCTGCAACAGCGCCAGCCCGCGTCCGGCCACCAGCGGATTGGGATCTCTCATCGCCGCAACGACGCGGGCAACCCCCGCCGAAATCAAGGCCTCGGCACAGGGCGGCGTGCGTCCGTGGTGACTGCACGGTTCCAGAGTCACGTAGGCGGTAGCGCCCTTGGCCCTGTCGCCGGCGGCACGCAGGGCATGCACTTCGGCATGCGGCTCGCCAGCCTTCTCGTGCCAGCCCTCGCCAACAATTGCGCCATCGCGCACCAGCACGCAACCCACCCGCGGATTGGGCGAAGTTGTCCACAAGCCGCGCTCGGCCAGTTGCAACGCACGCGCCATCAGCCGAAAGTCGTCGGCCGAGAAACTCATTTTTTCTTGGGAGAAGGCGAAACTTCGCGGATGGCGCGGGAAAACGCATCCACGTCTTCGAAATTGCGATAGACCGAGGCAAAGCGGATATAGGCCACCTTGTCGAGCTTCTTCAGTTCGCGCATGACCAATTCACCCAATTGCTGGGTGCTGACCTCGCGCTCGCCGGCCGAAAGCAGGATTTCCTCGATATCGGCCACCGCGGCATCGACCGATTCGATCGCCACCGGCCGCTTGCGCAGCGCCAGTTCGAGACTGGCGCGCAGTTTGCCGCGACTGAACTCGGTGCGCAGACCATTTTTCTTGACCACCTGCGGCAACTGGATTTCAGCGCGTTCGTAGGTGGTAAAACGCTTGTCGCAGGTATTGCACTTTCTGCGGCGGCGGACGACATCACCCTCGTCATTGAGACGGGTGTCGGCAACCGCCGTGTCTTCAGCGCCGCAGAAAGGGCATTTCACGCTGACTTAGGCGCCATAGACCGGGAATTTTGCACACAGCGCGGCAGCCTTGGCGCGCACCGTCGCCAACACGGCCTCGTCGTTCGGTGCATCCAGCACGTCAGCAACCAGATGGGCGACCTGTTCGGCCTCGATCTCGGTAAAGCCGCGCGTCGTCATGGCCGGCGAACCGATGCGGATGCCGGAAGTCACGAAGGGCTTCTGCGGGTCGTTCGGGATGCCGTTCTTGTTAACCGTGATGTGGGCGCGACCGAGTGCTGCTTCGGCTTCCTTGCCGGTGATGTTCTTGGAACGCAGGTCAACCAGGAAAACGTGGCTTTCCGTGCGGCCGGAAACGATGCGCAGACCACGCTCTTCACCCAGCACGCGGGCCATGACCCGGGCGTTGTTGATGACCTGTTCCTGATAGTTCTTGAACTCAGGCGACGCGGCTTCCTTGAAAGCAACCGCCTTGGCGGCAATGACATGCTCCAGCGGGCCACCTTGCAGACCGGGGAAAATGGCGGAGTTGATGGCCTTTTCGTGCTCGGCCTTCATCAGGATGACACCACCGCGCGGACCGCGCAGGGTCTTGTGCGTGGTCGTCGTCACGACATCAGCGAAAGGCACCGGATTCGGGTAGAAACCGGCAGCGACCAGGCCGGCGTAGTGGGCCATGTCGACCCAGAAAATGGCGCCGACTTCCTTGGCGATTTTGGCGAAACGCTCGAAATCGATACGCAGGGAATAGGCCGAGGCACCGGCCACGATCAAACGCGGCTTGTGTTCGCGGGCAAGGGCTTCCATCTTGTCGTAGTCGATGGCTTCGTTGGCATCCAGACCGTAGGAGACGACGTTGAACCACTTGCCGGACATGTTGAGCGGCATGCCGTGGGTAAGGTGACCGCCTTCGGCCAGGCTCATGCCCATGATCGTGTCGCCGGGCTTGCAGAAAGCCATCAGCACGGCCTGGTTGGCCTGCGAACCGGAGTTCGGCTGAACGTTGGCGGCATCGGCACCGAACAGCTTCTTCAGGCGATCAATGGCCATCTGCTCGACGACATCCACGTGTTCGCAACCGCCGTAGTAACGCTTGCCAGGATAGCCCTCGGCGTATTTGTTGGTGAGCTGGGAGCCTTGCGCCTCCATGACAGCCTTGCTCACGTAGTTTTCGGACGCGATCAGTTCGATGTGGTCTTCCTGACGCTGGACTTCGGCCTGCATGGCTTGCCAGAGTTCAGGGTCAACTTTTGCCAGGGTGTCTTTCGCGGAAAACATGGGGAATGCCTCAAGCCATTGAAAAGGGCGCAAATTTTATCACGACGGAAGTTCGTCAAGGGCACCGGCTTCCAGATGCGCCGTTTCGCCCCAGCTGTCGAGGCTCCAGCGCGTTCCGTCAAAGGAAATCCAGTTGATGCCGGCGTTGGGAATCAGAAAATCACGAGGTGTTTCGAGGCTGTTGCCGCGCACGAACCGATTGACGATATCGAGCACGCCGCCGTGCACCACCAGTACCGCGCTTTGTCCGGGATGTGTCGCGACGATCAAACGCAGCTGAGCGGTGATGCGTGCAAACATGTCGCGCAAACTTTCGCCATTTTCGAAGTCGTAGTCAGCATTGCGCCCCTCGAAAGCCGCGTAGGCATCGGGATGATCGCGCTCCGCCTCGGCGTAGGTCAGGCCTTCGAAAATGCCGTAACATCGTTCGCGCAGCTCCCTCGTTGCCTGAGGCTGCAGGTCGAGATGCCGTCCTATCGCCTGAGCAGTCACCCACGCCCGCTGGAGATCACTGCTGTACAGGGCCGCAATGCCGGCGTTTCTGAGTCGCCGCCCCGCCGCTTCGGCCTGGCGCAAACCTGTTTCGTTGAGGGCGATATCGATATGCCCCTGGATGCGGCGCGCTGCATTCCACTGCGTCTCACCATGCCGCACCAGGCAAAGCCGGCTTGGCTGATTTGTAGGGATTTCCACCATGGTTAGCGCCTTACCTTCCCTGTAAATTCTGCGACGTGAGATTTTTCATCGATCCTGACCAAACTTAGAAGTCGGGAATTCTATCAATCGAGGAGGACTTTTCGTGACCCTTCTGCTCAAGCTCTCGCAGCTTATCGACTGGCTCAACGAGCGCGTCGGCAAAGGCGCTTTCTGGCTGATTCTGGTAATGACAGTAATCAGCGCAGGCAATGCCGTTGTGCGCTTCATCTTCAATTACAGCTCGAACGGCCTGCTGGAAATACAGTGGTATCTCTTTGCCGCCGTCTTCCTGCTGTGTTCGCCCTACACGCTGCAACGCAACGAACACGTCCGCATCGACGTCATTTCAGGGCGCTTCTCCGCACGCGGACTGGCCGTGATCGACATTATCGGCACGCTGTTCTTCCTGCTGCCCATGGTCGTTACCGTCATGTGGCTGGCCATCCCGCTGGTCGCCGAGTCCTACAAGATCGATGAATATTCCGCCAACGCCGGCGGCCTGCTGCGCTGGCCGGTCAAGGCACTCCTTCCCCTCGGGTTCGTATTGCTTGCCTTGCAGGGTGTTTCCGAACTGATCAAGCGCATCGCCTTCCTGGCCGGCAGGATCGAAGACCCGAACAGCAAGGCCAAAGGGCCGAGCGCCGAAGAAGAACTGGCAGCCGCCATTGCAGCCGCCAAAGCCCAGGAGGCCAAATAATGGCGGAATTCATGATTGCCAACATGGCGCCGCTGATGTTCGGCGCCCTCGTCCTCTTCCTGCTGTTCGGCTACCCGGTGGCGTTTGCGCTGGCCGCCAACGGCATCGTGTTCGGCCTGATCGGCATTGAGCTCGGCCTGCTCACGCCGGCCCTGTTCCAGGCGCTGCCCGAGCGTATCTTCGGCATCATGGCCAACGACACGCTGCTGGCCATCCCCTTCTTCACCTTCATGGGGTTGATACTTGAGCGATCGGGCATGGCCGAGGATCTTCTCGACACCATCGGCCAGCTGTTCGGCCCGATGCGTGGCGGTCTGGCCTACGCGGTCATTTTCGTCGGGGCGCTGCTCGCCGCCACGACCGGCGTGGTGGCCGCCTCGGTGATCTCGATGGGTCTGATCTCGCTGCCCATCATGTTGCGCTACGGCTACGACAAGCGGCTCGCTTCCGGCGTCATTGCGGCCTCCGGCACGCTGGCCCAGATCATCCCGCCATCGCTGGTGCTGATTATCATGGCCGACCAGCTCGGCAAGTCGGTCGGTGACATGTACGAAGGCGCCATGATTCCCGGCCTCATCCTGACCGGCCTCTATGTGGGCTATGTCGCCGTACTCTCGATCATCAAGCCCAAGAGCTGCCCGGCCCTGCCGCCCGAAGCGCGCACCCTGCGCGGCTTCAAACTGATGTTGCGGGTACTGACGACACTAGTGCCGCCGCTGGTGCTGATCTTCCTGGTGCTGGGTACCATTTTCCTCGGTATCGCAACGCCGACCGAAGGGGGCGCCATGGGTGCCGCTGGCGCCATGATTCTCGCACTGGCCCGCAAACGGATCACCATGAAGCTGCTCAAGCAGGCCATGGAAACCACAGGCAAGCTGTCGTCCTTCGTGGTCTTCATCCTCGTCGGCTCAACGGTGTTCGGCCTGGTCTTCCGGGGTGTCAATGGCGACCTGTGGGTCGAGCACCTGCTGCTTGGCTTGCCCGGCGGCCAGGTCGGCTTCCTGATCGTGGTCAACCTGCTGGTCTTCCTGCTTGCCTTCTTCCTCGACTTCTTCGAACTGTCCTTCATCATCGTGCCGCTGCTGGCGCCGGTGGCGGACAAGCTGGGCATCGACCTGGTGTGGTTCGGCGTACTGCTCGCGGTCAACATGCAGACCTCGTTCATGCACCCGCCTTTCGGTTTTGCACTGTTCTACCTGCGCTCGGTCGCACCCCCGACGATCAAGACGACTGACATCTACTGGGGCGCCATTCCCTTCGTCTGCCTCCAGATCATCATGGTTGCGCTGATCATCATCTTCCCCGGCATTGTCAGCTACGGTGACGACGCACAGCGCGAAGCCGCGCGCCTGGAGCGTGAAGGCATCGCACCGGCGCCACTCGACCTCGATGCGATGATGAACGGCGGTGGCCAGCAGGGCAACACTTCGGATCCGGGGGCCGACCTGCTGAAGAACCTGCAGGGCGATAAGTAAGCATTCGCAGGCAACAGCATCAAGGCGGGGTTTCGACCCCGCCTTTTTTATGCAGTTCTCAGGCTTGACCGGCGCCCGCCACGGCACGCCGCAAGCGATCAGCCACGGCCGCCCAGGCGGCATCTTCCGGCAAGGCTTCGACGGCAATCAACGACAGTTCGGCATGATCGAGATCGCGCATGGCGGCGTACAGATCGTGCGCGTAACCTACCGGATCGGCAGGCAGCATGCGCCAGAAGTGCGGCATGCCGGCTTGTGGCGGCATGCTGTGACTGATCACGCCACAGGCATCGCCCTTGTGACGCTGAGCGTTGAGAAAATCCAGCAAACGCTCGCCGGCAACGAGGCGCATTGGCGTCTGCGGCGCGTAGTGCGCAGCCAGTGAGCCGGAAACGCGCGGCGCACCGCTTGCGGTTTCGATACGCGGCGAACAGCCCAGCACCGCCGCAAGGTGAGCTGGTGCAATATGCCCGGGACGCAGGACAACGGGCTCGCCCCGCGAACAATCGACGATGGTCGACTCGATGCCGACGGTGCACGCTCCGCCATCGAGAATCAATGAAACACGGTCACCCAGTTCTTCCCGAACGTGTTGCGCGGTGGTCGGGCTGATCCGGCCAAAGCGGTTGGCTGATGGCGCGGCAATACCGGCATGTTCGCCAGCCGCAGCAGCGAAACGCCGCAACAATTCAAGCGCGACAGGATGTCCGGGAACGCGCAGGCCGACTGTATCCTGACCACCGGTCACGGCATCGGGAACCCAGGCCCGTTTTTTCAGGATCAGGGTGAGCGGGCCAGGCCAGAAGGTCTCCATCAGTTCCCAGGCAAGGTCGGGAACATTTTCGGCCCAATGATCCACAGCATCATGGCCGGAGACATGGACGATCAGTGGATGATCGGCCGGGCGCCCCTTGGCCGCGAAAATTTTGGCCACTGCCGCCGGGTTGGCGGCATCCGCCCCCAGACCATAAACCGTCTCGGTCGGCAAGGCGACCAGTTCGCCGTCGCGCAGGAGCGCGACGGCACGGTCATAGTCCAGTGGCGTCGGCAGCAAGGCTCAGGCCAGATCCGGCAGGGTCTTGGCCAGTACCTTCTCGGTCTGGTTGAGACGGAACTGGTTCAGTTTTTCGGCCACATCGGCATCGCCCAGCGCCAGGATGGAAACAGCAAACAAGGCGGCATTGGTGGCACCGGCCTCGCCGACGGCAAAGGTGGCGACCGGGATGCCCCCGGGCATCTGCACCATGGAAAGCAGCGAATCGAGGCCCATCAGATGCTTGGAAGGCATGGGCACGCCCAGCACCGGAATCTGTGTCTTGGCAGCCAGCACGCCAGCCAGGTGTGCGGCGCCGCCGGCCGCTCCGATCAACACCTGAATGCCGCGCTCGGCGGCTGTTGCTGCGTAATCGAGTGCCTGATCCGGCGTACGGTGTGCCGACAACACCTTGGCTTCGTAGGGAATACCGAGGTTCTTCAGGGTTTCGGCGGCGGCCTTCATGATCGGCCAGTCGCTGTCCGAACCCATGACGATACCGACCAGTGCGTGCTTGTTCATGTCTGTTGTCCCTTCGTTAGATTGCTTGAGCTTGTGAAGTCATTGATGGCGAATGGCGCTGCATCAGGTTGCCTTGGTCAGCTGCGACCGGAATTAGTTTCCGTCCGCCTTGCGTTCAGCAGCTTCGATAGTATTGGCAAGCAGCATGGTGATGGTCATCGGCCCCACACCGCCCGGCACCGGGGTAATCTGGCCGGCGACCTCAAGGCAGCTGGCGTAATCGACATCGCCGCACAGCTTGCCGTCGGGAAGGCGGTTGATGCCGACGTCGATGACCACGGCGCCCGGCTTGACCATGTCGCCGGTCACGAATTTCGGCTTGCCGACGGCGGCAACGAGAATGTCGGCGCGGCTCGTATGGAACTTCAGATCCTTGGTGCGCGAGTTACAGACGGTCACCGTCGCGCCGGCGTTGATGAGCAACAGGGCCATCGGCTTGCCGACGATGTTGGAGCGGCCGATGACGACCGCTTCCTTGCCGCTCAGATCGACGTTGCCCTTCTCGAACATCTTCATGACGCCGTAGGGCGTGCAGGGAATGAAGCGCGGATTGCCCTGGGCCAGCGCCCCGACGTTTTCGGCGTGGAAACCATCGACATCCTTGTCGGCGGCGATCGCTTCGAGCACAGCCTCTTCGTCAAAATGCTTGGGCAGCGGCAACTGGACGAGGATGCCGTGAATGTTCGGATCAGCATTGAGCTCGGCGATCTTGTCGAGCACCGTGGCCTGATCGACCGTGGCGTCGTAGGTGATCTTTTCGGAGTGCATGCCGATGGCCAGGCAGCCATTGACCTTGTTGCGGACATAGACCTCGGAAGCCGGATCGGCGCCAACCAGAATCACCACCAGCCCCGGCTTGTGGCCCTTTGCCGCCAACGCTTCAACACGTGCCTTGAAACCCTGGCGCAGCTCTTCGGCGAGCGCCTTGCCATCGATAATTTGTGCCGTCATTTTCGCATCCAACCTGAAAGAAAAAGGGGAAAGGCGAAAGCCTTTCCCTTTGATTTGGCGCGAATTTTATCAGAATTAGGCGCCACCATTTCGAGATAGCACAGCAATTCAAGGGAAAAAACAGATCTACGGCTTCCCTGCCGATGAAGGCGCCGCTTGCGCCTCATAGGACGGAACCCCGGGCGCCGCGCTCACACGGTTGAAGCGAAGCCGCTCTCCCGACACCGGATGGTAATAGGCCTCGACAATGCTGCCATCGTTGCCCACGGCATAGAATTCGTAGCAGTTGCCGCGCGAAACCTTGAATTTGACCAAGGCATAGTGGCCATCGCCGAATATTTCCCTGATTTTTGCTTCGGACATCCACTCGCCGCGAGGCGATTCGGTACAGATCAGTTTTTCTGCCGGCGAGCTGGCCCAGCTTCCGACCGAAACAGCAATCCCGGCAAAAAACACGAGGAGGCACTTAATCAGTCCTGGCTTCATTTCGTCTATTCCTTGCTATTCGAGAGACGACATTTTGCGGAACAGAACTTAAGTACGTCTTAAGGCGTTACACCCGGGGCGTGAAACGCAACCCGTTCCCGGACGGCGTGGGGGGGGGAAGTGGCAAAATTTGGCCATTTTTCGTGTTGACCGCAGCACCCGAGTGCCGTCTTAGCGCACAGATTTTTTCCGCCGAGGCTCCGGATGATTGACGTAATCGACGAAGGCGATGCCACTGCGCCGAACCAATGCATCAATGACCGACTGTACTGCTTGAGGAATTTTTGAACCGCCTGGCAGCACAGTGCTTTCCGGCTCACCCATGAAAATATTGGCAATCCATGAACACTCTGAAACATATTCCGCCTTGTCGAGATCGCTGGACAGCACCAGCATGAGATCGATCGACGGGCCGCTTTCCCAGTAATGATTGGTGTAGCAGACCAGGCGGACATCCGAAAAATCGATGCGGGTCGTCTGCTGTTCCGGATACTTGCCCAGCACCCGAGAGGCGATCACGATCTGGCGTTCGGGAAAATCGATGACGCGTTGCACTTCCCAACCGTAATTCGGCCGGTCGGCAGCGTATTTCCACCCCCGGTACAGGGCACCCACTATTGCCCCGGGACCAAGCAGGTACAGCAGCAGCCATTGGGCGCCATCACGAGTCGGCGCCAAGCCCCCCAGCATCAAGGCCAGCAGGCCGAACAAAATCAGCCAGACGACAATTTCAAACACGACGGAACGGCGCAGATCACCCTTGCTCTGGGCGCTGTAATGCAGGGTCAGCCGGTCATGGGTAGCAATCAGCTCAAGCAGCTTCTCAACCGGTTCGCGGTAAAGCAGATCGCCGCCGGCGAACATGGCACGTTCCATCTCGCCGCCGCAGGCGTTTTCGGGCTTCGGCACGAAATTTCCGGTGGCCCGCAGCGCGAATTCGCCTTCGGTCGTCCGGACGTTCATTGCGCGGCGGCGTCGGTTCTAGACAGTCGCGGCGCTCCCCACGGCCTGCCGCCCGGCGTCGAATGCCCGGCGATTGAGCGCGACCAGCTTTTCGCCCTTGCGCTGGAAGCGCTTGAGCACGCATTCGAGCAGCGTTTCCGCCGGGAAAGGCAGATGATCGGCAATGGCGCCGAGCATCACCGTGTTGCCCAAGCGAATGTCGCCCAGTTCCTGGGCAATGGAGGTCGCATCGAAAGCGACGACCTTGTTGCCGGTCTTGCGGATTTCGGCGATGGGGTCTTCCGGGTAGTCGAACAGGCCCAGCTCGACAATCGGCGGCACCAGACGCGCCGTATTCATCAACGTGATACCGCCCGGTTTCAGCATGTGCTGCCAGCGCATGGCTTCGGCCGACTCGAAGCCGAGCAGCACATCAGCCGTACCCGGCGTGATCTGCGGCGACAGGACGCGCTGGCCGAAACGCAGGTGTGACGAAACAACGCCGCCGCGCTGTGCCATGCCGGCGACTTCGGTCTTCTTGGCGTCGTGCCCCATGGCGATGGCGGCTTCGGCAAGAATTTCAGTGGCGGTCATGACGCCCTGCCCGCCGATGCCGACGACGAGGATATTAGTTGTTACGCTCATGCTGCACAGCCTCCCTTGACGAGCTGGATCGGCGACACCGGCACATGGTGGACAATGGCCTTCGGCGCACAAGGCTGAACGCACAGGCCGCAACCGGTACACACCGAAGACTCGATACGCACGAAAGCGAGATCGACCTCGCGACCGGAGGCCTTGACTTCCTTACCGCGCCGGGTGACGTGGATGGCCGGGCAGCCGACGTCGAGGCAGTTGCCGCAACCGGTGCACTTGTCCTCGACCACCTCGAAAGGCTTCAGCTTGTGGTAATCCTTGACCAGCACGCAGGGCTGATCAGTGATGATGACCGACACCTCCGGCACCTTCACTTCTTCGCGGATGGTCTTGAACAGCACCGGCAATTCATACGGATTCACGACATGAATGCGTTCCGGCTTCACGCCGAGCGACTCGACCAGCTTGGCAAAATCGACGCGCGGCGCCTCGTTATCGTGAATGTCGCGCCCGTTGCCCGGGTTGTTCTGACCTCCGGTCATGCCGACAGCGCGATTGTCGAGCAACAGGACGGTGATGTTGCCCTTGTTGTAAACCATGTCGAGCAGGCCCTGCATGCCCATGTGCAGGAAGGTGGAATCGCCGATCACGGCGACCACGCGCTTGTCCTTGTCGGATTCGCCCCGGCCCTTGTCGAGGCCAAGCGCAATGCCCATCGAGGCCCCCATGGAGACGGTGGTATCCAGCGCGTTCCAGGGATGGCCGGCGCCCAGCGTATAACAGCCGATATCGCCGGAAATGGTCAGGTTGCGCACCTGCGACAGGGTGTAATAGACGCCGAGGTGCGGGCAGGCAACGCACATCGTCGGCGGCCGCGGGAAAACTTCCATTGCTGCGGTCGACCCGAAATTCGGGGCATTTTCGCCAAGCAGGCGAACGATGGCCGGCTTCAGTACATTCGGCGACAACTCACCCTGCAACGGCAGGATTTCCTTGCCGATGACGTTCAACCCCTGCGCCTTCAGTTCGGTCTCGATCAGTGGCTCAACTTCCTCGACCACCACCACCTGATCGACCATTGCGGCCAGCTCACGGCATTTCTCGAAAGGTGCCGGGCAGGAAAAACCAAGCTTCAGCACCGGCGCATTCGGAAAGGACTCCTTGACATGCATGTAAGCGGGACCGGAGGCGATGAAGCCGACACGCCGGTCGGAGCCTTCCTCAATGAAGTTCAACGGCGAAACTTCAGCCTGGGCACGCAACTCGGCATCGCGCTTGAACATCAGCGGAATGCGCTTGCCGGCATTGCCCGGCACCATGACGAACCGGCTTGGCTCCTTCTTGAAACCGGGGCTGTCGTGGGCGACGCGTTCGCCGACGGTCACCAGGGATTTCACGTGATTAATCCGTGTCGTCATGCGCAGGATGACCGGCACCTGGAACTGCTCGGAAAGCTCGAAGGCCTGCTTGGTCATCGCGTAGGCTTCCTGCGAATCGGCCGGCTCGAACACCGGAATGTGCGCGAAGCGGCCCCAGTAGCGCGAATCCTGCTCGTTCTGCGAGGAAGAAAGACCCACATCGTCGGCAATGGCGATGACCAGACCGCCGACCACGCCGGTCAGGGTCAACGTCATCAGCGCATCGGAAGCCACATTCATCCCGACATGCTTCATGCAGCAGAACGAACGGGAACCGGCATAGGCGCAGCCGATGGCAACTTCCAGCGAAACCTTTTCATTAACCGACCACTCGGCGTAGAGATCGGGATAGGTGGCAATCACCTCGAGCATTTCAGTCGCCGGCGTGCCCGGATAGGCCGCGGCAACCTTGACGCCGGATTCCCAGACTGCGCGGGCAACTGCTTCGTTACCGGATAAAAGAAGCCGGCTCGCCGCCGGGGCTGGCATCACA
The DNA here is from genome assembly GCA_964583695.1 of uncultured Dechloromonas sp. Lineage (GTDB taxonomy): Bacteria > Pseudomonadota > Gammaproteobacteria > Burkholderiales > Rhodocyclaceae > Azonexus. The sequence continues at coordinate 46,406 of CAZOWA010000008.1, forward strand.
GCTGCCATGGGTGCTCCTGTCGTCAATGCAAAAGGGACGATTATAAGTCACCTGAACACCCTGAACTTGATACTTCGCAATTCCCGGAACAGCAACGAGGCGCCCCATTCAAAATCATCAGTTTTCCGCACCTAGGGATAACCACAATATTGCACAATACGAATTTGCATTTTACTATACGAAAAATAATGTAAGGAAAATCACGGGGCGAAGCGATCACCACATCCGCTCCGTAAAGCGTTAAAGTCGTTTTGCTCAAAAGGCAAAACAGAATGAAAACCAACCGTAGGAGACGAATCATGGCCGACCAGCCGAACAGCCTGCCCGACGCTGCCGATGCAGACCCCCAGGAAACCCGCGAATGGATTGACGCCCTTGAAGGGGTCATCAGCCAGGAAGGCGCCGAACGCGCCCATTACCTGATCGAGAAACTGATCGGCCAGGCCCGCGAAGACGGGATCGATCTGCCCTACTCGGCCAACACCGAATACATCAACACCATTCCGGTCGACAAGCAGCCCAAGTACCCGGGCAATGCCGACCTGGAAATCAAGATTCACAGCTACATCCGCTGGAACGCCATGGCCATGGTCGTGCGCGCGAACAAGGACACCAACGTCGGCGGCCACATTGCCTCCTTCGCCTCCGCAGCCGCGCTCTACGACGTCGGCTTCTCGCATTTCTGGAAGAGCATCGACCACGACACCGGCGGCGACCTGATTTTCTTCCAGGGCCACTCCGTGCCGGGCGTCTATTCGCGCGCCTTCATGCTCGGTCGCCTGACCGAAGAGCAGATGGACAATTTCCGTCAGGAAACCGACGGCAAGGGCATTTCCTCATACCCGCATCCGTGGCTGATGCCGGACTTCTGGCAGTTTCCGACCGTTTCCATGGGCCTCGGCCCGATCCAGGCCATCTACCAGGCCCGCTTCATGAAATACCTCGCCTCGCGCGGTCTGATCGACGCCGCCAAGGCTGAACAGCGCAAGGTTTGGGCCTTCCTCGGCGACGGCGAGACCGACGAGGTCGAATCGCTCGGCGCCATCGGCATGGCCGGCCGCGAGAAGCTCGATAACCTGATTTTCGTCATCAACTGCAACCTGCAGCGCCTCGACGGCCCGGTGCGCGGCAACGGCAAGATCATCCAGGAACTCGAATCCGAATTCCGCGGCTCCGGCTGGAACGTCATCAAGCTGATCTGGGGCACCCAGTGGGACACCCTGTTCCAGCGCGACAAGGCCGGCATCCTCAAGAAGCGCATGATGGAACTGTGCGACGGCGAGTACCAGACCTTCAAGGCCAAGAACGGCGCCTACGTCCGCGAGCACTTCTTCAACACGCCGGAACTCAAGGCACTGGTCGCCGACTGGACCGACGACGACGTCTGGCAACTGAACCGCGGCGGCCACGACATCTTCAAGATCTTCGCCGCCTACAACGCCGCCGTCACCCACAAGGGCGCCCCGACGCTGATCCTGGCCAAGACCATCAAGGGCTTCGGCATGGGCCAGGCAGGTGAGGCCATGAACATTTCCCACCAGCAGAAGAAGATGGACAAGGAGCAGATTGGCCGCTTCCGTGACCGTTTCGCCCTGCCGGTTCCCGACGACAAGCTGGAAGAGCTGCCCTACCTGAAGTTCGCCGAGGACTCCGAGGAATACAAGTACATGCGCCAGCGCCGCATGGACCTCGGCGGTTTCCTGCCGTCGCGCCGCCGCAAAGCCGAGCCGCTGGCGATTCCGTCGCTCGACACTTTCTCCGCCCTGCTCAAGGCATCCGGCGAAGGCCGCGAACTGTCCACGACCATGGCCATCGTCCGCATCATGAACATGATGTTGAAGGACAAGAATGTCGGCAAGAACGTCGTGCCCATCGTGCCGGACGAGTCCCGCACCTTCGGCATGGAGGGCATGTTCCGCTCGGTCGGCATCTGGAACCAGGAAGGCCAGAACTACGTGCCGGAAGACCATGACCAGCTCATGTTCTACAAGGAATCGAAGACCGGCCAGGTCCTGCAGGAAGGCATCAACGAATCCGGCGCGATGAGCGACTGGATCGCCGCCGCCACCTCGTACTCGGTGCATAACGTCCAGACCATCCCGTTCTACATCTGCTACTCGATGTTCGGCCTGCAGCGCGTCCTCGACCTCTGCTGGGCAGCTGGCGACCAACGCGCCCGCGGCTTCCTGATCGGCGGCACCGCCGGCCGCACGACGCTGAACGGCGAAGGCCTGCAGCACGAGGACGGCCACAGCCTGATCCTCTCCAACCTGATCCCGAACTGCATCTCCTACGATCCGACCTTCCAGTACGAAGTCGCGGTCATCGCCCAGGACGGCATGCGCCGCATGTTCGCCGAGCAGGAAGATGTCTTCTATTACCTGACGGTGATGAACGAGAACTACGAGCATCCCGAGATGCCGGCCGGCGCCGAAGCCGACATCATCAAGGGCATGTATGCGTTCAAGAAGGGTGCCGACTCGGCTGGCCCGCGCGTCCAGTTGCTCGGTTCGGGCACCATCTTCCGCGAAGTCATCGCCGCCGCCGACCTGCTCAAGGCCGACTGGGGTGTCGAGTCCGACATCTGGGGTTGCCCGAGCTTCAACGAACTGGCCCGCAACGGTCAGGACGTCGCCCGCTGGAACCTGCTGCACCCGCTGGAAGAGCCGAAGCTGTCGCACGTTGAGGAAAAGCTGGCTGGCGCCAAGGGCCCGGTCATCGCTTCGACCGACTACATCAAGCTGTTCTCCGAGCAGATTCGCCCCTTCGTCAAGGCACCGTACGTCACGCTGGGCACCGACGGTTTCGGCCGTTCCGACACCCGCGAGAAGCTGCGCCATCACTTCGAGGTCGATCGGCACTGGGTCACGCTGGCTGCCCTCAAGGCACTGGCCGACAACGGTGAAATCAAGCGCGAAGTCGTCGCCGCCGCTCTGGTCAAGTACAACCTTGACCCGAACAAGCCTAATCCGCTGAGCGTTTAATAGGGAGAAGACAACATGAGCCAAATCATTGAAGTCAAAGTCCCCGATATCGGCGATTTCTCCGAAGTTCCGGTCATCGAGTTGTACGTCAAGGTCGGCGACAGCATCAAGGTTGACGATGCCATCGCCACATTGGAATCCGACAAGGCCACGATGGATGTACCTTCCACCGTCGCCGGCACCATCACCGAGGTGCTCGTGCAGCTCGGTTCCAAGGTCAGCGAAGGCGCGGTACTGATCAAGGTCGATAGCGGCGCATCCGCTGCCGCCCCGGCCCCGCAAGCCGCTGCCCCCGCAGCTGCACCTGCTCCTGCCGCGGCACCGGCCGCCGCCCCCGCTGCCGCACGCGGTGGCGTGGTCGAGGTCAAGGTCCCGGATATCGGCGACTTTTCCGACGTCCCGGTCATCGACCTGTTCGTCAAGGTCGGCGACACGATCAAGGTCGATGACGCCATCGCCACGCTCGAATCCGACAAGGCCACGATGGATGTTCCGTCCACCGTCGGCGGCGTCGTCAAGGAAGTGCTGGTCCAGCTCGGCTCCAAGGTCAGCGAAGGCTCCGTGCTGATCAAGGTCGAATCGGGCGCTTCGGCTCCGGCTGCCGCACCGCAAGCGGCTGCTCCGGCCCCCGTTGCTGCCGCTCCGGCGCAGGTTGCCGCCCCCGCCGCAGCCCCGGCTGCCGCGCCGGCCGCACTGGCCCCGGCCCTGCCCATCGGTTCCAAGGTTCATGCCTCGCCATCGGTCCGTGCCTATGCCCGCGAACTTGGTGTCGACCTGTCCAAGGTGCCGGCCAGCGGCCCGAAGAACCGCATCGTCAAGGAAGACCTGACCAAGTACGTCAAGGGCGTGATGTCCGGTGCCATTTCCGGCCCGGTCGCTGCCGCCGGTGGCGGCATCAGCGGTGGCGGCACGCTCGACCTGCTGCCCTGGCCGAAGGTCGATTTCGCCAAGTTCGGCGAGATCGAGGTCAAGCCGCTGTCGCGCATCAAGAAGATTTCCGGCCAGAACCTGTCGCGCAACTGGGTCATGATCCCGGCCGTGACCTATCACGAAGATGCCGACATCACCGACCTCGAAGCCTTCCGCGTTCAGTTGAACAAGGAGAACGAGAAGGGTGGCGGCGCCAAGCTGACCATGCTGGCCTTCATCATCAAGGCTTGCGTCAAGGCGATGCAGAAGTATCCGGAGTTCAACGCCTCGCTCGACGGCGACAACCTGGTGCTGAAGAAGTACTTCAACATCGGTTTCGCGGCCGACACGCCGAACGGCCTGGTCGTCCCGGTCATCAAGAATGCCGACAAGAAATCGGTCTTCGAGCTGGCCCAGGAATCCGGCGAACTGGCCAAGCTGGCCCGCGACGGCAAACTCAAGCCGGCCGACATGTCCGGCGCCTGCTTCACGATCTCCAGCCTGGGCGGCATCGGCGGCACCTACTTTGCGCCGATCGTCAATGCGCCGGAAGTCGCCATCCTCGGCGTCAACAAGTCGGCCATGAAGCCGGTGTGGGACGGCAAGGCTTTCGTGCCGCGCCTGACCCTGCCCTTATCGCTGACCGCTGACCACCGCGTCATCGACGGCGCCCTGGCGACCCGCTTCAACGTCTATATCGCTCAGCTGCTGGCCGACTTCCGTCGCGTCGCGCTGTAAGGGGAGAACACCATGAGCAATCTGGTAGAAGTCAAAGTCCCCGATATCGGCGATTTCTCCGACGTGCCGGTCATCGACCTGTTCGTCAAGGTTGGCGACAGCATCAAGGTCGACGACGCCATCGCCACGCTGGAATCCGACAAGGCGACGATGGACGTCCCGTCCACCGTCGCCGGCACGGTCAAGGAAGTGCTCATTCAACTCGGCTCGAAGGTCTGCGAAGGTGTGGTGCTGATCAAGGTCGAGGCGGGCGACGCTTCCACGGTCAACCCGAAAAATGAGCCAAAAACGGAATCCGCTCCGGCGGCGGCTCCGGTCGTCGCTCCGGTCGCCAGCAGCCATGCCGGCGGCGCCGACATCGAGTGCGAGATGCTCGTCCTCGGCGGTGGCCCCGGCGGCTATTCCGCCGCGTTCCGCGCCGCCGACCTCGGCCTGAGGACGGTCATCGTCGAGCGTTACTCGACGCTGGGCGGCGTCTGCCTGAACGTCGGCTGCATCCCGTCCAAGGCGCTGCTGCATGTCACCGCCGTGATCGACGAGACCACGCACATGGCCGACACCGGGGTCAGCTTCGCCGCCCCGCAGATCGACGTGGACAAGCTGCGCGCCCACAAGGAAAAGGTCGTCGGCAAGCTGACCGGCGGTTTGGCCGGCATGGCCAAGGGCCGCAAGGTCGACATCGTGCGCGGCTACGGCCATTTCCTCGACCCGCATCACCTGGAAGTGGAAGTCACCGAAGGTAGCGGGCAAGACAAGACCGGCGCCAAGAAGGTGGTCAAGTTCAAGCAGTGCATCATCGCCGCCGGCTCGGCAGCGATCCACCTGCCCTTCATCCCGCGCGACCCGCGCATCGTCGACTCGACCGGCGCGCTGGAACTGCGCTTCGTGCCGAAGAAGATGCTGGTCATCGGCGGCGGCATCATCGGCCTGGAAATGGCCACGGTGTACTCGACACTGGGCGCCAAGGTCGATGTCGTCGAAATGGCCGACGGCCTGATGCAGGGCCCGGACCGCGATGCGGTCAAGGTCTGGGAAAAGCAGAACACGCACCGCTTCGACAAGGTCATGCTGAAGACCAAAACAGTCGCCGTGGACGCCAGGGACGACGGTCTCTACGTCAAGTTCGAGGGCGAAGGCGCGCCGACCGAGGCGGTCAAGTACGACATGATCCTGCAGGCTGCCGGCCGCGCGCCGAACGGCAAGAAGTTCGCTGCCGAGAAGGCCGGCGTGATCGTGGACGAGCGCGGCTTCATCCCGGTCGACAAGCAGATGCGCACCAACGTGCCGCACATCTTCGCCATCGGCGACCTCGTCGGCCAGCCGATGCTGGCGCACAAGGCAGTGCATGAGGCGCACGTCGCCGCCGAAGTCGCAGCCGGCCACAAGGCGGCCTTCGACGTCCAGGTCATCCCCGGCGTCGCCTACACCCATCCGGAAGTGGCCTGGGTCGGCTATACCGAGGAGCAGGCGAAGAAGGAAGGGCGCAAGGTGGAAACCGCCAAGTTCCCCTGGGCGGCCAGCGGCCGTGCCATCGCCAACGGCGCCGACTTCGGCTTCACCAAGCTGGTTTTCGACGCCGAATCGCACCGCGTCATCGGCGGCACCATCGTCGGCCCGTCGGCCGGCGACATGATCGGCGAAGTCTGCCTGGCCATCGAGATGGGCTGCGATGCGGTCGATATCGGCAAGACCATCCACCCGCACCCGACGCTGGGCGAAAGCATCGGCATGGCCGCAGAAATCGCGCACGGCTCATGCACCGACGTACCACCGCCGCGCAAGAAGTAGCCGGAGTCATCGAGACTAAAAAGGCGACAGCTTGCTGTCGCCTTTTTTATTTCGCCCTCTTTCTATTTCCGGGCTGGCTTGCCGCCTGCCTTGACGTTACGAAAGACCGGCCCCCAGATCGGATGCCCGGCTTCGGCCGGAGTCAGCACAAAGGCTGGATCAGCTTCGAGGGCCTTTCGAAACTCGTCGCGGCAGGACGCCTTCCTTCCTCCGACACAATGCATGAAAGCCAGATATTTGTGCGCTTCCGCCCGCTGCGCCGGCTTTTCAAGCCCAAGGTTCAGTGCCGACTGCAACTGGCGGGCAGCCAGCTTGTAACTTCCGTTTTCATAGCTGGCAATGCCGCTCGACAGCTCCTGACTCGCCTTCTCTGCCTGAGAGGGGAGTGCCACTGGCTTTACCTGATTCGTCTGGGGCGCCTGATGACTCGCCCCGGGAACAGCATTGGAATCCTTGGCGCTATTCGAGACGCAGCCGGCAGAGACAAGCAACACAGCGAGCAGGCTGAGCGAGGCAAGAAAACGAATTGAATTTGGCTTCATTTGAATTTGTATTTGATGCGAAGACTGGCGTCACCGGCCAGATCGATATTTTGCCGGTAAGGGGCAAAATCTCCGTTACGAATTTCGATGCTGTGTTTTCCTGCCGGCAACCGAATTTCGTTGAGCGGCGGGGAAACACCGAGCATTTTGCCATCGACATGGATTTCACCCCAAGGAGAAACCGCTAGACGGACTCGCCCAAATGCCGGCGGTACTACTGCAGCTTCATTCGCCGGCACGGACGGCAATTCGGCCCTGTCGGGGACGGGATCCGGCGCTGCAACCGGAGATGAACCAGAGACAGAAGGTTCGACAGGCTTTTCTCCAGACAAGGAGGCAGACGGAGAGTCTTCCGCACGGAAAAGCGACCAGCCACCCAGCGTTAGCAAAAGCATCAGTGGCAGCGCAAAAAGCAGGATTTTCGAGGCAGACAAGCCCGGAGCGCGGGGCGGCGCCGGCACCGTCTTTATCAAAACGGTAGGATCCGAGGTTCCCGCAGCAGGGGCCTGAACCGACGCCCCCAGTTGCTCTTTCTCTGCCTGTCGCGCAATGCGGCGATATTTGCGCAGCGCGGCAGCCATTTCCGCTGCACTGCGAAAACGCTTTTCCGGATCCTTGGCGAGTGCGCGGGCAACGATCCTGTCGAACCCGCGCGGCAGATCCGGAAGAAAAGTCGATGGCAGCGGTGGCGCGCCATGAAGAACCTGATAGAGAACCGCGTCAAGGTCATCACCGGTAAAGGGCGGGCGTCCGACGAGCATTTCGTAGAACACGGCGCCCAGAGAAAAAATATCAGAGCGTCCATCCACCTTTTGCCCCGACACCTGTTCCGGCGACATGTACCTGGGCGAACCGAAGCTCACGCCTGAAACCGTCTGCGAACCACTCGACATCTGCGCCACGCCGAAATCGGCAATTTTCACCCGGCCATTGTCGAAAACCATGATGTTGGCCGGCTTGATATCCCGATGCACGACACCGTTGGCGTGGGCAAAATCCAGCCCGTCGGCAATCTGGGCTGCAATATCTGCACTGCGCTCGACTGGCAAAACGACACTTAAGTCGAGCTCTTCCCGCAAATTGCGCCCGCTCAGATATTCCATGGCGATATAGGCCAGGTCGTCGCTGCGACCGACATCGTGAATCGTTACGATGTTTTTGTGATTGAGACGGCCCGCCGAGCGTGCTTCACGAAAAAAGCGCTCCTCGAAAGCCGCAGCCTCCTCCCGGGACATGCCGGCGCATCCCACCGTCTTGATTGCCACGGTGCGATCCAGCAGGGGATCATGCGCGCGGTAAACCGTGCCCATGGCGCCCTGCCCGAGAATTCCGGTAATTTTGAAGCGGCCGAGTTGCGAGAGTGTCATAGAAAAACAGAAAATGCAGGCGAAACAGGGGATCGCCAACGCAGGAAACCCGCCCGATATTGGATTTTCAGAGGCTGGCTGTCAAGAATAGCCTGGTCGGTATGCTATATTGCTAGCCGTTTTTACGCCTTTTATGTCGAAAGACTTTGGAACCCGTTCACTTCCCGCTTGAGATTGCCAGCCTGACCGATCCTGGCCGTGTCCGCACGCTCAATGAAGACGCCGTCGCCATCGACGAGGAATTCGGGTTCGCCATGGTCGCCGATGGCGTTGGCGGGCACCGGGCTGGTGACGTCGCCAGCCGTATGGCCACGAAAATCATCAGTGAGCGCTTGCGTACCAAGGTCAATCAGTTCAGGGCGGGTGCCAGACAACCGAAACCGCCCCATTTTGCCGAACAGATCATCAGCGAGGCAAACCTGGCCATTCACACCACAGCAAGCCGGCAGAGCGGCTGCTCGGGCATGGGAACCACCCTCGCACTGGCGCTGTTTTACGAACACCGTGTCGCGCTCCTTCATGTCGGCGACTCGCGCATCTATCGTCTGCGCGAAGGCAAGTTGCAGCTACTGACACGAGACGACTCGCTGCTCAGCGACCAGGTCGAACTCGGGCTGATTTCTCCCGAAAACGCAGGGGATTCGCATAACCGCCACCTCGTCACCCAGGCCCTCGGCATTGGCAAGGCCGTCGCGATCCACCTCAAGGAAGAGGATCTGCGCCAGGGAGACATTTTCCTGCTGTGCACCGACGGTCTGAATGATCTGGTCGAAGATAGCGACATCGAACTCATCATCGAATCACTGCAAACCAATCTCGCTCTAGCCGCTGCGCACCTGGTGCAACTCGCCAACGACAATGGCGGCTACGACAATACGTCGGTCGCCCTCGTGCGCGTCGGCCACCATCCTGCCGGCAAAGACAATAGAAGCTGGTTTGCCCGGCTGTTTGGCTGGCTGGCCCGCTAGGACCGGAGAAGACATTTTGGCCAAACTGGTACTCAGCCTGAACAACAATGTGGTGAACCAGTACTTCACCGACAAGGATGTCATTCGCATCGGACGCGACGACAACAATGACATCGTAGTCAATGATGCCCTGCTCAGCCGCGAGCATGCCCGCATCACCTGCGTCGGGGAAGACCACATCATTGAAGACCTGCAGAGCGGAAACGGCACGCTGGTCAACGGCACCCCGATCCAGCAGAAAATCCTCCGCCATCGCGATGTCATCGGGCTGGGCAACCATGTTCTGCGTTATCTGAATACACGCATGGCCGCCGAGGTCGACCTCGAACGCACCATGCTCATCAAGCCGCTGTGCCGTCCCGAGCAGGCTGCGGGCGAAGCCGCTCCGGCCGCGGTGCCGGCCATCCGCTCAAGCCGCTCCTGGCAGCCGGAAGCCCATGTCAAGATTCTGGTCAGCGGCACTAACAAGCACGCACCCGGCAACCGGATTTGCCTGGATCGCGTCGTCACCACTTTCGGCACCCCTGGCCAACGCCTCGTCGTCATCACCCGCCGCCCGCAGGGTTATTTCCTGACCCACGTGGAGGGCTCGCAACCCCCGAAACTTAATCACCGGGCCATCATGCCGACGCCGCACCTCCTTAGCCATGGCGACGAAATCGAAGCGGCCGGCTATCGACTCCTGTTCAGGATCAACGAAGCGGGCTAGTCTGCAAGCTCGTGCGACAATCCCGGTCGATGCCTAGCACCTCTATGCCAGGCCCAACACGCTTGCGAGTTTTCACATGTCCAACACCCACCACCCCGACCGTCGTTCCGCCGAAGAACAAGGCCGGCTCGAAGCCATGTTGCGCGAGATGTTCGAGCATCGCATCAGCTTCAATGAAGTCCTCGGCCTGAAGGTCGTCTCACTCGACCCCGTCGCCCCCACGCTGAGCTTTGCCATGCGCCCGGAACTGATCGGGCATTACCAGCATGGGCGCCTGCATGGTGGGGTCATCTCGGCCGCACTTGATACGGTGGGCGGATTTGCCGTAACCGTCGCCATTGCCGAAAAATTCAACAACGAGGCAACCGAACAGGTCGCTCACCGCTTCGGCCGAGTCGGCACGATCGATCTGCGCATCGACTACCTGCGCCAGGGAATCGGCAAGACATTCACGGCCACCGGCCGTGTTACCCGACTGGGTGGCCGTATCGCCTCGGTGCAAATGACGCTGGAGAACGATGCCGGCCTGCTCATTGCCACCGGCAGCGCTGCCTACGTCGTCAGCTGACGACTACCACGGTCAACCCGAAAAAACGGCCAAAATTGCCTATCCCTGACCAGCCCGCTTAGAGGATAGGCACGCCCTGCTGCTCGCCGCGCTCGTAAACCACGTTGGCGCGCCCGACGATGAGCGGATCGAGATTGCCGATCCGGTCTGTATCCTTGTTGGTGTACGGCAACTTGTGCAGCACGTAGCGCATGGCATTGAGGCGCGCGCGCTTCTTGCAGTTCGACTTGATCACCGTCCATGGCGCATCAGCAGTGTCTGTGTGGAAGAACATGGCTTCCTTGGCCTTGGTGTAATCGTCCCACTTGTCGAGCGACGCCATGTCGATGGGCGACAGCTTCCACTGTTTCAGCGGATGCACCTTGCGCTCGCCGAAACGGCGGCGCTGCTCCTCGCGGCTGACCGAGAACCAGAACTTGATAAGGTGCGTGCCGTTGCGCGCCAGCATGCGCTCGAACTCTGGTGCCTGGCGCACGAACTCGGCGTACTCCTGATCGGAGCAGAAGCCCATCACCCGCTCGACGCCCGCCCGGTTATACCAGGAGCGGTCAAAAAGCACGATCTCGCCATTGGTCGGCAAATGCTGGACGTAGCGCTGGAAGTACCATTGGCCACGCTCGATCTCGCTCGGCTTTTCCAGCGCCACGACGCGCGCGCCCCGGGGATTCAGGTGCTCCATGAACCGCTTGATGGTCCCCCCCTTGCCTGCCGCATCGCGGCCTTCAAAAAGGATCACCACCTTCTGCCCGGTTTCCTTCACCCAGGCCTGCAACTTCAACAACTCGACCTGCAGCTTGTATTTCTGGCGCTCGTAGTTCTTGCGCTGCATGAGGTTCTTGTACGGATAACCACCATCGCGCCAGTCCTTGGCCAGTTCGTCGTCCGGACTGACCGGCAGTTCTTCGGCGAGCACGCCCTGCTGCTTGAGCAGGCCGCGCAGCAAGGCGACCTTTTCATCCGGCGGCATGCCGGCAATGACGTCGCGCATTGCACCCAGTTTCGATTCCTGTGCCCCGTCAACCCCGGCCTTGACCGCGAAGCCTTCAATCCCTTCCGGGGTCAGCTTCGGCGCGACATCTCCCAGTGCCGCCGGTCGCGCCCGCGTGCGACTGGACTGCTTTCCGGCAGCCGCGGGGGCAGACTCGGTGATGGTTGTCTTTTTTCTGGTGACCATGCCTTCTCTCCGTGCGCAGGTGGAAAAGGCCTATTTCACGGCAAAGGAGAAGGCTTGTCCAGCACCCCTTCGGCAGCGCAGCGGCAACACGGGAACAGTTCTCCCCGTTTTTTGCCCTAATCCAGCAATTCGACGGGAATCACGGCGCGCAGAACGGTTTGTGTCTCGCTGCGGCGCACGCGGTTGCTCAACCACCACAAGGCGCCTTTCTTGATGCTCCACTCCGTCTCATGCCCGGCCAGCAACAGGGAAGCGAGACGCCCGAGCGAGGGCTGATGACCAACAATGAGTACCGATCCCGCACCCTGCGGCCAGCCCGAAGCAGCGATCAGTTCGGACACGCAGGCATCCGGACCGATTTTCCGGTTGGTTTCAAACGGCAACTGCAAGGCCTCGACAGTCTGCTGTGTTCGCACGGCGGGACTGGCGATGATGCGCAAATCCTTCGGCTGGTGAGCGCGAATCCACGCGGCCATCGTCTTCGCCTGCTTGTGACCACGCTCGGTCAGCCGGCGCTTCATGTCGTCTTCGCCATCCTCAGCTTCGGCGTGGCGCCACAACAGTAGATCCATGCGGGGGTCTCCGGGAAAAGACGGCATCATCACCTCCGATTGTTACGACAGCATTGCGGAAGTATAAGCCGGGAAAAAGATGCGGCCCTTTAGTTGACTAAATAACTCAGGTTCAATAGAGTTAGGCCATCCCAAGGGGGAGTAGCTCACCCACCGGCCTGTCGTCATCACGAAGCGCAAGCTTCCGGCAGCCGGGCAGCAAAACAGCGCTGCGAGCAAGACCTTTGCCGCGACGGCGAGGCTCCTTGGCATTCCACGGCCTCTTGCCCAACCGGCACGGGCCGTTTGCTTTTTGGAATGCACGAAAGGACTTGTATGGAAACCATCGGCAGTACCGGCTTGTGGGCCGGCTTCGCCAGCATCGTCGTCGTCATGCTGGCCATCGACCTTTTCGTGGTCGGCGGCGGCAAGGAACACCGCGTAAGTTTCAAGGAGGCGGCCATCTGGTCGGTGATCTGGATCAGCGTCACGCTCGCCTTTGCCGGTGGCCTGTGGTGGTACCTCGACGGCAGTCTCGGACGCGAAATCGCCAATACCAAAGCACTGGAATTCATTACCGGCTACCTGATCGAAAAGGCGCTGGCGGTCGATAACGTCTTCATCTGGCTGATGCTCTTCTCCTTCTTCGCCGTGCCGCTGGAATTGCAGAAACGAGTCCTGCTCTACGGTGTGCTCGGCGCCATCGTCATGCGTACGGTAATGATTTTTGCCGGCGCCTGGCTGATCACACAGTTTCACTGGATTCTTTACCTCTTCGGCGCCTTCCTGCTGATCACCGGGGTGAAGATGTACTGGTTTGCCGACGAAAAACCCGATCTCGAAAACAACGGGCTGATCCGCTGGCTGCGTGGCCACATGAACATCAGCAACGAATTCGACGGCCAGAAATTCTTCACGTACAGGAACGGCGTCCGCTACGCCACGCCGCTCTTCCTTGCACTGGTACTCGTTGAACTCTCCGACCTGATTTTCGCGGTCGACTCCATCCCGGCCATCTTCGCCATCACCACCGATCCCTTCATCGTGCTGACGTCGAATATTTTCGCCATCCTCGGCCTGCGCGCCATGTACTTCCTGCTCGCCGGCGTCGCCGATCGCTTCTCGCTGCTCAAATACGGGCTGGCCGTGGTACTCATGTTCATTGGCGTGAAGATGCTGCTGATCGACCTCTACAAGATTCCGGTCGGCTTCTCACTGGCCGTCGTGGCCGTCATCATCGGCGCCTCGATCTGGGCATCGTTGCGTAAGGAAAGGCGCGAACGAAACAACCATCCCGCGTAAACGCAGCAGCCCCGCCTCCATCAAGGCGGGGCTGCTGTCTTGCGGACTGTCGCCAGCTCAGTTTCTGATCAGGTAATCAAAAGCCGACAGCGAGGCGGTTGCACCGGCCCCCATGGCGATAATGATCTGCTTGTAAGGCACGGTGGTGCAGTCGCCTGCCGCAAACACCCCGGGAAGCGACGTCTGGCCCTTGGCATCGATCTCGACCTCGCCGCGGTTGCTCAGGTTGAGCGTCCCCTTCAACCAGTCGGTGTTGGGCAGCAGGCCAATCTGCACGAAGATGCCTTCGAGTTCGACATGCTTCACCTCGCCGCTCTGGCGATCCTTGTACGACAGCCCGTTGACCTTCTGCCCGTCGCCCGTCACTTCCGTGGTCAGCGCCTCGGTAATCACCGTCACGTTGGGCTGGCTGTGCAGCTTTTTCTGCAACACGGCATCGGCGCGTAACTTGCTGTCGAACTCCAGCAGGGTAACGTGGCCCACGATGCCGGCGAGGTCAATCGCTGCCTCGACCCCGGAATTGCCGCCACCGATCACCGCCACGCGCTTGCCCTTGAAGAGCGGGCCATCACAGTGCGGGCAGAAACAGACCCCCTTGGCCTTGTATTCCTGTTCGCCCGGCACATTCATTTCACGCCAGCGGGCACCAGTCGAGAGGATGACCGACTTGGCCTTGAGCGAGGCACCGCTGTCGAGTTGCACTTCGATCAGGTCGCCGGGGATCAGCTTGTTGGCCCGTTGCAGGTTCATGATGTCGACCGCGTATTCCTTGACGTGCTGCTCCAGGGCAACGGCAAGCTTCGGACCTTCGGTTTCCTTGACCGAGATGAAGTTCTCGATGGAAAGGGTGTCCATGACCTGGCCACCGAAACGCTCGGCAACCACGCCGGTGCGAATGCCCTTGCGAGCCGCATAGACCGCGGCAGCAGCGCCAGCCGGACCGCCCCCGATGACGAGCACGTCGAACGCGTCCTTGGCCGAAATGGCATCGGCAGCCCGCGCGGCAGCACCGCTGTCGAGCTTGGCAAGGATTTCCTCGATCGTCATACGCCCCTGGCCAAACTCTTCGCCATTCAGAAAAACGGTCGGAACGGCCATGATCTGGCGCTTTTCGACTTCACCTTGAAAAAGCGCACCATCAATCATCGTGCTGCTGAAGCCGGGGTTGAGCACAGCCATCAGATTGAAGGCCTGCACGACGTCCGGGCAATTGTGGCAGGACAGCGAGATGAAAGTCTCGGCGTGATAGTTGCCGGGCAGTGCCTTGATCTGCTCAATGACGGCAGCGTCAACCTTGGGCGGATGCCCACCGGTTTGCAGCAAGGCCAGGATGAGAGAAGTGAATTCGTGCCCCATCGGAATGCCGGCAAAACGGATGCGCGGCGACTCGCCGGGCAGGCCGATGGCAAAGGATGGACGCAGGGAAGCGCCATGGTCTTCACGCAGGCTGATCTTGTCGGACTGGTCGATGATGTCCATGAGCAGGCCACGCATATCTTCGGCCTTGGGGCTGTCATCGAAGCTGGCGACGATTTCGATCGGGCGTTGCAGTTTCTCGAGATAGGCTTTGAGTTGGGCTTTGACGGCGGTGTCGAGCATGGTGTTCTCCCTGTTCTGGATTTCAGCGGAAATCTGCGGTGAACCCGAAATTTCCCCGGAAATCCGCCCCCGTGGGGGCGGATGAAGCAATCGGTGTCTTAGATCTTGCCAACCAGGTCCAGCGACGGTGCCAGGGTGGCATCGCCTTCCTTCCACTTGGCCGGGCAGACTTCACCCGGGTGGGAGGCAACGTACTGCGCGGCCTTGACCTTGCGCAGCAGTTCGGACGCATCGCGACCGACGCCGCCAGCGTTGATTTCGATGATCTGGATCTTGCCGGCCGGATCAATGACGAAGGTGCCGCGATCGGCCAGGCCGACTTCTTCGATCATCACGCCGAAATTGCGGGTGATGCTGCCCGTCGGGTCGCCAATCATCGGGAACTGGATCTTGCCGATGGTCTCGGAGGTGTCGTGCCAGGCCTTGTGGGTAAAGTGGGTGTCGGTGGATACCGCGTAAATTTCAACGCCGAGCTTCTGGAAGGCGGCATAGTTGTCAGCAAGGTCACCCAGTTCAGTCGGGCAGACGAAGGTGAAGTCGGCCGGGTAGAAGAAGACCACCGACCACTTGCCGCGCAGATCGGCGTCGGAGACGCTGACGAACTTTCCTGCATGAAAAGCTTGGGCGGTGAAAGGTTTGATTTCAGAATTGATTCCGGACATGGGTTTCTCCTGGGGGTGAGTTGTTTGAAGGAACAGCGACAGGTTAGCTCATCAAGAGCAATCAAACTAATTGATTGATGTTATTTATTTAATAGTCTAATACTATTTAAAACACCACCAACCAAGAGAACATTTTCGCACCAAAACCTCGGGTTACAATGCCGTTTTCTCCCAACCTGAATAGCCAGCCCATGCAGCAATACCTCGACCTGATGCGCCACGTGATGGAGAACGGACATGACAAATCGGACAGGACCGGCACAGGCACACGTTCCGTTTTCGGCTGGCAAATGCGCTTCGATCTTGCCCTGGGCTTTCCGACAGTCACCACCAAGAAGCTGCATCTCAAGTCGATCATCCACGAACTGCTGTGGTTTCTCCAGGGCGACACGAATATCCGCTATTTGCAGGAAAACGGGGTTCGGATATGGGACGAATGGGCCGATGCAAACGGCGACCTCGGACCGGTCTACGGCAAACAGTGGCGGCGCTGGGAAACGCCAGACGGCAGAGTGATCGATCAGATTTCACAGCTGGTTCACAGCCTGAAAAACACCCCTGACTCGCGCCGCCATATCGTGTCCGCATGGAATCCCGGCGATGTCGACCACATGGCCCTGCCGCCCTGTCACTGCCTGTTCCAGTTTTATGTCGCCGGGGACAAACTTTCCTGCCAGCTTTACCAGCGCAGCGCCGACATATTCCTGGGCGTACCTTTCAACATCGCCTCGTACGCACTGCTGACGATGATGCTGGCCCAAGTCTGCGGCTATCAGCCAGGCGACTTTGTTCATACCTTCGGCGACGCACACATCTACGCCAACCATTTCGAACAGGCACGACTGCAACTCGCCCGCGAGCCCAAAGCACTGCCTACGATGTGGATCAACCCCGAAGTGAACGACCTGCTGGCCTTCCGCTTCGAGGATTTCCGTCTCGACGGTTACGAACCTCATCCTCACATCGCCGCCCCTGTCGCGGTCTGATTCATGCCAAAAATCACAGAGACCTCCGCCTGGCAGGCGCTTGAACAGCACGCCCAAGCTATTGGCGCGCGTCATCTTCGCGACTTTTTCAGTGCAGACGTCAATCGCTTCGATAAACTGAGCCTGCAACACGGCGAACTGCTGGTGGACTTTTCCAAGCAGCGGGTCACATCCGAAACGATGCGTCTGCTTCACGACCTGGCGCAACAGGCGAATGTTTCGGGCTGGGCCGCCAGAATGCGTAACGGCGAGAAAATCAACCATACCGAGCAGCGTGCAGTTCTGCATACTGCGTTACGCGCCGGAAGCGATGCCCCAGATGACGTCAAAGCCGTACTTGCGCGCATGGAAAAGTTCTGTGAGGAGATCCACAGCGGCACCTGGCGCGGATTTTCCGGCGAGCGCATCACCGACATCGTAAACATCGGTATCGGCGGCTCGGACCTTGGGCCACGCATGGTGGCCCAAGCCCTGAGCTCAGTCGGACAACCGGATATCCGGGTCAGTTTCGTCACCAACCTTGATAGTGCCGACATCGCCACGACGCTATCGCGCCTCAACCCGCGCACAACCCTGTTCATCATTGCCAGCAAGACCTTCACGACGCACGAAACGCTGCGCAACGCAAACACTGCGCGAGGCTGGCTTCTTTCGGCAACCGCCGAGGAGAGCGCAATCGCCAGGCACTTCATCGCAGCTTCCAGCAATTTCGAGGCAGCACGGGCATTCGGCATCCCGGCCTCCAACGTATTCCAGTTCAGCGATGGTGTTGGCGGGCGTTTTTCATTGTGGTCATCGATCGGTCTTTCGGTTGCACTGACCGTTGGCTTCAGGAATTTCGAGCAGTTGCTCGCCGGAGCACTCGATATGGATGCGCATTTCTTCAACGCGCCTGCCGCACAGAGCCTGCCTCTCACCCTCGCACTGCTTGCGCTCTGGAACACCAATTTCCTCAAAGCCCACAGTCTGGGAATTTTCCCGTACAGCCAGTCACTTGCCCTGCTTCCAGCCCATCTCCAGCAACTGGAGATGGAAAGCAACGGCAAGCACGTCGACCGGCAGGGCCAGCCAGTAGACATTGCCACCGCACCGATTCTCTGGGGGGCTGCCGGCACCAACGGACAGCACTCCTTCTTCCAGCTCCTGCACCAAGGCAGCGAACTGGTTGCCTGCGAATTCATTGCTCTGGCGAAATCCGACTTTCCTCTGCCCGGCCATCATCACGCCCTGCTCGCCAACTGCCTCGCCCAATCCTCCGCCCTGGCTTTCGGACAGACCCAAGAAGAAGCTCGAGAGGCTGGCATCCCCGAAGCACTATTGCCCTACCGCACCTTTCCCGGCAACCAGCCGTCGACAACCATCGTCCTCTCCGAACTGACTCCGCACTCCCTCGGTCAGCTGATCGCACTTTATGAGCACAAGGTTTTCTGTCTCGGCATTTTGTGGAACCTGAATTCGTTCGACCAGTGGGGTGTTGAACTGGGCAAACAGCTTGCCAACCGGCTGGTTCCCTGCCTGACGGAAAACGCTACAACCGATTCGCTCGACGACTCGACCCGGGGCCTGATTGCCCATCTACGCAAATTCCGGAGCTGAAGCATGGCTGAAATCGTCATCATCGTTGCCGTTGCCAAAAACCGCGTAATTGGCTGCAACAACCAATTGATCTGGAACATCCCCGGAGACATGGCGCACTTCAAGGCATTGACCGCAGGCCACACAGTTCTCATGGGGCGCAAGACATGGGAATCCCTACCGCCGCGCTTTCGGCCACTCCCCGGCAGGCGCAACATCGTGGTCACCCGGCAGACAGGCTATGACGCGACTGGTGCCGAACTGGCGCATTCACTAGAGGCTGGACTGGCCCTTGGCGCCAGCGATGAACGTATCTTCATCATCGGTGGCGCCGAAATTTACCAGCAGGCGATGTCCTTGGCCGATCGGCTGGAGGTCACCGAGGTAGACCTCAGTCCGGAAGGCGACAGCTGGTTTCCGGAGATTTCCGCGGTCAACTGGAAAAAAACGGCAAAAAACACCCCGCCGGAACAAACCGGCACGGGGTATTCATTCGTCACCTATTTGCGTAACTGAGTTTTAAAGACGCCTACTGGCAGACGCAATCGACAAAGTAACCGCCGTCAGCGCCCTTGACGAGGCCGTGGACATCGGTCTCGAACCCGGGGAAACGGGCATTGAACTCACGCGCGAACTTCAGATAATTGCAGATCGTCGCATTGAAGCGCTCACCCGGAATCAGCAGCGGAATGCCCGGCGGATAGGGTGTCAGCAGCACCGCCGTGACGCGGCCCTCGAGTTCATCTACCGGCACACGCTCAATATCGCGGTGCGCCATCTTGGCGAAAGCATCGGCCGGACGCATGGCCGGCACCATGTCCGACAGGTACATCTCCGTCGTCAGGCGGGCCACGTCGTTCTGCTTGTACACGCTGTGAATCTGCATGCACAGGTCGCGCAGGCCGACGCGCTCATAGCGCGGGTTCTTCTGCACAAACTCGGGCAGCACCTTCCACAGCGGATGATTCTTGTCGTAATCGTCCTTGAACTGCTGCAGCGCAGTCACCAGCGTATTCCAGCGGCCCTTGGTAATGCCGATGGTGAACATGATGAAGAAGCTGTACAGGCCGCACTTTTCGACGATGACGCCATGTTCGGCCAGGTACTTGGTAACGATGGCCGCCGGAATACCACGCTCACCGAAATCGCCATCGACATCCAGCCCAGGGGTGATGATCGTCGCCTTGATCGGGTCGAGCATGTTGAAGCCATCGGCCAGGTTGTTGAAGCCGTGCCAGCGCTCGCCTGGCTTGAGCATCCATGCCTCGCGCTCCTCGATGCCTTCTTCGGACAAGTCGTCCGGCCCCCAGACCTTGAACCACCAGTCGGCGCCCCACTCCTCGTCCACCTTGCGCATGGCGCGGCGGAAATCGAGGGCTTCGGTGATCGACTCCTCGACCAGCGCCGTGCCAGCCGGCTCTTCCATCATCGCCGCCGCGACGTCGCACGAGGCGATGATCGAATACTGCGGCGAAGTGGAGGTGTGCATCAGATAGGCTTCGTTGAAGATATCGCGGTCGAGTTTCTGGTTCTCGGCATCCTGCACCAGAATCTGCGAGGCCTGCGACAAGCCGGCCAGCAGCTTGTGCGTCGATTGCGTCGAGAAGACCATCGATTCCTTGCAACGCGGACGATCAGCACCAATGGCATGGTAATCGCCGTAAAAATCGTGGAAGGCAGCATGCGGCAGCCAGGCTTCGTCGAAATGCAGGGTATCAATCTTGCCGTCGAGCTCTCCCTTGATATCCTCGACGTTGTAGAGAATGCCATCGTAAGTGGACTGGGTAATCGTCAGCACGCGCGGCTTGGCCGTCTTGTCGGTAATGAACGGATTGGCGGCAATTTTCTTCTGGATGCTTTCCCAGGCAAACTCGCTCTTCGGGATCGGTCCGATGATGCCGAAATTGTTGCGCGTCGGCATCAGAAAGACCGGAATAGCGCCGGTCATCATGATGGCGTGCAGGATAGACTTGTGACAGTTACGGTCGACAACGACGATATCGCCCGGTGCCACCGTCGAGTGCCAGACGATCTTGTTCGAAGTCGAGGTGCCGTTGGTGACGAAATAGAGGTGATCCGAGTTGAAGATGCGTGCCGCATTGCGCTCGGAGGCGGCAACCGGACCGGTGTGGTCGAGCAACTGGCCGAGCTCTTCCACCGCATTGCACACGTCGGCGCGCAACATGTTCTCGCCGAAGAACTGGTGGAACATCTGGCCGACCGGCGACTTCAGGAAGGCGACGCCGCCTGAATGCCCCGGGCAGTGCCACGAGTAGGAGCCGTCGGCCGCATAGTGCGTCAGCGCGCGGAAGAAGGGCGGCGGCAGCGAATCGAGGTAGGCACGCGCCTCGCGCTTGACATTGCGGGCGATGAATTCAGGCGTGTCCTCGAACATGTGGATGAAGCCGTGCAGTTCGCGCAGCACGTCGTTCGGGATGTGGCGGCTGGTGCGCGTCTCGCCGTGCAGAAAGATAGGAATATCAGCATTGCGGTTGCGGATTTCACTGACGAATGAACGCAGCTCCGCCAAGGTCTCTTCGGGCTCCAGCGCCAGCTCCTCGTCGTCTATGGACAGGATGAAGGCGGAGGCTCGGCTCTGCTGCTGCGCGAAGGACGTCAGATCACCGTAACTGGTTACCCCCAGCACTTCCAGACCCTCTTTTTCCAGAGCTGCGGCCAATGCACGAATACCGAGGCCGGAGGTGTTTTCCGAACGAAAATCTTCATCGATGATGATGACGGGAAAATGGAAGCGCATGGAGAATCCTCAAAAGCGGCGACCCGCCGCAGCGGGTCACAGAATAAGACAGTATCGTTACAGCTTTGCGTCAGATTTTCGGCAGGGTGACACCGACCTGACCCTGGTATTTTCCGCCCCGATCACGATAGGAGGTTTCGCAAACTTCGTCGGACTCGAAGAACAGCACTTGGGCACAACCCTCACCGGCATAGATCTTCGCCGGCAGCGGGGTCGTATTTGAAAACTCCAGCGTGACGTAACCTTCCCACTCCGGCTCAAAAGGCGTCACATTGACGATGATGCCGCAACGCGCGTAGGTTGATTTACCGAGGCAAACGGTCAGCACGGAGCGCGGAATGCGGAAATACTCGACAGTGCGAGCCAGCGCAAAGGAGTTCGGCGGAATGATGCAGACATCGGACTCGATCTCGACGAAAGATTTCGGATCGAAGCTCTTGGGATCGACGACCGTTGAATTGATGTTCGTAAAAACCTTGAATTCCCGGGCACACCGAATGTCGTAGCCATAGCTCGAAGTACCGTAGGAAACAATCTTCTCGCCATTGACCTCGCGCACCAGTTCCGGCTCGAACGGCTCGATCATGCCGTGTTCCTGCGCCATGCGGCGAATCCATTTATCTGATTTGATGGCCATTTTTTCCTGCTGCGGTCGACAAAAATAAAGGCGGGATTTTACCCGCCTTTATTCGTCCCAATGTGTAAAAAATCAGGTGTTCTGCACAACGATATTGGGGAATTTCGCAGACATATCCTTCGCCTTGTCTGCAATTTTCACCGCCACCCGTCGGGCGATCGCACGATAGATCTCGGCAGTCCTCGAATCCGGCGCACCGACCACCGTCGGCTTGCCACCATCCGCCATCTGCCGGATCGACATTTCCAGCGGCAGACTGCCCAGAAATTCGACGTCGTAATCCTGCCCCATGCGCTCGGCACCACCCTCTCCAAAGATGTGCTCGGCGTGGCCGCACTGGCTGCAAATGTGGATACTCATATTTTCGATAATGCCGAGAATCGGGACATTGACCTTCTCAAACATTTTCAGCCCCTTACGCGCGTCAATCAGGGCAATATCCTGTGGCGTGGTAACGATAACCGCGCCGGTTACCGGCACCTTCTGGGCCAGAGAAAGCTGGATGTCGCCGGTCCCCGGCGGCATGTCTACAATCAGGTAATCAAGATCGCGCCAGTTGGTCTGACCGAGCAACTGGTCAAGTGCCTGCGCCGCCATCGGGCCGCGCCACACCATCGGCGTCTCGACATCGACCATAAAACCGATGGACATGGCCTGCAAACCATAGGCCTCCAGTGGCTCCATGCTCTGACCATCGCTCGATTCCGGCTGCTGCCCGGCGAGACCAAGCATCTGCGGCTGCGATGGGCCATAGATATCGGCATCGAGAATACCGACATTGGCACCTTCCTGAGCCAACGCCAAAGCAAGGTTGACGGCCGTCGTGCTCTTGCCGACGCCACCCTTGCCGGACGCCACGGCAATAATGTTCCGGACTCCCGGCAGGAGCTTGACGCCCCCCTGTACCGAGTGAGCCACAATCTTGCTGTATACGTTGGCCGAAACCCGACCGGCACCCGGCACGGCTCCAACGGCCGCCTGAACCTGCTGGCGGATGGGTTCGATCTGCGTTTTTGCCGGGTAACCCAGCTCGATGTCGAACGTGACATCGCTTCCGCTCAAACGAATATTGCGGACTGACTTTCCGGTAACGAAATCCTTGCCGGTGTTGGCATCAACGACGCCGTAAAGCGCCTCTCTGACTTGCTGTTCTGTAAGACTCATGAAAACTCCGGTTCCTGGAAGAGTGCCGGGCAATACCCGAGCAATTTTGTCCAGTATAACGCAAACCAGAGACGAAATCAGGCAGTCTGAACGGTATCCAGCCGGTAGCCCTGACCGTAAACGGAAGTCAGCATCAGGCCGCTTTCGCCTGCCAGACCGAGTTTCTTGCGCAGACGACTGGCGTGCGTATCGACGGTACGCGTGTCGACATCGCTGTCTCGCACCCAGACATTGGCCAGCAACTCTTCGCGAGGCAGGATGCGCCCGATATTGCGTAGAAAAATCACGGCCAGATCGAATTCGCGCTGCGTCAGGTCGACATCGACACCTGCCAGACGAGCACGCCGGCCCTCAAGATCGATCTCGATGCCTCCGAATCGCAGCATGCTGGGGCGCGCCTTCTGGCGGCGGCGTAACAAGGCCTGAATGCGGGCCATGAACTCCATGTAGCGGATCGGCTTGGGAATATAGTCATCCGCACCCATGCTCAGAATGTCGGCGGCGCTTTCCTCCTCCGTACGGGCTGTACAGAAAACGATCGGAACGTCCCAACCGCAATGTTCGCGAATATGCTTGAGCACGGCATCCCCGCCCATGTCAGGGAGGTTCCAGTCAATGATGAAGAAATCAAAGGTTCGCGTCTTCAGCGCTTCGAGACAGGCCCCCCCCTCGGGGAACACCTCGACCTGATGTCCTTCGCTCTTCAGCAGTGCCTTGAGCACCTCGGCCTGGCTACGACTATCTTCGACGACTGCAAAGTTCATAAGACCTCCCTGATGCCGACGATTTTGCCTGCGAAGGCCCGCTTCAGCAACATCTACCGGCACCGTTTTTACCAAGCAGCACAATCGTTTACCTTGCCGGACAAGCCGCATGGAATAGGGGCGGCGACATGAGCACGACGCTCGAGTGACGCACGCGGTAAAATTCCCGTTTATTTTCAGCCAGACCTCCATCATGCCGCGCAAAATTCTCGTCACCTCCGCCCTGCCCTACGCCAACGGTGCCATTCACCTCGGCCATCTGGTCGAGTACATCCAGACCGACATCTGGGTTCGCTACCAGAAAATGGCAGGCAATGAATGCTGGTACGTATGTGCGGACGACACCCACGGCACGCCCATCATGCTGCGCGCAGAAAAGGAAGGCATCACACCGGAAGAACTCATTGCCCGCGTCCACAGTGAACACTCGCGTGACTTTGCCGGATTTCATGTCGGCTTCGACAATTATCACAGTACCCATTCGCCGGAAAACCGCGAGTGTGCCAATGACATCTACCTCAAGCTCCGCGCTGCCGGCCTGATCGAAACGCGCACCATCGAACAGTATTTCGACCCGCAGAAGCAACTCTTCCTGCCGGATCGCTTCATCAAGGGCGAGTGCCCGAAGTGCCACGCCAAGGACCAATACGGCGACAACTGTGAAGTCTGTGGTGCAGCCTACGCCCCGACCGACCTGATCGAGCCCTATTCGGCCATTTCTGGCGCCAAGCCGGAGCTTCGCCAGTCCGAACACTATTTCTTCAAACTCTCCGACCCGCGCTGCGAAGCATTCCTGCGTCAATACACCAGTCGCGACAGTGGAACCCTGCAAACCGAAGCCGCCAACAAGATGCAGGAATGGCTCGGAGCACCGGGCGAGAACAAGCTGACCGACTGGGACATCTCGCGCGACGCCCCCTACTTCGGCTTCGAGATTCCCGATGCACCGGGCAAATATTTCTACGTCTGGCTCGACGCCCCGATCGGCTACATGGGTTCCTTCAAGAACCTGTGCAGCAAGAACGGCCTCGACTTCAACGAATATTTCAAGCCGGATTCCAGCACCGAGATGTATCACTTCATCGGCAAGGACATCCTCTATTTCCATGCCCTGTTCTGGCCAGCCGAACTGGCCCATGCCGGCTACCGGACGCCGACCAAAATCTTCGCACACGGCTTTCTGACGGTCGATGGCGCCAAGATGTCTAAATCGCGCGGCACGTTCATCACCGCCCAGAGCTATCTTGATACCGGCCTCGATCCGGAGTGGCTGCGCTATTACTACGCTGCCAAACTGTCTGCCACCATGGAAGATATCGACCTCAGCCTCGATGACTTCGTCGCCCGCGTCAATTCCGACCTGGTTGGAAAATACGTCAACATCGCCAGCCGCTCGGCGGGCTTCATCAGCAAGCGCTTCAATGGCCGCCTCGCACCCGCCGATGCCGGCCTTCCTGCCATCAAGGCGATTCAGGACGCAGCTGACCGCATCGCCGATCTGTACGAGGCCCGCGAATTCGGCAAGGCCATGCGCGAGATCATGGCGCTCACCGACGCCGCCAACCAGTACGTCGACAGCGTCAAGCCCTGGGAACTGGCAAAACAGGAAGGCAAGGAAGTCGAACTGCACGCGGCCTGCTCGAACGCGCTCAACCTATTCCGTCTGCTGACCATTCTGCTCAAGCCGATTCTTCCGGTCGTGGCAGGCAAAGTCGAAAAATTCCTCAACATCGCACCGCTGAGCTGGGCCGATACCGCGAGCCTGCTTGCCGGTGAGCACGGCATCAATGCCTACGAACACCTGATGACCCGTGTCGATCCCAAGCTCGTCGAGAAACTGGTCGAAGCCAACAAGGAATCGCTTGCTCCGGCGCCGGAGCAGGCGCCGGAGCAGGCGTCGCAGCAGCGCCATGCCGAGCATCAGCAAAAGGAAAGCAAGGCCGAATCTGCGGACAACGCCCTGTGCAGCATTGACGACTTCATGAAGGTCGACCTGCGCATCGCCCGTATTGCCAACGCAGAACACGTCGACGGCGCTGAAAAACTGGTGCGCCTGACTCTCGATATCGGCAACGGGCAAACCCGAAACGTCTTTGCTGGCATCAAGGCCGCCTATGACCCGGCGCAATTGATCGGACGCCTCACGGTCATGGTTGCCAATCTGGCACCACGCAAGATGAAGTTCGGCCTTTCCGAAGGTATGGTGCTCGCCGCCTCGGACAGCGACGGGAAAACCCCGGGAATTTACCTTCTCTCGCCGGATTCGGGAGCACAACCAGGCATGCGGGTGAAATAGAACCCGCACTTGCCAAGGCGCCCGATTGACGGGCGCCTTCTTGTTGCGGCGCAGCAAAATCAACCCGAAACCTAATGTTTTACTTTAAGTTACGGCGCCAATCCAAGCGCAGGATTTGGGCTTTTGAAACTATCCACAAAAACTGTGGATAAGTCTGTGAAAAAATCCTTGGCGAACTCGCTAAGTGACGGTCCCACAAGGATTTTTTCTACCCTGCCTCAAACTTGAGCTAATGCATAACCCATTGATTTAATTGGAAGTATCAAAGCAAAACCAGATATACCAAAACCATCAAGCCCAATCAGTTTTGTCCTCTTGCCACCACCGGACAACTGTGCATAAGTTGACGTGCAAATTCTTTTGTCAAGCACTGAATCATCTTTTTTGCACAAACCTGATCGAAATCAAACAAACAGCTGAAATACCCGCCGAGACCCATCATGCTCAACAGTTCGATACGCCCGCCACGCCCTCGCCTGACCGGAAAAATATTCCTTTACGCCCTGGCTGACGTGTTCGGTCTCTCCTGCGTCGGCATCGGCGCGAGCTGGTTTGCCGCCGGGAAGGGCGCCATCCTGAGCGGCTTTCCATCGTCGATGGCGGAAGCCGTGGCCTGTACGGCTGGCGGTGTGGCGGTCATGATCTGGGCCGTCTCCCGGATACTGCGTGAGCTGGCCAAACAGGCACCGGAGATGCAGGCCCGCTACGACGACTACATCACCACCCACCACCCGGACAAAGTCGGCGCAAAAAAAGCGAAAATCGACAGCGAATAAGGGCGGATTACCCTACCTGGCCGAATAAATACCGGGTCGGCCGCTTATAATGCAGCCCTGCTCTGCCACGGGTTTCCCATGAAAATCACCTTTCGTCCCAAGTTGCTCGATTGCCTGCACGGCTATGATCGTGTGCAATTCAGCAAAGACCTTGCCTCGGGCATTACGGTCGGTGTACTCGCCCTGCCGCTCGCCATGGCTTTCGCCATCGCCTCCGGATGTTCGCCAGCAGCAGGGATCTGGACGGCCATCATCGCCGGCTTCATCACCTCGGCACTCGGCGGCTCCCGCGTTCAGATCGGCGGCCCGACCGGCGCTTTCATCCCGATCGTATACGGCATCGTCGCCATCAACGGTTTCAACAACCTGCTCGGGGCAACCATGCTGGCGGGCGTCTTCCTGCTCGCTATGGGACTGGCCCGCATGGGGCAGCTGATTCGCTTCATCCCCGTGACCGTCGTGATCGGCTTCACCAACGGCATTGCCGTCGTGATCTTTCTCGCCCAGATCAAGGATTTCTTCGGTCTCAAGATCGACAACCTGCCGGCCGAGTTCTTTGCCCGCGTCAAGACGCTGGCCGCGCATGCCCACTCGGTGGATCTGCCGACACTCGGCCTGGCCCTCGCCTGCTTCGTTTTCCTGCTGTTCTACAACCGCCTGGCCCAGTACATCGCCCTGCTTCGTCGCGCGCCCGGCCCGCTTGCCGTGCTGATCGTCGGTACGCTCGCATCCTTCCTGCTCGAACTCCCAGTCGAAACCATTGGCAGCCGCTTCAACGGCATCCCGCAGGACCTCCCCAATTTCGGTCTGCCCGACGTTTCGATCCATGATTTCGGCAAGCTGATTTCCCCGGCCATCACCATTGCCCTGCTCGGCGCCATCGAATCGCTACTCTCCGCCCGCGTCGCCGACAGCCTCATCGACGATCGCCACGATCCCAATCAGGAACTCGTCGCCCAAGGCCTGGCCAATATCGCCGCACCATTTTTCGGTGGCTTTGCAGCAACCGGCGCCATCGCCCGCACCTCCACCAATGTCAAGACCGGTGGCCGGACGCCGATTGCCGGCATGGTACACGCGATCGTTCTGCTCGGCATTGTCCTCATCGCGGCACCACTGGCCTCCTACGTGCCGCTGGCCACCCTGTCCGCCATCGTCATGGTTGTTGCGCTCAACATGGGCGAATGGCACGAATTCCGCGAGCTCAGCCGTTATTCCTACAACTACCGGATCACCCTGCTCGCCACGTTCTTCCTCACGGTCATCTTCGACCTGACCATCGCCGTCGAAATCGGCATGGTACTGGCCTGCCTGTTCTTCATTTTCCGCATGTCCGAACTGACCTCGATCGAGCGGATCTCGCTGGACGCCGAGGCAGACGAACCGCACTTCCGCTACCCTGACGGCAGCCTGCGGGTTGCCGCCTGGAAAATGTTCGGTTCGCTGTTCTTCGGCGCCGTCAACAAACTGGAAGAACTGCTCGATCCGGCCGCCGGCCACCCTGAAGTGGTCATTCTCGACGCCAGCCGGCTGGTCATGCTCGACACCTCGGCGCTCGAAGGACTGGAAAGCCTGCGCGAAAAACTGCACCAGCGCGGCTGCACACTGATCCTCTGCGGCCTCAATTCGCAACCGGGCTCGCTACTCTATCGCGCCGGCTTCATCGACCACCTCGGTGACGACAATGTCTGCCTCGACCTTGAGGCTGCATTGCAACGCGCCTACATCCTGCTTCCCTATCTGATGGGCAGCGACGAATAAAACATTGAACAGGAAACACCATGAGCGCTCTGCCCAAATGCCCCCAATGCGGCTCCGAATTCACCTACGAGGACGGCAACATGTACGTCTGCCCGGAATGCGCCCATGAGTGGAGCAAGGACTCCGGCGCCGGTGCAGCCGAGCAGGCCCGCGTCTGGAAGGATGCCAATGGCAACGTCCTGCAGGACGGCGACACGGTGACGGTGATCAAGGATCTCAAGATCAAGGGATCGTCCTCGGTCGTCAAGGTCGGCACCAAGGTCAAGAACATCCGTCTGATCGAAGGCGATCACGACATCGACTGCAAGATCGACGGCATCGGCGCCATGCAGCTGAAGTCGGAATTCGTCAAGAAGGCCTGAGAAGGCCATCCGACAGCGCTCAAGTGTGAGTTATACGCCAATACATGAAGAGAGCTGCACCCACTAACAAAGCAAGAGCCAAAACTTCTTTGTAGATACGCAGCCTCTTTTTATCGGCAATTCGGGATTTCAGCGCCAATACTGCACCGCCGTAAACCAAAGTCATAAACACCAGCACGGTGACAAGGCTTTTCAACGTACCAATTGCTGGCGTGACTGCTTGACCAACCACACTCATTTTCTGACCCCCACAAGGCATTTCTTGGCACGATCGCGGCGTCCGCACGCAAAAAACCTAGGCAAAATCTGGTCATTTTTCAGGTTGACCGTGGAAGCCACTTTCAAGCCGCCTTACGGCGACGAAAGAAGGCCCAGACACCGGCCAGCAGCAGACCTGCGACAAAACCACCGCCGCCGGCGAGCGTCACCATGCTTTCGAGCTCGCTGATCAACGCATTCTTGAAGGTATTGGTCGACAGGTTGAGCGCGATGATTTTCCACGAGCCGTCAGTCTTCGTCAGCGTCGCGGTCCACCGCGAGGTGAATTTGAATACCGAACGACGGTGCGGCGTGAATTCATCCTCGGTCGTCCCGTTGGCCACGGCCACGTCGCCGTGGAAAACCGCCTGCTGGTCGATCTTCGGATGCGTCACATATTTGCTGAGCACCGCGTTCGGCCCGCTGCCGACCATGCGGTCGAAATAGGCCTTCACCTCTGCCGGCCCGTGTGAGACCTCGGCGTTGAGCCAGGTGACTACGGCCTTTTCGTCGATGTGACGCGTCATCATCTCGATCTTGCCGTCATTGATGCCGTGCTCGATATCACTGAGCATGGCAAGCAGTTGCTGACGGTCCGCCTCGTGGGCATCCTCGGCAAACGCCGCGGTGCCGAAAAATACGGCCAGAACAAAAACCAGCAGGGAACGATACATACCTTTTCCTTTCAGGATAAGTAACTGATTCGAAAGCAGGCTCACGGAACCCACCAGTAACGTACGAGGTGAAAAAAGACCGGTGCGGAAAAGCTGATCGAATCGACGCGATCGAGCATGCCACCATGCCCTTCGATCAGATTGCCCCAGTCCTTGACACCACGGTCGCGCTTGATCGCCGAGAGCACGAGCCCGCCGAAAAAGCCCATGAGGTTGATACCCAGGGCAAGCAGTGCAGCCTGCCAGGGCGCGAAGGGGGTGATCCACCACAAGGCGCCGCCCAGCGCCGTCGACGTCAGTACGCCGCCGATCAGGCCTTCAAAGGTTTTCGAGGGAGACACGCCGGGCGACACCTTGCGCCGCCCCAGCAGCTTGCCCCAGATGTACTGAAAAACGTCGCTGGATTGCACGATCAGCACCAGAAAGGCAATCAGCAGGGCATTACGCCCGCCATATCCGGGAATTTCCAGCAACATCAGAGCCGGCACATGCGACAGGCAATAAACGGCCACCATCAGCCCCCACTGCATCTTGGCAACGCGTTCCAGAAAGCTTCGGGTATCGCCACTCAGAGAAGCCAGAATCGGCAACAGCAGAAAGGCATAGACCGGAATCAGGATGGAAAACAGGCCATACCAGTTGATACCGAGCAACAGGTACTGCAAGGGCAGAAAAAGCACGAAGCTGGTCACCACCATCTTGTGGTCACCTGCCGGCAGCGCACTGACCGCAACGAACTCGCGCAGGCACTGGAAGGAGATGAAGGCGAACAACAGCACGATACCCGCCGCCCCCACCCAGAAGGCCAGGGCAAGCAGGCCGATCATCACCCACCACGCCTTGATGCGCGCCATCAGGTTATCGATGCCGGGGCTGCATTCCCCAGGCGCCAGACGGGAACGAAGCACGAGACTGACTACGCTCGCCACGGAAAGCAGAAGAAAGACGCCGGCAAAAACCAGGCGCAGCATCTCCGGCGCGCTCATCTCAGCCGGCACTGCGCCGCCTTGCCAGAGAAACCGTGAAGATGCCGAAGGCGTCGATGCGCTGGGCCACCTTGTCGAACCCGGCTTCGGCGACCAGCTGATCCATCTCGGCCTGCGTGCGCCGGCGCATGACCCATGCGCGCCCTTCGCGGTGGCTGGTCAGGGCGCGGGCGATCAACTCCAGCTGCGGATGCCAGGGCTGGCAGGTATAGATCAGGAAGCCGCCTGCCTCCACCGCCGCAGCAATGCCCGCCAGCGAACGACGCACGGCATCGTTCTCGGGGAACAGTTCGTAAAGACCGGAAACAATGCCTACCGTAGGTTTGGGTGTGAGCGCAGCCAGCGATTCAGGATCGAAGGCATCGCCCTGAACAAAACAGGCCAGGTCTTGCAGACCTTTCTGCCGAATCAACGCGCCGCCTTCCTGCACGTTCAGCGGGCTGAAATCACGCAGGAGAATCGAATCCGGCCAATGCGGGGTGCTTTCCAGCGCCTCCAGCACATAGCGCCCATGGCCGGCGGCAACATCCATGACATGCACGGGACACCCGGCAGTTTTCAGGGCATCCATCGCCTGCCGCAGCAATTCCTCAAGATGCAGCTTGCGCCGGCGAATGCCACGCCAGCCGATGGCATTCAGATAATTGCGGTCGATCATCCGGCCCACTGGCCCGAAGCCGGTTGCCGTATCGCGGTAGACGTAATCAAGGCTGCTGCCCGAATCAAACCCTGTGGCATGGCCAAGTTTGACACCTGCCGAAAGCAGACCGCCGACCTTCAGCCCGAGCCGCGTTGCCGCCCAATAAATACCGCGCGGACTGAGCAGCGAAAGCGGGCGCGACAGCGCCAGAGCCTCGTCGTGCGTCGCCCCCCGACGGTCGGCATCGTTCAGGTCGGGACGCTGAAGCGGCTTGGCAAAGCAGTCGAGAATAAAGCGGCGAACCTGGTCGACCGCCGGTTGGCGCTCCAGTTCGCCCAGCGTATCGTGCAGGAAGCCGTCGAGAACATGCTTTTCCTTGACCGTCGTACCGAGACGCTCGAAAAAGTCGTGCTGCGGGCCGTGATGAACCACCCAGTCCTTGCCCGAAATAAGCAATTGGGTCGGCACCGTGATGGCCTGCGCATCGGCGACTACCCGCTCGGCCACATCGTAGAGATCGAGCAGGATATTGACCGAAATCGCCCGGCTGATCAGCGGATCGCTGTCGTACGATGCCTGACGCGAGGTGTCATGGGTCAGGAATTTCGACTTGATGTAGCTGCTCACGAAAAAATTGCCGCGCAGACGCTGCATCAGGCGCAAGCCAGGGCGCGCCAGCGGCACATAGAGCTTGATCTTGAAGGCCGGTGAGGCCAGCACCTGACAGCGGATGCGCGGCGCGTAATCGTGCGCCCAGGCGGCGATCAGCACGGCGCCGACACTCTGCGCCACAACCGCGATGTCTTCCTGCGCGATGCCAAAGCTGTTCACGATGTGATCAACGAATGTCTGCACATCGCGCTCTGAGTCTGCAAAACTCGGGGCATAGCCACGCTCACCGGGCGATTTGCCGTGCCCGCGCGAATCCCAGGCAAAGAAATCGAACTCCGGCATAGCCAGTTCATCGACCAGATGCGCCATGCGCGCCGAATGCTCGTGGCCGCGGTGAAACAGGATCACGGCGCCGCGTCGTTCAGGCGAGGTAGCCGGCCAGTGACGGAAAAACAGGGAAACCCCGTCATGCGTCGAAAAATGGTGTTCGTTGGCGAAACGGGGTTCGGACATGAAAACTCTCGGAAAAATCAGGCCGCTTGCCGCAAGCCAGCTCGAATGCGATTGACAATATTGAGCGCTATCAGCGCTGCCATTGCCGGCATCAACCAGAAAGCCCACGTGGGCAGGTCGCCGGCAAGCCCCTGCCACAAGCCGAGCACACCAAACACAAGGGCGCGGTCACTCTTGCCCATCGGCCCTGCGTAGCCGCGCGGCGCACCGACCATCGGCCCGAGGGCACCGGTCATTTCCGACAGGCTGGCGAGAAAGATGACGGCACCGACGCTGCCCCAGCCAAACGGAGCGACGGCCACAAAAGGCAAATACAGGGCCGCATCCGAAACGACGTCGGTCAGCTCATTGAGATAGGCACCGAGCCGGGTCTGCTGACCGTGCTCACGGGCCAGCATGCCATCCACCGCATTGAATGCCATGCGCAGGAACATCCACAGTGGCAGCAGCAAAAACAGCGAGTGATCCGCTGTGGCAAACAGTACGCCGCCCAGCATGCACGAAAACGACATTGCCAGCAGTGTCACCGCATTGGCGGTAACGCCGGCACTGGCCAGGGAACGCACCAGCGGCCTGAGCATGGCCTGAAAACGCGGTTTGAGCTGATAAAGGCTGATCATCAGGGAAACTTGGACGGGAAGCGGAGCGGACTATAGCATGCCAACGGCAAACCGGACTTTCGCCAACAAGCACGGCTGGCCTCCAAAATCCCCCACGGAACGGGGTCTCACAAGGTTTTTGCAGCATTAACCAGCTGCCACTATAACTTTGGTCAATAACCCGTTAAAATTTGACGAATTTGCAATTTTGAAAATCAACCATGTCCGACACCGAATACCTTAGCACGCGTCAAGCAGCACTCCGCCTGGGCGTCTCCCTGGGCACCGTACAGAACATGGTGGAGAACGGCGCGCTGGAAGCGTGGAAAACCACCGGCGGTCACCGCCGCATTCCGGCAGCTTCGGTGGAAGCGCTGCTCGCCCGGCGCCGGAACACGGCACCCAGCGGCCCGGAGGCAGCCGGCGCGCTCGACGTGCTGATTGCCGAAGACGATGCCACGCTGCAAATGCTCTACCAGGCGACCTTCGAAAGCTGGAACCTGCCGCTCAAGATCCGCATGGTGGCCAATGGCTTCGACGGCCTGCTCCAGGTTGGCCAGCGCACCCCCGATGTCCTGATCGCCGACCTGATGATGCCCGGCATGGATGGTTTCGAGATGATTCGCCATCTGCGTGCGCAACCCAATCTTGCCCGCATGGACATCATTGTCGTCAGCGCCATCGATCACGACGAGATTATCCGGCGCGGCCTGCCCAGCGATATCACCGTCTATGGCAAGCCGATCCCCTTTCACGAAATCAAGGGCTTCCTGAGAGGTCGAGTGGCAGCCCGCCAACGTACGCTGTAAACCCATCAGCCGGGAAGCGCTG
The DNA here is from genome assembly GCA_964583695.1 of uncultured Dechloromonas sp. Taxonomy (GTDB): domain Bacteria; phylum Pseudomonadota; class Gammaproteobacteria; order Burkholderiales; family Rhodocyclaceae; genus Azonexus. The sequence continues at coordinate 80,459 of CAZOWA010000008.1, forward strand.
AAAAAAGTCCGACACAGGACGACGCCGGCGAAGAGCCGGGGAGAACCACAACAATACGGAGTAGACAACGCATGGGAATCTTCGGGAACAATCACGCCCTTGAAAAGATCGACCGGGACATCGCCGCCATTGCAGACGGCTCTGCCGATCTTTCACATACCGTAGGCACCTCCGGCAGCGACACTGCCGGCCGGCTTTCCGGCAACATCAACCGCTTTTTCGTGCGCGTCCGCGGACTCATTTCCCACGCCCGCGAACGCAGCGTCAGCATCGCCGCCGATGCTGCCCGCATGAATCATCTCGTGCAACAGACCGATGATGCGGTACGCCGCCAGGAAGAACTGGCCCGCGCCATTTTTGAATCGAGCAACCAGGTCAACCTTGCGGTCGGCGAAGTCACCACGAATGCCGACGCGATCCAGTCATCGACCCGGAACAACCTCGACCTCGCCCAGCGCTCGCTGGAGCAGATGGAAACCGTGGCTGCGACCATGCGCTCGACCAACCAGCACATCGAGCATTTTTCGAGCACGGTCAGCGAACTGCACACCAATTCGATGAAGATCAACGAGATCGTTTCGCTGATCAACGACATTTCCGACCAGACCAATCTGCTTGCCCTCAACGCCGCCATCGAGGCCGCGCGGGCCGGCGAAGCAGGGCGCGGTTTCGCCGTGGTCGCCGACGAAGTGCGCAAACTGGCGGAAAAGGTCAAGAAAGCCACCGAGGTGATCGGCCAGAACACCCAGTCGATGATCAATCTGGTCTCCGACACCTCGGCCAAGACGCAGACCATCGTCGGCGAAGTCACCCGCGCCAACGAATACGTCGAAACCTCGGCGACCGATCTGGGCACCATGGTCAGCGACTTCAAACGCACCAGCGAACAGCTCGCTAGTATCGGCGACGCCATTCACAACCTGCGCGAAAGCAACCAGAGCATCCACAGTGAAGTCGAGGAAATCCGCAACCACTCCGTCGATATCTCCGGCCGCATGAAGCAGTGCCTCGGTTCGGCCAAGACCCTGCGCGAATCCACCGAAGACCTGCAATGCACGCTGGCCGACTTCCGCACCGGCAACAGCATGTTCGACACCCTGCACAATGCCTGCACTTCTTTCCGCGACAATGTGGCCGGGGTGCTTCAGAAGCTGGCCGACCGTGGCGTGAACGTCTTCGACCAATCGTACAAGGACATCGCCGGATCGAACCCGAAGCGTTACACCACCGCCTACGACAGCCAGTGCGACAGCGAACTGACCCGGCTCTACGACGACCTGCTGCGCAACGTACCCGGCCTCACCTACTCGCTCTCGGTCGACAGCAACGGCTACGCCCCGGCCCACAACAGCGTCTTCTCCAACGCCCCGAGCGGCGACCCTGCGGTCGATCTCGCCAAGTGCCGGCACAAACGCATCTTCAACGACCCGGTCGGCATCAAGCTGGCCAAGAACCAGAAGCCGTCGCTCTTCCAGACTTACGTGCGCGACACCGGCGAAATCCTCAACGACCTGTCCATGCCGATCATCATCAACGGACGCCACTGGGGTGCGGTGCGCATCGGCTTCAAGACCGATCTGGTGCTCTAAAACACACCTTCCGCGGTCAACCGGAAAAAACGGCCAAAAAAAGGAACCCGCGCGGTTCCTTTTTTTCTGCCCCATGTCGACCACACCCAACCCGGAGACGCTGGAAAAATCTCAAACCGGATGTACTTCGTCCGGTTACCCCTCCGCGCCTCTGCGTCGAGATTTTCAGACTTACAGGTTGTAAACGATCTCGACGTTTTCCGGCTGCAGCCAGTTGCCCAGTGCTTCAAGCAGGGCGTCGTCGAGGCGGACGCGGGCCTCTTCGCCTAGCACCATTTCGCACTCCGCCGTCGCGTTCCGGTAGCGGATGCGTACCGCAGCCGGCCCCGGCGCAAAGGGCATGAGCAGACTCTTCAGCTTGCGCGCGTCCGAATTGCCGTTCATCTTGAGCAGCAGGAACTTGGCGAAGCGCGCCCGGGCCTCGCCCAGCGTCATCAGTTTGTCGGCCACCACGCGATTGCCGCCGGAAAATTCGTCGTAGCTGACCTTGCCTTCGACGACCAGCACTTCGTCGGTGACGATCTTGGCGCGCTCGGCCTCGAACAATTCGTTGAAGACCGACACCTCGATCATGCCCGTGCCGTCGTCGAGCTGGACGAAGAGCATCTTGCCGCGCCGGGTCATCTGGGTACGCACGCCGACCACGATGCCGGCCAGATTGGTCATTTCCTTGGCCGGTTGCAGCTGATTCAGCGGCCGGCGCACGAAGCGCGACAACTCTTTCTTGCAGGTGTTGTACGGATGGCCGGAAAAGAAGAAACCGAGTGCCGTCTTCTCCTGCATCAGGCGCTCCCTCTCGTCCCACGGCTTGACGGCGACGTACTGCGGCGCGTGCTCCTCCGCCACATTGCCGATATCGAACAGGCTGGTCTGCATCGCATTGCGCTCGGCCTGCTCGGCGAAATCCATGGCCACGCCGGTCGAGGCGATCAGCTTGTGGCGATCGGGGTCAATGCTATCGAAGGCACCGGCCTTGATCAGCGCCTCGATGGTGCGGCGGTTGACCATGCGCTTGTCGCAGCGCTTGCAGAAGTCGAACAAATCCTTGAACGGCCCGCCAGTTTCGCGCGCCTTGAGAATGACATTGACCGCCTGCTCGCCGGTACCCTTGACCGCCCCCAGACCGTAGCGGATGGTCTTGCGGTCGACCGGCTCGAAACGGTAGTTCGAGGCATTCACATCCGGCCCGAGCACCTTCACCTTGTTGGCGATGGTATCTTCGTAGAAGATTTTCACCGAGTCGGTGTTGTCCATGTCCGACGACATGGTCGCCGCCATGAAGGCCGCGCAGTGGTGGGCCTTGAGCCAGGCCGTGTGGTAGGTGACAACGGCGTAGGCGGCGGTGTGCGACTTGTTGAAGCCGTATTCCGCGAACTTGGTCATCAGGTCGAACAACTGCTCGGCAAGCGCCGGATCGTAGCCCTTTTCCTTCGCGCCGGCGGCAATCGTCTCGCGGTGCTTGGCCATTTCCTCGGGTTTTTTCTTGCCCATCGCCCGGCGCAGCATGTCGGCGCCACCGAGCGTGTAGCCGCCGATGATCTGCGAGATCTGCATGACCTGTTCCTGGTACACGATGACGCCGTAGGTCGGCGACAGGCAGGCGGTCAGGTCGGGGTGAAAATAGTCAATCTTTTGCTGGCCCTTCTTGCGCAGGATGAAGTCATCGACCATCCCGGAACCGAGCGGGCCGGGACGATAGAGCGCGAGCACAGCGATGATGTCCTCGAAACGGTCCGGCGCCAGCTTCTTGAGCAGCTTCTTCATGCCGTCCGATTCAACCTGGAAGATCGCAGTCGTGTTGGCGTCCTTGAGGATCTGATAGGCGGCGGGGTCGGTGAAGCCGAGCGACATGAGGTCGAGCTTCTCGCCGGTCATGCGGCGGATGTACTCGACGGCCAGCTCGATAATCGTCAGGTTGCGCAGGCCCAGGAAGTCGAACTTGACGAGGCCGACCTTCTCGACGTCATCCTTGTCGAACTGCGAGACGGTCGAGGCATCGGAGCCGGTAGCCTGATAAATCGGGCAGAAGTCGGTGATCCTGCCCGGCGCGATCAAAACGCCGCCGGCGTGCATGCCGACGTTGCGGGTCAAATCTTCGAGGCGACCGGCGAGGTCGAACAGTTCACGTACGGTTTCGCCATCGCCGTCGCCTTCCATCATCTCGCGCAGCTGCGGCTCCTGCTCCAGCGCCTCGGCCAGCGACACCGGCTTGTTCTGAACGATGGGGATGAGCTTGGAAATCCGGTCGCACATCGAGTACGGCAGGCCGAAAACGCGGCCTACGTCGCGAATCACGGCTTTCGACGACATCGTACCGAAGGTGGCGATCTGGCTGACCGCATCCTCGCCATAGTGTTGGCGGACGTATTCGATGACGCGCCAGCGGTTGTCCTGACAGAAGTCCACGTCGAAGTCGGGCATCGACACCCGCTCGGGGTTGAGGAAGCGCTCGAACAGCAAGGCGTAGGCGAGCGGGTCGAGGTCGGTGATGCGCAGGCTGTAGGCGACCAGCGAGCCGGCACCGGAACCCCGCCCGGGGCCGACCGGCACGCCGTTCTGCTTGGCCCAGTTGATGAAGTCCGCAACGATCAGGAAGTAACCGGGGAAGCCCATCTGGACGATGGTGTTGCACTCGAAAACGAGGCGGTCGTCGTATTCGGGCCGGCGCTGCAAGCGCACCTCGGGGTCGGGGTAAAGCTCGGCGAGGCGGACTTCCAGCCCCTTCTTCGCCTCGTCGACGAGGAACTCGTCGATGGTCATGCCCGGCGGAATCGGGAAGTTGGGCAGAAAGTTCTTGCCCAGCGTCAGTTCGATGTTGCAGCGCTTGGCAATTTCCAGCGTGTTTTCAAGAGCCTCCGGCAGATCGGCAAACAGCTCGATCATTTCGGCCTGGGTCTTGAAATACTGGGCTTCCGTGTAAATTTTCGGCCGGCGGTTGTCGCCCAGAACATAACCTTCGGCAATGCAGACCCGCGCTTCATGGGCGCGGAAGTCGTCGGGGTTCATGAACTGGACGGGATGCGTCGCCACCAGCGGAATGCCCGTCTCGCCAGCCAGATCGGCCGTCTGCTGCACGATGGCTTCCTGCTGCGGCTGACCGTAACGCTGCACTTCCAGATAGAACGCACCGGGGAAAATCGCCTCCCAGGCCTGGGCGCGCGCGCTGGCCAGCTCAAAATTGCCGTTGATCAGGGCCTCGCCGACATCGCCGAGATGCGCGCCGGAAAGCGCAATCAAACCATCGCAACCGATCTCGCCGAACCATTCGCGGCGCAGCTCGGCCCGGTCCCGCCGACCTTCAACAAGATAAGCCTTGCTCAGCAATTCGCACAACTGCTGGTAACCGGCCCGGTTGCGGGCGAGCAGCAGCAGGCGGTAGGCATCTTCCGGCGATTCCGGATTGGTGATCCAGACATCGGCCCCGGCAATCGGCTTCACCCCCTTGCCGCGCGCCGACGTGTAGAACTTGACCAGACCGAAGATGTTGCCGAGATCGGTCAGCGCCATGGCCGGCATGCCGTCGCCAGCGGCACGCTTGACGGCATCGCCGATGCGCACGATGCCATCGGTGATGGAATATTCGGAATGGAGGCGGAGGTGGACGTAGCGCGGGGAATTCATCGCCGGCATTTTACTCCGCCCGGGCCGCTTCTCTCAGCGCCGCGACAACGCCTTCAATACAACGAGTCCGAGCAGCAAGCCCCAAAAGGCACTGCCGATGCCGAACAGCGAGATACCGGAAGCCGTACACAAAAATGTAACCAGCGCCGCCTCGCGCTCGCGTTCATCGCCCAGCGCCCCGGCCAGACTGTTGCCAATGGTACCGAGCAACGCCAGCCCGGCGATGGCGGCGACCAGCTCGTGCGGCAATGCTGAAAAAAGACTCGCCACCGTCGCCCCGAAAATCCCGGTCAGCAGGTAAAAAAAACCCGCCCACATCGCGGCGACGTAGCGCCGCTCCGGCCGAGCATCCGCCTCCGGGCTCATGCAGATGGCCGCGGTAATCGCCGCCAGATTGAAGGCAAAACCGCCAAATGGCGCCAGCAGCAGGCCTGTCACGCCCGTCCACGTAATCAGCGGCGAAGCCGGCGTGGTGTAGCCGTTGGCGCGCAACACCGCCAGCCCCGGCACGTTCTGGCTGGCCATCGTCACCACGAACAAGGGCAGGCCGACGCCGATCAGTGCCGACAAGGAAAATTCCGGCGTCGTCCATACCGGCACCGTCAATTCCAGACTCACCGCCTGAAACCGGATCAGGCCGCCAAACGCCGCCCATAACAGGCCGGCCAGAAAGGACAGCGGCACCGCATAACGCGGCAGGCGCCGCCGCCCTGCGAAATAGACGGCGAACATCAGAAGAACCATCGGCCACTGGGTACGCAGCGAAACAAACAGTTCCAGCCCGAAACGCACCAGCACCCCGGCCAGCAAGCCCGCCGCCAGCGCCTTCGGCACGTGGCGCATGATAGCCTCGAACAAGCCGAGCACGCCGCACAAGACGATCAGCACCGACGAAAAAAGAAAGGCCCCAATCGCCTCGCCCATCGGCACGCCGGACAAACCGGTGACGAGCAGCGCCGCCCCCGGCGTCGACCAGGCCGTCAGCACCGGCGCGCGGAAACGCAGGGAAAGCCCGACCGAGGTAGCAAACATGCCCAGCCCGAGCGCCCACAACCAGGAACTGACATGCGCCGCCGACCCGCCCGCCGCAGCCGCCGCCTGAAAAACGATGGCCGCCGAACTGGTATAGCCGACCAGCACGGCAATGAAACCGGCAGAAATCGGCGAAATGGAAAAAAGGCGCCTCATGGCAAAAAACCGTTGCAATCGAGATGGGTGGGCATCATAACAGCCCGCGCTTTTCCGCCGGGCGATGCTGCGGTCAACCGGAAAAAATGGCGTTTTTTCGGGTTGACCGTGGAAGTCAAACTGCCGCCCCCAATTCAGCCGGAAGGTGCTTGCCATGGTGAAAAACGCATCATCCAACCCAATCGACATATACTTGCCCGACCCGCAGCACCCAAGCCGTCGTCTACCCCTTATCTTTCGCCTTGTATTTCCCTGACCGGAAAGCTCCCATGCAACGCCACCACCGCTGGCTCCTGTTCGCGGCACTCGCCATGACCGCAACCACCCCGACATGGGCTGCCGATAAGGCACGCCTTTACCGCGACAGCCGCCTGCAAATTGAATTCAGCATACCGGCGGGCTGGGAACGGCACCCCTGCCGCTACCCTCAGTGCCTGGAGCTGCGTCCGCGCGGGCAGCGCGACACGGATCGGGCCATCCGGGTCTACGTCAAAACCGCCACGCTCGAACAAGCGCTGGGGGAGCACATCCTTTTCGAGCAGCGGGACAAAGCCTGGATCAAGCATGGACGCTTCAACGAAGTCGAAGCCAGCCCTATCGCCAACGGCCAGTGGAAAGGCTTCGAAGCCGCCGCCTCCTGCGGCATATCCGATCCCGACACCGGCTTCCACGCCGGCGCCGGCACCTGCTACACCGCCATTCTCAGCAACGGCCATCGCGCGGCGACCATCGAAACGGATGGCTTCGAATCCACGCTGGAATTCGCCGAGCACATCAAAAACAGCTTCCGGTTTTTGCGGTAGGGATGATTGAGATTTACCTCCAGCCATTCAACGACAAATTTTGTCTGGCCACTTTGTATTCCTTCCCACCTGTATGACTTATGGATTATCCAGTTAGATGAGGTTTAGGTATGTATCTGCTAGGTGTATTGGTACTACTGGTTGTTCTTTATTTCATCTTCTTAAGCAAGAAGACAGAAACAACCACGGATGAGCGCTTTTCCAATCTCACCCAACGAGTGGAAAACGCCACCGAAGCCTCCAAACGCAGCTCCATTGTTTTTGACAACCCGATACCTAAGGGCTTCCAAATTTTCGCGAGTAATCTCCCTGTTGCTGGCATCCAGCACAGGAAAGTTGAAGCCATCCGGTTTGCTCAGTCACGTGGACAGGCACTCACAATGAAACGTGAGCCAAGCAACCCACATGATTCAAATGCAATTCAGCTAATCGGCATCTCGGACACTAACGAATATTTTATTGGTTACCTTCCCCGAGAACTATCCGAGCAGATTGTAGCTACGGGTCTGTATGACTCACTTCAGGTCAGGCTGACTCGCATCTATATCGGCACAGATGACTACCTCGAGTTTCAATACCAAATTCTCGGCCCGAAAGCCGAAAAAAAGAGATTTGACGCGTTTTTGGATAATCAAGCAGCAGCAACGTCACAGAAGGAGTATCTGAAGTTCTTCCGCTTACCAGTCCCAAAGGGCATGACCGCTGGGCAAGCAGAGGAAGCCATCAAAAAACATGGAAAAACATCCACTGAAACTGAACAAAACGAATGGCTGGGCTATACAACAATCCTTGAAGAATTTGACGATCCTGAATTTAGAGAGGGCTATAACCTAAAGAAGGTTCCAAAATCCATCCTGCTTGAAGTAATCAAACAAATGAAAGAAGAAGGCAAAACCTATAGCCACCTTGGCGATCATGTCGATGAAGTTGCAGAACGACTCATCAAGGCCAAACCAGAACTTGAGAAGAACAGATAGGTGAGAAAAACTGATCTCCGCCAGCAAAACCAGCGACAGACCACGATTTCCAGCCCTTCCCGACCAACCATGGAAATATGAGCCACAACCAACCCCTGCCGCTCTTTGCCCCCAACCCCCACCATGAACCACCTCCTCCGCCAATTTCTGCTGTTTGCCTGCCTCGCCGCCAGCCTGCCGAGCGCCGTTTCGGCGGCTGAGATCTGTCCGGCCCGTTCCGGTCAGTTCCCTCGCTACCTCAGCGTCTTCGACGGCCCGCCCGAAGAAATGGCAGACCTTGTTCCGGAGACCGACTCGGCCGGCTCATCGTTCTGGGATCTCGCCTATGTTTACGATGCCGGGCGAATCGTCACGATTCGCTGCAAATACGCTGATGGCACGATTACGGACATGCCGCTTCCGGACAGGATCAAGCGTTGCCGTTACAAACCCGGCCCCAACAGGACGGCCCGGGTCTTTTGTCAGTAATCCGTCGCCCGCTCTGATTTGATTCGATTCCCAAAATCCGGCGTTTTTTCCGGTTGACCGCAGCACACCGCCCGAACCGCCCGCCGCGCTTGGAAGCGGGCCCGGTTCTCCGGTACATTGCCTCCTGCACAAAAAAACACGGAGACAACCATGAACACGACCACTGAGCCGCTCGTCCTGCGCCATGACCGCGCCGATGGGCTGACCACGCTGACCCTGAACCGGCCCGGCCAGTTCAATTCGCTGTCGAAGGACATGCTGAGCGCCCTGCAGGCGGAACTGGACAACATCGCCGCCAGTGAGGCGGTGCGCGTGGTGGTGATTGCCGGCGCCGGCAAGGCTTTTTGCGCCGGGCACGATCTCAAGGAGATGCGCGCCAATCACAGCAAGGAATTCATGCAGGCGCTGTTCCGGCAGTGCGGCGACTTGATGTTGAGCATCACCCGCATGCCGCAGCCAGTGATTGCCCGCGTGCATGGCATTGCGACGGCGGCCGGGTGCCAGCTGGTGTCGATGTGCGATCTGGCGGTAGCGGCGGATGTTGCCAAATTCGCCGTTTCCGGCATCAATGTCGGGCTGTTCTGTTCGACGCCAGCCGTCGGGCTGGCGCGCAACCTCGGGCGCAAGGCGGCGCTGGAAATGTTGCTGACCGGCGAGTTCATCGACGCCATGGAAGCGCGCGCCAAGGGGCTGGTCAATCGCGTGGTGCCAGCCGATGCGCTGGATGCCGAGGTGGAGCGCCTCGCGACTGGCATTCTGGCGAAGAGCGCGGTGGCGATTCGCATGGGCAAGGGCATGTTCTACAAGCAGCTGGAGATGGGCCTGAGCGAAGCCTACGAGTATGCCGGCGAGGTGATGGCCTGCAACATGATGAGCGAGGACGCCGGCGAAGGCATCGATGCCTTCATGCAGAAGCGCAAGCCGGAATACAAGGGCTGCTGAGCTTGCCGGAAAAACTGCTGCGCTGGCTGGCGCTACCGCTCTTTTGCCTGGCGCTGGCCGGCGCCTTCTGGCGCGCGCCGAAGCCGGCCAGCCCAGCTTTCGTCACGCCACCGGCGGCACAGGCTTCAACACTGCCGCCCTTGCTGAGCAGCGATCTGCTGCCGAAGATCGCTCGCAGCAGTTTTCAGGTCAGCCTGGCCGAATTGCCGGATGGTCGCATCGCCGCGGCCTGGCTGGCCGGCGACCCGGACGAACCGGCCGAGTTTGCCATCTGGCTCAGCCAGCTCGATAAATCCGGCTGGAGCGCACCGCAGGTCATCGCCAACCGCGCCAGCACGGCCGGCGGCACATTCGCCCACGTCCGCGGCATCGGCGACCCGCTGATCTACGCCGAGGGCAGCTGGCTGCATCTCTGGTACAGCAGCTACACGCTGGGTGGCGAGGCGGGAAGTTCGCTGAACGTCACGACCTCGACCGATGGCGGCGCCAACTGGTCGAAGCCCCGCAAGTTGCAGACCTCGCCATTGGCCAATCTGTCCACGCGCACCTACGGCGCGCCGCTGCCTCTGGCCGATGGCGGCATTGGCTTGCCGCTATCGCATGATTTCATCGCCCGCCATGGAGAATGGCTGCGCCTGTCGGCCGACGGGCACATTCTGGAAAAGAGCCGGATGCCGCAGGAAGCGGCGAGCTTGCAGCCTTCGGCCATCGCACTCGGCGAACGCTCGGCAGTGGCCGTGCTGCGCGATGCTTCGCCGACGGCGGGCAAGGTTCGCGTGGCCAGCACGGAAGATGGCGGCACTTCGTGGTTGGCCGGCACACCGTTGCCGATCGACAACCCGAATTCACCGGTGGCCCTGGCCCGCCTGAAGAGTGGGCGCTTGCTTCTGGCGGGCAACCCGCCGCCCGGTCGTGAAGCACTGCGCCTCTGGATTTCCAGTGACCAGGGCAAGACCTGGCAGGCCAGCCGCGGCATCGAGGCAGCGGCGGACGGCGCAGCCGATTTTTCCCACCCGACGCTCCTGCTCGGTCGGGATGGCCGCATTCATCTGGCCTACACCTGGCGTGGGCAGGGCATCAAACATGTCGCCTTCAGCGAAGCCTGGCTGGATGGAGGCGCGCCATGAATGCGCAGGCCGCCTACGGATTGCTCGCCCACGGCCTGATCTTCGGGGCGATTTTCGCCCTGCTGCCGCTCGGCATGCTGCGCGCCCGCGCCGCGCTGATGGCCACCACGGTGGCGCTGCTGGCCGGCATCGCACCGGTCATGCTCGGCATGTTCGGCACGCCTTCGCTCACCCTGCTGCAACTCGCGCTGCTCCAGCTGGCGGGCAGGACGCCGTCGCCGCTCAACGGGCGGGCCGCTTTCGGCCTGGTGGTCTTCGCCGCCCTGTTCTATCCGCTGGCGCTCGGCGCCGGCAGCTTCGACCCTTACGCCCTCGGCTACCAGCCGCTGCCGCTGTTCGCCGCACTGCTGCCGCTGGCCGCCGCCTTGTGGTGGCGCGGCCAATACCTGTGGGTGATCATCCTCGCCGTCGATCTGGCGGGCTACGCCAGCGGCTTGTTCAGCAACCTGTGGGACGCCTTGTTCGACCCTCTGCTGGCCGTTCTGGTGTTGATCATGGTGGCGCGGCGTGGCGTCGTCCGGCTGATTGCGGCCCGGGCGCGCGGATAGCGCCGGTACGCCTTTGGCAAAAAAGCCCGGATTTTCAGGTTCACCGCAGCAGGCAGCGCGGTGCGGCAGAACTCAGGCGGTGGCAGGCGCCGGCAGGGGCTCCGGGTCGATCAATACCTGATTGCGCCCGCAGTTCTTGCAGGCGTAGAGCGCCGAGTCGGCACGGGCAAACCAGGTTTCGACAGATTCGTCGTCGCGCAGCAGGGCTCCGCCGATGGACACCGTGACCGGCTTTCCGCTCGGGCCACGCAAATAGTTTTCAACATTGCCGCGCAGCTTGTTGGCCATGATGTCGAGACCATCTTCCGTGACGCCCTGCACGAGGATGACGAACTCTTCGCCACCGTAGCGGAACAGGCGGTCATGCTTGCGGATCTGCCGCTCGAGCAACCTGGCCAACTGGACGAGTACCCGGTCGCCCGCTTGATGCCCGTATTGATCGTTGACGCTCTTGAAGTGATCGAGGTCAAGGATGAGGAGGCCGAAACTGCCTTGTTCGCGCCCGTACTGGCGGTGGGCGCGTTCCAGTTCCTCAAGCAGCAGGTGGCGGTTGGCAGCTCCGGTCAGCGCATCCTTGGTGGCCAGCATCTGCAGTTGCTTGTGCTGCACTTCGGTGCGGTAGGCGAAGGTGTAGCTCAAGAGCGCACAGACGATGACGGTGACGGAAAACGAGGCACTATCGCTGGTCGGCATGTTGGTGATGAACACAACAGCGAGCAGGCTGAGCAAGGCAATGACCAGCGCATGACGGCGATCAACCAGAAAAAAGCAGGCGACGATGACAGGGTAAAACCAGTATCGACCTGGTGTTCCGAGAACGTAAATCGCCGTGACCCCCATCAGACCGATGAAGTAGGCGAGCAGCAGGCTGGGCAGGCGCGTCCGCCCCTTGACCCAGGCGTAGAGGATGATACCGAAAATACCGACAATGATCAGGAGATCGACGGCAAAGCCCAGCCATTGACCATTGACCGCCCGCAGCACCATGAAGGGCGAAATGCCGAGCAGGACGATGGCCCCCATCAGGGACACGATGGCGAGCTGGAAGTCGTTGGTCAGTCGGGCCTTGATGGTTTTCATGCAGAGACAATATCAGCAATTGTTAATGTTTTGTCAAAGACCGCGATTGCGGCCCCCCTCTCTTACCAAATCCCGATACCCTGCCTGTTTATCGTGTCAATGATTCGCTGATCAGCCTGCGGATGCTGCCTGCTTCGAATGGCTTGTCACAGATGGCGGACACCCCGGCCCGCTCAACCGCCGCCAGGCGTCCCATGTTCTGTTCGCTGGTGACCATCAGCACCGGGACGCTGTTCTGCCAGCTTTGCGTACGGATGTATTCGGTCAGTTCGCGGCCGTCCATTTCCGGCATGTTGTAGTCGGTGATCACCAGATCGACCATGGTGTCCTGCAACAAGGCGACTGCCTGCTTGCCATCGACCGCCTCGGTAATGCGTTCGATACCCAGTTCGAGCAGCAGGCGTCGCAGATGGTTGCGTGAGGCCAGGCTGTCATCGACGAGCAGCACGCGCAGGCCTTCAATTTCGGCCACATCGAGATCGGCCGGCGGATTCAGGTAATCCGCCGCCGCGTACAGGGCGCGCGACAACTGCTGTTCGTTGAAAGGCTTGGCTACGATGCTGCATGCGCCGGACTGGCGCACCGGTTCGAGCACCTGCGGCCGGGTTTCGCTGGAGATGAGAATGAAGGGCACGGCTTCGAGGGCGGCATCGGCGCGCATGGCGGAGACCAGATCCGTTCCTGCCATGTCCGGTAGGTAAAGGCTGCTGATCACCACCAGCGTATCGACCGCCCCTTCCGTCATCGCCGACAGGGCCGCGCCACCGCTTTCCAGAACCGTGACGTGGCGCACCCCTTGATGTTCGAGCATGCGACTGACCAGACCGGCCTGCATGTGCGATGGCTCGACCAAAATTACCGAAATATCGGCCAGGGAAGTCGTCAGCGCCATGCGGTCACTCCGGAAGCAGGGGGAATGACCTCACTATAGCAGCGTGCGCAGCTTTGTCAGCCACGCAGTTTGGCCGTCACTTCGGCAATGCGCTGGCCATAACGCTTGGCGGTTTCGAGATCGCCCTGCGGAATTTCATCGACTGAGGCATCGGAGGGCGACTGAACCAGCAGGCCAACCGAACCGCCCAGGTTGTTGACGTCGTTGCGTGTGGCGGCCTTGCTGTTGCTGGGCAGCAAACCAAGGCTGACCCAGATGCCTCCGTGCTGCGAAGCCAGGGTTTGCAGGCCGATCAGGGTCACCTGCTTGTCGCCGTTCATGCTGGCGCTGTTGGTAAAGCCGCCGAACACCTTGTCCTGCCACACACGCCCGAACCAGGCCTTGGAAGAGGCATCGGCAAATTTCTTGAACTGCCAGCTGGCACCGCCCATGTAGGTCGGCGTGCCGAACACGATGGCATCAGCGGCAGCCAGCGTTTCCCAACCGCCCTCGGGCAGATTGCCTTCGCTGTCGATGGCGAGCAGTTCGCCCTGGGCGCCCGCGGCGACATGCTCGGCAACGCGGCGGGTGTGGCCGTAGCCCGAGTGATAAACGATAACGATCCGGCTCATGAAGACTTCCTTTACTTGAGTGATTGCAGCAACAAAATCGGAAAACCTCACTGCGGAGGCCCAAAATCATGTCAATGCTTGTGAATTGTTCAATAGCTTAGTTGCGATACTAGGCGTACAGTTCAAGGCATTAAAGAGAGTAATTTCGGCCGAATCAGTCAATTTTTTTCACATGAAAATCTCGCTCGACTTGCTGCACATACTTGATGCCATCGATCAGCACGGCAGCTTCACCGCAGCCGCGGCCACCTTGCATCGGGTCCCCTCGGCACTTTCCCACGCCATCGCCAAGCTGGAAAGCGATCTCGACGTTGCGCTTTTCCTGCGCGAGGGGCGTCGGGCAACACTGACACCGGCCGGCCGCACCCTGCTTGAGGAGGGTCGCCATCTGCTGCGCGCCGCCGACGAACTGGAGCGCAGGATCAAACGCATCGCCACCGGATGGGAAGCGGAACTGCGCATTGCTGTCGACACCATCATTCCGGTGCAGCGCCTGTTTCCGCTCATCGAGCGGTTTTATCACGCCGGTCACAGCACACAGATCCGGCTTTCCAACGAGGTGCTCGGTGGCTGCTGGGATGCGCTGGCTACGGGTCGCGCCGATCTCGCCATCGGCGCCCCCGGCGACATGCCGGCCCGGGGTGGCATCAGCAGCCGCGTGCTCGGTCAGAGCAGCCTGCTCTTCATGGTGGCCCCGCATCACCCGCTGGCCAGCTATCCGGAACCGATTCCGGCCAGCGAGTTGCACCGGCACCGCGCCATCGCCATCGCCGATACCTCGCGCGAACTGGCCGCCCGCACCACCGGTCTACTCGAAGGTCAGGACGCGCTGCGCGTTCCCGACATGACCACCAAGGCCGCGGCACAGGTAGCCGGTCTCGGGGTCGGTCATCTGCCGCGCTGGCTGGCCGAACCGGAAATAGCCGCAGGCCGCCTGCGTAAAATGTCGCTTGCGGAACCGCGCCCGCCGATTCCCTGCCACATTGCCTGGCGATCAAAGCATATCGGTAATGGCCTGAACTGGTTCCTTGATGAACTGGCAAAAGAGGAACAGATCGCGGCACTGACCGCCGGATTGTGATTCCGGAATGATGAAGGACGCATGAGACGGTCGCGTCCGCACCACTAAAGTGCTATCGTTTGCAGCTCGTTTCCAGTCGCGCCAGTAACGCCGGATGTCTCACAAAATCACCGTTTCCACCACCGATCTTCAGGCAGGGATGTTCGTCAGCGACCTCGACCGTCCCTGGATCGACACTCCGTTCCCGTTGCAGGGACTGCTCATCGAAAATCCGGAGCAGATCGGTATCCTGCAGCGCCTTTGCAAGAGCGTCATCGTGGATCGCAGCCGCTCGGTGGGCGACGTTTTCAGGCCCAGGCACTCCGGCAGCACCCCGCACCCGAAAAAAGAACCGGCTGAGGTCTTTCGCAAGGCCGACGAAGCAACGCCGAACGACTTCCTCGACATCTGCCGCCTGCTGAGAGGACGACTCTCGCCGCGGCGCTACCGCGACCGACCTGCGCTTAACCCGGCCGACCAGCAAAGCCGGCTGGAAGACGAACTGCTTTATTCGGCACCGATCGTCGATGATGTCAAAAACACCCTGAAGTCGATTCGCGATGCACTCGGCGACGGCAAATCGGTGTCTTTCCACGAAATCAGCCAGTACGTTGGTGAGCTGGCGCTCAGCGTCGCACGCAACCCCGATGCCATGCTGTGGCTGAGTCGCCTGCGCTCGACGGATCAATACTCTTACGATCACGCGCTGGACGTTTCGGTGCACATGATGATTTTCGGTCGCTTTCTCGGTTTTCCCGGCCCCGAGATCGAACAGCTCGGACTGGCCGGGTTGATGCAGGACATCGGAAAAATCGACATCCCGCAGGAAGTGCTTAACAAACAGGGCGAGCTGACTGTCGAAGAGGAAGACCTGGTGCGCTCGCACGTTGCCAGCTCGATCGAGATTCTGCTCGGCCACGACGAGTTTCCGGCACACCTGCTGGAGATTGTCGCCAGCCACCACGAACGCGCCGATGGCAGCGGCTATCCCCGCCGCCTGACCGGCACCCGGCTGGTGGTGGGGAGCGAGATGGCAGGGCTGGTCGACACCTACTGCGCGATGACCCGGGAACGCGCCTACGGCCCGGCGATTTCGTCGCAAAAGGCTCTGGAATCGTTGATAAGGGTACGCGGCCAGAAATTCCGTGAGCCGATGGTCGACCAGTTCGTGCAATGCATGGGCCTTTATCCGGTCGGCAGCCTGGTCGAACTGAACTCAGGAGAAGTTGCCGCAGTCATCCAGCAGAACCAGATCCGGCGCCTGAAGCCGCGCCTGCTCATCCTGCTCGCACCTGACAAGAGCGTCGAGAAGCGCCCGCTGACGCTCGACCTGATGCTCGATCCGCTTACTCCGACCGGCGAACCCTACCGCATTATCGGTGCACTACCTGCCGATGCCTACGGCATCAATCCCGCGGAGTTCTATCTTGGCTGAGGCTCCAACCGACCCGATCACTCCAGGCATCGACCTGCCGACCGGGTTGCCGCGCCTCGCCGCCGCCCTTTCTGACCTGCCCGCCTTGATGCGCGACACTCTGCCCGGACATTCGCTGGGGCTGATCGCACTGGCCGTTGTTCCGGATGCGACGCTTTACCGCCACTCGGCCGAGAGCATCAACCGCATGCGCATCGAGGGCTCGCGCGAAATCGAAAGCCTGCTCCGCGAGCAGGACCGGCTCTATGTCGTCGACCAGCGCGAATGGCTGATTCTGCTGCCCAACCTGCTCAGCGCGTCGGCACTTACCCTGGCGATGATCCGCCTGCGCGACAGTCTCACTACATCGCCCCATGTCATCCGTTACCTTGGGCAAAGTCCACGTCTTGCACTGGGTTCCGCGCATTGGCCGGGCGACGGTTGCGACCCGCTGTTTCTGGTCCAGTCGGCCCGCATCGCACGTCTGCTTTCCGAAAGCGGAGGCAGCCAGATCCACGCCTACGACTCGTCGATGGATGCAGCCTCCAGCGACACGCAAGCCCTCCTCGACGAATTGCGCGGTGCCTTGCTGCACGAGGATGCGCTCGCCCTTCATCTGCAACCGCAGGTCAAGGTCAATTCCGGCCAGTGCATCGGTGCGGAAATCCTCCTGCGCTGGCAGCGCAAGAACGGCGACTGGATCGAGCCGGCTCAGATACTTGAGGCCATCGATCGTCTCGGCCTGCGCCAGACTTTCAATCGCTGGCTGTTCCACCGCTCGGCACAAATCCACGAGCAACTGGCGAAAGCGGGGATCGACATCGCGTTGTCGATCAATCTTTCGGCCAACGATCTGCTCGACATCGAATTGCCGGAGATGATCGGACAGGCGCTGGCGGTGCGCGATATCGCCCCGGAAAAGATCGTTCTGGAAATCACCGAAACCATGATGGTCGAAGAAAGCAGGCAGGTCATGGATGTCATCAGCCACTTGCGCAAGCTCGGGCTGCGATTGGCGATCGACGATTTCGGCACGGGTTATGCGGGCATGGGTTATCTGCAACGACTGCCGGTACAGGAAGTGAAAATCGACCAGATGTTCGTGCGTCAGGCAGCCGATTCCCACAAAGCCCGCGAGATCATCACCTCGGTGATCCAGCTGGCCAACCGCCTCGGCTTGCACGTGGTGGCCGAAGGTGTTGAATCGGCGAAAACACTGGGCGTGCTTTCCTCACTCGGCTGTCGCTTTGCTCAAGGTTTCCTTTTCGCTGAAGCACTCTCGCCGCCCGCTTTCATCAAGTGGTGGAAGCACCAGCAAAGTGCCCCGGGCACTACGGCAGACACCGCGCCGTTAGCAAAAAAAGACGATTTTTCGGGTTGACCGCAGCAGTCACGCCGGATCGGATTCGGCCCACTGAATAATGGCCTGCCACTGCTCGATATCGCGTTCGGCACGCGATGCCGGCAGATCGAAAATAGTCATGCCATTGGCAGTCGCCTGAACATAAACCTGGGTATCGCGCAGATAGGCGAGCACCGGCAAATCGTAGCTCGCAAAAAACCGTTCCAGTTCCCCCGCTGCCCGCGTCCGTGCGTCAACCCGCATGCCGATCACCGCAACATCCGCCCGCCCCTTGCGCACTGCCTTTTCGGAGAGCAGCGCATCAAGAAAATGGCGGGTGGCCAGCATGTCGAACATCGACGGTTGCACGGGAACAATGACCCGCGTCGACAGCTTCAGCACCTTGTCCAGCATCTTGCCGTGCAAGCCCGCCGGAGTATCAAGAACGACATGCGTCGTTCCCTTGGGCGGGCGCAGGATGTTGTCGTGGCCAATATCCCAGGTATCGATGCCAGGCAACTCGAAAGGCCGGATCGCCAGCCATTCGCGTGACGATTGCTGACGATCGATGTCGCCGAGCATGACGTCGTGCCGTTTCGAGGCGAAATAACCGGCCAGGTTGGTAGCCAGCGTGCTCTTGCCGGAACCGCCCTTGGGATTGGCGACGAGAAAGGCTTTCATGCCTGGTTTTCCTTTTTGTCGAGGATGTTCCGCACCAGATTGACGTGTTCGCGCAAGGTGTAGACGAGGTCGGTAAAGCCGAGCGGAATATGCAGCAGGCTGGCTTCATCCTCGATCGCGTCGAGGCGGCTGCGGTATTCTGGCAGGCGTGCCGGATCGAAATTGTTTTTCAGGTCGTCTTCCATGAATTTCAGTTCGCCATAACAGCGGAAGACCTTGGAGCGCACCCGCCAGGTGTAGATCGCCGGAGCCACCCGTAGCAGCGGGATAAGCAGGGCGATGACCGGCACCAGCAGCACGATCAGGCGATCAACCAGTACGGCCAGCCAGAACGGCAGATAGCGCTGGAGGAAGGGCGGGCCGGATTTGATGTAGCGTGCTGCTTCGGGCGAGAGCGGCAGCATGGCATCCTTGTAGGCGGGAAACTCGCCGGCATCCTGAAAGAAACCGGATTTGCCATGTACCTCGCTGGCGGCCTGAAGCAGGAGCACCTGCAAGGCCGGGTGCAAATCGTCGCGGACGATCAGGTTCGCCGTCGGCGCCAGCACCTTGATATCTTCCGGCGGAAAATCGCGAACCAGATCGGCCACGCCCTGCGGCAGCGTCAGACGCGTGAGGAAGGGAAAGCGGCGCTGGTAAGCATTGGCCTGCGAGAAACTCATCACCCGTATCCCTGGCGAGCGCAAAAGCACCTGCACCACCGGCGCATTTTCCGCCGCAATCACAAACGCCGCATCGACCCGACCCTGCTGCAACTCCTCTGCCGCATCGAGCCCTGAGGCGGACAGCAGGTTCTTCCCGGCGGGAATTTCGTTGGCTTCGAGCAGTTGCTGCGCCAGCTGGCGTACACCCGAGCCCTCCTGACCGATGGCGATGCGCTTGCCGCGCAACTCGCTCAGGCGGGTCAGCGGCTTTTCGCCGCGATAGAAAACCCAGACCGGTTCGTAAAACATGCTACCCAGGGAAAGCAGGCCGGAATCCTCGGCTTCGTCCGGATTTTCAGAGGGAGGAACAACGCCGCCCTGAACAAAGCCGATCTGTGCCTCGTCATCGCGCAGGCGTTGCAGGTTTTCCAGCGAACCGGCCGAGGTTTTCACCTCCAGCTCGATGCCGGAACGCGCCAGAATCGCCGCGTAACGTTTGGCAAACTGATAGTAGGCGCCGCTTTCGCCACCGGTCGTGATGACCATCCTGCTTGGTGGCGCCGGCTCGACGAACTGGTAGGCGACGACAAAGCCGACACCGACGATCAGAAATATCCACCAAGCGGTGGCAAACAGATCGCGCAGTGAGAGCAAACCCGCCTTGAGTCGAGCCATCATGGAAGCAGGATGGTGGAACCCGTGGTTTTACGCGCTTCGAGATCACGATGCGCCTGCGCTGCATCAGCCAGCGGATAGGTCTGATTGACTTCGATGCGCACCTTGCCCGCACCCACCATCTCGAACAGTTCGGCCCCGAGCACTTCGAGGTCGGCACGCTTGGCCGTGTAGTGCATCAGGGTCGGACGCGTGATGAACAGCGAACCTTTCTGCGACAGCAACAGGGGATCGAACGGCGGCACCGGCCCGGAGGCATTGCCATAGCTGACCAGCATGCCAAGCGTGCGCAGGCTGTCCAGCGAACCCGCAAAAGTGTCCTTGCCAACACCGTCATAAACGACGGCAACGCCTTCGCCACCGGTAATTTCACGCACACGCCGGCTGAAATCCTCGGTCGAATAATTGATGACATGATCGCAGCCATGGGCCTTCGCCAGTTCCCCCTTGGCCGCAGAACCCACCGTACCGATCACGGTCGCCCCCAGCGCCTTCGCCCACTGGCAGGCAATCAGCCCAACCCCACCGGCCGCCGCATGCACCAGCACGGCATCGCCGGCCTGTACGCGATAGGTACGGCGCAGCAGGTAGGCTGCGGTCAGCCCCTGCAACATCATCGCTGCCGCCGTCCGGAACTCGATGGACGCCGGCAGGCGCAGCAGGCGATGCGCCGGAATATTGCGAACCTCGGCATATGCTCCGACCGGACCACCGGCATAGGCAACACGATCACCCACACTGACCTCGGTCACTCCTTCGCCAACCGCCTCGACCACGCCGGCGCCCTCAAGACCGATACCGGACGGCAGGGGAAGCGGATAGAGCCCGGTTCGATGGTAGGTGTCGATGAAATTCAGGCCAACCGCGTGATGGCGCACGGTCGCTTCCCCGGCGGCAGGCGCCGGAACCTCGACAGACTCCCAATTCAGGACTTCCGGGCCACCGGTCTGGTGAATGCGAATGGCGTAACTCATGAGGTCTCCAATCATGCTTGCAATAAGCTTATTTTAAGTTAGCGAGGGTATCATTTACGGGTGATTTCAATCCACCGCATCGTATTGCGCCGCCTCCTGCTAGCCTGGCTTGCCGTCTCCGTTCTGGCCGGCGGGGTGACCTATTACGTCGAGCAGGAAAAAATCGACGACACGGTTGTCGCGCTTGCAGCAGAGGAGTCACATCATTTCGCGCCGGAAGAACTCGAAACGGGAAAACTGTCCCCGATCACGCTGCAAGCCCTGGAAGACAAGGCCAACGAATTCGTCAAACGCAATTTCGTGGTCATCGAAGTCTATGACCAGGCGGAAAAAAAACTGATTGAGGCAGTCAATCCCCGCTACGAACACATCGAACAGGAACTCAAGCGCTTCAAGCACGTTTTCCCGGAAGACGAACAAAGCCACTACGAAAAATTCGTCTTCGGCGAAGACACTGCCGTTCAGGTTCTGGTGCCCCTGTTTGGAAAAGACGGGAGCAACTCCGGCTTTTTTGAAGGGGTGTTCATCGTGGCTCCGGAAACCCTGGCCGAACTGCGTACCAACCTCTGGCGAACGCTGGGTGCCGTGCTTTTCGCCGTTCTGGCGACGACGATTCTGCTCTATCCGGTCATCATTTCCCTGAACAAGGATGTGCTGCGCTTTTCCCGCGAGCTACTTGAGGGCAACCTGGAGATTGCCTCGGTACTCGGTGCCGCCATTGCCAAACGCGATTCGGACACCGGCGACCACAATTACCGGGTAACGCTTTACGCCATCAAGCTGGGCGAATCCGTCGGCCTGACGCCAACGCAGATGCGTTGCCTGATTCTCGGCGCCTTCCTGCACGATGTCGGCAAGATCGGCATCAGCGACAACATCCTGCTCAAGCCGGGCAAGCTGACCCCGGAAGAGTTCGCCATCATGCGCACGCACGTTGCACTTGGCGTAGACATCATCGAACAATCGGAGTGGCTGAGTGGCGCACACCAGATCATTGAATTTCATCACGAAAAATTCGACGGCAGCGGCTACGCAAAGGGCCTGGCCGGCGACAACATCCCGCTGACTGCCCGCATATTTGCCATCGTCGATGTCTTTGACGCCCTGACATCGCGCCGCCCCTACAAGGAACCGATGCCGCTTGAGCAGGCACTGTCCATCATTGCAAAAGATGCAGGCAGCCATTTCGATCCAGCACTGGTCGACCACTTCATGAAGCTTGCCGCCAGAATCCATGGAGAAATAGGGCAGGCGGGCGAAGCCGAGTTGCAGACACGTCTGCGCGACCAGGCGATGAGTTATTTCCTGGCCGCTTCGATCGAAGCAAAGAAGGTCTAGACGGGCGTCAGTTTGGCATAGGCCAGGGCCAGCCATTTCATGCCGGCACCGCCGAAATTCACCTGAACGCGCGCATCATCGCCGCGTCCTTCGGTAGACACGATAACCCCGATGCCGAACTTGGCATGCTCGACCGTCATGCCGATACGCAGGCCGGGCGAATCCGGCTCGGCATACCCACCGCCGTAGCCTGTGGGCGCTGAGCTCGTGAAGGCCGGCGACGCCTTCTTGTTGAGCCGCCTCAAGAGGCTTTCCGGAATTTCTTCAAGAAAGCTGGAGGCCACGCAATAGCGGGTTTGCCCGTGCAGCATGCGGGTTTGTGCGAAAGAAAGGTAAAGTCGCTGGCGGGCTCGGGTCACTGCCACGTACATCAGCCGACGCTCCTCTTCCAGCCCTTCGCGCCCCTGACTGACCGAGTTTTCATGCGGAAAGAGGCCTTGTTCGAGACCGGTGATGAATACCACGTCGAATTCCAGCCCCTTGGCGGCGTGCACGGACATCAGCTGGACCGCATCCTGCCCTTCTCCGGCCTGATGCTCACCGGACTCGAGCGAGGCATGCGCGAGAAAGGATGCGAGCGCACCGCCTTCGCCGATGGCCCCTTCGTCGTCGACGAAAGTGGCGGCGGCATTGATCAATTCGTCGAGATTTTCCAGCCGTTCCTGGCCTTCCTTCTCGATACGGTAATGCTGGGCGAGGCCGGATTTTTCGATGATGTGCTCGATGATTTCCGGCAGCGGCAGGTTTTCCGTTTCGTGGCGCAGGGCTTCAATTAAGCGGATGAAGGCGCCGACCGTCTGGCCGGCCTTGCCGCTCAGCGACGCCGCAGCGTTGTACAGACTGGAATTCATCTGGTGCGCCGTCGCTTGCAGGTTCTCCAGCGAACGGGCACCAATGCCGCGGGTCGGAAAATTGACGACGCGCAGGAAGGCGGTGTCGTCATCCGGATTGCCGAGCAGGCGCAAGTAGGCCAACGCATGCTTGATTTCCTGCCGCTCGAAGAAGCGCAGACCACCATATACCTTGTAAGGCACGCCCTTGGCGAACAGTTCATGCTCGAGAACGCGCGACTGGGCGTTGGAGCGGTAGAGCAGTGCGATCTGCGTTGGCGAAGCGCCGTCACGCACCAGTTCGCGAATTTCATCAACCACGAAGCGCGCTTCATCAAGGTCGGAATAGGCCTCGAAAAAACGGATCGGCTCGCCATCGCCGGCGTCGGTCCACAGGTTCTTGCCGAGCCGCTCGCGGTTGTTTTTGATGATCGCATTGGCCGCCGCAAGAATGTTGCCGTGCGAACGATAGTTCTGCTCGAGCCGGATGATGTTGTCGCCAGCGTAATCTCGCTCGAAATCGCGCATGTTGCCGACCTCTGCCCCGCGGAAGGCATAGATGCTCTGATCGTCGTCACCGACCGCAAAGACCCTGGCACCACCGCCGGCCAGCAGTTGCAGCCAGGCGTATTGCAGCTTGTTGGTATCCTGGAATTCGTCCACCAGAATGTAGCGAAAACGCTCCTGATAGTGGCAACGCAAGGGCTCGTTGCGCTGCAGGAGTTCGTAGCAGCGCAGGAGCAATTCGGCGAAATCGGCCACGCCCTCACGGTTGCACTGGTTTTCATACTCGGCATAGAAATCGACACGCTTCTGCGTGTAGTGATCATAGGCCTCGGCCTGCGCCGCGCGGACTCCCTGTTCCTTGTGCGCATTGATGAAATGGCACAGTTCGCGCGGCGGATATTTTTCGTCGTCGATATCGAGATTTTTCGACAGCCGCTTGACCATCGCCAACTGATCAGCCGAATCGAGAATCTGGAAAGTCTGCGGCAGACCGGCTTCCCGGTAGTGCGCCCGCAACAGGCGATTGCAGAGGCCGTGGAAGGTGCCGATCCACATGCCACGCGTATTGATCGGCACCAGAGCCGACAGCCGAGCGGTCATTTCCTTGGCTGCCTTATTGGTAAAGGTCACAGCAAGAACACCATGTGGCCCGACCTGACCGGTCGAGATCAGCCAGGCAATCCGCGTTGTCAACACTCGGGTTTTGCCGCTGCCCGCACCGGCAAGGATCAGGCCGTGAACAGGAGGCAGGGTAACCGCCTGCAACTGGGGCGGATTGAGATTGGCAAGCAGATCAGACATGAATTATTTCACGCAAAAAGTATGGCTAAAGGCGTACAATCCCCACCCAAAAATCAGGCAGGTTAAATTGGTATGACCAATTTGTTGTTATTGTGCAACGCAGCAAAAAATATCGGGTAGTTTTTTTGCCGCTCACGAATACAGGAAGTATACTTGCCAAAAAATATATTGCAGTGCACAAAACTCTTCTGCCCACAAGGCTATTGAAGTTTGAAGTGGTCACCGCCACGTAGTAAAAGGAGTAACAGCATGAACAACCGCTTGAAAGCACCCAAGATTCTGCCATGGATCGCCAAAAAGGCAGGCATCAGCGATGAGCTCGCCCTGAAACTATGGCGTCGCGCCATCTCCGAGGCCGAATACCTGACCGGCAAAGCCGAAGGTTCCGCCTATTGGAATCTGGCTGTCGAACGCTTCCTCTCCATCGTTGAGGACGAGACCGGCACCTCGCCGCAATACAGCCTGACGAATGCCCCTCGCCTTTCCTGGATGTGGAACCACCAGACCCGGATGTCGCTGCTTTCCATGAAAGCAGCCGAAAACACCTACCGTTTCTGGCAGAGCACCTGGGGCAGCATCTACCCGGAAAAAAAAGCCGCCTGACCGGGCAAGGCTAATGCCGACTGACGGCAGGAGCGGGAAGATCCAGATCCCGCACCAGTTGGTCGGCCAGCCGATGCGCCTCCTGCTCGGTCAGCAAATGGCCCAGGCGCACTTCGTACGCGTATCCACCTGAGACAGGCACCGGCCTGATCCGGCTGGCGTAGCCCGCACCGGCCAAACGGTCGTACAGCGCCAGTGTGGCGTCCTTGTCGTGACGCCCGAAATTGAGCGCCCAACGACCACCGGTCTGTTGTGTCGGCATGCCGTACTGCAGCTCAGTCTCCATCGCCCACTTGGCCAGCTGAACCCGATCCACCGAAGCCACCGGGCCTGGTACTGATCCCTTGTCTGCACCGTAGAACTGTAGCGGCTCGGTCAGTTCCGTCGGCTCGCCAAGCGGGTGACTGACGGCTATTTTTCCTTCGAGCAGGCAAACAAAATCCTTCTCGTCGTTCGAACGCCCCCAGAGGTCAGTCCCGCGAATACCTGCGGTCACCGTGCCCACCCGGACATTGATCGCACGCTGCTGCTGATATTTGCGGAAAATATCGGTAGTTAACCGAAAAGCCCCTTTGGCAACATCAAGGGCAGCGTTAAAAGTACCGCCCCGACTCCGCCCATTTTCCTGCTTCATCGCATTGACCGAAACATTGGCGTTCTCACCCAGCTTGACCGAGCTTCCATCAGCCAACTGAACGATGACTCGAGCCCCCGCCCCTGTCACGATACGGTCGCGATTCTCCAGCGTCATCCCCGGTGCCAGAGGCAGCCTTCGCTCCAGGCGTTCCACCCAGGCCGGCGACTGAACCACGTCAACAAGCGCGTTGGGAGCCGCAATCGCGGAAAACGCACCCGAAAGCGAAAAAACCATCATTGCAACAAGCCGTTTTGTCCTCATCGCCTCTCCATCTGGCTGCAGCCGGTATAATTCAAAGTTACTCAACAATGTTTGACAGCAAGCGAACAACCTATGCCCATGCAGGACAAATACACGCCAGCCGACATCGAGCGCACCGCCCAACAACACTGGGACAAAACCGGCGCTGCCCGTGCCGTTGAAGACGCCACCAAGCCGAAATACTACTGCCTGTCGATGTTCCCTTACCCCTCGGGCAAGCTGCACATGGGGCATGTGAGAAACTATACCATCGGCGACGTGCTGTCGCGTTTCCACAAGATGCAGGGCTACAACGTCCTGCAACCGATGGGCTGGGACGCCTTCGGCATGCCCGCCGAAAACGCCGCGCTGCAGAACAACGTGCCGCCGGCCGGCTGGACCTATTCCAACATCGACTACATGCGCCAGCAGCTCAAGTCGCTCGGCTTCGCCATCGACTGGGAACGCGAATTCGCCACCTGCACGCCCGAGTATTACCGCTGGGAGCAATGGCTGTTCACCCGCCTCTTCGAAAAGGGCCTCGTTTACAAGAAGCTCGGCACCGTGAACTGGGACCCGGTCGATCACACCGTGCTCGCTAACGAACAGGTCATCGACGGGCGCGGCTGGCGCTCCGGCGCGCTGATCGAGAAGCGCGAGATCCCCATGTATTACATGAAGATCACCGCCTACGCCGACGAACTGCTGACCGAACTCGACAACCTGCCGGGCTGGCCCGAGCAGGTGCGCCTGATGCAGAAGAACTGGATCGGCAAGAGCACCGGCGTGCGCTTCGCCTTCCCGCTGGCGGATAACCCGGACGAAAAGCTGTGGGTGTTCACCACCCGCGCCGACACCATCATGGGCGTCACCTTCGTCGCCGTCGCCGCCGAACACCCGCTGGCCACCAAAGCCGCCGCGAACAACCCCGAACTTGCCGCCTTCATCGAAGAATGCAAGAAGGGCGGCGTCGCCGAAGCCGACATCGCGACGATGGAAAAGAAGG
>CAZOWA010000009.1:0-98109 GCA_964583695.1 uncultured Dechloromonas sp.
CTGGTGAGCTTGAGTGAGGTCCGGTGATTCCTGCATCGCAGTTATCGATCATCAGAAGCATATCTGGCATATCCTGTTGATTTTATTGGCTCATAGCGCCGACTTCTGGAAATCTTATCCGGCTGCTTATCCGGTTTTTGTGTCGCTGCCTAATTTGTAGGCAATAACGACAAAGAAAACTGCGGTTCTGCAAGCCCTTCATTATCGCCTGTCAATAAAGCAGGGGCAAGAAACGATAAAGGGCCATTTCTGGCCCTTTGATAGTCATGCAGCAATTTTGCTTTGGTTGTCGTTTGCCGGATGCCCAGCCTTTTTTTGAATCCACGCCTGAACTTCAGACAGAAGCCAGCCGGATGCATGTTTGCCGAGTTTCACCTGTTTTGGGAATTCTCCGGTCTTGATGAGACGGTAAATCGTTGCCGCGCTCAGGCCGACAGTGCTTTCGACTTCTGGCATGCGGATGATTCGTTCATTGATGTTCATGGCAGGCCTTTCCAAGTCTGCGGGCCATCCTGCGCCCGATAATGTCAGATTCGACGGAACAATCTGCGAACGGGATGTCGTCGCCCAGGTCATCAAATGACGGCTTTGGTTTATTGCTGGGGGCCGGGCGTCTTGGTGCCGGCGCGTAATCACTTGCCGGTGCGCTCTGTCCGCTATCCTGCCGACCGCCGAGCATCTTCATTTCGTCGCCGCGAATCTCTGTTGTGTATTTTTCAACGCCATCCTTGTCCGTCCACTTGCGGGTACGGATGCTGCCTTCGATATAAACCTGCGAACCCTTTTTCAGGTACTTGTCGCAGACCTCTGCCAGCTTGCCGAAGAACGAGATGCGTACCCATTCGGTTTGCTCCTTCTTCTCGCCGGTCTGCTTGTCCTTCCAGGACTCGCTGCAGGCGATTGAGAAATTGCAGATTGCCTCGCCGCTCGCGGTGTAGCGTGTTTCCGGATCGCGGCCGAGGTTGCCGATGCCGATCCATTTATTGACTGATGCCATTACGCGGCCTCCTTTGAAATGTCGTACTGCGGCGGGGCATCATGCTGCACCGCCTTTCACGCTGGCGATTGATGCGTCAGCTATTATCTTTGCCTCGTTTGCGCAGGCAATCGGATCTTTTGGATGTTTATTGGAAAGCGACGCGATGCGATTAAGCCCCTCCAGCAGTTCGTCGCGCTGCGTTTTAAGCAGCTCAGCAGCGGCGGTGACTTGTTCGGCAATCTCTTGCGCGTCATCAAGCATCTTTCCGGCGCTGATCGCATCAGCCCGGTAGTTCAGCGCCGCTGCTTTCTCGCCGGCGAGTTCGGAACGGAGTTGTTCGATTGTGGCTTCGAGGTCGTCTCGTGATTCCGTTCTCTGATTCCACATATCGGCAACTTGTTCGATAGTGATGTCAGGAACATCAGGAACGCAAACCGTTATCGACGCAGTACAGCTTTCGCAATAGATGGTTACTTGTCTAGATATTTTCCCGCTCACAAATTCACGAAATGAAGAAGTCGAGTCGTGCTCTGCGTGCCCTCCGCAAAATGGGCAAGGCAACAACTTCAATGCCGGTGGCCTGGTTGGTGTGGTCATTTGTCGCTCCCGACTTGTTTTGTCAGCATCTTTTTTTCCTCCACGGTTTCAAGAACGGTTTTCCCGCTCGGTAGCATCAGCTGGCCAAGGAACGCGCCTTCAAACGACAGGATTCCTGTTTCGATGGCCATGATCTGACCCTTGATCCAGTCGCGCAGGATTGAGAAGACGGCGATGCTTGCCACTTGCATTGCCTCGGCTTCGTGCTGCTTTGCCGTCTTCTTCATCCGGTTGCTGTATGGGTGTTCCTTGAGCCACGCAGCGGCGTATCCGGACATCGAGGCTTTGACCGAAACCTGCCGGCCGCGATACTCGAACTGGACGAGAAGAGAACCTTCTCCGTCGTCGATCATGTAGCCGAACTTCTGGCATCCGAAGCCACGAAGAATCTTCTGCATTTCGCCGATGGCCTTGTCGCCACTGGTGGCGTTTTCGTAGGGAAGGCTCATTCAATAAACTCCACGCACCCGCCTGTCTCGCACTTTCCGGAAACATGGCCGTTGTAGGACGACTGGCCCAAGTGAAGCCTTCCGTGGCAAATCGGGCACTCGACAATCTCTGCACGGTCTTCTGATGGCTTAGGAACGGCGCGCCATTCCGAAGCGACACGCAATGCAGCTACGGACTTTTTAATCCATTCATCCTGATCTCGACGATGCTCCTGAACCTGTTCTTCGGTAGGCTCCTGGCGATGATGGCATTTGATAACCGACTCGCCCTTATGATCGATTTCCTTTCGGATTGTCGGCATGCCAGGATCGATGACAGTTCCGCGGCCATGCGCCGGAAGTTCTCGAAATTCGACGCAAGGCATGCGTAAAAACATTCCAACTCGGCGCCCATCGAAAGTTTTGAAGAAATTGACACCAGCTTTGCAGCAGGCGTCCTTATAGCGCGGTCCCATGTCAATACCGTTGTAGTGAATGCATGTTCCGTGGTTCATTGATCGCTCTCCGGATACCCGTCGTGCTGAACGCCGTCGAGCAGTCGGCCGGCACGCTTTTTCCCGACATTGAACATGAGCGTTGAGCCATCGAGGCGAACACCTCCGGACTCATTGAGGCGTTCCATCGTGTCAAACGGAGGTTTATAGCCTTCGGAGCAAAGAGCCACGTCGCCAGCCGGCCATACGCCAGCGCAATCTTTGTGCGCTGTTTCTCCGGGGTCTTCTTCCGTCCACTCGCCCCATTGCTTGAACAGAAACGGAACGCCGGCCTCTGCGCACTGGTCTCGAAGGCTGCGCGCCCATTGAGGATGCATCGGCCGCGCCTTGGGGCCGGACTCGCCGCCGACGACGACCCAATCGAGTTTTGCGCCAAGAGGCGTTTCATCTTCTTGGTAGCGGCTTGTGATGAATGTCCCCTCGAGCGCATTGATTCGAACATCCTCGTCGTCGGTTATCAGGCCAAACAATCCGCTCAGTCGCACAGGCCCAAGCAGCGGCTCGGCGCTGATCCAGCGGACGGCGGCCGGCGTGTCGAGTAGCAGAGGAATGCGCTCGTCTGCTGCGGCTTGATCCTCTACGGATACGCCGAGCCAGATGCGCGGGTGCGGCCCATTGAAATCCATGACCTGATCAAAGATGCCGTCAGGGTCGGTGCCGCCGCCGTGATGCACTGCTGACCGCGCCCATGCTTCGCGCCGGTCAGTCCTGAAGTAGTCGCGCATGCGGTCGGCGCGCTTCGTCAGCACCTGAAAAATATGGCCATTCTGTTCGTTGCGGCCGTACAGGCACGCCCACATGACGCCGAATACGCTGTCGATGAAGTCATAGGGCACTTCCGGGTGGAACAGGTCGGACATGGAATTCACGAAGATCATGCGGCGTTTCGCCCAGCGGATAGGCTGATCGAGTCGGTCGGCGTGCGTCCGAACGTCGGTAAATTCCCGCCCGGCGTAGGCCGGCACCAGCCTAGTCATGCGCGGCCATTCACGTTCGGCATAGCAGTGCTTGCAGCCCTGGCTGACCTTTGCGCAGCCCGTCACCGGGTTCCACGTTGCGTCAGTCCATTCGATTCCGGTTTTGTCGCTCATGCTTCTACCGCCTTCGATCCAGTGCTTCCGAATCCTCCGGCGCCGCGCACGGTTTCGGTAAGTTCATCAACCTCGATCATTTCAACCCGCGGGATCTGCACCAACATGGCCTGGGCGATGCGGTCGCCATCATCAATCGTTACCGGACGGTCATGGTCTTGCAGGTCACGCACCAGTCGCACCATCACCTCGCCACGGTAGTCGCTGTCAATTACGCCTGTGCAATTCGATAGACGGATGCTGTCCTTGAAGCCGTGTCCGCTGCGTGAGAAGATCAGCATCACCCAGCCTTCGGGAACCTCAAAAGACAAGCCGGTTCTGAAGAGGGTCGGCATATCCGGAAACAGGAATGTTCGTTTATTCCCCGGAAGCGCATGGAGGTCAAAGCACGCCGCACCATCCGTCGCATACTTCGGAATGATGGCGTCCGGGTGAAGCTTCTTGATATTGAGTTTCATGCCGCCTCCTTGAACACAGCGCCCCGCACAGCCTTACCCACCGGCACCAAGGCGAGAACATCCGCCCGGCCATGCGCCCGAGCGCTGGACAGGGCCGCATTACGTGCGTTTTCCGGCTTGATGCAGATGCGAGGCTTGCGGCCGACAACGCGCACGATGTAGCCCACTGCCGCTTCCGTGACGCTCTTCGCTTGCAGGGCTTCCAGTTCCATCGAGTGAATGGTTTCCTGCGCTTTGTTGAGTTGCAAAGACAGATCGTCAAGCTGTGCTTTGATGGATTCCCGGTTGTTCTCGACAGCGCGAAGCTGATTGAGCAAATCGGCTGCGCGTCCGGTTGCAGCCTCGGCGCTCGCAAAGTGAGAATCCCGCATTTCCTCAGCAAGCTTCAGCTGCTTCCGCAGGTTGTACATTTCCAAGCCCTGCGATACCTGCTGCTCAACCGGCGATGATTCCGGAGTTTTGGCGACAGGGACGGGCGTAATGACTGACTTCCTGACAACAGGATCTTTCGCGGTCGTGCCGCTGGCCTTCGTCAGCCAGTACCAATACTCGTTGCCCTTGCCCTTCTTTTTTTCGCATTCGACTTCGGCATCGGTACGCATCTCGCCCAGGGCGCTGATTACAAGCGACGGCGTACTCGTCAAGCCAAGCGCTTTGCTGATCTGGCCCGCAGTCGCTTCGTTTGCCGTTGCCAGGTGAGCGCGGATTTTGGTTTTCAGGTTTGTTGAGTCCATGGTCAAGATTCTTTCGTTGGCAAATTCATTGTTTCGAGCAGTTCGATAAGGCGAGGTCCGTTGCCGCCGTAACCGTCTTCAAGCAACACAGCGATGCGCTGCGCAGCGAATTCCATACGGTCGGCGGCTTGGTTCATTTTTGATGCCGCTTCTTCGATGCGATGAACCATTGGCCACGAAATGTCGGAAGAGCTCATGCCGCCTCCTTGATGGATCCGGCAGTTCCGCCATCGATCCAAAATCCCTCGGTGTTCGGCAGGAACTGAGCCGGCAATGCCTTGAGCGTGCCTAAGATCAGAGCGGTGTCGATTTCGCCGTCATCGGCCATGCCGTCGAGCCAATACATCAGGTCTTCGCGGCCCTTCATGTCCAGTACATCGAAGCGGTCGAGAACAAGCAACTTGACGCCAGAGATGTGCGAGACGGCCTCGGCGATCATGGCGTCGACTCTCCATTGTTGAGACTCGCTGATCAGGGCGTAGTCACGGTCGCCGTAGGAAATCGACATGTCGGCGCCGATGGCGACAACTTCCCACTCGGCAAATCCGGCAGAGGCAAACAGCCTGGCGTTGATCGGGCCCAGCGCTTCGGACAGCAATTCGGACGGGATGCCATCAGGCGACAGCGCGTCAGCGATGTCTGTCCAGGCCAGAATGTCGGCGTGCAGCTTGGCCACCTGGTCAATCAGTACCTTCCGGCGTGCGTACTGGTCGGCGATCTCTCGGTATTTCGCAAGGTCCGCTTGCCAGTTGTTGCGCGTTTCGGTCAGGTCGGAAACCTTCTTTTCAAGTGCGTCGACATTTGCCGTCGCTGCACCATTGTCGATTGCCGCCAGTTCGATAGCAGCGGCCTTCGCTGCTTCGAGATCGCGATTGCCGTTGGCGACAGAGCTCTGCAGCAGGGCCAGTGCGTTCTCGTACTCCGGAAGCTTTGCGGCGGCTTCCGGGTCAGCCTTGGCTTGTTCCTTGACTGGTTCGCCGTGTAGCTTCTTGTACTCGCCAATATGCGCAGCTGCCCGGTTGATCAATTCATCCGGCCAATTCACCTCCGAGTATTCGCAGGTAAGCGCCAAAAAATCAGTAGTTACGCTGGCCAGCCCGCGCAGCAGGAACTCGCCAGGCGCCTTCGGGTTCGGTTTGCCGCCGGCTCGGGCTCGGCAATCTGCGACCTTCTTTTCCCATTCCGCCAGTTCTGCCGTGTCCTTTTCCAGCTTGGCCTTGATCCGATCGGTCATGCCGGCCTGTTCGTGCAGTTCCATGCGCCGCGTCTCGATGCTCTGCTGCCGGCGCTGTTCTGCCTTGGCTGCACCGAGTTCCTGATTGGCGGATGCGAGGGCTGCATTCGTTTCGGTCAGGCTTGCGGCGATGCTTTCAACCTTTGCCGCCGCTCGATCAGCACCATCAGGCAGCGCGGCCGGTTGCCACTTGCCGCCCTTCTCCTTGCCCCATGTGTCGCCACCGGTTGCCGTCTTGTAACCGGCTTTGGCATCACGGGCCTTGTTTGCGGCTTCCTTCGCTGCGGCATCGAATCCGGCGCGGAGAATCGGGGCGATCTGCTCGACCTTACCGGCGTCACAGCCGCGTGCCTTCCACGTTGCCCCATCCGGCGTTTCTGTGGCGACCAGCCTCAGCTTGATGGCCGGGCCGTCGAGCTTGACGCCCATCAACCCGAAGAGGAACGAACGTCGGGCGTTGTCGTCGAGGCTGGCGAAGCGCTGGGCATCGAGGATGTAGGGCAGGGCGGCAATGTCGCAGTGATTACCCTTGCCGGACGGCAGCACGATTGCGAAGTCGCCAAGGTCTGCAGTGCTGACGCTGGCAAATCCCGATTCCTGTCCTTCGGTGATCAGTGCGCCGTAGTCCTTCTTGTGCTGGACGCGAACCGGCTCACCGGTCAGAGCCATGCGGACGGCTTCTTGCAGGCTGGACTTTCCTGATCCGTTCTTCCCGGAGATCATGGCGACGGTCTTTGACAGCTTGAGATCAACGGAGCGAGCGCCGAGGAAGTTGCTGGTCTGGATGGATTGAATTTTCATTGTTGCTCCTTTACTTCTCCGCCCAGCGCTTTGATCAACTGCGGCAGGAAGCGCGACAGTTCGCCGGTCATCAGAGCAAAGTCGGCGTCGAACTGCTCGTCGGCATGTTCTGCATTCTTTTCGGCTTCTTCCTTGAGCAAGTCCAGGAAGGCGAGGCGTTTGATTTCCATACGTTCGGTCAACACGAAGGAAATTCGGTCATCCCAGGTCAGCGCCAGTCGTGTCGGCAACTTTCCTCCTGCAAGGTGTTGCTTCGGCTCGTCGCCTTCTAGCGTGTGCCGGACATAACGTACAGCCGCCTTTTCCTCGCCGACCGCCTTCAATTCGCAGTCGCGATCGATAGTGAATCCGGCAGGCGCATCACCGCCCGCCAGCCAATCAGCCATCGCCGTTTGCGGCGAAATCTGGGTGTGCAGCATGGTGAGCGGGAAATCATCAAGGCAGTGACGCAGATGTTCGATGACTTCTTCCGCCTTGGACGGACTGCTGGCATCGACGCAGAACCAGCCGTTCTGCGGATCGATCCAGACGAAAGTCGTGCGCTTTTTGGTAAAGGCGCGCGGCATCAGTTCTTCTGTCACGCGTTCGCGCATTTCCTTCAACTGCTTGCGGCCCGGCGAATAGCCCTGTTGGGCCTCAATCGCCTCGGCACGTTCGCGGAGTTCGTCATTGATTACCGAGGACGGCAGCAGACGCTGCTCGATAGACAACGCGATCAACCATTGCCGATCAAGCGAAAAAACCAGTGCGCCGTCACGCCGCGGCGACACCCAACCCCGACTCATCGGCTGGTTGCTCGGACATTTCACGAAGTGGCCACGCGCCAGTTGTTCCTCGAATTTGGCGAGGTCGATATTCCACGGCGTTGGCAAACGGTAAAGTTGGAGGTTTTTGAGCCACATTTTCGTTCCTTGGTTTAGGTGGGGCTACTCGCGGTTGTGGGGGATCAGGAGATCGCCGCTTTCGCCCCGTGATCGTTACTCGATGCCCAGGCCTTCGCCGCGCTGGCGGCGCTGGCGCTGCTGCGGCTGCTGGTCGCCTTGAGCCTCGGCCATTTCGCGGGCGCGGATTGCTGCGATTTCTTCGGCAGTCGGCTGGAAGCCACCGTTGCCGGTCTGCTGCTCAAGCTGTCGCAGGTCTGCGTCGTCGGGGTCGTTGTCGTTGCTGCGCGTGATCTCTCCGGTTTCGGAATCAACGTTCTCATCGTCGTCGACCGCGACAAACCCGGTCGCGTCGATGGCTGCGCGCTTACCATCATCGTGTGCATCGCTGATCTGGATAGCCTGCTGTAGCTCGATAGACATGGGAAGGTAGTTCGCCATGCGGCGAATGAGCGTCTTGCGAACCATCTGCTCGTAGTCCGTTACCCATGGACCGTTGTCGCGCGACTTTGAGCGCTGGCGAATTTTGTTCACGTCGCCGATGCTCATCCACTCGAAATGATGACCGCCGTCGCGGAACTTTGCTACGCCGTAGACCAGGCGCGGCTGGCCGCGGTCGCCTTCCAGGAATGGAACGTGTTCGAGGTGCGTATCGAGGCCAAGGCGAAGATCAAACTTATCGCCGGCATAAACGATGTGCGTTTCGATACTGGTCACTTCGCCTGAGCGACGAGCCAAAGAGATCAGGCCTTTATAGCCTGGGATGAACTGCGCCTCGTAGGTCTGTTCCTTATTGTTTTTGTATGGCACCAGATAGGCCTGGCCGAGCACTCCGATTTCTAGGCCAAGCTGCGACGCCTGGATGATGGCGCCAAAAACTGATGCCGGCGTGCACTTCTGGAGCAGCTTATTCTTTGAAAACTCGGTGCAGGCCAAGCGAATCATCCGGTCCGGATGAACATGCTTTGGCAGTGCGGCGGCGAGTTGAGATTTTTGCTTTTCTAGGAAGCCACGGAATGCGGTGACGGGGTTCTGGCTTTCGCCAGTGGCGGCGGCGCGCAGGGCGTTGGATGCTGACATTGAATTGCTCCTTGGTTACTTGAGCCGGAAAACCCGGCTGGCGGTTGATTTGATGAATTGCTCGTAGAGGTCCGGGTTTGCAGCTTTGAAGGCAGCCTGGTCGAAACGCTTTGATTGCTGCTCTTTCCAGGTCAGGGCGGGCGTTCCGTTCATGGTCAGAATCGCGGCGTCGCCCATGTAAAGCTTGATGCGCTCTTCTCGCAGGGCGATCAGGCTTTCCAGGTTCTTGGCGTCGGCTTTGAGCGACTTGAGCGCAAGTAAATCGGCCTGTATTTGCTCGTTGGCCTCGATGGCAGCACCGGAATCGGCGGTGCCGAACAGCCTGGCGATGTCGGAAACGCTGCTCGGCTCTGGTGGGTTGCGGTCCTGAATGCGCTGCCAGAATTCGACTTCTTTATGGCGAATGGCGGAAATGGTGATGTCGTCGCGCTCGATCCGGTAAAGGCGGAAGTCATCAGCACCGATCAGCACCCCGAATATGCAGATGTCGCGGCCGGTTACCATCATTGCGTGCATTGCCTGGGCGGCGTAATGCAAAGGGATTTCGTCAGACTGTTCTTCTCCCCATTCCTTGGCCTTGAACGGGCTGACCGTCTTGATTTCGATGTTCTCTCCGCTGGCGGCTTCGGCGTCGATTTCTGCGGCCAGGAAGTTGTGTTCCGGATCCAAGTAACGCTCGCCGCGACGAATGATCTCCAGACCGGTTTCTTCGGCCAGAAGGTCAATGACGTATGGTTCCATGCGCTTGCCGCGATTCAGCACGCGCAACTTGTCCGGGTCGGTGATTTCGACGCGCGGTTGTACCTTGTCGAGATAGACATCGAGCTGCGTCTTCCACGGGCTGATTCCAATAATTGCCGCGGTGTCGCTGCTGCCGATGTACTTTTGGCGGTCGAGTTGCCAGACTGAAAGCGGCGCGTTCATGCTGCAATCCTCCGCTCCGAATTGGCGACTTGCACCGGTGACCATCCAAGCGCCCACGTATCCTCGTCGTGGTCAGTACGGGCAAGTTGCTCGGCAACCGGAATCAATACGCGCTCGACAACAATCCCGTGGATCATTGCCATGTGCGTCCATAATGCCCGCGCCGTCTGCTCGGTACTCACTGAGCTATCGGTCAGTGCAGCGAATGACTTGGCCAGGTGATCGCAGATTTCGAACCACTCGTCCGGACGCATCTTTGTTGATAGCATGGCGGCAAGCCGCTCCGGATCGTTCGCCCACATTTCGGCCATCTTGTGGGCGCGGTCGGCTACGGTGCTGGTGACTTCTTCCATTAGATAACCCCCCATGCAACGGCCAGAACAGCAACAGCGCAAACAGAGACAAACGCGGCGTAGATCGCCATCGCTGTCATGTCGCGCTGGTCAAGTTCTGCCCGGCGGTTGAGAAATTCGGCGGTCGTCATTTCAGAACCCGCCGCAGAGCCAAACGAGGATCACGACAGCGACACAGACGACGCCGACCATTGCATCGGCATCAGTCCGCACCTCATGCGCAAACGGGATGCTCGGCCACGGGTCAGCGCGAAGATAGGTTTGTTGCCAGTGCCAGTTGTCCATGGTTCGCTCCTTGTTTAATCAATCCACGATTGAAATTAAACACCACGTTTAAACAAAGGTCAAACATTTTGTTTAACTTTTTTGTTTTTGTGCGATGTGGCGATACGGTGTGCGCTGCAGCGAGAACAAAAAAGCCCGCGCTAGGCGGGCTTGAGGCGGGGGACTACGTAGTTAGCACTAGCAGGTATATCCACCAAAAAAAGGCGATGGAACCAATGCAAAGAACAAATTCGACAACAGTGACCAGCAAATCAAACATGTCTCTATCTCCAGTAAGTGACATGTTGGTT
Organism: uncultured Dechloromonas sp.; assembly: GCA_964583695.1. Lineage (GTDB taxonomy): Bacteria > Pseudomonadota > Gammaproteobacteria > Burkholderiales > Rhodocyclaceae > Azonexus. The sequence continues at coordinate 10,651 of CAZOWA010000009.1, forward strand.
GTTGGTGCACGAACCGATATGAAACGGAAGGACGTAAAAAAACCGCCCGAAGGCGGTTTGATTTCTGAGTGTTCGGTCAGTGGGCCATGAGGATGTCCGTCTGCACCTCGGAGCGTATTCGTGATGCGAATTTTTCCGTACGTTTGCTGGTGCTGCTGTTTAGGATGAAGACCAGGACGAAAAATGGTGTCAAGAGCATCAATAGAACCATGCCAACAGGAGATCGGAGGATAAGACCAGCTGTCATGGCCGTGGTGACGTTGTTAAATTCTCTTCGCAGATGGCTGTCATTCAGAAACGAACTGCCTTCCATGTGCTTCATATGCAGCCCGCGAGGGCGCCGCACTGCAAGCATGCCAATGATTTTTATCAAAGACATTTCATCAAAGTAGCGAATCGAAACATTCATAAACTCGCGGAAGTCCTTATATTCTGGCGACTGAATCTTCCCGGTATCGTGGGCCCATAAAAGAGCCGCATCTCGAGCCTCGAAAGCGCGCTGTCTAACAACGTCGACAACGAACTTCTGCCAAGCCGTATTGAAAAGAACAAACAGAGCGATGATAGAAGCAAGAACGACCGCCCCGTGAAATTGAAACAGTTCATGGTTCATTTTTGGCCTCCTTTCAACAACCTCTGATTAGATGGTGTTCGACCATCATCTGTCAAGCCACTTCCTGTCCTATCTGGGTCAATACGTATCTCAAGATCATGAATGTGTTTGGACATTGAGGCAATCTTTCGCTGCCTAAACTTTCGCTCGCCTACTGCCCAGCAGAGCGATGCCGTTGTCACAGACCACGGAAATATATTACCGCCTTTTGCAAAGTAATTTATTGCCACATTAACGATCGTTTCCTGGCCTGCAACAGCCTCAACGATGCGGACCATTGCCCAACACGGAAACCCGTATTTAATGAAGTTGATAAAAACCTCAGTGACCTTGTCGATAGCAATTAAAGTTGTTCTGTATTCGTTTTCCGTCACGCTTTACCCCCCCTGTTTTTTTAGCCAGCCAGCAACCTGCCATATCTGGACGAAGCTGCAGGACAGCCTCCCTGGTAAGGTTTATTGCTGTTGTCGTGGTTGGTCATTAATCTGTTCTATTGGCGTTCCTGCTGCAAATCCTGCCCCGCTTCCGCTAGCCGTTTGCGAGCTGATGATGTCGGTCACTACTCCGTCAGTAACGCGAAAAATCACACTGCTTGCTTTGACATCGGCTCCGCCGACAAATGGACCGATGAACGGGATGAACGATGCTGGGCGAGCTTGAGCATGGGCGCCGGAATAAACAATCATGCGCTGGCCGTTATAGGAGGTCACCGTTGTCGGTTGCCCAAGCGCCGCAACGACTTGAGCCTCGGTAGTTTCGCCTCGTTTGAATTGCTGGACTTGTTGCTCACTGACCATTACGCCGTGGGAGGCGCAACCTGAAAGAACAACGCTTGCGACAACAGCGATAGTCCGGGCGCCATCAAACAAATGGAAAACTCTTTTTAATCCAGTCTGTACGATCATATCCGTTCGCTTTGCTTGTAGATCACGCGTCCAATAATAACCACGCCTTCGGTGCATCGCTTTGGGGCAAACCTGCGTTGATCAGAGTTGTCACTGGTTGCCCACCATTCCCCGGCATCACGACGCATGCGCTTGATAACCAACTCACCCTCGTAGTTCAGCGCGAAAGCCTCGCCGTCATGCGGGTTGATGTCCGCCGTGTTGATAACAACCAAGTCTCCATCCCAAAGGGCCGGCTCCATGCTGGCACCAGAGACTCGAACCCCGAACAGGGCCTCGGGCCGGTAGTTGTTCATCTCGAACCAATCTTTCCGGAAAAAGATCGGTTTCCCATTGCCGTTCTCTGGTTCGATTGCGAAACCGCTGACGCCTGCTGACAATTTGAATTTGACGCGAGGCACCGCAAGTAAGTCTGGGTGCTCGCTTAAGCTGATTAACAAGGGTCTGGATTGTGCGCCAATAGATTCATTTTGGGTATCGATCAAGATGGATTGGCGCTCTTCTGGAAACGTCGAAGCGGCATAGAAAGGCGCGTTCGCCCCGTCTTCCATGTCGCCTTCACCGGATTCGATCCATGACGATCTGCATCCAATGATCTTTTCGGCATCGACCATTCCCTGCTTCGAAACGCCGCGAGACTCCCAGTTCTTGAGAATCTGAGGCGATCTGTTCATCAGCCTGGCAACAGCGGATTGCCCCTTGGTGTTTTGCAACAAGGAAGCCGCTTCGTAGAGTCGTTTGGTTGTTTCGTGCATGTCGTCAATTTTCAACGAACTAAACAGGTCGTTGTTAAACGTGACGTTTGACGTATGTTTAAACATGGTGTTTAATTGATCCTAGTAGGTAACACCCAAAAGGGATCGACCATGAAAACTGACAAAGAAATTATCGAGGGCCTCGGTGGTCCGGCCAAAGTTGCCGAGATGCTCAAGTACGACAAGAGCAAAGGTGGCGTCCAGCGGGTTAATAACTGGATGTCGCGAGGCATTCCGGCAAGCGTAAAGATCGAGCACCCGGATATTTTTCTGAAGTCGCTGATCGGTAGTTCGATCGCGTCCAATGACAATGGCCCAGCTGCGGCATGACACCCCTTCAGCGCGCCCGCAAATCCGCAAAGCAAACGCTTGAATTCGTCGCTGCTGCGGTTGGCTCCGACACGGGAAACATATCCCGAATCGAGCGCGGAATTCAGACGCCATCCACGGCGCTGACTAAAAAGCTGCTGAGTCATTTTGGCTCCCTTACTGACGTCCAGATTCTTTGTCCCGATCAATTCGTCGACAAAGACACTGTAGCGCCGGCTCGGTAACCAGCAAACCACAGGAGAGAGGTGATTGTTGTGGAACTGAAACAAGCCTATCAACGCATGATCAAGGCATTTCCGGGCGGATGGGACGCCATGGCCGGCGCCCTCGGCATGAGTCGCATGTGCCTGGAGAACCGCATTTACGAGCGAAAGGGCCAGTCGCTTCTGGTCGAAACCGCGATCCAGATGCAGCACACCTCCAGCACGACATTCTTTGCCGAAGCCGTCGCTCAGCTATCGGGTGGCGTGTTCATGCGGATGCCAGAGCACGACAGCATTGATCGCGAAGAACTGCTGATCAAGTTCAATCAACTGTACGCAGAGCTTGGGCAGCTGTCGATCAAGTTCAATGATTCGGTATCGGACGGCGAAATCGACCACAAGGAGCGCGCCGATCTGACCGACGTCAGTCAGCACATCCATCGAACGGTAGAAGAACTGATGGCGCTGACGTTCCGGATTTATTGCAAAGAGGGCCAGTAATGGCAACTCCGCGCCAACCGGAAGTTAAAAACCCGCCGTTGGTGGCCCTGGCAGGCCCGGCGGGTTGCTATTCGAATAGCGGGGTAAGCATGCCTGAAAACATCGACTACATCAAATTTCTACGCGAGAAGATCAAGCTGGCCAGCTTCGCCGGCTTCGATATCGAAGACTCGGAAATCAACCCGATTCTGAAACCGCATCAACGGAAGATCGTTCAATGGGCTGTGCAGGGCGGCAATCGCGCCATCTTCGCAAGCTTCGGTCTCGGCAAGTCCGTGATGCAGATTGAGGTTACACGCTTGGTTCAGAACCGGGCCGGCGGAAAGGTGTTGATCGTCTGTCCGCTTGGCGTCAGGCAAGAATTTAAGCGCGACGGCGCCATGCTCGGTGTGCATTTCGAATTCATCCGCCGGCCGGAAGAAATGACCGAAGGTCAGGACTTCTACCTGACGAACTACGAAAGCATCCGTGACGGCAAGCTCGATCCGAACATCTTCACGGTGGTCAGCCTTGACGAAGCCAGTGTGCTGCGCAGCTACGGCAGCAAGACCTATCAGGAATTCTTGCCGCTCTTCACGGGCGTGAAATTCAAGTTCGTGGCCACGGCAACGCCCAGCCCGAACCGGTACAAGGAACTGATCCACTACGCCGGCTTCCTCGGCATCATGGACACCGGGCAGGCCTTGACGCGCTTCTTCCAGCGCGACAGCACTCAGGCCAACAACCTGACGCTGTACCCGCACAAGGAACGCGAGTTCTGGCTGTGGCTGAACAGCTGGGCAATCTTCCTGCAAAAGCCGTCTGACCTCGGCTTCGACGACACCGGTTATGACTTGCCGCCGATGCAGGTTCATTACCACGAAGTGCTTACCGATCTGACCAATGCCGGCAGCGAGAAGGATGGTCAGGGTCTGCTCTTCAAGGACGCCGCCCTTGGCCTAAAAGAAGCTGCAGCCGAGAAGCGAGACAGCCTTCCGGCGCGCATCGAATGCTTGGAGACGATCCTCGACAACGACCCGGACAGTCATTTTCTGATCTGGCATCACCTCGAGGCAGAGCGCCACGAAATCAAACGAGCCATCCCTGATGCAGTAAGCGTCTATGGCACTCAGGATCTGGACGACCGGGAGCAAGCCATCGTCGATTTCTCTGACGGCAAGTTCAAGTACCTGTCGGTCAAGCCGGAGATCGCCGGCAGCGGCTGCAACTTCCAGCGGCACTGCCACAAGGCTGTTTTCCTCGGCATCAACTACAGCTTCAACGACTTCATTCAGGCGGTGCATCGCATCTACCGGTTCCTGCAAACACAGCAGGTCGAAATTCACATCATCCATTCGGAAGCCGAGCGCGAGATCGTCAAGGCACTGCAAGCCAAGTGGAAACAGCATGAGGAGATGGTCAGCAACATGAGCGCAATCATCAAGGAACACGGCCTGAACAACGTCGCCATGGCGGACGTTCTGGCCAGAACTATCGGTGTTGATCGTCTCGAGGTGCGAGGAGATCGATTCACTGTGGCGAATAACGACTGTGTGGTCGAGGCTCGCCGGCAACCGGACAACCACGTCGATCTGATCGTCACCTCGATCCCGTTCGCCAATCACTACGAATACACGCCGAGCTACAACGACTTCGGGCACACCGAGAACAACGATCACTTTTGGGAACAGATGGATTTTCTGACCCCGGAACTGCTGCGCATTCTCAACCCCGGCCGGCTGTACTGCTGTCACGTCAAAGACCGGATCCTGTTCGGCAATGTGACCGGTGCCGGCGCCCCGACTGTCAGCCCGTTTCACTGCGAGGCCATCATGCACGCCCGCAAACACGGGTTCGACTACATGGGGATGATCACCATCGTCACGGACGTGGTCAGAGAAAACAATCAGACCTACCGCCTGGGATGGTCGGAGCAGTGCAAGGACGGCACGAAGATGGGTGTCGGCTCGCCGGAGTATGTCTTGCTGTTTCGCAAGCCACAGAGCGACCGCAGCCGGGGATATGCCGATGATCCGGTCAAGAAGAGCAAGGACGATTACACCCGGGCGCGCTGGCAGGTCGATGCGCATGCTTTCTGGCGCTCGTCAGGTAATCGACAGATCACTGCTGAAGAATTGTCCCAGCTTGGCCCGGACAAACTGGCCAAGGCCTTCACCGAGTACAGCCTTCAGAACGTCTATGACTACGATTTCCACGTCAAGATCGGAGAGGAACTGGAAGCCCGCGGAGCGTTGCCTTCGACATTCATGAGCCTGGCGCCGGGAAGCCATGACGATGCCGTCTGGCACAACGTCAATCGGATGATCACGCTCAACGGCAACCAGACGCAGCGTGGGCTTCAAAACCACGTTTGTCCGCTGCAGTTCGACATCGTTGATCGCCTGATTGAGCGCTACAGCAACAAAGATGAACTGGTCTATGACCCATTCGGCGGCCTGATGACCGTTCCTTACCGGGCCATCCTGAAGGGGCGCCGTGGTCAGGCCAGCGAACTGAACACGGCCTACTTCTTCGACGGCGTGCAGTACCTTAAATCAGCCGAGCGTGAATTCAGCATGCCGAGTCTGTTCGATTTCGAGATGGAACAGGAGGCAGCATGACCGACCTCTACCACCCGTCGCTACCCTACGCGCAGGACCGCCAGCGCGAGCGCAATGCCAGGCCTGATTCAATGCCGTGCATTACGACAATACCGGCACGTGATCGCTGCCATGTCTGCGGAAAAACGCGGACAGCCGCAAGCGGAAAGTACAGCAAGAGCGGGAAATTTACCTGCGTGATGTGCCATAGCCCGCGGAGGGTTTCGTGACACGCGCCGCCAACATCCACACAGCCCGCGTCTATCTCGCTCAGTCGAGACACTTCACGCGTCGTCATCGCAGCTTCTCGTTCGTGCTCTTGGAGTGGGCCGCAAACTGCCGGCGACGCATCGCGGTTGAACGCCAACAAGCATCCGTACAGCTTGATCTGTTCGGCGAGATGGCAATCACACGGAGGGCAGCTTGAACTACTACGAGCACCATATCGGCGATTACATCAAAGACACGGCGCACCTCTCCATGCTCGAGGACTCGGCCTATCGCCGGCTGATCGACGCTTATTACACCCGAGAGATGCCACTGCCTGCTGATAGAAAGGCCTGCCAAAAGCTGGCCAGGGCGCAAAGCAAGGACGAGCGTGCCGCTGTTGATTATGTACTCGACGAATTCTTTGAGTTGAAAGATGACGGCTGGCATCAATCGCGTTGCGATGTCGAACTTTCCAAGTATTTCGACAAGCAGCCGGCCGCCGAGGAAAAAAAGGAAAACGCCAAGGAGCGCCAGCGCAAGGCACGGGAACGCCGCAAGGCCATGTTTGAGGAACTGACAAACCGTGGCGTGAACATGCCATGGAACGCGACAACAGAGCAGTTACAAGCGGAACTGTCACGCGTTATGTCACAACCTGTCACGCGTGACAACACGTGTACCCAGTCCCCAGTCCCCAATCCCCAGTTAACAAAACCTATAGCGAGCAGCAGCGATTTAACCGTAGTGGGCACAGGCGAAGAACTGAGCGCCGCTGCTCGCTTCGCTGTGGCAATCAGGGCATGGGAAAAAAACCGGGGCAAGATGGCGACAGTTCAGCCACACGATCCTCGCCTACAGGCTTGGGCTGATGCTGGTATTTCCGACGACCAGCTTTCCCTCGCCTACGAGTGGGCCGTCAGTGATCGAGACACCAATGGCGACGTCTCCCCGATCAACGCCGGATTCCTCGACGTCTTTGTCGCCAAGGTTTTGAAGCCAGTCACAGGTACCAGCGCAATCGGCAAGCTACCACCTCCGAAGCAGTGGTTCATGACATCACCAGGCATTGAGGCCAAGGCCGTCGAGTTGGGAATCTCGCAACGCTCCGGAGAGCAGTTCTACCAGTTCAAGGCTCGAGTCTTCGCCGAAGCTGGCGTCACCGAGGATCAGGTACGCAAGGCCCGCATCGACGCAGGGGAGAAGGTTTGAAATGCCTCTGCCCATGGTCTCCGACATCGACGACCGCCGGACGTGTGCCACATGCACCCAGATCGGCAGCTACGGCCCATGCATGGCTGCGCGCCGGGGAGAGATTGTCGCCAGTCGAACCTACGAGCCAGACCGAAATATTCCGCGCCGCTGCGAAGGCTATCGCCCAGACAAGTCCGATCCGGATCAACGTCCAGGGTTTAAGCGCTGGCCAAATTTGAACGCATTGCCACAGCAAAAGGAGAAAAAAACAAAATGACAACCATCGCATTCATTGTGCCCGGAACGCCTGTCGGCAAGGGGCGCCCGAAGTTTGCCCGCCGTGGCAACTTCGTCACGACCTACACCCCGGAAAAGACCGCAAGCTACGAAAACCTGGTCAAGGTAAAAGCCGAGGAAGCAATGCAGGGCCACCAGCTTTTTGAGGGCGCCGTTGCCGTTGAGATCGCCCTGTTCGTCACACCGCCCGCCAGTTGGAGCCAGAAGAAGCAGCGCGAGGCATTGGCCGGTACCGTGTTCCCGACCAGCAAGCCCGACGTCGACAACGTCCTGAAGGGGATCATGGATGCCTGCAACGAGATTGTATTCAAGGACGACAAGCAGGCGGTCGATGTGACGGTGATCAAGCGCTACGCGGACACGGCGCGGGCTTTCGTGAAGGTGGAGGCGCTGTGAAATTGCAAAAGCAAACCATTCTTCACGATCCTTCAAACGGGAAATATGGCGACTGCCAACGGGCGGCCATCGCGTCAATTCTTAGCCTTGACGTGCAACAGGTTCCGCATTTTCTGGACGGTGATCCAAGCAGCGAAGTGTTCAATGCGCGGCTTCGCGAGTTTCTTGCTCCGCGAGGCCTTTCGCTGTTTGCAATTCCATTCGACACGGATATCGACTCTGTTCTTCGGTCGGTTGGCGGAATGAATCCAGGTGTTCCGTACATGCTCGTTGGCGAAAGCCCGCGCGGTGTCAATCATGTGGTCATTTGCCAGGACGACGCCGTAATCCACGATCCTCACCCAAGCAACGCCGGACTGATTGGTCCGAGCAAAGGCGATGGTTATTACTGGGTTGAGGTTCTTTCGTTTTCCGGCCTCTCGGAGAGTGGAAAATGACCATCCTACCCGCCCACAAATACCGCGACCCGCTCGACGTCCTGATCACCAAGGAAAACGCCGTAGAGAACCGCGTCAAGGGCTGCAAGGGCTGTGCGCATCTGAACTTCGACGCCAGCGGAGACCGCATCATCACCAGCTGCAGCCGCGGCCGGAAGGTCGGTCGAAAAGGGAAATGCACGCTCTATCGGGAGGCGGAATGAAGCGAGACGATATGGATCCGCTGTTCAGATCAGGCCACGAAGCATGCCGGTTTGCCTACGCCTACAGCAGTCAGCAGTACGCCATGACCGCCATGGCCAAGCTGATGAAAGGATCAGGCAGCGGTAGCGGACGTGGTCTGATCGGACTCGACGGCGCCGCTGTCGCAGGCACCATCAAACGGCACGTCGAGATGCTTGATGACCAGTACCACGCCGCGATTCTGGCCCGGAATGAACTGGTCAGAAACAATGCCGTGGTGGGCGCGAATGCCATGGTTCAATTCGTCATGCCAGCGCTTGGTACCGGTGCGCACAATCGACGCATGGTGCTCGCGCTCATCTGTCGATACTTCAGGATCCCGGACGAAAACGGCAAGCCGTATCAGCTTTCGAACCTGTGCGATCAGTTCGACTTGTCGGCAGATACGATGACCAGGCGCTGGCGCAGGTCAAAGGAACGTTTGCGCGAGATCGAGAGCCGGGCGCAGACGATCATCGACGGGAAGCTGCAAGAGGCTGGTATTGTTCAATGATTCCACAGCGTTCCAAGGTGATCTCAAAACGCTTGCGGAATTTGCCCCCTTGATTTAAGCTGTTTTATATACCGTAGCATTGCTACGCAGAGAACCCGCCAAGCGAAAGCAAAGCGGGTTTTTTGTTGCCTGTTCAAGACGCAAGGCGGTTGCCGCTGGGGATTCCCGGTGGAGCGCACAGCCGCCTTCCATGTTGGACAGTGTGACCTCCTTTCGACGGCGGCCCGATGCCACAGAACAGCGTGGTAGTCCGAATTGGGCAATCTCCGAATACCGACTTAGCGCGGAGCAGGCCAATGACGGATAGACGGCAATCCCGGTTATCCAGCAGGTAGCGCGTAGTTGAGGGTGGCATCCTCTTAGCGGGTAAATCAGCCAACGAACGCGACAATTCAGGCCCACATTACGGGCCAGTACATCAGCCGGCGCGCTCACAAGGCGCGGCAACACGGCCCCGGGACGCTGTATCCGGCCATCTCTCTCCAGCACCTTTCCTTGTTGGTGCTTTGCCCGCCTCGGTTTCAGACGATTGCGGGCGTTTTTTATTCTGAGGTTTGACCATGGCGCTCAATGCAAAGCAGCGCCGCTTCGTGGATGAATACCTGATCGACCTGAACGCCACGCAAGCGGCAATTCGGGCTGGATATTCAGCGAAAACAGCAAACGAGCAAGGCGCCCGCCTGTTAGCAAATGTTAGTGTTCAGACATTGCTCACTGAGCGCATGAAAGATCGCGAGAAGCGCACCGAGATCACCCAGGACAAGGTGCTTGCCGAATTGGCAAAGATCGGATTTGCCGATATTCGCAAGGTCGTTCAGTGGGGCAATACCGAGATTCGGATCAATGCAAGCGGCGGCGATGACGGCGCGGGATCCGAAAAGATGGTCGAGGTTTATCACGGCTTGTGCCTGAAGGCCGCCGACGAAATTGACGACAGCACCGCCGCAGCAATTTCCGAGGTCTCTCAGGGTCGAGAAGGACTTAAGGTAAAGCTGCACGACAAGCGTGCTGCCTTGGTAGATATTGGCCGGCACCTCGGCATGTTCAAGGACAAGGTCGAGCTCACCGGCAAGGACGGCGGGCCAATCATGCAGGCCACGGTGACCCCCGAGGAATTGGCGGAGGCCGTCCGAAATGTCCGAGACAAGTTTTAGCGCAGCGGAGCGACTGGCGGCCATCGGCCATTCTCGGGAAGACCTTTACGATTTCTCGCGCTGGATGTTCATGCAGCGAAAGGGCTACATCTGGAAGCGGGCGCGACATCATCAGATCATCTGTGATGCGCTGATGCGGGTGTATCGCGGCGAGTGCAAGCGACTGATTATCAACATCCCGCCCAGATACTCGAAAACCGAACTGGCGGTGGTTAATTTCATCGCGTGGTGCTTCGGCAAGGTGCCGGATGCTGAGTTCATCCACACCAGCTACTCGGGTACGCTGGCAACGAACAACAGCGTTGCTGTGCGCGGTCTGTTGCAGCATGAGGCTTACCGGGAGATATTCCCTGCCACCGCTCTGTTGAGCGAGGCGAAAAGCCACTGGACAACGACAGCCGGTGGCGTGATGTACACGGCCGGTGTTGATGGAACCATGACCGGCTTCGGCGCCGGCAAGGATCGGGACAAATTCGGCGGCGCCATCATCATCGATGATCCGCACAAGGCCGACGAGGCGCGCAGCGAGGTAATGCGCCAGAACGTCATAGACTGGTTTCAAAACACAGTCGAGAGCCGGAAGAACAGTCCTGACAAGACGCCGATCATCCTCATCATGCAGCGCCTGCATGAGAAAGACCTGGCCGGCTGGCTACTTGGTGGCGGCAACGGCGAAGAATGGGAAAGCGTTGTTCTCCCCGCGATTCAGGAGGACGGCACGGCGCTATGGCCAGAGAAGCACAGCATCGAGATGTTGCAAAGGATGCGACAGGCTGCGCCCTACACCTTCGCCGGGCAGTATGGGCAGAAGCCGGCGCCGCCCGAGGGCAACATTTTCAAGCCGGACAAGATCGAGGTGGTCGATGCCATCCCGGCAGACACTCGGTTTGTTCGGGCGTGGGACTTTGCCGCCAGCATCGAAGAGCCCGGCAAAGATCCAGACTGGACTGTCGGGTACAAGCTTGGCGCCACTCCTTCAGGCCGCTGGATCATCGCCGACATTGTCAGGTTGCGCGGAGGCCCAGAAACAGTCGAGGCTGCACTGCTCAATACGGCAAAGCGCGACGGCTCCGGGGTTCGGGTTCGCATCCCGCAAGATCCTGGACAGGCAGGAAAGTCACAGGCCGCGAACTTCACGAAGCTTCTGGCCGGATTCACTGTCACGGCAAAACCGATATCTGGTGACAAGGTGTTGCGCGCCGAACCGTTCGCTGCACAGGTGAATGTCGGCAACGTGATGATGCTGCGTGCCGAGTGGAACGATGCGGTGATCAGCGAAAAGCGAGTGTTCCCGAACGGCTCGCACGATGACCAAGTCGACGCCGGATCGGACGCCTTCGACGAACTGAACATCAACAATTTCGGCATGCTGGATTACATGCAGCAAATGGCCCAGCAGGCACAGCAGGCAAAGACCAATGACCCAACCAACCAAAACCCCAATTGAGCCGGGCGTCGTTGCGCGAGTGGCTGCTGGCCTGCGCCTGGCGATCACAGGCAAGGCTCCGGACTGGTTTGGGCCGATGGACCCGCTGCCGGAGATGGTTCCGGAAGAGCAGAAGCAGTCCGTCATCGGTCGCCAGTTCGATTTTCAGGTTGGCTTCAATACCCAGACGCGCCCGCGTACCGGCGAGGCTGTCACGTTCGACCAGATGCGAGCGCTGGCCGACAATTACGACATCCTGCGGCTTGTGATCGAAACCCGCAAAGATCAGATGGAGAAGCTGAAGTGGCACATCAAGCCGAAGGACGAAAAGGCTAAGCCAGATGCCCGGTGCGATGAACTGACCAAGTTCTTCAAGAAGCCAGATCGGGAGCATTCGTGGAAGACCTGGCTTCGCATGCTCCTTGAAGACATGCTGGTCATTGATGCGGCCACCATCTACCCGCGCCAGACACTCGGTGGCCAGCTGTACGCACTTGAGCCTATCGACGGCGCGACGATAAAGCGCGTGCTCGACGACCACGGCCGCACCCCGTTGCCCCCGGATCCCGCGTATCAACAGATTCTCAAGGGCGTGCCGGCCATCAACTACAGCCGCGATGAACTGCTCTACATGCCGCGCAATCCACGGACCAACAAGGTCTATGGCTTCTCTCCGGTCGAGCAGATCATCGTCACGATCAACATCGCTTTGCGCCGACAGGCTGATCAGCTCGGCTATTACGTTGATGGCAATGTCCCGAACCTGCTGTTCTCGGTACCGAAGGAATGGAATCCGGACCAGATCAAGCAATTCCAGCTGTGGTGGGATACCGTCACGCAAGGCCAGACCAAGCACTACGGTCGATTCATTCCAGAGGGCGCGAAGCCCGTCGAGATCAAACAGCCGCCGCTGAAAGACATGTACGACGAGTGGCTTGCTCGCGTGGTGTGCTTTGCGTTCTCCATCGAGCCGACTCCGTTTGTCGCCCAGGTCAATCGCGCTGTTGCAGACACGTCCCGCCAGCAATCGCTGGCTGAAGGTCTCGACCCGATGAAGAATTGGGTCAAGGACATGCTCGACACAATCATTTCAGACCGTTTCGGTGCAGATGATCTGGAGTTCGGGTGGGTTGATGACGAAATCACGACGCCGAAGGAGAAGGCCGATATTGCCGCCATCTACGTCAATGCAAAGATCATCACGCCGGACGAGGCTCGCGCCGATATTGGCAAAGAGCCTCTGACTCAAGAGCAGCGCGATAAAGCATGGCCATCGGCGCCGCCTGCTCTCGGGTTTAACGAAGAAGACCCACCAGACGATCCCGCACCTCCAGGCAAAGCAAAGAAGCCGAACGACAAGGCCTTGCCAGACAAGGAGGCGACGACCAAGGCAAAAAAAGGCCTGCGGCCTATTGACCGGGACAGACCGGAGATAGGCCGCGCTGTAGAAGAAATGCAAAAGGCGGTGGCCGAATTCTTGGTCGACCAAGCGCCAAAAATCGGCGCGCAGCTTTCCAGTCTGATGTCACTTGAGAAGGGCGTTCAGACGGACAGCAGCCGGCAGAAGGCATGGGCTTACCTGCAATCGCTTGATCTGTCCGAGTGGGAAGGCTTCCCAGAGATCGCCGAGCCTTACCTTGCCGGCGTGGCGGTTCTTGGCGGCGGCGAAGCGCTCAAGCAACTTGATTTCGACGGGGATGATGACGTTGAAGCCTTGATGCGACAACGCGCCGAGGCCTGGGCGAAGGAACGGGCTGCCGAAATGGTCGGCATGAAGGTGGTCGACGGCGAACTGGTGGAAAACCCGAACGCGCAATGGCAGATCACTGACGGTACCCGCGAATGGCTGCGAGGCCTTACCGAGACGGCGATTGAAGAAGGCTGGAGCGCTCAAGAAATGGCGAGCGCCATCAAAGAGGATTACGCGTTCAGCCCTGAACGTGCCGAGATGATCGCCAGAACGGAAATCGCCAAGGCAGATATCTCCGGCTCAGTCGAGGGATGGAAGGCCAGCGGCATCGTTAGCGAGAAAGAATGGCTCACCGCAGCGGACTGCTGCGATGAATGCCAGGAGATGAACGGCGAAAAAGCGCCAATCGATGGGACGTTCAAGGACGGAAAGAATGTTCCGTTGCATCCGCACTGCCGGTGCGATGTGCTTCCGGTTATTGATGAGGATAAGGATGCGGTCGCCAAGGGGTTCAACCCGGATCAGCCACGGGATGAAAAAGGCCGGTTTGGGTCAAACGGTGTGGCCAGCAAGAAGGCATGTGATTTGAAGCCAGAAATTGCCGGGCTATTGGGAACGACGGCAAAAACCCTGCGACTCTCTGCCACCACGGAAGCAAAGCAGCAGCGCGAGCATCCAGAGATCAAGGATGGTGACTACAAACGCATTGGCGAAATGCTGGATCGCGGCGAAATCAGAACAGATCGGGATAATCACTTCATCGTGATTTCAAAGTTGTCCGATCAACTGCATTACGCAGCGATCAAGATCACCACTACAGGCAAGGGAGCTTGGATTGCTTCTTTTCGGATGACGCGGCCATCGGATGTCAGGCGCGTTGTAGCGCGTAGCTCGCTGGTCAGGAAAGAAGTGGAATAACGCGCTCGTAGTGGCTCCCACACGATCCACTCGGACCCGAAGGCTACCCGGCAGGGACTTCACAAGCGCGTTAGGTCAATCATACAGCTTGACGGCGAATTTTCAATATCAAAACATGCAGGAGTAAAGCGATGGCTCTCAAAAAGATTTTTGCGAACCTCGATCTGAGCAAGACCGAGGATCTGGATGATGGAACGATCAAGGTGTGGGGCTACGCGAGCGCAGACACTAAGGATAGCGATGGTGAGATCATCACGTCCGATGCGATGAAGGCCGCCCTGCCTGGCTACATGAAGTGGGGCGCAGTGCGCGAAATGCATCAGGCCAAGGCCGCCGGCACCGCAATCGAAGCCGAAGTTCAGGACGACGGAAAAACGTGGTTTGGCGCACATATCGTCGATACCGAGGCCGTCAAGAAGGTCAAGGCCAACGTCTATAAGGGCTTCTCCATCGGCGGCAAGGTCACCGAGCGCGACGAACTGAACAAGACCATCATCAAGGCCCTGAACCTGATCGAGGTATCGCTGGTTGATCGACCGGCCAACCCGGACGCAGTCTTCACCATGTACAAGGCCGAAACGCTGGAAGACGATCTGCCAAACGGTGACGGGGTCAGTGCCGTCGATGCGCTGGCAGAACTGTTGAACAAGGGCGAAATCAGCCCGGAACGACTGTTGGAACTGGCGAAGGGCGCAAACAAGGTCGACGACGAAGAGCACGACATTGACCAGGCGCCGAAGACCGACGAAATCAAGAAAGGCATGTGGTCCGTGCAGGACTTCGCCTCTGTGATTTCAACCCTCGGCTGGATTTGTCAGGACGCGCAGTACGAAGCCGACTACGAGGGCGACAACAGCCCGATTCCGGCCCAGCTTCGCGCTTGGTTCGCCACCGGCATCCAGATTTTCAAGGACATGGCCGCAGAGGAAACCGCCGAACTGTTGGCTCAAATCAAGGCCCAGGCCGGGGACGTCGATGTGATCGAAATGGCTGCACGTGGCATTGATCTGGCGAAGGCCGGCAAGCGCTTCAGCAAATCGACCAAAGATGCTCTTGGCGCTATCCACAAGGCCGCGCAGGAAGCCTGCAACCACCTCGACAAGCTCGGCTATGCCGACGCTGAAGAGGAAGCCGAAGAAGACGCCGACAAGGCAGCAAAGGGCGACGACTTGGCCAAGGCTCAGCGCATTGCAGACGGCGCGACGGCAACGCTTGACGACATCGGAAAGGCGCTGTCTGCAGCGGGACTGGTCAATGACGGCGAGTTAATTCCAGAAGCAATCAACAAGGTACTGGCCGAGCGCGACACCCTGACCAAGCGTGTTGCCGAACTTGAAGCCAAGCCAGCCCCGGGTAAGGCCCTGTTGAAAGCCATCGCCAAGAGTGCCGATGCCGGCACTGTTGATGACAGCACCGAACCCAAAGTTGATCCCGTCAATGACGGCCACGGCGGGCAAAACGAAGTTGCAACCCTGATCAAGTCCATCCACGCCGGCAAGGTCTCCTGACCGAGCCGGTTCCATCAACCCCAGCCACATACGCCGCCTCCGGGCGGTTTTTTGTTTTCCACTCCATAGAAGGACCATTACCATGAACAAATCCAGCATCATGCGCGTAATTGCGCTCGCAGTCGGCGCACTGGCTGTCGGTATCGCTCATGCGGCCGGCGTCGACATTTTCCATTTCGTCGCCTCGTCTCCTGAGTCGATGGCAACGCTGATCGGCTTCGGCATGCTCGGCACTGTCGGCGGAAATGTCACCGCTGAAACTCTCGACATGTTGAAAGCGGCGCAGACCACCTCGGACGACAACATCATCAAGTCGTTCACGCAGCCCGGATCGGCAACCGCCGGTCTCCAGGCCTACAACCTCGAAGGCCCGTCGAAAAAGCTTTACCCTGTCTTGACCCCGCTGCGTAATGCCATCGCCCGTATTGGCGGCGGCTACGCGTCACAGGCCAACTGGAAGGCGATCACCAACATCAACGTTGCCAACATCCGCGCTGGTGTCGGCGAAGGCAAGCGCGGGGGTGTGATTCAACACGCCCTGTCGGAATACTTCGCGGCCTTCCGTGGCTTCGGTCTGGAAAACAACGTCACGTTTGAAGCCAACTACGCCTCCAAGAACTTCGAAGACGTCAAGGCTCTGGCCGTCTCCCAAACCCTCGAAGGCACCATGGTTCAGGAAGAACGCCTGATCCTCGGTGGCAACACTTCGATTGCGATGGGCACCACTCCGACCCCGACGCTGGCCGGCTCGACCACTGGTGGCACCCTGTCTGCTGCTACCTGGTCCGTTATTGCCGTTGCTCTGGGCCTGCAGGCGTACCTCGACGTCGTCGGCGTCAATAACGGCTCGGTCGGTCAATACTTCGACCCGGCTACCGCCGTTGTTCCTGGTGTCATCACCCGTACCAATGCTGACGGCACTACCAGCACTTTCGGTGGCGGCTCTGCCCAGAAGTCTGCCAGCGCGACCGTGGCAACGACCGGTTCCACCGGCTCGATCACCGCAACTGTAGCTCCGGTTGCTGGCGCCATGGGTTATGCGTGGTTCGTTGGACCGGCCGGTTCCGAGCGCCTCTACTCTGTGACCTCGATCAACTCTGTTGCCATTACCGCAGCGGCAAACGGTGCGGCGCAGCTTGCCTCCACGCTTGCTGCTTCCGATAACTCCACCTCTGTCCTCGACTTTGACGGCCTGCTGTATCAGGCAATCAAGTCCGGTTCCGGCGCCTACATCAAGACGATGGCAACCGGCGGTGCTGGTGTTGGCACGCCGCTGACCTCCGACGGCGCCGGTGGCATCGTTGAGTTCGAAGAGGCGTTTGTGTATTTCTACAACCGCTACCGCCTGTCGCCTACGAAGATTTACGTCAGCGCTCAGGAGCTGATCAATATCACCAAGAAGGTGATTGCGAATGGTGGCGCTCCGCTGCTCAAGCTGAACGCCAACATCAACAGCCAGACGAATGCCATTGCCGCGGGCGTCGTTGTCGGTTCCTACCTGAACAAGGTAACCGGTCAAGAAATCCCGCTGGTTGTGCATCCGAACATGCCGGCCGGCACAGTGTTCTTCTACACCGAGCGCTTGCCGTACCCGCTGGCCAACGTGTCGAACGTAGCGCAGATGCTCCTGCGTCAGGACTACTACCAGCTGGAATGGCCGCTCCGCACTCGTCAGTACGAGTACGGCGTCTATGCCGACGGTGTCCTGCAGCACTACGCGCCGTTCTCCATGGGCGTAATCACCAACATCGCCAACGGCTGATCGCTACGGCGTGACGAGAAGGGGCGGCTTCGGTCGCCCCTTTTGGTTTTCTCTCTGGAGATTCAAACATGAAATACAAAGCACCCGAAGGCTGCACCGGCATCTCTGTCGGCGGCGAACAGTTCAACGTCGACGAAAAAGGGCATATCAAAGTGCCTGACAATGGCGACTATCACGCCCTGTTGGCTCCGCACGGTTTTGTTCCTGCCGCTGCCGCTGAGCAAGCCAAGGCGGAAACGGCCGCCGAGAAGAAGGCACGTGAGAAGGCAGAAAAACTCGCCGCCGAAGCCGCTGCCGCTGAGCAAGCCAAGGCTCCCGAGTAACACCCATGGCCGACCTGACCACACTGGCGAACGTAAAAGCCTGGGCGAACATCAAGACGGCTGACGATGACGCGCTATTGACGCGCCTGATCTCTGCTGCCTCTGAATTCATCCAGACGTGGCTGAACCGCTCTTTCGCCTCTCAGGCTTACAACGAGGTACGCGACGGGAACGGTAATTGCCGCATGGTGTTTGCAGAATCTCCTGTGACGGCAGTTTCGTCTTTGGTGGTCAATGGTCGGCCAATTCCTGCCAGTGCCGGCTTTGGTCAGGCTGGATATAGTTTCGACAAAACCCTACTGATTCTCACCGGCTACATTTTCGAGCGCGGCATCGGCAACGTTCTGATTTCCTATACGGCCGGCTATGCCACGACGCCTCCAGAAATCGAACAGGCGTGCATCGAACTGATCAGCCTGCGATACAAGGAACGCGAACGCATTGGCCATCAGTCCAAGAGCCTTGCCGGCGAGACCGTGACATTCTTCATCAAGGACATGCCGGATAGCGTTCAGACGACACTGAACAACTATCGCAAGGTGATCCCGCTGTGATTTCAGGAACTGTTGTTGGTGACAAAGAGATCACCAGGCGATTTCGGGCGCTTCCGGATGGTGTCCGGTCAAAGGTGGTCGATAGAGTTCAAGCGCTTGTGATCAGGCTGCAGCGCATGGTCAGGCAGGAGAAGCTCTCTGGGCAAGTGCTGAATGTTCGCACTGGTACGCTTCGCCGCTCAATCGATCAACGCATGGTCACAGACAACACTGCCGTATCAGGTGTCGTATCGACGAACGTCAAATATGGGCGTGCCCACGAATACGGCAGCACCGATCCGGTCACCGTCAAAGAGCATGTCAGGCTCGTAAAACAGGCATTCGGACGGCAATTGAAATCACCGGTATGGGCAACGGTCAGGACGCATACCGTAAAACAAAACATTCCTGAACGGTCATTTCTTCGGTCCGCTTTGGCCGACATGAAGCCAGAGATACTGTCCGAACTCGAAAAGGCCGCCAGCGAGGGAATCAAAAAATGAATCGCGAAGCCATCTATCAGGCGTTGTTCGCCAAGCTGGCCGCTGTGCCTGGAGTGAAAACGAAATCGCGCAAACTGCGCCACTGGTCAGACGTTCCGCCAATCGAGCAGCCTGCGCTTTTTCAGGCACAGAAAAACGAGGTTGGCATCCGGCAGCAAGGCCTTGACACGAAATGGACGCTCAATCTCGATATTTACGTCTATGTGAATACCTCCGGAGAAGCCTGCCCAGCATCGCAACTCAATCAGATCATGGACGACATCGAGGCCGCGCTACTTCCCGACAACCAGATCAAGAACACGAACACCCTCGGCGGCTTGGTGCATCACTGCCGAATTGAGGGATCGATTGAAACCGACGAAGGAACCCTCGGAGATCAGGCCGTGGCGATAGTCCCCATCGTCATTCTCGTAACCTGACGCACCTTTACCCCCGCCTCAAGCCCGCCTAGCGCGGGCTTTTTTTTCAGGAGAAACAAATGCAACTTATGTTTGGTGCCGGCGACTTCTTCGCCGTTCCGCTGACCGATGCCAACGGCAACTCGATCAGCAACCCGACCCCGATCCAGATCGGTTCCATGCAAGAAATGTCGCTGGATTTTTCAGGCGAACTCAAAGAGCTTTACGGCTCCAAGCAGTTCGCCATGGCCGTCGCCCGCGGCAAGGTGAAGACGACCGGGAAATTCAAGGGTGCGCAGATTCACGGCGCCGCGCTCAATTCGCTGTTTTTCGGTACCGGCGTTACGGCTGGAACGATGCACGCGATCAATACCGACTCGGTTGGCGCACTGATCCCGACCACACCTTTCACCATCACGGTAACCGCGCCGAACTCGGGAACCATCGTTGATGATCTCGGTGTTCTCGATTCCAGCGCTGTTCCGATGACGCGTGTCGCCAGCGCTCCGACAACCGGTCAATACAGCTATTCGGCCGGCGTCTATACCTTTGCCGCAGCAGACGTTGGCAAGCGCGTGTTCATCAACTACCGCTACAGCTATGCGCTGAGTTCCGCAAAGCGCATCAGCCTGAACAACGTCGCCATGGGCCAAACGCCGTCGTTCAAGGCCTACATGCAGACCACGTTCCAGGGCAAACGGGCGCTGGTGATTCTGGAGTCTGTCGTTTCGACAAAGCTCCAGTTGCTCTCGACGAAGCAGGATGATTTCTCGGTCCCGTCCGTTGATTTCAGCGCTCAGGCCGATTCCAGCGGATCGACGCTGGGCGACATCTACGTTCAGGAGTAACCGCGCATGGCCATCGTTAAAGTCAAGGGCATTGAGGTTGAGCTCGGCGGATCGCGTCTCGTTGTTCCTCCGCTGGCTCTCGGTGCTCTCGAGCAGTTGCAGGATCGCATCGTCGGATTCAAAGGCGACATCAGCGACAAAGACCAGGTCGCAACGGTGATCGACGCAGCGCACGCCGCGCTGAAACGGAATTACCCCGAGCTGACCAGAGATGCCGTGGCCGACATGATCGACGTCAGCAACATGGCCGAGGTGTTTGAAGCGGTGATGGACGTGTCCGGACTCAAGCGAAAGGCCATCGAACAGGGGGAAGTCTCGAAGCCTGCGAAGTAATCGACTGGTCGGCACTGTACGCACACGTTATCTCTTGCACGGGATGGACGTGGGATTACGTTGCCGACCATATCGACCTCCGCAGGCTGAAAGCCTTGAACCTTCACTGGGCGGATAACCCGCCACTGCACAAGATGGTTGCCGCATATCTCGGTGTTGAGCCTTTATCGAGCGGTGGCGACCAGGCGGACGCGATTGATAGCGCCTCTGAATTCATCCCGGTAGAAACGCTCAGCAAACCGGCATTTGACGACTTGTTGAGGCAACACGGATTGCCCACAGGGGAATAGCAATGGGAAAGCCTCAAGAAGACGAAATTCAAGTCAAGGTATCGGCTGAAACGTCCGAACTAAAGCCCGGAATGGAGTCGGCGTCATCCGACGTTGAGCGATCAGCGGAGCGCATGAAGGATGCCGTAGCGCGTCTCAAGGACGATCTCGGTGGCCACATGACCAAGATCAGCAGCACGATCAAGGCATCTAATGACGACATCGTCGGCAGCTTCACAAAAATGAGCGGTGCGTTTGCGAAGGCAGGCGGTCTGATCGCGGCCACATTCGCGCTCATTGCCGGGTCCAAATTGGCAAAGTACGCCGAAGAGACCGCCGACTACACCGAGGAAGCTATGACCTTGGGCCGGGCGATGGGAACGACAGCAACGAAAGCCGGGATCTGGATCGAGGTTGCAAAGGAGGTTGGCAGCACGACTGGCGAGGTTGAAGCGGCATCGAAAGGGCTTACCCGTCAATTGCGCGAACATGAAGACCGGCTGAATTCGCTCGGGCTGGTTACGCGTGACGGCAAGAACAAGCTGCTCGACATGGACACCATGATGAAGAGCGCTATTGCCACGGTCAATTCCTACACGGAAGGGACCGATCGGAACATGGCCGCGCAGGAAATCTTCGGACGTGGCGTTGCCGGCAATTCGAAACTGCTGTTGGCAAACGCAGAGGCGTTCAAGCAAGACGAAGAGTACATCCGCAGCCTGGGAGGCCAGGTCAGCGGAGAGGCCGTTGCCGCGTGGGAAATCTACGATGCCGCCATGGATAAAACGAGCATGGCAATGACGGCGATGCGGAATATCGTCGGCAATGAGGTGATGCCCGTTATTGCAAAACTGGCCGAATGGTTCTCGTCGTTGATGCCGGCCGCAATCACCATCGTCAAGGGCGCTCTTGGTGGCCTGATCGCCACGTTCTGGGGTCTGAAAAACGGGGTGGTCGTTGTTTGGGAAACCATCAACGCGATGGTTGTGTCGGTGGCCGAGCCGATCCGGGCAATGGCAGCGTCAATTTACAAAGCGCTCACGGGGGACTTTTACGGGGCTGCTGAAGAAATCCGTGGCATGGGTGGCGTGATCAGCGATGCGTGGTCGACGGCCATGGATGAAATGACCAAGTCGAGCGAGGAAACCAGCAATCGGATCGCCGATATTTTCGGAGCGCCAACCGACGTTGAAGCCGGCGACAAAAGCGGCAAGGGCTACGAGGGAAAGCCGGACAAGCCCAAGAAAGAAAAGGCCGGCCCGGAAAAGTCATTGATGCCGAGTTGGGAGGCTGATTTAGCCAAGCTCAAGGCCAATTACATGCTTGAACACGACATGTACGACATGTCGTTGGCTGATGAAAAGGCATATTGGGACAAAAAGCTCGAAACCCTCGATAGGGGCGACAAAGAATACGGCGCCGTGATGAAAAAGTCTGCTGATTTGCAGTTGCAGATTTTGAAGAAGAAAGCATCCGAAGGCCGGGCCATTGCGCAAGAAGAGATCGAAGAATGGAAGCGATCTGCAACGACCGGAGTTGATCTTCAACAACAGGCCGCAGAAGAGGCTTATGCGCTTGGTGTGATCAGTAAAGAGCAGCTGCTTGAACAGGAGCGCAGCTTCGAGCAGGAGCGCTATGAAATAGCGAAGCAGGCCGTTGAAGACAGGATCCGGTTGTTGGAAAACGACCCCAACATGAGTCCGGTCGAGTACCAGAAACTGAAGAATCAGCTGCTCGAAATAGACCGCCGGCACGCCCTTGAAAAGCGAAAGATCGAAAGCCAGATTTCGGTTGAAAAAATGACGCCGCAAATGAACGTCTTCAAAAGTATGGAGACGTCGTTTTCCGGCGCGATCACCGGCATGCTGACCAGGGCGCAGACATTCCGCCAGGCGCTGGGGAATGTGTTTTCTTCGATTGCAAATGCCTTCGTCTCCGAAATGGTGGCAAAACCTGCTGCGGCCTGGGCAATGGGATTGATCCGGCAAACGGCGCTTTATCAAACGTTCTTTGGGACCAAAAAAGCTCTCGAGACAGCAGATTCTGCTACCCAAGTTGCCACACAGAAAGCGCTTGGGATTACTGGGGTGACAAGCAACGCATCTATTGCGGCAGCTGCCGCAATGGCGTCTGTTGCTGCAATACCTTACGTAGGGTGGGCCATGGCGCCGGGCGTTGGTGCGGAAACCTTTGCTACAGCCATGGCGTTTCTCCCGTCAGCAGAGGGCGGGTGGGACATTCCGGCCGGCGCAACGGGTCTGATGCGATTCCACGAACGGGAAATGATGCTTCCGGCGAAACAGGCAGATGCCATCAGAAACATGGCGGAAAACGGTGGCGGTGGCGGACCTGTGAGTTTCCATGTGCATGCCATTGATTCGTCCGGTGTTGAGAGGCTGTTCCGAGATAACGGCCACATCATGGCAAAAGAATTGAGACGGCAAGCGCGAAATTTTTCCCCCAAAAAATCTTAAGGGCATGGAATGAGCAACATCATATTTCCGCAACTTCCGGGCCAGTCAATTGAGGTATCTCGGTCCCCGTCTTTTTCTACGAAGATTCAAAAATCCGTCAGCGGCAAGGAAACTCGGGCTGCGTTCATGGCATATCCGAAATGGAATTTGACCGCAAAATTTGAGTTTCTTCGAGACGGATCTCGAGGCGCAGACTTGCAAACGATTGAAGGATTGTTCCTTCAAATGCGAGGTGCTTGGGATTCCTTCCTTGTTTTGGCGCCATCAGATTCAACCGTGTCCGACATGCCGTTCGGCACCGGGAATGGACTTTCGACATCGTTCCAGCTGACCCGGACACGTGGCGCCGGTGGATTCGGCTTTACTGAGCCATGCCAGAACATTGCATCGGTGTCGACAGTGAAAGAAGCAGGATCGGTTGTTGATCCATTAGCTTACGGCGTTGATGGGAATGGCCGCATCACGTTCTCAACACCTCCGGCCAGTGGTGCGGCATTAACCTGGTCCGGAAGCTTCTACTACAGGTGTAGATTCCTGAAGGACGACGCGCAGTTCGAGATGTTTTTGCACGACCTGTGGAAACTCGGCCAGGTCGAAATGATCGGGGCGCCGGGGAACAAGGTATGAAGTCGATAACCCCCGAACTCAAAGCCCACCTGGAGACTGGCGGGCCGTTTTTGATGGCAGATCTCTACACAATAACGTTGGTGTCAGGAGTGACACTACGATGGGTTGATTACGACATCGATGTTACGGCGAACGGATGGTCGTTTTCGTCAAATGGTCCTGCCGTTAAGCGAGGGAAAACACGTGTTGTGATAGGTGTCGAAGTTGATACGCTCGATATCAGCATCTATCCAAAGCCAAGCGACATGGTTGATGGAATGCCGATCACGGCCGCTGGGCCAGCCGGAACGTTTGATGGGGCGTCAATAAAGCTCGAGCGTGCGTTCATGAATGCACCAAACACCGTTGTTGGAACAGTGGTGCTGTTTGTCGGTCGGTGTGCCGACCTGACGTGCAGCAGGACCGAGTTGCAATTGCGCGTCAATTCGTCGGTTGAGGCGCTGAACTGCAACTTGCCAAGAAACCTTTACCAAGCTCCGTGTTTGCACTCGCTATATGACACAGATTGTGGAGTTGCCAGGGCGTCATTCGGAATATCTTCCATTGTCACATCCGGTAGCACATCAATTTTTTTGAATAGTGGATTGTCAAATCAAGACGGATGGTTTGACCGCGGCTATATCGTCATGCTGAATGGAGCTCTTGCCGGAGCAAGGCGAACAATAAAAAAATATTCAGATTCATCGATTTTGTTGCTGTCCCCGTTGCCTGCAACGCCATCTGTTGGCGATGCTTTCATTGCTTATCCAGGGTGCAACAAGTCGTCTGATTGTGCTGAGAAGTTTTTCAACCTATCAAACTTCCGCGCCACTCCATTAATTCCGACACCGGAAACAGCAACATGAATATCGATATTCGATCATCCATTGTAGATGCGGCAATGAGATGGCTAAACACACCATTTCATCACGAAGCAAGGGTCGTCAATGTCGGCGTTGATTGCGCCAATTTGCTTGTGGCAGTTTTCTCTGAGGTTGATTTGATGCCAAGCATCGTGTTGGACCCGTACCCGCAAGACTGGCATCTCCATCGTGAAAAAAAGCGATTTATCGACGTTCTGTCTCGGTATGCATATCCAATCAACGAAGCCGAAGTGTTGCCAGGCGATGTCGCCATGTTTCGCTACGGCCGGCAGGAGGCTCACGGGTCGATTGTTGTTGCCTGGCCAACCATCATCCATGCATGGCGTGATGCTGGGAAAGTCGTTTTGACCGAATCCGAAAACAGCCCGTTGGACGGTCGCCTGTCCGGGTTTTGGCGCATGAAAGGTCTGGATTAAATGGGTGGCTTATTTGGCGGAGGCGGGTCGAATACCCACATAAAAGAGACTCCATCATCTGGCGTACAGTTTCAATCGTCGTCGAATGGCGTCCCAATCGCAATTACGTTCGGAAAGACGCGTGTTCCACCTAATTTGATCTGGTATGGAGATTTCACGGCCGTTCCGCACACAACAACAGAGAGCAGCGGAGGAAAGGGCGGCGGAGGTGGCGGATCGTCGAGTTATACGACATATACCTACACGGCAAGTTTTTGCCTTGCTCTTTGTGAGGGTCCGATAAATTCAGTTCCACGCTCATGGATCGGCAAGGACGCAGCAAAAACAACAACAGATCTATTCACCGTATTTAATGGCTCTTACACCCAGATGCCATGGAGTTATTTGAGTGGGGCCCATCCGTCAGAGGCGCTCGGATATCGCGGTATCGCATATGCCGCAACTGCGGCTTATAACCTTGGAAGTTCGGCAAATCTTCCAAATCACAATTTTGAAGTTATCGGATTTTCCCCTCTAAATATTGCCGGAAATGTTTTTGACGCAGATCCACGGGACATTGTCGTCGGCCTGCTCACAAACGAGCACTGGGGGGTTCCGGGGTTCCCTGCATCATTAATAGGAGATCTGTCGTCTTACTCGGCATATTGCAGAGCGTCTGGGTTGCTGTTTTCACCAGCATATACAGACCAGCAACCAGCATCCCAGGTGATCACCGATCTGATGCAAATCTCTAATTCGGGGATTTATTTCAGTGAAGGGCTGCTGAAGATTACGCCGTATGGAGATTCAGAAGTCACGGGGAACGGTGTCACATACGTTCCGTCGTTGACGCCTGTCGGATATCCGGATGATGACGACTATTTGCCAAACGACGGAGACGATCCGGTTGTTGTGCGACGGAATTCAATTCCGGCTACATCCGAAACGACGTCAGACGCCTTTAACCAGGTGCAGGTTGAGTTCGTAAATAGGAATAATGCGTATCAGGTGGAGGTGATGCCGGCGCAGGATCTGGCATCAATCGACACATATGGGCTTCGCCCGATGTCGATCGTGTCGGCGCATCAAATAGCCGATCCTTCCGTTGCCCAGGCTGTTGCTCAACTGATTTTGCAGAGATCAGTTTATGTCCGCAACCAGTTCGAATTCAGGCTGGGATGGGCGTGGTGTTTTCTTGAGCCGACCGACATTCTCGCAATCACCGATTCGGTGTTGGGTCTCTCGAATTATCCGGTGCGCGTGCTCTCAATCGAAGAAGACGAGTCTGGAACGTTGTTCATTGTTGCCGAAGACGCACCGCCCGGAGCGTCATCTCATGTCGTTGCCCCCGTGCCAGCGTCTGGAGGGTATAGCGCAGATTACAATGCCGATCCCGGAGACATAGCGCCACCGGTATTTTTTGAGCCTCCGATTGAATTGACATCCGGAGGCTCCGGTCTTGAAGTGTGGGCAGGCGTATCCGGGTTGTCGACGTTATGGGGTGGCTCAAACGTATGGGTGAGCTACGACGGCGATAGCTATAAGTTGGCCGGCCGCGTCGATAACCCATCGCGTATTGGCTATTTGACGGCACCTTTAGGACCAACCGGACCCGGCCCGCTATCAATAGAACTTGACGGGCTCGGCGGGCAAATTCTGTCCGGAACGGCGGACGAAGCAGCCAAGCTGGCGACCATGATTTATGTCGGCGGGGAGTCGCCTGAGTTTATGGCGTACCAAGGGGCAACGCTGACTGGTCCAAACGCCTACAGCCTTGATGGTTTGGTTCGTGGCGTTCATGGCAGCGCCGAATCCGATCACGAAACAGGCGCTCCGTTCGTGCGAATCGATGAGGCCGTATTCCGATCCGGCGGAATCGATCTGTCAATGATCGGCCAGGTGGTCTATTTCAAGTTTCAGAGCTTCAACATATGGGGCGGCGGGGTTCAGGACTTGGGGTCGCTGGCCGAATACGCCTACACCATCAGTGGCCTTGCTGCGACAGGTAATCCGGTTACCGGATTGACCGCCGTTGCTGTTCCGGGATCGGCATCTCTGATGTCGCTCACGTGGAACGAATCACCTGGCGCAGATCGATACATCATCGATCAGTCAGGCGATGGCATCACATGGATCCGCACGGGCGAGACAAAAAGCACGAACTGGGCAGATTCCGCCCTTTTCGGCGCGGCAACCCGATTCCGCGTTGCCGCAGTTCGAGCGAAAGCCGGCAGCTGGAGTTCTACCGTATTTATCTCAATCAGTTTTGTTGGCATGTGGTCGGCAAATTCGGCAACACCAATGTGGTCGGCAAATTCGGCAACACCAATGTGGAGTTCATAAATGACAGCATTACCAGCGGCATCAACAGCCACCTCGGCCACAGCCACAGAAGGCGATGTGAAAAACTTTCTAACCAGCATGAGAGATTATTTGGCTGGTTTGTTGGGGACGTCGGGCGATGCCGCAGATGCGCGCGCTGCGCTCGGGCTGGCCGGCGCTACGGTATCGTCATTCAATACCAGAACCGGCGCAGTGACATTAACCAGTGCGGATGTTTCAGCGGTTGGCGGGTCACTAAATACACACACACACGCCGATCAAAATACCGCAGGCAACGCCACGTCATATCCAATCGGAACCACTCTTCTTGCGGGCGGAGGAACCACCGTTCCGGTAACAAATGCAACGATTTCCGTATATCGGAAAGATGCATCTCCTTACCGAATCACTCCTTATTCTCTCCAGGCAACCGCGCTATCGGGGACGTGGAGGGTTAAGGGATATGCCGTTGAAAACGGCGGCACAACCTACGCAGTGCTCGTTCAAAGGACCGCATGATGAAAAATCCCAGATATCTCAATGCAGCCAAAACCCTGATTCTGCTGATCAATGATGATGGTGATCAGTTCGTCGCATCAGCGGACGATTGCGAAAAGTCAGGACGGGAAATTTTCAAAGCAGCGATGAATGGCGACTATGGATCAATCGAGCCATTCATCGCCCAGGTGCCGTCTATTGAAGATGCTCGCGCCGAAGCAAAGCGGGCGCGTGCCGAGGCTGTTGCAGCAATCACCGTAACCACAACAGCCGGAAATACCTTCGATGGCGACGAAGAAAGTCAGACGCGTATGTCCCGGGCAATCATTGCGCTTCAGGCCACATCTACTGCCAGCATCCCATGGGCTCTGTCGAACAACACGGTTATCCACGCAAGTGCCGCCGAACTTGCCGAGGCGCTCGCATTGGCCGGCGCCGCTCAGGCAGCAATCTGGATTATTGAATGATGGGAGTTCTCAAAAACATCCTGATCGGGATAGACCAAACGATCAATTGCGCGGTCCGGTTGTCGGACGGGTATGGCTCCCCTGACGAAATGTTGTCGTCTCGAGCGTGGCGATTGCGAGAGCAACACCCGAAATTAAAAGCCTGCATTGACCGGCTATTTTTTTGGGACGACAACCATTGCGAGGAATGTTATTGGATCGAGGTCGAACGCAAACAGTTGCCGCCATCGTATTCGACAACGTCACAGAAAGACCATCATGGCTGATCCAATAACGACCTCAGATGGGGTGATGGGCGTAAAGGTGGCATCTCTGTTGGCCGGATTCGCCGGCGGCGTTGTCAGCCTGTCATTTGTAAAGGAACTTACCGCGCGCCAAGCAATTCTGGCCGTTTTTACTGGGACGGTTACCGCGAATTACATGACGCCGGTGGTTGCCAGCTATTTCGATGCGATCCGCCCTTACGAGAACCCGGCAGCGTTTGTTATTGGCCTGACAGCCATGAATTTGATTCCTGGTCTGCTCAAGCTATCCGAGATGTTCAAGCGCGATCCTCGCAGTTTTATTGGCGGAGGTGACAAATGATCGTCATTCAAATGCTGGTCATCTTCGCTGCAGCGGTGACCCTGTTTTATTGCATCGGGTGCATCAACCGCATGGACGCTAAAACGCACCACGGCATTCGAGCCGCGTACATCCTGATTGCTGCCGGCGCGTTCGGTGAGATCGCGGCAATTCTCGACGGTCACACGCCTGGCATTGCAGAGACGTTGTTCATGTCCGGGTGTGGAGCGCTCGATTTCATTGATCGCCGCAAATCAATTCGCCGATCGCTTCACAAGGAGGTGTGTGAATGAGTTCCATTAATGAGCCGAGTTGGCTCACCGAGGCGCGCCGGCATCTGGACGTGGCAGAAGTGCCCGGGCCGAAGCACAGCCCCGTCATTCAGTCATGGCTGCACAAGCTTCGGGCGTGGTGGAACGACGACGAAACGCCCTGGTGCGGCGTCTTCGTGGCGGCTTGCATGGACACGGTCGGCATTCCGCTCCCGAAGGACTGGATGCGCGCCAAGGCGTGGGCAGAATGGGGCTTGCGCCTGTCCGCCCCGATTCCCGGCTGCGTCGTCGTCTTCGAACGTCAGGGCGGCGGCCACGTCGGTTTCGTCGTCGGACGCACAGCCAATGGCCACCTGATGGTACTCGGCGGCAATCAGGGCAACCGGGTGAGCATCGCGCCCTTCGACCGGGCGCGGGCGGTCGCCTACGTTTGGCCGTCCGAGGTACAGATGCCTACCTATTCGGCGCTTGCAATCATCGACGCAAGTGGTGCGCAACTCTCCACGAACGAGGCTTGACCATGTATCCATTAAGTCTAATACCGGTTAAGTGGCGCATTGTCGGTGGCGCCATTGCCGCCGGCTTGTTGATGATCGCCGCTGTTGCGTGGTGGCACGCCCACAACGCTGGCCAGCAGGATATCGGCTATGCCCGCGCTGCTGCTGAGTACTTGCAAAAACTCAACCAAGAGACCGCCGCCGCTCGACTTAAAGAGCAAGGCTGGTTTCACCAATCGGAAAGGGCACAAAATGAACGCACCAAACTCGAAAACAGGCTCAATCAGTATCGCGCTGCTGCTGCTGCTGCCGATGATCGGCTGCGTATCGCAACCGCCGATTGGCGCCTCCGCTTGTCCCTCGCTCCCGTCGAAGCCTGCCGCGCGGCAGCAAACGCCGCCGCAGACCTACTCGGAGAATGCAGCGCAGCGTATCGACAAGTGGCAGCAGCGGCTGACGGACACGCTGCAGACGTCGGACAGTGCGAAGCTGCCTGGCCCGAGTGATTAATCAGGCCGCCGGTTTCGACTTCCTGCTCTGGCGTATTTTCGGCGCCGGGGCAGGTTCTTCATCCTCTCCACCATCCGCTGCCACCTTCGGCAGCGCGTCAATCCAATCGGCCCACGCCTGCATCATCTCTCGTCGTTCGTTGAGATATTCAGCATGGTTGTAGGCCGCCTTGACCTTATTGCGCTCGGCATGGGCCAGTTGCTTCTCAATGATGTCGCTGCGCCACCCAAGTTCGTGCAACTGGGTCGATGCAGTCGTCCGAAATCCATGGCCGGAAAACTGGCCAAGATATCCAATGCGCTCAAGTACTCGATTGATAGTTGTGCCGGTCATACAAGTTCCGGGTGTCCGCAGGTTCGGGAAAAGGAACTTACGGTTGCCCGAAATCGTGTGCAACTCGCGCAGCAGCGCGACCGCTTGCCGGGATAGCGGGACGATATGAACCTCGCCCGGCCGCATGTGTTTTGCCATCTTCATTCTGATCGCCGGGATGCGCCACTCAGCCGCATCCAGATCAAACTCGACCCACTCGGCGAGACGTAGCTCTTTCGTTCGAATGAACGTCAGCAGCATCAAGCGGACTGCTATTTTCGTCCCCAAGTACCCACCATAGGCATCAAGCTTTTTCAGGAACGTCGGTATCTCGTCTTGCGACAGCGGCGGGTTGTGCCGTACCGGCTTGCGCTTGAGCGCTCCGGCCAGCGACGTGGCCGGATCGAATTCGGCTTTCTGGTTTGGGATCGCCCAGCGAAAGATCTGGCTCGACCATTGCCGGATAAGCACAGCGATGGTGCCGGCTCCGCGTTTTTCCACCTTCCGTATGATTTCCAACAGATGCGCTGCCTTGATGGTGCGAATCGGGAAAGCCCCAATGGTAGGGAAAACGTCCTTGGTCAAGTTATCCTCAACCTGTTTTGCGTAAGTGGCAGACCAATGCCCCTTGTTGTCAGCGATCCATTCGCGGGCAACAGACTCGAACGTGTTGGCGTTCTCATCGATTTTCCCAAGGCGCTCTGCCTTCTTTGAACTGGTCGGGTTCAGTCCATTTTTGACCTGCTCCCTCGCCCACTCGCGTTCCTTTCGCGCATCGGACAGCGAGACGGCCGGATATTCCCCGATTGTGTAGAGGCCATCTTTCCCGTCTGCTTTCCAATACCGGTACCGCCAGAATTTTGACCCGGACGGACGTACCTCGAGAAACAGTCCCAGGCCATCTTGCAGCTTGTAGGGTTTCTCTGCTGGCTTGGAATTGCGGAGCTTAGTGTCTGTGAGGGATGCCATCTACCGGATAAGAAGTGCTGGATAATGTCTTATCCGGTAGGTTATCCGGTTTTTTGTACGCTGTGGCACGATTGCTTGATTTCTTGCGCCACAAAAACGCAGAAAACTTAGATCTTGTGCGGCTCTGGTGAGCTTGAGTGAGGTCCGGTGATTCCTGCATCGCAGTTATCGATCATCAGCAGCATGCTGTTGATTCCTTGCCTTTGAGGTAAGCCTTGGATTTTACCTCAAGCTTCATGCCATGGCCGTGGCGCCGTTTTTAGATCAGCCCGTATTTTTTCAGCTTGTCGTGCAAGGTGGTGCGGGCGACTTTCAGGGCTTCGCTGGTGCGGGCGATGTTGCCGTCGTGTTTGGCGAGTTCGTTGGCGATCAGCACGCGTTCGTAGTTTTCCACGGCTTCGGTGAGGGATTGGGGTGTGTTGCCGCAGCCGGGTGTGGCGGCGTCGCGGGCGATGCCGAGGGCGTGGCAGTCGGCGGCGTTGCGCAGTTCGCGGATGTTGCCGGGCCAGTCGAGCGCCATGAGGTTGCGCAG
Organism: uncultured Dechloromonas sp.; assembly: GCA_964583695.1. Classification (GTDB taxonomy): domain Bacteria; phylum Pseudomonadota; class Gammaproteobacteria; order Burkholderiales; family Rhodocyclaceae; genus Azonexus. The sequence goes on from CAZOWA010000009.1 coordinate 42,771, forward strand.
GTATTCGGTAGTCAGTACCGGCGGCGGACGGTTGTAGCGCTTGGCGGCCTGGAGCAGGAATTCGTCGTAGAGCGCCGGGATGTCTTCGCGGCGTTCGCGCAGCGGGGGCAGTTCGATGCGCACGACGTTGAGGCGGTAGTAGAGGTCGGCGCGGAATTTTCCCTGGTCGGAAAGCAGCTTGAGGTCTTCCTTGCTGGCGGCGACGACACGGCAGGATACCGGCACCTGCTGGTTGGAGCCCAGGCGTTCGATGACGCGTTCCTGCAGCACGCGCAGCAGCTTGATCTGCATGTTCATCGGCATTGATTCGACTTCGTCGAGGAAGAGGGTGCCGCCGCTGGCGTATTCGATCTTGCCGATGCGCCGTTTCTGGGCGCCGGTGAAGGCGCCGGGCTCGTGCCCGAAGAGTTCGCTGTCGAGCAGGTTGTCGGCCATGCCGCCGCAGTTGAGGGCGACATAGTTTTCCTGCTTGGCGCCGGAGAGGTCGTGCAGGCAGCGGGCGACCATTTCCTTGCCGGTACCGGTTTCGCCGAAAATGAGCACGTCGACGGCCGCATTGGCGACATCGAGAATGCGTTGCCTCACCTTGGCCATTTGCGGCGAGCGGCCGATGAGACGGGCTTCGAGGTCGTCGCGATGGTCAAGGCGGCGGCGCAGGGCTTCCACTTCGAGGACGAGTTCGCGTTTTTCCAGCGCGCGGCGCACGACATCGACCAGGTCGCCGGTCGAAAACGGTTTCTGCATGAAATCGTAGGCGCCGCTGCGCATGGCCTCGACGGCGAGGGTGACGTCGCCGTGGCCGGTGATGATGATGACCGGCAGGTCGGGCGCCAGCTGGTTGACCCAGCGCAGGAGCGCCATGCCGTCCATGCCGGGCAGGCGCATGTCGCTGACCACGACGCCGGCAAAATCGGCGCTCAGGCGGCGCTGCGCTTCTTCGGCCGAGGCGACCGCGTCGACGGGAATGCCGGCGAGCTGCATGGCCTGTTCGCAACCGAGGCGAACATTCGGGTCATCTTCGACGAGCAGGACGGAGAGCGGGGCCTTCATGGCGTATCCTCGGCGGCAGCAGGGCTGGAAAAGGGTAGCAGGACGATGAAGCAGGCGCCACCCGAGGGCGCCGGCTCGGCCAGCAGGTCGCCGCCAAAGTCGCGCAGGATGTCGCGCGAGATGGCCAGGCCGAGGCCGAGGCCTTCGCCCGGTTGCTTGGTGGTGAAAAAGGGTTCGAACAGGTGGTCGAGCGCGGCCGGGGTGAAGCCGGTGCCGGTGTCGCAGACCGACAGGGCGAGCCGGCCGGCGCCGGCAGTGGCGATGGAAAAGCTGAGGTGGCGTTCGGGCTGTTCGGCCATGGCGTCGATGGCGTTGCCGATCAGGTTGACCAGCACCTGTTGCAGGCGATTCTGATCGCACCAGGCAATCCACGAATTTGGCCCGAAATTCCGGTCGACCGTGACATTCAGTTTGCGCAGGCGCTGTTCGAAGAGGAAGCGGGCGCTATCCACCGCCACGGCGACATCGACGGCGGCGGGAATGGCCGGCGACTTGCGGGCGAAGGTCTTGAGCGGCGTGATGATGGCGCCCATCTGTTCGGAGAGCTGGCCGACGATGCCGAGGTTCTTTTCGGCGGTGCCGAGGTCGCCGCGATGCATGAATTCGACGGCATTGGCCGACAGGGTGCGGATGGCACCGAGCGGCTGGCTCAGTTCGTGGGTGATGCCGGTGGCCATCTGGCCGAGCACGGCGAGCTTGGCGGCCTGCACCAGTTCGTCTTGCGCGGCGCGCAGCGTCTGTTCGGCTCGTTCGCGTTCGGCGACTTCCTTTTGCAGGCGGTCGACGGCGTCGGAGAGATCGGCGGTGCGCTCGCCGACCTTGTTTTCCAGTTCCTGATTGGCGCGTTCGAGCATGGCGCGGGCCTCTTCGCGACCCTTGGCAAGGCGGCGGCGCTGCTTGGCGTAGAGGGCGCCGAGCAGCAGGCAGCCGAGCGCGGCAACGGTGAGCGCGGCGTGCGTGGCGGCTTGCTCGGCGACCGGCCGCAGGTCGGAAAAGACCACCACCCGCCAGGCCGTGCCGGGCAGGTTGCGGGCCAGTGCCAGATACGGGCGGGCGCCGGCGAGCGGATTCATGTCGCCGCGCAGGTGCTTGGGCAGGCGGACGACGGTGCCTTCCTCGGCGCCGTCGAGCGCGATGTCGAGGCTGATTTCGCCGACGGACTGGCCGGCGAACTGCTCGCGGCTGATGCGTTCCAGTCCGGCCTTGCTTTGCGGCTGGAGCGTGGCGTAGCGCCATTCGGGCGGCGAGGCGAGCAGGACGAGATCGTTGTTGTCCACGATCAGGGCGGGTGCCTCCTGCGCCAGCCAGCGCCGTTCGAGTTCGCGGATGCCGGATTTGACGACGGCAAAGCCGATGACGCGCCACTCCTGTGTTTCGTCGCGGATGGGCTGGACGAAGTAATAGCCGGCCTCGTGGCGCACATGGTCGACCGCGTAATGGCGGGCCGGAATGCCGGTGGCGGCATCGCGGAAGAAGGGCATGTAGGCGAGGTTGGCGCCGAGCAGGTTGTCGGAAAAGATCCAGTCGCTGGAGGCGACGACCCGGCCGCGGGTGTCGAGCACGAAAATCGCCGGGCCACCGAGATTGTCGTTGAGCTTTTGCAGGAAGCGGTTGGCCGAGGCTTGCAGGACATCCTGCTTGTGTTCCGGGGCGCGGAGCAGGGCGAGAACGTCGGCATTGAGCTCGACGGCGCTGGGAATCGAGGCGTGGCGGGTGACTTCGCTGTCGATGGCGGCGGCGAGAATGTCGAGCTGGTGGCTGGCGGCCTGCCGCATGTGGGTGACGCCGACGTTTTCCGAGGTGCGGTAGGCGATCAGTCCGGAAACCAGAAAAAGCACGAGCAAGAGGGCCAGCCCGAGTGCGCGGTGGGGCTTGGGAAGAGCAGAGGGAATCGGCGAACGGGTAGCGGTCATAAGGTGGCGGGACGGATTCCGCATTGTAACGTTGGCGCAGTCTCCTTTTTATGCCTTGTTGCCCGCGGCGCTCATTCAGGCGCCAGCCATGAAGGTGCGGATGCCGGAGCCGACGAACTGCACGCCGATGCAGATGAGCAGAAAGCCGGTGAGCCGCGCGACGACGTTGATGCCCTCATCACCCAGCCGGCGCGATACCCAGCGGGCCGAGCGCAGGACCATCCAGATGAGCAGGCAGGTCGCGGCAATGCTGGCCACGGTGGCCGAATAGGCGACCATGCGCCGCATGTTGCCGGAAAGTTCGGCGATTTCGCTGGAGATGCCGATCACGGTAGCCAGCGCACCGGGCCCGGCGATGCCCGGCATGGCCAGCGGAAAGAAGGCGAAGCTGTCGTTGCCGCCGACCAGCGGGCTGTCGTTGCTGCCGAAAAGCATGCGATAGCCGATCAGGGCGACGGTCAGCCCCCCGGCGATGCGCAGCGCGCCGAATGAAATGCCGAAGGCTTCGAGGATGAAGACCCCGGCGAACAATCCCACGGTCAACAGCAAAAAACCGTAAAAACTGGCACGCCGCGCCTCCCGCGAGGCGGCCGCGCTGTCGAGCCCGGTCGATAACGTCAGGAAAACCGGGATCTTCGACAGCGGGTTGGTGATGGTGACCAGGCTGAGCGTGCCGCCGAGGAAAAAGCTGAGCAGCAGCCGGTTCAGGTTTTCATCCACGTACGTCTTTCGTGTGTTATCAATCGGGCGCCCAGTCGCTGGGGAAGCGGTTTGAATTGCGCAACAGACTGCTCATCGGCAGGTTGAGGTTAATGCCATTCGGAGGAATGGGGCGTTCAAACCACTTGCGGTACAGGTTGCCGGCGACGCCGCTGGTGATCAGGCGTTTCATTTCGTTGTCGACCAGCGTCTTGAACTCCTTGTCGTCGCGGCTGAACATGATGGCCAGGGCTTCGATCCGGTAGGTTTTATCCAGGATTTGATAATGCGACGGATCTTTGGCACCTGCCCGCAAACTGGCCAGCAAGACGTCGTCCATCAGGAATGCGTCTGCTTCGCCGGATTCCAGCATGGCAAAAGCGGCGGCGTGGTCCGGTGCGATCTTCAGGGTGGACAGCATGTTCAATTCGCGGAACATGTTTTCAGCCGTGCTGCCCTTGGTGGTCACGACCGTGGCGCGATGCAGGTCGGAGTGCTTGGTAACGCCGGACGCCGTGTTGACCATGAAGCGCGTCGACGTAATGAAGTGCGGCACGGTGAAGGCGACCTGGTTTCGGCGTTCCGCATTGTTGGTCGTGCTGCCGCATTCGAGGTCTACCTGGGCACGGCTGACTAGGTCGATGCGATTGCCGGAAGTCACCGGCTTGTATTCGATCTTCGGCTCGCGGCCGATTTGCTTGCCAATGGCGCTGACAAGGTGTCGGCACAGATCAATGGCATAGCCGATCGGACGTTTTTCGCTATCGAGATACGAAAAGGGGACGGATGATTCGCGGTAGCCAATCACGATGGTGCCCGTGCTGGCGATACGTTGTAGCGTCGTTTCGGCGGGGATGGGGGCCGCCTGTGCAGACGTGATGGCGAGCATGCCGAACAGGGTCAGCGTGATTGCGGCCAGCCGCGGCCGGGCAAAAAACGCCCAGCGTGTGGTGGTCGGGTGCGCAATCGGGGTCTTTCGATGCAGCGCGGGGTGTTCGGGATGGCTGAGCTGAGCCTCCCGGCGAGATGGAAAGGGCATGTCGTAAAGCTCCAGAGGGAATCGGCATCAACGGAATGACGGGTGCTTTTCGTGCCATGGCCGAATCGGGTGGTGTTTGCCCGATTCGGCCGGCTTTCCCTCAATCAGGGGTAGAGGCCACGTTGCTCGCGGGCTGCCAGGACACGCTGGCAGGCGATGATGAAGGTGGCGGTGCGCAGCGATACCTTGCGTGCTTCGGCCATCTGCCAGATGGCGTCGAAGGCGCCGACCATGATGCGTTCGAGGCGGCTGTTGATTTCATCTTCGCTCCAGAAGAAGCTGGAGAAATCCTGCACCCATTCGAAGTAGGACACGGTGACGCCCCCGGCATTGGCCAGTACGTCAGGCACGACCAGGATGCCGCGGTCGCGCAGGATGTCGTCAGCGGCCGGCGTGGTCGGGCCGTTGGCGCCTTCGACGACGATGCGGGTCTGGATCGTGCGGGCGCGCTCGGGCAGGATCTGGCCTTCGAGTGCGGCCGGAACGAGGTAGTCGGAAGGGATCAGCCAGAAATCGTCGACCGAAACCGGCGAGGCGCCGGCGAAGCCCTCAAGTCCGCCGTGTTCGCGGGCAAAGGCGAGGGCAGCGGGAATGTCGATCCCGGCCTCGTTGGCGAGGGTGGCCGAATGGTCTTGCAGGGCAACGACCTTGGCGCCGGCATCATGGAACATGCGGGCAGCGATGCCGCCGACGTTGCCGAAGCCCTGGACGACGACGCGGGCGCCTTCAATCGGCACGTTGCTGCGCCGGCCAGCCTCGCGGGCGGCGATGAAAACGCCGCGCCCGGTGGCTTCGTGGCGCCCGAGCGAGCCACCCAGCGAGATCGGTTTGCCGGTGACCACGCCGGTGGTCGTACTGCCCACGTTCATCGAGTAGGTGTCCATCATCCAGGCCATGGTCTGCTCGTTGGTGCCGACGTCCGGTGCCGGAATGTCCTTGCCCGGCCCGATGATGAGGCCGATTTCCGAGGTGTAGCGGCGGGTGATGCGTTGCAGTTCGTCCTGCGTGTGGGCGCGCGGATCGATGCGGATGCCGCCCTTGGCGCCGCCGTAAGGCAGGTTGACGGCGGCATTCTTGATCGTCATCCAGCCCGACAGCGCCATCACTTCGTTGAGCGTCACTGCCGGGTGGAAACGCACGCCGCCCTTGCCCGGCCCGCGCGACAGGTTGTGCTGCACGCGATAGCCCTCGTAGTGGGCGACCGAGCCGTCGTCACGGACAATGGGAACGTCGACGATCATGATGCGCTTCGGGTGTTTCAGGGTTTCCACCCAGCGGGCGAGATTGCCCATGTGCGGTGTGACCCGGTCGATCTGTTCGAGAAAGCTCGCCCAGGGTTCGGGGGCGGCCGGATTGAGGAAGGAAAGGCCGGGTTGGCTGTGGTTTTCTGCTTGACTCACTGTTGTCTCCATTTATGGTCTTCTATTTCTGTGTGTTACGGCGAAAAAAAACGGTGCCGGCATCGCTGCCAGGAAAACGGCGACGACGGCACCGGGGCAAAACTAGTGATGCAGGATCTTGGCCAGGAACTGCTGCGCCCGTTCCGAACGTGGGTTGGCGAAGAAGGCTTCCTTGCTGTCGTCTTCGACGATTGCGCCCTGATCCATGAAGATGACGCGGTTGGCGACGCGCTTGGCGAAGCCCATTTCGTGCGTGACGCACATCATGGTCATGCCTTCCTGGGCCAGTTCGGTCATCACGTCGAGCACTTCGTTGACCATTTCCGGGTCAAGCGCCGAAGTCGGTTCGTCGAACAGCATGCAGATCGGATCCATGGCCAGTGCCCGGGCAATCGCCACGCGCTGCTGTTGCCCACCGGAAAGCTGTCCCGGGAACTTGTGGGCGTGCGCCTTGAGGCCGACGCGGTCGAGCAGCTTCAGGCCCTTTTCCATGGCCTCGTCCTGGCTGCGCTTCAAGACCTTGACCTGCGCGATGGCAAGGTTTTCGGTGATGCTCATATGCGGGAAGAGTTCGAAGTTCTGGAAAACCATGCCGACGTGGGCACGCAGCTTGGAAAGATTGGTTTTCGGGTCGCCCACCGAGATGCCGTTGACGATGATCTCGCCGGACTGGAAAGGCTCCAGCCCATTGACGCACTTGATCAGGGTCGATTTGCCGGAACCGGAAGGACCACAGACGACGATGACTTCACCCTTGCTGACCGAGGTGCTGCAATCCTTGAGCACGTTGAAGTCACCGTAATGCTTGCTGACGTTGGAAATCTTGATCATGGAATTCTCCTGTAGGCCCGATCAGGCCGGGTGGTATTTCTTTTGCAGGCGCTTGACCAGCACCGAGGCGGAATAGCAAATGACGAAATAGACGGCGCCCGCGAAGAGCAGCATTTCGACCAGACGGCCGTCACGGTCGCCAACCTTGTAGGAGGCACCGAAGAAGTCGGCCAGTGCGGAAACGTAGACCAGAGACGTATCCTGGAAGAGGATGATGGCCTGGGTCAGGAGCAGCGGCACCATGTTGCGGAAGGCCTGCGGCAGGATGACGAGGCGCATGGCCTGGCTGTAGGTCATGCCGAGGGCGTAGGCCGCAGAGACCTGTCCTTTGGGCACGCTCTGGATGCCGGCGCGGATGATTTCCGAGTAGTAGGCCGATTCGAACAGGGCGAAGCCCATCATTGCCGACGACAGGCGCAGGTCGGTGCCCGGCGGGAAGTCGAGGAGCGTTTCGATGAAGCGCGGCACGATCAGGAAGAACCAGAGCAGCACCATGACCAGCGGAATGGCGCGGAAGGTGTTGACGTAACCCGCGGCGAACCAGGACAGCGGCTTGATCGACGACAGTCGCATCATGGCGAGCAGGGTGCCCCAGACGATGCCGACCGCGACGGCCTGTGCCGTGATGACCAGCGAGATTTTCATGCCGTCCCAGAGGAAAGGCAGGGCGCCGGGAATGGAAGACCAGTCAAATTCATGCATCTTATTTCCCTCCGATGTAACCGGGAACGGCAATGCGCTTTTCGAAACGGCGCATCAGGGACATCACGGTGACGTTGATAGCCACGTAGGCGAGCGTCACGGCGATGAAGGATTCGTAGGGCTGGGCGGTGTAATCGACCAGCTGGCGGCCTTGAGCGGCCAATTCAAGCAAGCCGATGGTCGAGCAGACGGCGGAGTTCTTGAAGATGTTCAGAAACTCGGAGGTCAGCGGCGGCACGACGAGGCGGAAGGCCATCGGCAGCATGACGAAGCGGTAGGTCTGCGGCAGCGTCAGGCCCAGTGCCAGACCGGCGTTCTTTTGTCCCTTCGGCAGCGAATTGATGCCGGCGCGTACCTGCTCGGCGACCCGGGCGCTGGTAAACAGGCCGAGGCAGACCATTGCCGCGAGGAATTGCTGGAGAACCGGGTTGGACTGCTTGTAGGCATTGCCGATGCTTTCCGGCAGCAGTTCAGGCAGCACGAAATACCAGATGAACAGCTGGACGAGCAGCGGAATGTTGCGGAAAAGCTCGACGTAGGCGGTTGCGATGCCCGCCAGTACCTTGTTCGGCACCGTGCGCAACACGCCGAACAGCGCGCCCAGCAGCAATGCCAGCACCCATGCCGTCAGCGACAGCGTGATGGTCATCTTGAAGCCGGCGAACATCCAGCCCAGATAAGTGTCGTCTCCGGTTGCGCTCGGCTGCAGGAAGACGCCCCAGTTCCATTGATAGCCCATAAGTGAGTCCCTTCATTATTATGTTTTGCCGGGGCCGTGCGACAGCCCGGCCCCGGTGTGCTGCGTGCTTAGTACTCCCAGAAAATGCGCTGGAGTTCCTTGCTGTCTTGCGTTTTGGTCAGTGCTACAGCGGCCAGAATACGAGCTTTTTGCGGATTCAGGTCGTGTGCGACGATCCAGTCGTACTTGTCATCCGGCTGTTCGGCGTTGCGCAGTACGAAACCGCCGGCATTGACGTGCGACGAGCGGATGATATGCACGCCCTGGCTGCGCAGTTCGCGCAGGGCCGGCACGACGTTGGCGGCGACCGAGCCGTTGCCGGTGCCGGTGTGGATGAGGGCTTTGGCGCCCTTGCCAGCCAGTGCGCGGTAAGCGGTGTCGCTGACGTTGCCGTGACCGTAGGCGATTTCAACGGCAGCCAGGTTGTCGATCTTCTCGATGTCGAATTCCGAATTCATCGTGTGGCGCTTGGCCGGCAGGCGGAACCAGTAGTTCTTGCCTTCGACGACCATGCCGAGCGGGCCCCAGGGGCTCTTGAAGGCTTCGGTCTTGATGTTGATCATCTTGGAAACGTCACGGCCGCTGTTCAGCTCGTCGTTCATGGTGACCAGTACGCCCTTGCCGCGTGCATCCTGGCTGGCTGCGACGGTGACGGCGTTGAACAGGTTGAGCATGCCGTCTGCCGACATGGCGGTGCCCGGACGCATCGATCCGACGACCACGATCGGCTTGTCGCTGTGCACGACGAGGTTCAGGAAGTAGGCGGTTTCTTCCAGCGTGTCGGTGCCGTGCGTGATGACGATGCCATCGACGTCAGCCTGCTTGCTCAGCGCAGCAACGCGCTTGCCGAGGGTGATCAGGTGGCTGTTGGTAAAGCTTTCCGAGGCGATCTGGAAAACCTGTTCGCCTCGCACCTGGGCGACATTGGCGAGTTCCGGTACACCGGCGATCAGTTTGTCGACCGGCACCTTGGCGGCCTGGTAGGTGGCGCTGTTGGTGGCGCCGGCGCCCGCGCCGGCAATGGTGCCGCCGGTGGCGAGAATGACGACATTGGGTTTGTCGGCGAAGGCCGGAACAGCCGCCATGAAGCCGGCAACAACCAGCAGGCAGCGGGCAATCAGTTTGTTAAGCATGCATGAACTCCTTTTACTTGGGTGGAAACCAGCCCTTGCGGGCTGGCGGATATCGATTTTTGTTATTCGAAGGCCGTATCGTTCGGAGCCTTGTAGAGGGCCTTCATTTCATCGGAAAGCGGCATGTTCAGATTCAGGCCCTTGGGCGGAATCGGGTTCATGAACCACTTGTTGTAGATCTTCTCGGCATCTCCGGAAGTCATCGCCTTGGTCAGCGCCGCATCGACCACCTTCTTGAAGCCCGGGTCATCCTTGCGCACCATGCAGCCGTAGGCCTCCTTGGATTGCGCCGTGCCGACCACAGCCCAGTCACCCGGCTTCTTGGCCTTGGCAATTTCGCCGAAGAGCAGCGCATCATCCATCATGAAGGCGGCTGCGCGACCGGTTTCCAGGGTCAGGAACGACTCACCGTGATCCTTCGCCGAGATGACGTTCATGCCCATCTTCTTCTCTTCGTTCATCTTGCGGATCAGGCGCTCGGAGGTCGTACCTGCCGTCGTCACCACGTTCTTGCCGGCGAGGTCGGCGAAGTCCTTGATGCCCGAATCCTTCTTGGCCAGCAGCTTGGTGCCGATGACGAAAATGGTGGTCGAGAAGCCCACTTGTTTCTGGCGCTCGGTATTGTTGGTGGTGGAGCCGCATTCGATATCGACGGTGCCGTTCTGAACCAGCGTGATGCGGTTGGCGGAAGTGACCGGCATCAACTTGGTGTCGAGCTTGGCGAGCTTGAGCTCGGCCTTGATGGCATCAACGACCTTGAGCATCATTTCATGCGAATAGCCGATGACTTGTTGCTTGTCGTCGTAGTACGAGAAGGGAATCGAAGATTCGCGGTGGCCGAGGGTGATGCTGCCGGAGTCCTTGATTTTCTTCAGGGTCAGGGATTCCTGGGCATGTGCCGGCAAAACGGAAGCGGAACCCAGTGCAGCGGTCAGTGCAGCAGCGATGGCAAAACGTTTCATGGTGTCTCCTGGTGGTGGTGAAGCTCAAGGCGAGCTTCGGCCTGAAACGTATTGCAGGGGTCGTGCCAGCTTTTTTTCGCTGAAATAAAAATTTAACGGACTGATTATCTGAGGTTTTTTCTGGTGGCGTCGATGAGGCCCGTCGGAATTCCGACGGTGGCCGCCGAATGCCCCTCGGAAATCCGATGGCAATCGGTGTCATCTGTGTTTTCTGCGATGGGCGGGCTTATCATGGCGGGCGTCGTCGCCTGTCACACGAATTACGGAGATACCTCATGAAGCTGCGTCTGTCGGCTACCCTGTTTCTATGTCTCGCATCCTGCGCCGCGCTTGCCCAGATCAAGGTCGGCGTGATTTACTCCGCCACCGGGCCGACGGCCGTGGTCGGCATTCCGCAGAAAAACACGGTTGCCCTGCTACCGCAGAAAATCGGTGATCTGAACGTCGAATACATTCACTTCGACGATGCCTCCGACGCGACGCAGGCCGTTCAACTCGTCAAGAAATTGATCGGCGAGCAGAAAATCGATGCGCTGATCGGTACTACCGGTTCGCCGAGTGCCATGGCTGTCTTGCCCTTCGTTGCCGAAGCCGGGGTGCCGATGCTTGCGCCGGTTGGTACACCTGCCGTCGTCCTGCCCATGGACGAGAAAAAGCGCTGGGTTTACAAAACGACCCAGAACGACGGTCTGATTGCCGAAGCGCTGGTTGCACACATGAAGAAGAGCGGCATCAAGACGGTCGGCTTCATCGGCTACAACGACCCCTACGGCGAATCCTGGCTGAAGGAGTTTTCCGCGCAGGCGCAGGGCGCCGGCCTCAAGCTGGTCGCTACCGAGCGCTACCTGCGTACCGATCAGTCGGTGACCGGCCAGACGCTCAAGCTGCTCGCCGCCCGGCCCGACGCCATTCTCGTCGCCGGCACCGGCGGACCGGCAGTGCTGCCACACGCTACTTTGGTCGATCAGGGTTACAAGGGAAAGATCTACCAGACCCACGGTGCCGCCACGCCCGATTTTATTCGCCTCGGCGGCAAGCGCGTCGAAGGTGCCGTGATGGCTGCCAGCCTGATGCTGGTGCTCGACGAAATTGCCGACCGTAACCCGGCGAAAAAAGTCGCGCAGGATTACATCGCTGCCTACGAAAAACGTTACGGCAGCAAGCCGGCCACCTTTGGCGCCAATGTCTACGATGCCGGGCTGCTGCTCCAGAAAGCCGTGCCCGAGGCCGCCAGAAAGGGCCGGCCGGGCACGCCCGAGTTCCGCAGCGCGCTGCGTGATGCACTCGAAGGCGTCAAGGATCTGGTTGGCACACAGGGCGTCTACACGATGACCCCGGCCGACCATTCCGGCTTCGACCAGCGCGGCCGCGTCTTGATGGAATTGCGCGACGGCAGCTGGCGGCTGATTCCCGAGTAAGCTCGCACTTCGGCTGGGCTTCGCCCGCTGCCAAAAAGCCGGGGGCTTCCGCGGTCAACTCGAAAAAACGCCTTTTTTTGCCATTGGCAAAATCGGGCATTTTTTCAGGTTGACCGCAGCAAATGCCGGGAGCAGCCGCCCCCTCACGACTGAGTCGCGTTGCCTTCAGGGGCGTCGGGGAAGCCGTATCCTGCACAGATCGGGCGCCGGGTTTGCCGTTTGTTTTTTGGGCAGGACGAGGGTTTGCACGAGATGTCCGTCGTTCAGGTCGATGGCTCGCAGCGCCTGCCTTTCGTTGAGCCAGACCAGGGCGCGGAGCTCCTGCCCGCAGATTTTCGGCTTGGGGTTTATCCAGTAGAGTTCAACTGACCAGCCCCGGGCGAGTGAGCGGCAGCCTCCCGAACGGGTACCGCTTTCCTGTTTGGTGATCGGCGCCGGGTGGCAGACGATGATGTCATCGGCCAGCGGGTAGGTCAGGGACGATGGGCCGAATTGCCAATGCTCCACGATTGACCACTGGCGTCCGGCAAAGCGATACACCGTGCCCCGGTAGTCAAAAAGATAGGTTTCGTTGCGAAAGCGAAAGATTTCGTCGATCGGCGCCTCGAATGTCCAGTAGCCCTGTTCCTCCAGTTGCTCGTCAAGCAGAACGACGGTCGGGATGTTGTTGCCGGTGGCGTCGATCTGGTAGCCGAGGAGGAACACGCCGTCCGGATACTCCTTCAGCGAAGAGATGACCCCCAGGCGCGTCTGGCTGGTTTTGCCCTGCTCATTCCGGACTTTTCCGTTCGGCAGCGTGTGGACGCCGGCCAGCGCCAACTGGCAGAGCAGCAGGCAAGCGACGATAAACAGCGGCTTGAATCGGAGGTGCACGGGCGTTATCCCGGTGCGGCCACAGGCGGCAGCAGCGCGGCATCAATCAGCCGGCGTGCAATGCTGACCGGCTCGGGCAGGATAGGCAAGGCGTCGGGCGCGAACCAGCCGGCATCCTCAATTTCGTTTGGGTCCGGCGTGATCGTGCCGCCGGCGTAGTCGGCGAAGAAGGCGACCATCAGCGAATTGGGGAAAGGCCACGGCTGGCTGTGGAAATAGCGCAGATTGGCGATGTCGACTCCGACTTCCTCGCGCACCTCACGGGCGGCGCATTCCTCCAGCGTTTCGCCGGGTTCGACAAAACCGGCCAGGGCGCTGAACACGCCCGGCTTGAAATGCGGGCTGCGGCCGAGCAGCAGTTTGTCGCCATCGCGCACCAGCACCATGACCGCCGGCGAAATGCGCGGATAGGCGAGCAGGCCGCAGGCGGGGCACTGCATGGCCAGCTCATTTCCTTTCATGGTCGTCGGCGTGCCGCATTTGCCGCAAAAGCGGTGGTTGGCCTGCCAGTCCAGCAACTGCGTGGCGCGCCCGGCCAGTGCGAAAATATCGGGCCCGGCCAGCTGGAAAATGGTGCGCAGGGGCGTCGCTTCGCTGTCGGGAATTTCTGGAAATTTCGGAACATCCACGGCGTAACAGGGCAGGCCGTGTAGTTCGCCTACCTTGAGCGCTGCGGCCGGCGAGCCGAAATCATTGGCCGTGCCCGTCGGAAAAATCGCCGGGCCATCGCCGGCAATGGTCAGCAGGCGATGTTCGCAACGCAGTATCCAGCAGGCGGTTTGGCTCATGGTGCGGTTCGTGACTTGATGATCAAACCGCAATGATAAATGAGTGCGACGAATGTGCCATGCGGGTTGAAGGGCATCGGTGGATTAGCCCGGGCGTGTCAGGCCGGCCATGCCAACGGTATCGCAAAAAACGAGCCGGGGCGGTGCTGTCAGGAGCGTTTCGAATAGCCGAAGAGCGTTCTGTACGAGCTCGGTTGCGCAGTGCATTTCCCAGGCGCCCCGATCCCGGTACAGCTCGTAAAGCACGAAGGCCTGCGTGTCATCATGCTGCCGATGCGCTGCATAGATCAGGGTTCCCGGCTCATGGCGTGCGGCATCGATCAGGCCGGACAGGACTTCTTCAAGCTCGGCGGCCATTTCCGGCCGTGCTCGCATTTCTACCAGTAACAAAAACATGACGACTCCCTAAATTGAAAATGGAGCCGTCATCTTCCCGAAAGCGCCATGAGGCGTATTGTAAAAATGCGTCTTCGCCCGGGCCGCCTGCAGCAAGCGCCCCGGCGAGTCGTTCGCCAGTTCGCGGCAATCGCGGCTGAAATGGGACTGGTCGTAGTAGCCATTGGCCAGCGCGACATCGAGCAAAGCGGCTTCCGGCGCCAGCAGCAGCGTCCGGACTGATTTCTGCAAGCGTCCGAGACGTCGGAGTTCGGACGGACTTTGCCCGGTCAGGGCGAGAACGCGCCGCTCCATCTGGCGTCGACCGATCCTCAGGTGAGTGGCCAACTGGTCGATGGAAATCGATGCGCTTTCGCGATAGAGCATGGAGACGGCAAGCTCGGCCAGAGTATCCGCGGCTTTGGCGCGCAAGCACGCAATCAGGAAATCCTGAATGAGGCGCAGGCGAGACGATTGCGTTGTGCACTCGCTCACCTCTTGCATGGCTGCTTTGCCTGGGGCCCCCCATAGCTCGTCCACCGCATGTTGGCGATCAATCAAATCGTCAGCAGGAATGTCAGTGAAACGATGAAGCATGCCGGCGCGGAAACGAACAGCGATAAATCCGACATCGCCACTCGCACATAGTGTCACGGGCCGTCGGCGCAGGCAGAGGAGGTGGGCACTGGCACCGATCGTCGGGGAACCAGAGGCGGTCAAGTAGCGAAAGGGTTCGCGATAGTGAAAATAGAGCTCGGCGCCGGTTCCCGGCAACAGGGTTGGTAGCTGAATGACCTCGCCCGGCGCACTTTCCAGACCCCATAAGCGGTCAATGAAGGGCTTTAACCTTGGATCCGGCAGTACATGAAATTTATTCATTACCAAGCCTAAGTGTTTCCTAACCCAAAAATCCCGGCTTTTTGCACTAGCCGGAAAAAACGCCGTTTTTTCCGGTTGACCGCAGGATTTCAGTCGACGCGCGTATCCAGACCCTGTTCGGCCAGCTCGGCGGCGCGCAGGACGGCGCGGGCCTTGTTCAGGGTTTCGGTCCATTCCGAACTGGGGTCGGAGTCGGCGACGATGCCGGCGCCGGCCTGGACGTAGAGTTTCTTGTCCTTGAGCACGGCGGTGCGGATGGCGATCGCCACGTCCATGTCGCCGTTGAAGCCGAGGTAACCCACCGAGCCGGCGTAGATGCCGCGCTTGACGGGTTCGAGTTCGTCGATGATTTCCATGGCCCGCACTTTCGGTGCGCCGGAAACGGTGCCGGCCGGGAAGGTGGCGCGCAGCACGTCGAGCGCATCCAGTCCCGGTTGCAGCTTGCCTTCGACATTGGAGACGATGTGCATGACGTGCGAGTAGCGTTCGACGATCATGTTTTCGGTGAGTTTGACGCTGCCGACGCGGGCGACGCGACCGCAGTCGTTGCGGCCGAGATCGAGCAGTTGGGTGTGTTCGGCGCGTTCTTTTTCGTCGGCCAGCAGTTCGACGGCGAGGGCGGCGTCTTCTTCCGGGGTGGCGCCGCGCTTGCGGGTGCCGGCGATGGGGCGCACGGTGACGCGCTCGCCTTCGAGGCGAACCAGAATCTCAGGCGAGGCGCCGACGACGTGGTAGTCCTCGAAATCGAAATAGAACATGTAGGGCGAGGGGTTCAGGCTGCGCAGGGTGCGATAGAGCGCCAGCGGGCTGGCCTTGAACGGCTTGGTCATGCGCTGCGAGAGGACGACCTGCATGATGTCGCCTTCGGTAATGTAAGTCTTGGCCTTGAGCACGGCCTGCTTGAAGGCGGCTTCACCAAACACCGAGACGGCGGGTTCGGAATGTACCGGCTGTTCGCTCGGGATGCTGACCGGCATGCGCAGCTTTTGCAGCAATTCCTTGAGGCGCGCCTGTGCCTTCTGGTAGGCGCCGGGGAAGCCGGGTTCGGCATAGACGATCAGAGTCAGCTTGCCGGACAGGTTGTCGACCACGGCAATTTCTTCGGAGAGCAGGAGGCCGATGTCCGGCGTGCCGATCTCGTCCGGCTTGTGGGTGCGGGTCAGGCGGGTTTCGACGTAGCGCACGGTGTCGTAGCCGAAACAGCCGACCAGCCCGCCGCAGAAGCGCGGCAGCCCGGATTGCGGCGCAGCGCGGAAACGCTGCATGAATTTGCCGATGAATTCGAGCGGGTTGGTGTCGTCCTCGCGCTCGGCAATGCGGTTGCCGGTGAGCACCAGCACCTGGTGGCCGGTGACGACGATGCGGGTCGACGCGGCCAGGCCGATGATCGAATAGCGGCCGAAGCGTTCGCCACCCTGCACCGATTCGAGCAGGTAGGTGTAGGGCGTGTTGGCCAGCTTGAGGTAGATGGAGAGCGGCGTGTCGAGGTCGGCAAACGTTTCCAGGGTGACGGGAATACGGTTGTAGCCTTGCGCGGCAAGCGCGTTGAATTCGGTTTCAGTCATGGGGAGCCTCGTGAATGACAGGGTGCTGCAATCTGCTGCGGGGGCGCCGAAAAGGCGCGCGAACGGGGAGCGGGATCAGGGGCGCCAGCGACGCCAGCCGTGCCATTCGTTCCAGAGTTGCAGCGTGGTCATTTGAGGTGAGGTCTTCGAGATTGGGTAAGGGCGCCGGCCGGAAGGCGGACGATGCGCCAGATACTAGCGCATCATAATCCGGGCTGTCCAGCCGGCGGATGCGGACTCAGACTTTCGCGAGTTCGCTGCGCAGATTGCCGATGATCGAGTCGTAACGGTGCGGATCGCTGTCCTTGCCCGCCCCGAATACCGCCGAGCCGGCGACGAAGGCATCGACCCCGGCGCGTGCGATTTCCGCGATGTTGGCCGGATTGACACCGCCGTCGATTTCCAGCCGGATGCGCCGGCCGGTTTCCTGCTCGTAGGCATCGAGCTTCGCCCGTGCCAGCTTTGCCTTGGCCAGCGTGCCGGGAATGAACTTTTGCCCGCCGAAGCCGGGGTTCACGCTCATCAGCAGCACGACGTCGAGCTTGTCCATGACGTAATCCATGAAATCGAGCGGCGTCGCCGGGTTGAAGACCAGCCCGGCCTGACAGCCGGCATCGCGGATCAGCGACAGGCTGCGGTCGATGTGTTCCGAGGCTTCCGGGTGGAAGGTAATGATGTTGGCGCCGGCTTTCGCGAAGTCCGGAATGATGCGATCCACCGGCTTGACCATGAGATGCACGTCGATCGGCGCCGTGGTGCACGGCCGGATGGCTTCACAAACCAGCGGCCCGATGGTCAGGTTGGGAACATAATGGTTGTCCATCACGTCAAAGTGAATCCAGTCCGCACCGGCGGCTATGACGTTGGCCACTTCTTCGCCGAGTTTGGCAAAATTGGCGGACAGCAGGCTGGGGGCAATGACGAAATCGCTGGCTGACATGAAGACTCCCTGAACAAGAACGAACAGAAGAAATTATCCCATGCTCGACACCAACAAGTACTGCATCAAGGTTGAACCCAGCCCGCAATTTCTTGCCGACCAGTCCGATCCGGAAAGCGGTCGTTACCTGTTCGCCTACACCATCACCATCGTCAACGTCGGCGACGTCCCGGCGCAGCTCGTGTCGCGCCACTGGATCATCACCGATGGCAACAACGCAGTGCAGGAAGTCCGCGGTCTGGGCGTCGTCGGCAAGCAGCCCCTGCTCAAGCCGGGTGAAAGCTTCCAGTACACCAGCGGCTCCTCGCTGACCACGCCGATCGGTACGATGAAGGGCACTTACCAGATGGTGGCTGAGGACGGCACGCATTTCGAAGCGGAGATTCCCGAGTTCGTGCTCGCTGCGCCGCACGTTCTGCACTGAGCCGATCTTGAGCCTGAAACACAGCTACACGCTGATTGCGCCGTTCTACGACGCCTTCCTGGCGCGCACTACGCACGGTGCGCGCCGGCGCAGTCTGCACGGCTTGCCCGGCGCGCCGGCACGGGTGCTGCTCGCCGGGGTCGGGACCGGGCTGGATCTGCCCCATCTGCCCGGCGGGCTGGAATATGTCGGTCTCGACCTGACGCACGCCATGCTGCGCCGGGCGCTCCCCCGCATTCATCCCGGCATCGATTTCCGCCCGGTGCAGGGCGATGCGCACGCGCTGCCTTTCGCTGCCGCGAGTTTCGATGCGGTCGTGCTGCATCTGATCCTTGCGGTTGTGCCCGATCCGGTGCGTTGCCTGTGCGAAGTCGAACGGGTGTTGCGGCCCGGCGGGCGCGTGCTGGTTTTCGACAAGTTTCTCCGGCCGGGCCAGCGCGCCCCCTTGCGCCGCCTGTTCAATCCGCTGACGCGGCATCTGGCGACGCGGCTTGATGTGGTGTTCGACGATGTTCTTGCCCATGCGCCAAGCCTGCGCTGCATCAGCAATCAGCCGGCGATGGTCGGCGACTGGTTCCGCATGATCCGGCTGGAAAAGGCCGGCGCCGACTAGACGCTGGCGAAACGCCGACGCCGCAATGCCACCAGGGCGAGCGCGGAGAAATTCATCAGGAAGGCGTAAACTACGCTGGGCGCCGCGAGCGACGGCACCTGCAAGAGGTTGTTGGCGACAAAAATACCGAGTGCCGCATTTTGCAGGCCGCATTCCATCGCCACGGCGATGCGTCCGGGGCGCTCCAGCCCGCTCAGTCCGGCGGCAGCAAAGCCAAGCCCCATGACCAGCAGGTTGAGCAGGAGCAGCAAGGGGCCGAGTGTCGGCAGATGGTGCAGGATTACCTCGCGCTGGGTGATGAAGGTGACCAGCACGATGAGCAGGAAAAGCCCCGTCGAGATGCGGGCCAGCGGCCTTTCCCAGCGCAGGGCGAAGGCCTGGCGGCGCGTGCGGAGAAACATGCCGAGCGCCACCGGCAACAGGGTCATCAGGAAAACGCCGCCCCCCGTACGCATCAGCGGCATGTCGAGTACCGCTTCCGTGCCGGAAAAGTGGCTGAGTGACAGGCCGACCGTGAGGGGCAGGGTAAGCAGTACGGCCAGGCTGGTGATGGCGGTCAGGGAAATCGAGAGGGCCGTCTCGCCACCGGCCAGCAAGGTCAGCAAGCCGGCGCTGACCCCGCCGGGACAGGCGGCCAGGATCATCACGCCCACCGCCATTTCGCCAGTAACGCCGAGCGTTTCGAGGAGGATGAAGGCGAGGAGCGGCAGACAGATGATCTGGGCGAAGAGGCCGATACCGATGGCGCGGGGGCGGGAAAAGACGCGCAGGAAATCAGCCGCCTGCAGGCTGACGCCGAGCGAAAACATGATGAAGGCCAGGCTGAGCGGCAACAGGGCGTCGATCATGTCAGTTCCAGAAGAAGGCCGGTGGTCAGCAACAGGGCGAGGAGGAGACCGTTGCGTGCGGTTCCTGCC
The DNA here is from genome assembly GCA_964583695.1 of uncultured Dechloromonas sp. GTDB lineage: Bacteria > Pseudomonadota > Gammaproteobacteria > Burkholderiales > Rhodocyclaceae > Azonexus. Next base: position 62,031 of record CAZOWA010000009.1, read on the forward strand.
AGCAAGGGGTTGAGCGCGGCTGCGCTGGTCGCCTGCAGGAAGGCGCGTGCCTTGAGGAAGGCGCCGGGCATGGCCAGCAGCCCGAGCAGGGCGCCGGGGTGGCCGATGCCGACCAGGATCGCGAGCAGGGCAAAGGGCAGCATCATCAGGGCGATGTAGGCCTGTGTGGCACCCCGCTGCCCGAGCAGGCCGGCCAGGGTCAGGCGGCCGACCCGCCGGTCGGCCTCGCGGTCGCGGGTGTTATTGACGAGCAGGACGGCGGCGGCCGGCAGGCCGCAGATCAACCCGCCGAGGAGGACGTCCGTATTCGCCGGCTGGCCTTGCAGCCAGGCACTGCCGCCGACGGCGAGCAGGCCGAAGAAAACGAGCACGAACAGTTCGCCGAAAGGCGTGTAGGAAATCGGCCGCGGGCCGCCGGAGTAGGCCCAGCCCGCGAGCAGCGAAGCGAGGCCGATGCCGACGATGGGCCAGCCGCCCACGGCGGCGAGGTAGATGCCGAGCAGGAATGCCGCAGCGAAACAGCCGAACGCAGCACGGCGCACGATGCGTGCGCTGACCCAGCCGGCCGCCGTGACGCGGAGCGGGCCGGGGCGATCGGGCAAATCATTGCCTTTTTCACAGTCCACCGCGTCATTGTGCAGATTGGTGCCGATCTGGATGAGGATGGCGCAGCACAGCGCGGCGAGGAAAGGCAGCCAGTGCAGGGTACTGCCCTCGGCCCAGGCCAGGCTGGAGCCGACAACGACGGGGGCGACCGAGATGCTCAAGGTGCGCGGACGAATGGCGAGCCAGGCAATGCGCCCGTTGCCGGGGCGCGTGACGGTATAGGGAAGGGGGGGCGGCTTCTTGGTCAAGGAGGTGGTATTTCAGAAAAAGGAGCAGGGCTGATTCAGTGGGCATGATGCCAGAGAGCGCACCCGGTATTTTGCCCAAAAAGCGGCAATCGTCGATTTTCCTGTGCAGTCCGGGTCAGTATCCCCGCCAGGCACATCCGCGGAGGGTGCCGGTGCGTTGTTGCAGTTCGGCTACCCAGCCGAACAGCATGGTGCCTTCTCCCTGTTGGCAGAGACCGCGCCGGAAAATCCATTGTCCCTGCGCTTCCGGGAGCTGGAAACGTACCATTTCGCCTTCGATGCTCGGCGTGATTTCGCCGAGTGTCTGTTTGGGGGCGCCTTCACGGGACAGCGCGGCAAAATGTTCGCCAATGCTTAGCGACCAGTTTGGCGCGGTGCCGAATCCACGCCATTTTTCATCGCTTGCCGTGCTCGACTGGCAACGTGCCTGGGTGCTCGCAAAATTGACAAAGGAGGCCTTGAGGCGACCGCCATCGACTTGTCCGACGAATTCGACGTAAAGCGGGCTTTTTTCGCTCAGCCCGAGTTTGATCAGGGCCTGACTGACTATTCCATCATTGGAACCGTCGTTCACTTCGACGTAGGTGCGCTCGCGGCAGGGGCTGAAAATCAGCTTTTCGCCGTGTTGCATGAGCAGGCCGCGCGCAATTTGATCGCTCCGGATGGCCTCTTGTGCACTTGCTGCGGAAGAAAGTGCTAAGCAAAGCAGGGCGGGAAAAAATCCCGGTATTTTATTGTGCATGGGTTCCTAGCTCAGCGGTGTTGCAGCAGTTCGCGGATTTCAGTGATGACATCCCTGATTGGCCGACCATAAGCGAATTTCTTGATGAAACTGCCATCCGGGCCGAGCAGATACATTCCCGCCGAGTGATCGACGGCATAGTAGGCCGGGTCGTCGCCAGGGGAGACCACTTTGGCGTAGCGTACCCGGAAGTTTTTCGCCGCGCGTTGTACGAGTTCCGGAGAGCCGCTCAGGCCGACGATGCGCGGGTCGAAAAAGGCCGTGTATTTTTTGAGCGCGTCGACCGTGTCGCGCGCCGGGTCGACCGAGACGAAAATCGCTTGCAGCCGCGGAGCCTCATCACCGAGTTGCTTGAGAACCTCTGCCATTTCGACCAGCGTCGTCGGGCAGATGTCCGGGCAGTAGGTGTAGCCGAAAGCGATCAGCTGGAAGCGGCCCCGGAACGTTTCGTCGCTGATTGCCTGACCTCCGGGGCCGGCCAGGAGATAGCGCGGATTGACCCCGGTTGCCTCACTGGCCAGCAGTTTGTGCACGGGGTCGGCGGTGGCCGGGCCGATGGCACAGAGCAGCAGGAGCAGAGTACAGAGACGGCGCATGCGGATCAGTGGCCGGCGCGAAGGGCGTCGAGCATGGTGGCTCTGGCGGTGTCGATGCGTTCGGCCAGCGACTTGCTGTTCGGACAGGTGGCGCTTTCCTTGCCTTGAGACAGGAAGGTGGTGTGAGTGGCCTGTTCGAAAATCTCGCCGATGTCGCGCTCTTTGGGCGCTTGGTTGATCAATATGTCACGCAGGCGCGTGCTGAGAGCCATCTGTCCACAGGCCAGGGCAATTCCGTTGAGATGGCCGAGTGCCGTGATTGCCGAGCGGGTCTGGGTACCCGGCGATGGCTCGGCTTGGGCGGGAAGGTTGGCGCCGATCCCGAGCGTGATCGCGAGCAGATAGGGGATGGACATGCGGTAGGTCGTGGGCATGGTGTTTCCGGTAGGAGGCATCAGGGTTGTACGGAAGATAGGGGGTTAATTGTTGCGAGAATGGCGCCGTTGGACGTGTCGACCAGGGTCAGTCGCTTGAGTTTGCCAATCAGGTAGCGCTTCTTGAGGGTGAAGTCGACGGGTTGGCCATGGGTCGCTTTCCAGAATGTGGTGCTTTCGGTGGTGGCAGAGGGCTGCAGGCAGGCTTCTGCCCGCAGGGCCGGTGCATGGCCGGGGGGCAACTTGATGCCGGCGACGAATTCCACTTCACCTGCGGGATCGCGATACTGAAAGTCATAAATATTGTCGAAGGCGAGGAAGTAGTCGTAGCGCCAGCGCACTTTCATGCGCTGGATTTTGCCAATCTGGTCTTCAGCTGCGTATTCGCCGCGCTCCTCCTGCACGGATCCGAGCGGCAGGAACTTGAAGCGGTAGTAATCTTCCACCGCAGGGTCGGCTCCCGGATGCCAGCTCCACCCTTCGGCAACGTTGTTGTGCGTCATCGGGTAGATCAGCTTGCTGTCTTCTTCTGAGACCAGGATGGTGCTCGCCTCCGGAAGCGGCTCGATGTCGACCTCAACGCACTCTCCAGCGACCGGGGTGTGCGCGATCCGCTCGTACAATTCGGCGGCTGTTTCCGCGTGCAGGCAGAAGGGCGCGAGTGCGGAGCCAATAAACAGCACGAATAATCGTTGAGGCGACAGCATGGACGAATCTTTCGGACACGGATGGAGACATTTTTCCGCGCCGGGCTGCCGACAAAAATGATTTGCATCAAAAAACGCAGGTCGTCGGCGACATTTAGATTCCTTCTTCGGTGCCGGAGGGACACCATTATCATACTTTGGTAATATGCCAGGCTCCTTGGTCATTTCGGACTGTTTCCCCGTCAATGAATTGCTTTCGTCGCGTGCGGTTTTTGGCAAGTTTCAGTGTCTGCCTTGTTTTTTCGGCGGGGGCTTGGGGCGGTGACGACAAGCCTTTGCGCATCGGGGTGCTGTACTGGTCGATGAATATCCCGGGGCAGGTGGCGATGCGCCGCGGGCTTGAGGCGGAGGCGGCGAAGATCAATGCGACCGCCGGTTCTGGCCGGCGGGGCGTGGTCCTGCTGCCCAAGGTGGCGGGCGACGGCCATGAAGGGGTTGAGCGCCAGATCGGGCAGATGAACGAGATGGTCAGGCAGCGACCGGATGCCATCATCGTCCAGCCGACCGACAATGCGGCGCTGGCTGAGCCGTTGCGCGCGGCAAACCGGGCGGGGATACCCGTGGTCGCGTATGACCAGTACATCAGCGGCGGGAAACTGGCGTCTTACGTCACTTCCGATAACTATCAGGCCGGGTATCTTGATGGCGAATACCTTGCCTCCCTGTTTCACGGGGGAAAAACCCTGCGCCTGTTGTTGATCGAATATCCGCTGGTTTCATCGACGGTGGAGCGTCTGAACGGTTTTCTCGATGCGCTGCGCGATCAGGGCAAGGATTATTTCATTCTCAAGACCTATCAGGCGGTGGAACCGGTCGGTGGGGCCCGGGTCGGGGCGCAGATCCTGCGCGACTTTCCGGAAAAAGGCTCGGTCGATGCGATTTTCGCAGTCAATGACGGGGGTGGGCTGGCCGTGGTGACGGCGCTTGCCGCGGCCGGGCGCGACGAGATTGCCATGGCCACCATTGATGGCGATCCGGATGCGGTCGAGCATGTGCGCGCGCGGCGCCTGATCCGGATTGATTCCGCCCAGTTCTGCGGGCCGCTGGGCGCCGAGGCCATGAAGTCCGGTTATGCGGCAGCACAGGGTCAGACGCTGCCGCGGCGGGTGCTTGTGCCGGTGTTCCCGGTCACTGCGGAGACGCTGGCGCGCTATCCCGGCTGGCTGGGGCCGGTGCCGGCTTCCTTCAGGAAAAATTGGCCGGCACGTTCGCCTCTTTGGGAAGGGCGACCGCTGGTCACGCCATGACAGACAAAAAATTGCCCGGCGGATTCGACGGCGCCTCAGCCTTTGCCGACGTCGATCGCCGCCTGGCCTTGGCCTTTGGCGGCTTGATCCTCGTTCTGCTGACCGTCGTCCTGCTGGTCAGCGGCATCAATCTTCAGGGCATCATGGAGCGGGAAGAGGACCGCTTGTCGACCATGCTGACCCAGGTCATGGGCAGTGCGGTCAATCGGGTCAGCTTTTCCGGGAAATACCACGCCCGCCTTTTGCTGGAGGAAATTCGTACCGAATTGCCCGCCCTGCGCTACGTCCGGCTGGCGGATGCAAACGGACGGGTGCTCGCGCACAGCGATCCGGCGGAAAACGACACGATGCTCGATCTGGGCGCACGCACCAGTCTGCATCAGGTGTTCGACGGTTCTTCCGCAAGGGTGGTCAGGCATCTTGAGCTGGCCGGGGAGTCGATTCGGGAGGTAACGATTCCCTATCGCGGCGGTTACGACAATGCCGTGATCGGTGTCATTCAGGTCGGGCTGTCCGAGCAGGAGCGCGAGCAGGCAGTGTGGCGCGGGATGATGATGCGCAGTGTACTGGTGCTGGTACTTCTGGTCATGGGGATCGCCGGTACCTGGTATCTGAGCGCGCGTTTCGGCCGCCCGATACGGCAGCTTGCCAGCGATCTGTCGGCGACCCTGCATGCCCTGCCGGACATGCTTTTCGAGCTCGATACGGCAGGGCATTTCCGGAAGATCATGGCGCACCGGGATGCCGTGCTGTCACGTCGCGGCGAGAGCCTGATCGGACGCAATATTGCGGAAATCATGCCGGCGAATGCGGCAGCAACGGTAATGGAAGCCTTGCGGGAGGCGGAACGCTCGGGTGAATCCTTCGGTCGCCAAATTCTCTTGAATCGGGAGGGCGACGGCGTCTGGCTGGAGTTGTCGGTGACCCGCAAGCCCTCACCCGATGCTCGCGCGCCCGGTTTCATCGTGCTTGCCCGCGACATTACCGAGCGTCAGCAGACCCAGGCCGAACTGATGCTCGCCGCGTCGGTCTTCGACAACAGCCGGGAAGGCGTGCTGATCACCGATTCTGCCCAGCGCATCCTGCGCGCCAATACGGCATTTTGCCGGCTGACCGGTTACAGCGAAGCCGAGTTGGTCGGGCAGACCCCGAAACTGCTCCAGTCCGGGCATCAAAGCCCGGATTTCTACGCAACATTGTGGGAGAGACTCAAGCAGAACGGCCACTGGCAGGGCGAGCTGGTCGACCGGCGCAAGGATGGCAGCACGGTGCCGATCCTGCTTTCGGTGAGCGTGGTCAGGGGGCGTGACGGGGGCGTGCTGCATTACGTTGCGGTGCACACCGATATTTCGAGAATCAAGGAGTCCGAGGCGCAACTGGAGTATCAGGCGCGTCATGACCATCTGACCGGTCTGGCCAATCGCCTGATGCTGCATCTGCGCCTGGAACATGCGCTCAAGCGGGCACGCCGCGACCGTAGCCGCCTCGCGTTGTTGCTCATCGATCTCGATCGCTTCAAGGACGTCAACGACAGCTTCGGTCACCTGCTCGGCGATGCCCTGTTGTGTCAGGTGGCCGAGCGCCTGAAGCGGCGCGTGCGCAATGCCGATACGGTCAGCCGCCTGGGGGGCGACGAGTTTACGCTGCTGCTCGAGGACGCGAGGGATACGGACGAAGCGGCCCGCGTCGCCGAGGATGTGATCGGCCTGCTTTCCGAGCCCTTCCTGTTGCCGAACGGCACGGAAGTGGTGGTGGGCGCGACGGTGGGGATCGCCCTCTATCCGGATCACGGCGCCGACGAGGATGCCCTCCTGCAAGGCGCTGACGCGGCGCTTTATCAGGCCAAGGGCGAGGGGCGCGGACGTTATCGCTATTTCTCCGACAGCATGACCTACGCCGCCCGCGAGCGTATCGCCATGGAGTCCCGCCTGCGCAAGGCGATCGCCCAGAACGAGTTGCGTCTTTATTTCCAGCCGCAGATCGATATCGCCAGTGGTGCGCTGGTCGGCGCCGAAGCGCTGGTGCGCTGGCAATGCCCCGATGAAGGGCTGATCCAGCCCGGGCGCTTCATTCCGATTGCCGAACAGTCCAGCCTGATCGAAGCGATCGGCGAGTGGGTGATCCGGGAAACCTGCCGTCAGGGGCAGCGCTGGATCCATGCCGGCTTGCCGCCGCTGACGCTGGCCGTCAATGTTGCGTCACGGCAGTTCATGCGCGGCGACCTGGTTGACCGCCTGGCCGCAGTGCTTGAAGAAACGGGCTTCCCTGCACACTGCCTGGAGCTGGAAATGACCGAGAGTACCTTCATGGAGCACGAGGCGCGGGTGATCGACATCCTCGGGCGCCTGCGCGCGCTGGGCATTCGTCTGGCCATCGACGATTTCGGCACCGGGTATTCTTCGCTGGCCTACCTGAAACGTTTCCCGCTCGATGTGCTGAAGATCGACAAGTCCTTTGTGGATGACATTCCCCGCTTGAGCGACGACATGGAAATCACCGCGACCATCATCGCCATGGCGCACACCCTGCGCCTGAAAGTACTGGCCGAGGGTGTCGAGACGACGGAGCAGCTGGATTTCCTGAAAGCGCATGGCTGCGATTTCTATCAGGGCTACCTGACGAGCCGACCGCTGCCGGCGGACGAATTTGCCCGCCTGTTTGAAATGATGCCCATGGTTTGAAGCGGCTTGCCGTCATTCTGGTGCCGATGTTCCCATCATTTCGTTACATGTCGCCCGGCCAAAGGTTTCCGCCCGCCGGGGACTGGAAATCTGGGGTTCCTCGTAGATGCGTCTGATGATGTGATTGGTGATGCGAGCGCCATCGCTGCCGTCTTCGTCAAAGAGCTTCATTGGGCGGCCCCGGTCGCGGTTGTAGAAGGCTTGCAAGGCCTGATCGCGGACGCGTTCGCAAAAACGGATGCGCTCCCCGTCCGGGATCGGGTTTGCCTGGGTGGCCTGGTCGCCTTGTGCCAGTGCGCTGTACAGGGCAATGATGCCGAGCAGGGCGGCTGCGTGAGTATTCATTTGAGTGTCGTCCGATCCAAAAAAAACGCCTTTTTTCCGGTTCACCGTGGAAGTCAGGGGTGCGGCCTTCAGTAGGCCATCGTCGGCATGTGGCCGATGCTCGGCCGCATCACCGGGGTGTCGATACGCTTGCTGCTGCCGTCCTCAAAAGTCAGGGTGATCGGCACCATATCCCCTTCCTTTATCGCCGATTTAAGATCGATTAGCATGACATGCAGGCCACCCGGTTGCAGACGTGTTTCGCTCCCAGCCTTGATTTCGATCAGCGGAACCGGGCGCATCTTCATCACGCCTCCCTCGTTCAGGTGGGTGTGAAGTTCCGTCAGGCGGGTGGCTGGATTGTCCGCCCTGATCAGCCGGACGTCCTGTGTGCCATGGTTCCTGATAACCATGAATGCGCCGGTGGCGGGTGCATTGGGTGGGGCGAGGCGGATGTATGGGTCGATGATGCTGACTTGTTCGGCGGCATCGGCGAGCACGCATGACGAGAAAAGCAGGCCGGTGACTAGCAGCAGGGATTTCATGGCTCATCCTTTCGGGGTGGTTTTTTCAGGTGTCGTCGAATTTCGGCGCGAAGTCGTTCGGGCGATGCGGCATGCGGAATCTTCTCGAGAAGGCGGCCGTCAGGGCCGATGAGGCAGATGTCCGAAGTGTGATCGATGACATAGCCGCCCGTTTCCTGCGTTGATTGTCTTGCGTAAAAGATGTCGTAGCGGCGCGCGATCTCGGCCAGAGCTTCCGGGCTGCCCGTGACGCCAGTCAGGGCAGGGTGAAAGAAGCGGACGTATTCCTTGAGATGGGCGGGGCTGTCACGTTCGGGGTCGACCGATACGAAAACTCCGGAAATTTTCGCCTGTTCGTCGGATGTCAGGCCTCGCAGCGCCTCAGCGGTCGCGGCAAGGGAAGTCGGACAAATGTCGGGGCAGTAGGTGTAGCCAAAATAGAGAAGCACGACCTTGCCCCGGTAGTCGCTGAGTGAAACGGGGCCCGTTGCGGATTGCAGGGTGAATTCTCCACCAGGAGGCAAGGCCCGGGGCAGGGGATGTTCCGGCAGTTCCGGTTGCCAGAGGATGAGCAGGCCCGCGATCAGGCCGGTCAGCAATACGGCCAGAGTGGCGAGCGCGCGCTCCGAAATCTCAGGCATGACTGCCGGAAACAAATCGGTAGGGGATGGCGATGCGTTCGCCGCCTGTCTCGATCAGCAAGGTCGCCTGCCACGCCATGCGGCCGCTGATGCATACCGGGAGACTGGCTTCGCCGACATGGTGTGCGTCATCGATCCGGGCGAGTTCGATGCGGTTGAATCCCATGTTCATTTCCAGCCCGGCGAAGTCCATTTCCATGCGGCTGGGCGAGAAATTGCGGGTAGTTACATTGATCCGGAACGGCCGCATCAGGGGGATGGGTTGTGTCCCCATGGCGATTTCCACCGTGCCTCCGGATGGCAGACTGACCGTGCAGGTGTCGTGTTGCAGGTCGCACACCGGGTCGGGACGGATCGTGACGTCGGCCTTGGGAAGCAGCAACGGCGAGAGCTTGTAACCGACCACGACGATCAGCGAAATGCAGAGCAGTGCGATCAGGTCGATGAGTATTTTCTTGTTCACGAAAAGCGTTTTTGCCTTGGCAAATGACTTATTTGCATTTTCCTCACCGGTGACCGGAGGGAATTAACGGACGTCAATTTTTTAAAAAACGCTTCGGAATAGAGTGCGACAAATTGCCGCAGCGACGTTATGTCGCAGGTGGTGATGGGGGTAAGCAGCACAACTTCTGTTCTTGTGGGAGAAATCCAAATGAAAAGATTTGCAGTCAAGTCGACCGTACTGCTCATCGCAGCCGGAATAGGATTCGGGGCAGCCACTTCGTGGGCCGCAGAGTCCTTGCAGGACGTGATGAAACGTCGCAATCTCAGCCAGCAGGACTTGCTGGCTGCCTCGAAAACCTATGTCCCAACTGGCAAGCGCGACGAGTTCGTGGCCTTCAGTTCAGGTGGTCAGTCGGGGCAGATGCTGGTGTACGGCGTTCCATCCATGCGCATCCTGAAGTACATCGGCGTCTTCACGCCGGAACCCTGGCAAGGTTACGGCTTCGACGAAGAGTCGAAGAAGGTGTTGCGCCAGGGCAACATCGACGGCAAGGAAATCAACTGGGGCGACACGCACCACCCAGCCATTTCCGAAACCCAGGGCAAGTACGACGGCCAGTTCCTGTTCATCAACGACAAGGCAAACCCGCGTCTCGCCGTGATCGATTTGCGTGACTTCGAAACCAAGCAGATCGTGGTGAACCCGATCTTCAAGTCGGAGCACGGCGGTGCCTTCGTGACGCCGAATACCGATTACATCATCGAAGCAGCACAGTACGCATCGCCGCTCGAAAACAAGAAGTTCTACCCGCTCGAAGAGTTCAACGACAAGTATCGTGGCGGCATCACCTACTGGAAATTCGATCGCAAGGAAGGTCGTATCGATCCGAAGCAGTCTTTCTCGATCGAACTGCCGCCGTACTCGCAGGATTTGTCGGATGCCGGTAAAGGCCCGTCCGATGGCTGGTCGTTTACCAACTCCTTCTGCTCGGAGCGCTACGTTGGCGGTATCGAAAATGGCCGTCCGCCATACGAAGCCGGGTGCTCGGCAAAGGATACCGATTATCTGCATGTGATTAACTGGAAAAAGGCGGCCGAACTGGTTGCTGCCGGCAAGGCCAAGAAGATCAATGGCCACGACGTGCTGATGATGGAGACGGCAATCAAGGAAGGTATCCTCTTCCTGGTGCCGGAGCCGAAGTCGCCGCACGGCGTCGATGTGACCCCGGACGGCAAGTTCCTGACCGTAGCCGGCAAGCTCGATACCCACGTTTCCGTCTATTCCTTCGAGAAGATCCAGGCCGCGATCAAGGCCGGCAAGTTCGAATCCAAGGATCCGTACGGCATTCCGGTGATCGGCATGAAGGATGCGCTGCATACCCAGGTCCAGCTCGGCCTCGGCCCGCTGCATACCCAGTACGACAGCAAGACCTGTATCGCCTACACCTCGCTCTACGTCGATTCGCAAGTCGTCAAATGGGATCACTGCCAGGGCAAGGTGCTCGACAAGATATCCGTGCACTACAACATCGGTCACCTGATGACCATGGAAGGCGACTCGGCTGATCCGAAGGGGCGTTACCTGGTGGCGTTGAACAAGCTGTCGATCGACCGTTTCAATCCGGTTGGCCCGTTGCATCCGCAAAATCACCAGCTGATCGACATCTCGAACGACAAGATGCAACTCTTGTACGACATGCCGGTTCCGTTGGGTGAGCCGCACTATGTGGTGGCCATCGAGGCTTCGAAGCTGAAGCCGGGTGTGCGCTACAAGGTGGGTACCGATTCCCGCACTGACAAGCCGAATCCGGGTGCCGTGCGTGCCGGTGAGGAAAAGATCGTCAAGAAGGGCAACAAGATCGAGGTCTTCGGGACACTGATCCGCTCGCACATCACGCCGGAAACCATCGAGGCCGAAGTGGGTGACGAAATCACCATCCACCTTACCAACCTCGAACGGGCTCAGGATGAGACGCACGGCTTTGCGGTGTCGACCTACAACGTGCATGCCTCGATCGAGCCGGGCAAGACTGTCACCGTCAAGTTCAAGGCTGACAAGGAAGGCGTCTATCCGTACTACTGCACCGAGTTCTGCTCGGCGCTGCACCTTGAAATGCAAGGCTATCTGCTGGTCAAGCCGAAGGGCTGGAAACCGGGCAAGACGGTCGAAGCCAAGGCCAGTTACACGGAAACCGACTACAAGGCGACGCTCAAGAAAGTCGCGGATACCCAGGCGGTCATCGATTCCGTCGTTGGCTACATCGTCAGCACGAACTACAAGGACTTCCCGGATGTGGTGAACATGGTCGAGGACGCAACCGACCAGCTCAACAAGACCAAGGATGCCAAGGCCAAGCACGAGGCGGCCGCAGCCAAGAAGGACTGGGATCAGGCCAATCTGTGGGCCGAGCAGGTCTGGCAATACCAGGTCAAGGCGGCGGACATTGGTCTGCGTGCCAAGACCTACCTTGAGCAGAACGGTGCCAAGAAGGTCAAGTAAGTCGCCAGTCACGACGTTTCGTCGTGGTTGATCAGGGGGGCGGAGCCTTTCCGTTCCCCCTCTTTCCAGAATCCAGGAGAAAACCATGAAATACATTCTCGCGTTGCTTGCCGTTGCCCTGTTTGCGGGCTCGGCCGCAGCCGCCCCGGATGGCGCGAAGCTCTATTCGGAGAAAACCTGCAACGCCTGCCACGGACCGAAGGGCGACAAGCCGCTGATGCCTAACTACCCGAAAATTGCCGGCCAGAATGCGGCCTACTCCGAGCAGCAGATGAAAGACATCAAGAGCGGTGCCCGCAACAACGGTCAGACGGCCGCCATGAAGGGCGTCATGCATCTCGTCGATGACGCCGAAATCAAGGCGCTTGCCGAGTTTCTTTCCAAGCTGAAGTAAGCGGGTCGATCGGCAGGTTTCGGTTCCTGACAATTATCAAGGAATGCTGTTTTCCCGCTGCCGACAATATCCAGGCAAACCGAACAACCAGCCACAAAGGATACAAATCATGAAATTTTCATTTTTGATGGTCGCGCTGCTTTCGGCAGGGGTCGCTTTTGCCGGGCCGCCTGCTCCTCACAAGGGGGGGATCGAAAGCAAGGATTACAAGTGGAACGCCCAGGAGGGCGAAAAGATCGAGGCACTGAAACTGAAGGGCGACAAGGTTCGAGGGCAGGAAGCCTATGAGGTGTGTGGGGCTTGCCACCTTCCATCCGGCGCCGGGCGTCCGGACGGTACCTTCCCGCAGCTTGCCGGGCAGCACACGACCGTACTGATCAAGCAGATGGCCGATATTCGCGCCGGCTTGCGTGACAATCCGACGATGTATCCCTTTGCCGTGACGCTGGTCGACCCGCAGGAACTGGCTGATGTCTCGGCGTATATCGAAGGCCTGTGCATCCCCACCGACCACGGCAAATACGAGGGTGCTGATGCGGCCGCCCAGGTTGCCAAGGGCAAGGAACTATACGAAAAGCAATGCCTGGAATGCCACGGCAAGAACGGAGAGGGCGACAAGGCAAAGTTCTACCCGGTGATCGCTGGCCAGCATTACAAGTATTTGCTGCGCCAGATGACCGAGATTCGCGATGGCCATCGCCGCAACGCCAATCCGGACATGGTCAAGGTCATCAAACCCTACACCAATGAGCAGTTGGTGGCGATTTCCGCTTATCAGGCCAGCCTGGCGATGCCCGGCAACATGTGCAAGGCGAAAGCCGGCAAGAAAAAGTAAGGCAGCGCTGTCTTGTTCGCTGCCCGCGGTGCGCGGGCAGCGCCTTTCGCGAGCGTTTCGCGGCAGCAAAAAAGAGAACGGCATGATGGACAAACAAAACAAACTCGTTGGCGGTCTTACCCTGATCGCACTCATTGCACTGGTCGCCGCCTATTTCGCGCCGATTTGGTGGGTTGCCTTGACGGCCCCCAATTATCCGGCCGATGCCTTCCCTGACGGCATCCGTATCCATTTTCACTTCGATGGGGTTTATAACGGCTGCAAGGCAGCCGGCAAGGGCACCCGGATGGCCAACGAGATTATCCAGAAAGATCTCGAATCCACTGATGAACGCTACAACCCGATCACCGATGCCGCGAAGAATGTCGATAAAGGTGCCGAAGGTCTGGATTGCGTTCATGAAATGAACACCATCAACCACTACGTCGGGATGTTTCCGATCGCTACCGGGGCGCCGGTCGAAAAGCCCTTGGCCAAATTCTTCTTCGGCTTCTTCGGGGTGATGCTGGCCGCCTTCGCGTTGCCCAGGAAAAAACCCCGTTTATTCGTGTTGACCGCGGGATTCGCTGCTGTTGCCGCCTGGGTGCTGACCGACCAGTTCCTGATGGGGCATCTCGAAAGCCATGTCCAGGCCTACATGCAGGAGTCCGGCACCTTCTTCAAGGATATGGATCGCATCAAGCAGTGGGGGGATAACGTGCGCAATATCTCGTACGTCGTCATCTTCGGCCTGATCGCGGTGATGGCGGTGGTAGTCGTCGCGACGGCGAAAATTCGCTCCTTCCAGTTGTTGCTGGCGCTGGTGCCCGCCCTGTTGCCCCTGTTCTTCGTCATCACCTACGCCGGCTGGCTGTGGTTCTTCGGTCATAACATGCACCCGTGGGGGGCCTTCACGGTCAAGCCCTTTATGCCGACCGTTTTTGGCGAAGGCAAGGTTGCCCAGTTTTCGACCTTCTCCTACCCGTACTGGGGATATGGTCTGCTGGTCGTGATCTTCGTCTGTATGATGCTGGCCCTGCTCATTCGTCGCAAGCAACTGCGCGAAGGGTTGGCCGAGTAGGTGGCCATGAACGCATTGTCTCTTCTGGCGCGGGCTGGCCTGGCGATGGCCTTGCTGCTGGTCGGTTCGGCCGGGCAGTCCGAGCCGCAACTGGGCGCGACTGCCGACCTGAGTAACGCACCGCGTGTCGGGATCGATCGTCCCAAGCCGACTTACATGCTGATGGAGCGCGACAAGCGCATTCACGGCCTGAAGCCGTTTCAGGAACTGGTCGACCGCGCTGAGCCTGGATCGACCCTCAAGCCGCCGGCCGGGAAATACGCGGGCCCTGTGGTGATCGACAAGCCGCTGATCATCGATGGTGGCGGCATGGTCAGCATTGACGCCGGCGATCGGGGAACTGTGGTCATTCTCAACGCCAGCAATTCGGTGATTCGCGGCGTTCACCTGACTGGCTCGGGGGATGCCCACGATACCGATGACTCCTGCCTCGATGTGCGCGGACACCACAATTTGATCGAGGGAAATGTCGTCGACAACTGCCTTTTCGGTATTGATCTGAAGCAGTCCAGCAACAGCGTGGTGCGCGGCAACAAGGTGCGCTCCAAGGATTTCGAGCTCGGTGTCCGCGGGGATGGGCTGCGCCTCTGGTACAGCAACGACAACCTGATCGAGGGCAACGAAATCATCGATTCCCGGGACATGGTTGCCTGGTATTCCCATCGCAACATCTTCCGCAACAACCTCGGCCGGCGTAGCCGGTATTCCCTGCATTTCATGTTTGCCAATGAAAACGTGGTTGAAAAGAACAGCTTTTACGACAACGCAGTAGGGATATATTTTATGTACACCGAGGGGGGCGTGGCGCGAGACAATATTATCTCCCACGCGACCGGGGCGACCGGCATGGGCATCGGCTTCAAGGAAGCCTCCGGCACGCTGATCGAGAACAACGAGATCATTTATTGCGGCATTGGTGTCGGATCCGATCTTTCTCCCTTCCAGCCCGACTCGACCATTGAAATCCGCAACAACCGTTTTGCCTATAACGGCATTGGCATTCTGTTCAACAGCGAAACGGGTGGAAACAACGTGCTCGATAACCTGTTCGAGGGCAACCTCACCCAGGTGACCTACGGCGGGCGCAGCGACAACAGCGAGAAGAATTTCTGGCAGGGAAATTACTGGGACGACTATCAGGGCTTCGACCGCAATGCGGACGGGATCGGCGACCAGAAGCACGAGTTGTACGCCTACGCCGACCAGATCTGGATGGATCTGCCGATTGCCCGCTTCTTCCGTAGCTCTCCGGTGATGGAATTGCTCGACTTTCTCGAGCGCCTCGCGCCTTTTTCAACGCCGGACCTGATTCTCCGCGACGAAAAGCCGCGTTTCATCAAACCTCAACGGGGCGCATCATCATGAACGCACCTGCCGACAAGTCCAACAAGCCCGCCACCTCGCTCGAAAAGACAGCGAAGGCGCGGCGCAAATTCATGCGTTCGGTGGGACTGGCGGGAGGAGTGGTCGGTCTTTCGCTGCTTGGTTTTATTCCCGTCAGCCAGGCGCGACAAGCGCGCTTGCGTCCGCCGGGCGCGCTCGACGAAGCCGATTTTCTTTCCTCCTGCATCAAGTGCGGGCAATGCGTGCAGGTCTGCCCGGTGCAAGCGATCAAGCTGGGCGACCTCAACGAGGGGTTCGGCCTCGGTGTGCCTTACATTGAACCGCGCGGGCAGGCCTGCGATTTTTCGTGTGATGCCGTGCAGTGCATTCTCGCTTGCCCGACCGGCTCGCTGACCTATAAAAAGCCGACGTTCCTGCCTGTGCGTGAGGGAGCGCTGCTGGCCGCCGCCCCGATCCTCAAGGCCAAGGAGAATGATGCGGAAAGTACGCTCAATCTGAAGGAGCGTATCGGGGTGGCCCGTCTGGCGCGGCCGTCTTCCTGCCTGGCGGTGCAAGGCAAGGGATTCAAGGGGCAGGCGCGCGGCAGCGACTTCGACGGGAAAATGCGCTACATGGATGTTGATCGCTGGAAGCCGATTCCCATCGCAGAGCACCCCTACGATTTGCAGCTTTGCGATCTGTGTGTGCGCGAGTGTCCGGTCAAGGGCGCCATCGAACTGCGTCCGCTCAAGTCTGTGGATGGCATCACCCGCATGATTCCGGTCGTACTTGAGCCTTGTGTGGGGTGTGGTGTCTGCGAAATGGTCTGCCCGGCGGAACCGGCTGCAATCGTCATCGATGCCCAGGCGCCATGGCGCGGGGAAGTGTCCTCGATGGATCAGCCAGCCGACAGTGGTGGAGCGAGCGCACAGCCCACGCAACCGGTGAAGGATAAGAGATGAGTCGCTTCATCGAACTGTTCATGGGGATGCTGGGGGCTGCGCCGAAGAAGCCGGCGCGTGTTTCCGAGCAGGTGCAGAAGATCATGTTCCTCAAATACGAGGACAAGGATCGCTACATCAAGGAAAAATCCCATGCCCGAGATCACCATGTCATCAGCCACAAGTGGCGAAATCGTCGCTGGGCGGTTCTGCTCATGGTTAACCTGCTGTTCGTGTTCAGCTTCTGGCTGGATATCCAGATTTTGGAGGGGGCACTCACCGCATCGCGGTTCGTCGGTTTTCATCTTATCGACTTGAATTCGGCCTTGCAGGTAATGCTGGCTCACAAGCACATCATCGTGAACCTGTTCATCGGGACGTTTACCGTGTTCCTGATCTGGGTGTTGCTGGGGGGGCGCAGCTTTTGTTCGTGGGTCTGTCCTTATCACCTGCTGGCGGAGTGGGCCGAAGCCTTGCACCTCCGGCTTGTTGGCAGGAAGCTGATCACTGATCACGAGTTTCATCGCGGCACACGCACGGTGTTCTGGGTTCTGTTTGCGCTGCTCGCCATCGTGACCGGGTATACCGTTTTTGAAACCCTGTCGCCCACCGGAATCCTCTCGCGCGCCCTTATTTACGGCCCCGGACTGGCACTGGGTTGGGTCTTCCTGCTGCTGGTCTTCGAAATTGTCTATTCCCGTCGTGCATGGTGTCGTTACGTTTGCCCGATTGGCCTGACCTATGGTGCGGTTGGGGCGATTTCACCCTTGCGTGTGGCCTTTCACGTCGAACACTGTTTCCATGAGGGCGACTGTCGCAAGGTTTGTCTGGTTCCGCATGTCTTGGATGTGACCGTCAAGGGACGGGCCAGCGAAGAGGTCATGGGACTTGGTCCGGACTGCACGCGTTGCGGGCTTTGTGTCGATGTTTGTCCGAGCGGTGCGCTTCGTTTTGAAATCAAGGGGCTTTCCAAGCTCCTCTGATGGTTGATCACAATGAATAATTCTCTCGTTTCGCAAGGTCCGATGATCCGGTTTGCCAATGTTGCCAAGAGCTTTCGCCGGGCCCGGGTGCTTAACGGCATCAGCCTCGATATCGGTTTGGGGGAGCGGGTGGCCCTGATCGGTTCGAATGGTGCCGGGAAGACGACCCTGATCCGCTGCCTGCTCGGCGAATACACCTTCGATGGTACGGTGGCCATTGATGGCCTTGATCCGCGACAGCAGCGTACCCGGGTTCTCGGCAATATCGGTTTCGTGCCCCAGTTGCCACCCCCGCTCAAGATGCCGGTCGGACAGTTGATTGATTTTTCCGCGGGTCTCTGTGGTACGGATCCCCAGCGTATTCACGCCATCGCCGGGCGTCTCGGACTTGATGTCGATGCCATCCTGGCGCGCCAGTTCGTGCGGCTTTCGGGGGGGATGAAGCAAAAGCTGCTGATTGCGATAGCCCTCGGCCGTGACGCCAGGATTCTGGTGATGGATGAGCCGGCAGCCAATCTCGATCCGGAAGCGCGCAAGATATTCTTCGACCTGCTCGCCGAACGCCTGGACGACGCGACGATGATCATTTCCAGCCATCGACTCGATGAGGTCTCAGCCCTGGTGAATCGGGTTGTTGAGATGGATATGGGCAAGGTGGTGCTCGACGACCAGGTGGCGGATGCGGTGACGCTTACCGCGGTGCTCTCGTGTCGCATTGCCCTGAGCCGTTTCGAGCCGGCGTTTGCAAAAGCCCTGGGCGGGTGGAATTTTGCGAGCAGCACCGACCAGCTGCTCTGGGAGGGGGAAATCGCCGGGGCTGATCGCCTGCGCTTCCTCGGCATCGTTTCGCGCTATACCGCGCTGGTCAGCGATTTGTCGCTGGCCGAGGTCAGGGGGTGATCATGTGTCGTTCCGAACGTCGTGAATTTATTGCCCGCCTTGGCGTCGGGGGCTTCCTGCTGACGCCGTTGGCCAGTCTGCTTTCCGGGTGCCGGAAGGGTAACTGGCCGGAGGGCATGGCCGAGATCAAGTGGGACAGAAATACCTGCGTACGGTGCAACATGGTGATTTCAGACCGTCGCTTCGCGGCAGAGATGCGAGGCGGCCCGACACAGACCGTGTTCATGTTCGACGACATCGGCTGTCTGTTGTTCTGGATGCGGGACAAGGCCGAGAAATATCCCTGGATGAATGATCCGGCGACGCAAATGTGGGTTGCCGACAGCGATAGCAAGAATCGGGACGAAATGCGCTGGCTGGATCCCCGACAGGCCCGGTATGTCAGCAAGACCTCGCCGATGGGGTACAACTTCGGTGCGGTGGCGTCCGCGCAGGCGGGGAGCATTGATTTCAACGAAATGAGCCAGCGGACGCTGGCCAAGGGCAAATAAATGAAGCAATTCTGGTTGACCGCGAAACTCGATATCGTCGAATCCCTGCGTGCGCGCTGGTTCCAGATTTATACCCTGGTCTTCGGCGGTATTGTCGCCCTGCTTTTTCTGTTCGGTCTGACCGAATCACGTGTTCTCGGCTTCATTGGGCTTTCCCGTCTGCTGGTCACCTATATCCAGCTGACCATGGCGATTTTGCCGATCTTCGTCCTGATCACGACGGTGCGTTCAGTTGCCGGCGATCGTGAAGCAGGGGTATTCGAGTACCTGCTCTCACTACCGGTTTCTCTGTTTGCATGGTTCTGGGGAAAGATCGTCGGACGCTACATTGTCGTGTTCGCGCCGGTTTTCCTTGCGATGCTGGGCGCAGTCGCCTGGGCATCGATTCAGGGGATCGAGGTGCCTTGGGCCATCTTCATCTATTACAGCGCCCTGCTCGCTGTCATGTCGGCTTGTTTTCTCGGTATCGGCATGCTCATCTCGGCTCTGGCGCGCAGCACCGACATGGCCCAGGGAGCCGCATTCATGGTCTGGCTGGTACTCCTGCTCTTCCTTGACCTGATCCTGCTGGGCGTGATGATTCAGGGCAAGGTTTCTCCGGAGTTCGCCGTCATGCTCGCCCTGCTCAACCCGCTTCAGGTCTTTCGAACGGCTGCACTGGCCATGTTCGATCCGCAGTTGATTGTTCTCGGGCCATCTGCCTATGTCGTGCTTGACCTGTTCGGTGCAGAGGGGTTCAGGTTGTTTGCGTTGGCCTATCCCTTGCTGATCGGTGCGATGAGTGCGCTCGCCGGTTATTTCGTGTTCAGGCGCGGTGATTTGCCGTGATCCGCAGGCTGTTGTTGCTGCTTGTCTGCTGGTCTTCATTCGTCCACGCCCAGAGTGCTTCTACGGATACCCTGTTTGCCTCACGTCTTGAAGATCTTGAGGGGCAAACCCGGTCGCTGGCACGGTGGAAAGGCAAGCCTGTCGTGGTCAGTTTCTGGGCACGCTGGTGCCCCCCCTGTCGGGCTGAAATACCGGATCTGGTTGAGCTTCAGCGTGATTTTCGGGGAGAAGGGGTGAGCGTGCTCGCCATCGGGCTCGAAGATGATATCGAGCCGGTGCGTGAGTTCGCAAAGGCTTATGAGATCAACTACACCGTCCTGATTGGCAAGGAAAATGCGCTGGCCTTGATGCGGACGCTGGGCAACACGAAAATGGGCTTGCCCTTTACCTTGGTGATCGATTCCTCCGGTCGGACTGTGCTGTCGAAAATGGGCCCCGTTCGGCGTCATGAACTACGTGCGGCAGTCGAGACTGCGCTTAGATGAGAGGTGAACGCGGTCTTGGGCACCCGGGCGGCGTCAACGCATGCGAGAAGGCCGGGGGGCACGGCTTACATTGCCAGCTGAAGCGTTGTGTTTCGTTGCGTCGTTGACGGGCCATGTTGCCCAGCTGGGGGCTTCGCTGATGAAACGGCCCTGCTACGCAGGTACGCCGGTTCTTCAGGGCCATCGAGCAATTCGTGGACCTTTTCAAGGTTGATGATGTCGATTCGCCTGCCATAAACCGAGAGAACCTCATCCTCGATCAGTTCGTGCAGCACACGGGAGAAGTGTTCAGCCGTGATGCCCAGATGTGAGGCAATGGTTCCCTTGCTGGCGGGAAGAACAACCGACGGGCTTGGATCTTCCGCGTCTTCGGTGGAGATTTGACGGATGAGATAGTCGAGGACGCGTTGTTTCCCCGAACGCAGGCTGTTGAACTCCTGGTTCTGGACCAGCTGGTGCAGGCTGATCGAGAGACTGGTGATTAGTTTTCGGGCGAGCAGGGGGTTGGCATCAAGAACCTGTAGTACGGATTGCTTGGTGATGTAAATGAACTGCGCATTGGCAAGCGCCTGGGCGCTGAGCGGGTAGGGTTCATCGAGAAACATCAGGGCTTCTCCGAGTGTTTGTCCCGGCATCAGGATCTGGACCACCTTTTCCTGGCCGAATGCCGAATTGATCAGCATCTTGACCTTCCCCGAAACGATCAGGTAGAAGCCGTGGCAGCTATCACCCTTGTGGAAGACGATTTCCCCTTTTTTCGCATGGATTTTCCTTGCGGATCTGGCGAGCAAGGTGATCTCGCTGTCGGACAAATTGCTGAACAGAGGCAGATTGCGCAGCAGGGTCTCGACGCTTTCGGTAGGGCGAACGCTTGAGCTGGCAACTGCCGACGAGTATGCAAAGGTGGCGGCGACGATGGACATGAATGATCTCCTGATGCAGTTGCCCGGCGTGCATGGTGCTGTTCCAACATGCGCTTTCTGGCCGGGACGAACTGGTTTTCTGAACCCAGTGTAGGTTTGGCTCTGCATGGCAGACAGGAGAGTTCGTCTGATTTTCGGGTAGGAAAAGCGGGGTTTCCGTGTAGGAAAATTCCGATGAGTGATGTTCAGTCGCCGATCACCTCCTCGTTTCCAATCAGCTTGTTGCGAATTGCATAGTGAATCAGGTCGGCACTATTGGCCAGATTCATTTTTTCAAGAATCCGTGTCTTGTGGGTGCTGATGGTCTTGACGCTCAGGTTGAGCTTTCTCCCGATTTCGGTGAGCCCCACGCCCTTGGCGACCAGAATGAATACCTGATACTCGCGATCGGTCAGGCGGCTGTGCGGTGTGCCACTGCCCCGGCCCATCAGCATGTCGAGGGCGAGTTTTTCGGCAACCGCCTGATTGACGAAGAGCCCTCCTCCGGCAAGCTTGCGGATGGCCTGGGCCAGCAGCGCCTCGGCATTATCTTTGCAAAGATAACCAGAGGCGCCGGCCTTCAGCGCCCGGACAGCGTAGAGATCTTCCTTGTGCATGCTTAGGACGAGCACGGGCAGGTGTGGGAACTCCCCCTTGATCTGCTTGATCAGTTCGATGCCGCTTTTGCCCGGCATCGTCAGGTCGAGCACCACGGCGTCCCACGGCTTGCTTCGCACCTGTGCCAGCGTTTCATGGCCGTCGCACGCCTCACCGGCGACGACGATATCGCCCGTTTCGCTCAGGATGTGCTTGAGGCCGGCCCGCAGGATGTCGTGGTCGTCTGCGATCAGGATGCGGATCATGCGGCTGCGCCCATGTGCTTGGGAAGTTGCACGATAATCCGGCAGCCTTGTCCGGGCTGACTGCTGAGTTCGATCGAGCCGCCGAACATTTTGACGCGTTCCCGCATGCCAAGCAGGCCGAAGGTGCTTTTCTGGTCGCTTGTGTCAAAGCCCTTGCCGTCATCCTCGATGCAGATGCTCATAGTGTTTTCCGTGTCTTCGATAGCAATGCTTACATGGCTCGCCTCGGCGTGGCGCATGACATTCGTCAATGCTTCCTGAACCAGGCGGAAGATTGCGGTTGCAAGTCGTCCGTCGATCTCGAACTCCTCCCTGTTGCTTGATAGAGAGCAGGCTATTCCACTTCTTTCCTCGAACTGGACGACATGGTGTTCAATAGCGGCCGCCAGGCCAAGCACATCCAGCATGCCGGGGCGGAGTCCTTCCGAGATGCGGCGCAAGGCGTCAATCGTACGTTCGACTAGCGCGTAGGCGCTTGCGGCCCGCCCGACCACCTCGGAGCCGAGTGTCTCTCCCTTGTTGCGGATCCAGCCGAGATCGATGCGCAACGAAGTCAGCGCCTGCCCCAGTTCGTCGTGGAGTTCGCGCGCAATCCGGGTGCGCTCTTCCTCTCGCACTGTCTGAAGAAAGCTGGCCAGTTCCTGGAGACGGCTCCGCGAGACCTGCAGGTCGTGCTGGGTCGAGAGCAATTGTGCAGTCCGTTCGCGCACCCGCGCTTCGAGGTCTGCTTGCAAGCGCCGCAATTCCACATGGGTATGGACACGGGCCAGCACTTCTTCGGGGCGATAGGGTTTCGAGATGAAATCAACGGCGCCCAGCTTGAAGCCGAGAAGCGTGTCTTCCTCTTCCTTGAGTGCCGAAAGAAAAATGACCGGTATGTCCCGGGTGCGTGCGTCATTCTTGAGCCTGCGGCAAACTTCGTAGCCATCGATGTCCGGCATGCGGATGTCGAGAAGAATCAGTTCCGGCGCTTTGCTGCGGGCAGAGAGCAGCGCCATCCGTCCTTCCGGTGCCGAGCGGACGGTATAGCCCGCTCGCGTTAGCAGTTCGCGCAGCAGTTCGAGGGAGGCCGGCGTGTCTTCGACAATCATCACTTCGGGGCCGGGCAAGGTTGGGGCGATAGTGTTCATTGCTCCTTCTCCATAATGCCAAGTAGTTGCCAGAGCCGGAGGTAGTGGTCGGCTTTCGACACGGCTGCAAGGCGCGCTGCCAGCACGGGGTCTTCCGCGGCGATGAGGGTGAGTGCTGCGGCTATTTTTTCCGTGTTCAGGGAAATGAGCGCCTGCTCGAGGCTGTTTCGCGTATCGACTGACAGGCTCGCGAGATCGTGCGCACCGATTTCGTTCCCGTCGGCGAGCGGAGCGTGGGGTGTTTCCTGTCGATCGAAGACAATCCCCAAATGGGTCTCCAACGCGGTGTAGATGTCTTCTTCCTGATAGGGCTTGCTGACGAAGCCGTCAGCGCCGCCGGCCAGTGCCGAACTGCGGCTTTCCTCAAGTGCGTTTGCTGTCAGCATGATGATGCGCGGCTGTTCAGTCATTTTCCGGTTCCGGATCTGCCGGATGGCGGCCAGTCCGCTGCCGTCCGGCAGAAACCAGTCCATGAAGATGAGGTCGGGCGGCCGGTGTGCGAGGACCTTTTCCGTTCCGGCGATGCTGGACGCTTCGTCTACCTCGAATCCAAGTGGTTCGAGCAGGCTGCGCACGAGCAGTCGCGCTTCGGAGATGTCGTCAACGACAAGTATCCGGGGCGCCCGGCCGGGCGCCTGCAGAGCGATGACCCGCCCTTTGCCGGGATTCGCTATGCCTTCCTTCCCTGTCCTGACTTCAATGTCGAAACTGAAGCTTGAGCCTTGTCCCTGCGCCGACTGAAGGTGCAGTTGTCCGCCAAGCATCTCCACATATTGTCGACAGATGCTTAGGCCGAGGCCAGTTCCACCCTGCCTCGGCGAGCCGGCTTGCTCAAAGGGGCGGAAGATGCGGGCACAATCTCCGGGGCTGATGCCGATCCCGCTGTCCTCAACGCTGAATGCCAGGCGGACGTGCGCGTGGTCGGTGGTGGTAGCCCGGACATTCAGGGAAACCTCTCCGGCTGGCGTGAATTTGATGGCGTTCGAGAGCAGATTGAGCAGTATCTGGCGCAGCATCAGCGGGTCAATGATCACAGCTTCCGGCAGGTTGGCGGTATTCAGGTGGAGTAGTAATCCCCCTTCTTCAGCGCGCAGTCGCATCATGCCGACGACCTGGTCGAGCAACCGGGCCAGGGAAATTTCTTCGGCATGCATTTCCATTTTGCCCGCTTCGATTTTCGAGAGTTCAAGCACATCGTTGATCAGCGTCAGCAGATGATTGCCGGAGTGATTGATGATTTCGACATGCCGGCGCTGTCCTTCTGCCAGCCCGGCATCCTTTTCCATCAGCCGGGAAAATCCGATCACGGCGTTAAGCGGTGTACGCAACTCATGGCTCATGTTGGCCAGAAAGGTTGATTTCGACCGGTTGGCTGCCTCAGCCGCGTTGCGTGCCTCGACCAGCTCTTCGGTTCGTTGGCGCACGAGATCCTCAAGATGTTCTCGGTATTTCTGGAGTTCCGTTTCGCTACGCTTACGCTCGGTAATGTCGGAGAAAATCGAAATGAACCGACGGATGCGACCATCCGGGCCCGTCAGTGCCTGAATGGATATTTCTTCCGGAAATATCTCCCCAGATTTGCGCTTGTTCCAAAGCTCACCATGCCAGCGGCCCGATTGGGTAAGTTGTGCCCAAAGCTGGCGGTAGAAGCCGTCATCGTGCTTTCCCGACTTCAGCAGGCGCGGATTCTGGCCGATGACTTCTTCCCGCCCATAACCGCTGATCTGGCAAAAGGCGTCATTCACCCAGAGTATCCTGCCGGTGGCATCGGTAATCACCGCACCTTCGGCCATTGCGCCAAACGCCATTTCATTCTCGTGACGTTCTTCATCGAGACGCAAGCGTTCCAGCGTTCGCCGCCGCGAGAAAAGGGCGTAGGCGATCAGGCCGAACAGCCCGATCAGCCAGATGCCGAGATGCCAGTACTGAATGGCGCGCCAGGTGGGTTCCTGTGCTGCGCGATATGCATTGAGGTTGATCGAGATGGTTGCCCCGCCGCGAAGCCCGCCAACGGGAACAAGCGTGTCCCGATGACATTCGAGGCATTCCTTTTCCATGCGCATCGGTATCATCGCCCGCATCAATCCGTGGGAGCCCTTGGCCGGGAGTGACTCGGTGACCATCTCCGAACCGCCGCTGAGCGTTTCAAGCGCTTTCGCCTCCCATGCGTCTGGAGCGTTTTCAACGTTGCGCAACTGCTTGGAGGTCAGTCTTTCACGGCCGCCGAATTCCTGATTGCTGGTTTCCTGAATGGCCAGTAGCAAGTGAATCGGAGTTACCGAAACCAGCCGGAAGGTTTCATCCGTAGCTTCACGAACGGTGATGCGCTCAGCCTCTTCTAGGGAGTTGAAAGGGGGGACATGTTCTTCCCGGATGTACACCCCGCCGACACTTGACGCCCATTTCCGGATCGACATGTCTTTCTTGAGATTGGCGACTGCATCGATGCGGGCCAGTGTGCTGGCGGTGCGATCAAGCTGTTCGCGTTGGGATATCAGCGAAAAGAAGACCAGGGATGTCCACACGACGACAAGCAGGAGCATGATCTTGCCTCCCGGCCAGACGCCGCGATCGGGTTTCGCCAAAGACCATCTCCCCCGCTTGCCCCGTGACTCCCTTCAGCCTTGCGGTCGGCAGGGAACGGGGTGATCCATGCCGTTTCCGCCTGGAGCGTCGACGAGATACTGGATTTCCTCCATGTCCAGAATCCGGATGTTTTTCCCGCTGACCGCGATAAGTTCAATCTCGATCAGTTCATGCAGGATTCGCGAGAAATGTTCGGGCGTAATGCCAAGGTGTGAGGCAATTGTGCCTTTGGTGGCGGGAAGTATGACGGTTGGCTGGCTTTTTTCCTTTTCCGCAGCGCTGATCTGCCGTAACAGATAGTCGGCAACCCGTTGCTTGCCGGAACGCAGGCTGTTGTATTCCTGATGTTGTACCAGCTGGTGCAGCCGGATCGACAGGCCGGTGATCATTTTGCGCGCGAGCAGGGGATTCGATTCGAGTGCCTGGAAAATCGACGATTTGGTGACGTACACCAGCAGGGTGTCGTTCAGTACCTGCGCACTCAGTGGGAAAGGCTTGTCCATGAACATCACGGCTTCGCCGAAGGTCTGGCCTGGCATGAGGATCTCGACTACCTTTTCATTGCCTGCCGAGGAATTGAACACCAGCTTGATCTTGCCCGAAACGATGAGATAGAAACCGTGGCAGGGGTCGTCCTTGTGAAAGAGAATGTCTCCCTTGTCAGCCTTTACCTTCCGCGCTGAATGGGAGAGTTTTCCGATTTCTTCTGGCGAAAGGCAGCCGAACATCGGCACGCCTGCCAGGAGGGTTTCGATGCTTTCGGAGTTTTTTTCCATATCCACGCTCGTCCACTGGGTGAGATGGGGCAAGACGACAGGCGTCCGGCAAAAACCCGGCAGGCAATTGTGGCCGGGATGGCTTCGGAGAAAGTCTAACCGCCGATTTTGTCCAAAAAATTGATATTTGTTAAAAACGACCGATGAGCCGGGACGTTATGGGGGCACTGCGGGCTCGCCTTCAGTGTCGCCAGTGCTTGATGTGTTTGGGGATTCGCCGTCGGGAAGGTCGCTGGTCACCGGAGCGGCATTTTGCCCGGTTGGCGAGCCTTCGGTGTCGTGCCCGAGCGCGTCGGCAATCCATGCCTGCATCAGGGTGTAGGTGACGGCCAGCGCCACCGGGCCGATGAAAATGCCGACCAGGCCAAAGCTCAGCATGCCGCCGATGACGCCGGCGAAAATCAGGAGCAGGGGAAGGTTGGCGCCGCGCCGGATGAGCATGGGGCGCAGGAAGTTATCCAGGCTGCCGACGATCAGGCTCCAGATCAGCAGGAAGATTGCCCAGCCGGTATCGCCGCTCCAGAAAAGCCAGCCGGCAGCCGGGAGCAGGATGAGCAGCGGGCCGATCTGCGCGATGCACAGCACGAGCATGATGACCGAGAGCAGCGAGGCGAAGGGAATGCCCGCGATACCCAGGCCAATGCCGCCGAGCACGGTCTGGACGAGGGCGGTGACGCCGACGCCGAGGGCGACGCCACGAATCGCCTGTCCGGCAAGGATGATCGAGTTTTCACCACGCTCGCCGGCCAGCCGGCGACCGAAGCGGCGAACCTGGCGGGCGGCGGCTTCGCCATTGGAATAAAGGATGGCGGCGATAGCGATGACCAGCATGAACTGGATGAGCATGCCACCCAGCCCGCTCAGCCAGTTCAGCGCGAGTTTGCCGGTGTCGGCGGCGTAGGGGGTCAGCTTGCTGACCAGCCCGGCACCGCCACCGGCAGCGAGTTGCCGCCAGGCCAGCGTCAGTTTCTTGCCGACCACCGGCAGGCTGGCAACCCAGTCGGGCGGCGTTAGGGCGCTGGGGCTGGTCGCGCTTTTGATGAGGGCCGAGAGTTGCTCGGAATGTTCGGACACCGCATCGACGAGCATCCAGAGCGGCAGGACGAGCAGCAGCATCATGGCCAGGGCCATCAGCGCGACCGCCGGGGTGCGCCGCTGGCCGAGGCGGGCTTCGAGGGAGGTGAACAGCGGCCAGGTGGCGACGACGATCATCGCCGCCCACACCGTGGCCGCGAGAAACGGCCGCAACACCCACAGCGACAGGCCGATCAGCCCGAGGATGCAGAGGATGGCCAGTGTGTTGCGGGCCAGATCGCGGCGAAGTTCAGTCATCAGCTGCGGTAATCCGCGTTGATCTTGACGTAATCGTAGGAGAAGTCGCAGGTGTAGACGCGGGCTTCGGCCTTGCCGCGGCCAAGTGCGACGCGCACGGTGATTTCGGCCTGCGCCATGACGCGGGCGCCATCTTCTTCCTTGTAGGCAGCAGCCCGGCCACCGTTTTCGGCGACCAGAACATCGTCCAGCCAGACCTTGACGCCATCGACGTCGAGGTCGGCAATGCCGGCGTAACCGATGGCGGCGAGAATGCGGCCGAGGTTGGGATCGGAGGCGAAGAAAGCGGTCTTGACCAGCGGCGAGTGGCCGATGGCGTAGCCGACCTTGCGGCATTCCTCGCGGTCCTTGCCGCCTTCGACGGCGACGGTGATGAACTTGGTGGCGCCTTCGCCATCGCGCACGATGGCCTGCGCCAGTTCGACGGAGACGGCGATGATGGCGGCCTTGACCTCGGCCCAGCCGGCGTCGGATTCGGCGGTGAAGCTGGCGCCCGACTGGCCGGAGGCGATCATTACCCAGGAGTCGTTGGTCGAGGTGTCGCCATCAACGGTAATGCAGTTGAAGGAAGCATCGGCGGCTTCCTTGACCAGTGTGTCGAGCAGCGGCTGGGCGATGCCGGCATCGGTGGCGAGAAAACCGAGCATGGTCGCCATGTTCGGCTTGATCATGCCGGCGCCCTTGGAGATTCCCGAAATAGTCACTTTTTTCGAGTTGACCGTGACAGTCCGCGATGCTGCCTTGGCGACCGTGTCGGTGGTCATGATGGCGTGCGCGGCGGCGTGCCAGTTATCGGTCTTGAGGTCGGCCTGCGCGGCAGGCAGGCCGGCAACCAGGCGATCGACCGGCAGGGGTTCGAGGATGACGCCGGTGGAGAAGGGCAGCACTTGTTCGGCAGTAACGCCGAGCAGGGCGCCGACGGCTTCGCAGGTGGCCTGTGCTGCCTGGCGACCGGGTTCGCCGGTGCCGGCGTTGGCGATGCCGGTGTTGATGACCAGCGCCCGGATTTCCTTGCCGCTGGCGAGGTGGTTGCGGCAGAGCTGAACCGGGGCGGCGCAGAAGCGGTTGAGCGTGAACACGCCGGCCACCGTGCAGCCGGGGGCGAGCTTGACGAGCGTCAGATCGCGGCGGTTCTTCTTGCGGATTTCGGCTTCGGCAACACCGAGTTCAACCCCGGACACCGGAAAGAGTTGGTCGGCGGCGGGCGTGGCGTAATTGACAGGCATTCGTATGACTCCAGAAGCATCAAGGCACCGCATGGGTGCCTTGGGTCTTGGTAAAAATCAGGACAGTTTTCCGTGGCACTGCTTGTATTTCTTGCCGGAGCCGCAGGGGCAGGGATCATTGCGCCCAATTTTCGGCCCGCCTTGCACAGGCTGTTGCGATGGTGATGCTGTTTCGTCCTCGTCCAGTGCTTCGTCGTAATCGGCGTGCTGGTATTTGACGTTCTGGACATCGGCGTGCGGCGCTGTTTCCTCGACATCTTCCGGCGAACGGATCTGTACGGTGAAGACGATGCGGGTGACATCCTTGCGCACGCGGTCGAGCAGCCCTTCGAAGAGCTCGAAGGCCTCGCGCTTGTATTCCTGTTTCGGATTCTTCTGTGCATAACCCCGCAGGTGGATGCCCTGGCGGAGATGGTCAAGCGCAGCCAGATGCTCGCGCCAGGCGACATCAAGGTTCTGCAACATGACGTTGCGTTCGAACTGGTGGAAGGTGTCGGTGCCAACCAGATCGACCTTGGCCTGGTAGGAAGCATCAGCCCCTTCGGTGATGCGGGCGAGGATTTCGTCATCTGCCAGCGTCGGCTCGCTCTTGAACCAGGCAGCGACCGGTGCGTCAATCAACAGCTCGGCTTGCAGGGTGCGTTCGAGACCTTCCATGTCCCACTGCTCTTCGACGGAATCAACCGGCACGAAAGCGCGGAAAATGTCCTCGATGACGCCGTGGCGCATGGCGGTGATGGTTTCCGAAATGTCGTCGGATTCGAGCAGTTCGTTACGCTGCTGGTAGATGACCTTGCGCTGGTCGTTGGAGACATCGTCGTATTCCAGCAGTTGCTTGCGGATGTCGAAGTTACGTGCCTCGACCTTGCGCTGCGCCGATTCCAGCGAGCGGGTGACGAGCGGGTGCTCGATCGCCTCGCCTTCAGGCATCTTCAGCTTGTCCATGATGGCGCGCAGGCGCTCGCCGGCGAAGATGCGCAGAAGCGGATCATCCAGCGACAGGTAGAAGCGCGAGGAGCCAGCATCACCCTGACGACCGGCACGGCCGCGCAGTTGGTTGTCGATGCGGCGCGACTCGTGGCGTTCGGAGCCGATGATGTGCAAACCGCCTGCCGCCAGAACCTGGTCGTGCAGTTGTTGCCATTGTTCGCGCATGGCAGCGATTTTCGCCTCGCGTTCGGCTTCCGGCAGGGATTCGTCGTGTTTGATTGCCGAGGTGGCTTTTTCGATGCTGCCGCCGAGCACGATGTCGGTACCACGGCCGGCCATGTTGGTGGCGATGGTGATCTGCCCCGGACGTCCGGCTTCGATGACGATTTCAGCTTCGCGGGCGTGCTGCTTGGCGTTGAGCACCGAGTGCGGCAGTTTTTCCTTGTCAAGCAGGCCGGAGAGCAGTTCCGAGGCTTCGATCGAGGTTGTGCCGACCAGCACCGGTTGCCCGCGCGAGGCGCAATCCTTGATGTCGGCGATGATCGCTGCATGTTTTTCGTCTGCCGTCTTGAAGACGAGGTCGTTCATGTCCTTGCGCACCATCGCACGATGGGTCGGGATGACGACGGTTTCCAGACCATAAATCTGCTGGAATTCGTAGGCTTCGGTATCGGCCGTGCCGGTCATGCCGGACAGCTTGCCGTACATGCGGAAATAGTTCTGGAAGGTGATCGAGGCCAGCGTCTGGTTCTCGGCCTGGATATGCACGCCTTCTTTGGCCTCGACTGCCTGGTGCAGGCCGTCCGACCAGCGGCGACCGGCCATCAGTCGACCAGTGAATTCGTCGACGATGACCACTTCGCCGTTCTGCACGACGTACTGCTGATCCTTGTGGAACAGGGTCAGGGCGCGCAGGGCGGCGTTCAGGTGGTGCATCAGGGAAATATTGGAGGCGTCGTAAAGGCTGCTGCCTTCCCTGAGCAGACCGTGTTCGGCGAGCAGTTGCTCGGCGTGTTCGTAGCCGGCTTCGGAAAGGTGTACCTGATGGCCCTTTTCATCGACCCAATAGTCGCCCTCTCCATTTTCTTCGGCGGCGCGGGAAAGCTTGGGTACGACATCCTTCATGCGCAGGTAAAGGTCGGTGTGGTCTTCGGCCTGGCCGGAAATGATCAGCGGCGTGCGGGCTTCGTCGATGAGGATGGAGTCCACTTCGTCGACGATGGCGTAGTTGAGCCCGCGTTGCACCCGTTCGCCGGCCGTATAGACCATGTTGTCGCGCAGATAGTCGAAGCCGAACTCATTGTTGGTGCCGTAAGTGATGTCGGCGGCGTAGGCGGCCTGCTTTGCCTCATGGTCCATTTGCGACAGGTTGACGCCGACGGTCAGCCCGAGGAAGCGGTGCAGCCGTCCCATCCACTCGGAGTCGCGGGTGGCCAGGTAGTCATTGACCGTAATGACATGCACCCCTTTGCCTGAAATGGCATTGAGGTAGGCGGGCAGCGTGCCGACCAGCGTCTTGCCTTCGCCGGTGCGCATTTCGGCGATCTTGCCGTAGTGCAGCACCATGCCGCCGATCAGTTGCACGTCAAAATGGCGCATGCCCAGTTCGCGCTTGCCTGCTTCGCGAACGACGGCGAAGGCTTCCGGCAGCAGGTTATCGAGCGATTCGCCGTTGGCATGGCGCTGGCGGAACTCATCCGTCTTGGCCCGCAGCTGTTCGTCGGTCAACCCCTGAAGCGTCGGTTCAAGCGCATTGATGCGCTTGACGGTCTGGGTGTATTGCTTGATCAGCCGGTCGTTGCGGCTGCCGAAAATCTTTTTGAGAAGGCCAGAAATCATCGCGTTGGAATTGGGTTGGCGCAGTGCGTTAAAGCGGCGATTCTAACATGCTCCTTCAGTACGCGCCGGTCGGCGAACCCGGTGAGGCTTATTCTCCTGTCGTTTGCCGAGATCGGCAGGACAGGGCGCTTTTATCCGGCTAAACTGCGCAAAAATGCTGTGTGACAGGAGGGAGTGGTGCTGAACAAAGTGGCCAGCCTGAGCGGCTTTCTCGGGCAGAAGGAGGGGGGGCACCCCCTGGCGGATCCACGCGAGCTGAAGAAGGTCATCGGCGAGTTGCCGAGCGACAATGCATTCAAAGCGCTCGACGAGATTACTGCCTGGCTCGAATCCTTGCCGACCGCACGGGATTTTCCGGTAGACCGCCTTTTCGAGGCGATACGGCAGCTGGAAGAAGCGGCGTCGGCACCGCTTAAACGCCTCAGTCGCGATTATCTGCATTCGCCGCGCTTGTCACGTACCGAGGAAAAGCGCCTGTGGTCCATCAATCACGGTTTCTGGACCTTGCTGGTGGCTTGTTATGAGCGTTGCCTGCAAGGTGCGGCAGAGAAAAATCGTGCCGCCGAGCAGCTCAAACCGTCATTTCCTCTGATGTGTGCCCGCCTGATCGGTGCGTTGGGGGCGCTGCTCAAATGGGAACAATTCCACTACGGACCGACGCCATCGGAAATCTGGCGCCGACTCGGGCAGACCGTGCTGTTTGCTGAGCAGGCCGGGGTGGCTGCCAAGGCGGTCTCGATGGGGGTTGGCTCTAGGGTCAGCTCCCCGCTTCAGGAATACCAGAAGGTGGTGATCTTTCAGGCTGCCTCGATGGACAGCCTGTTGCCGCTCGAAATAGAACTGGCCGAACGTTTCATTGCCCATTTTTTGCCAAATTTCGTGTTCACCGCGGAAGCCTCGCACGACAGTGTTTACTGGATCGATCTGCAGCTTGCCCAGCCGCCCTTGCGCATGGCACGCATGCCGAGCGAGGGGGCGCCGACCCAGCGCTTTTTCAAGCCGGGGCCAGCCTACGAAGCGATCAAATCCGTGCTGGCCAATCTCGAACGCGGTGGCGATGTGCCGGCTGGGATCGACCTGGGTGGCCAGTATTACCCGAAGACGCTGATTCCCGTTCTGCGCCATCTGGCTGCCTATCTTGCACCGGTGCCGCCGCAGCGGCGGCATGACCGGCATCGCGTCAAGCACCGGATGTCGGTGCTGAATGGGCTGGTCAATGCCTTTGTGGTGTTTTCCGGTGAGTTTGGGGAGCGGCCGGCAGGGTTGCCGGTCGAGAGCTGGGTTGTCGAAAATGTCAGCCGTGGTGGCTTCGGTGCGCTGCTCGGCAAGATTCCCGCCGACTGGTTACGGGTCGGTGCCTTGCTGGCAGTTCAGCCGGAAGGTGGCGAAAACTGGCTGCTCGGTGCGGTTCGCCGCTATCACCGCGAAAGTGAGAATGAAGCCCGGGTGGGTATCGAAACCCTGGCGCGCAGTGTTTTCGCGGTCGAACTGAAGGTGCGCAAGGCATCTGGTTATGCAGCGGTTGCCGGTACGCCGGCGTTGGTTGTCGAGGATGACTCGTCGACGGGTGAGGTTCGGGTCGTCCTGCCGCCGGCTACGTTCGATTTACGCGAGAGTCTCGAATATTCGCGTGACGGCAGGCGCTGCCTGCTGACGCCCATAGCGCTGCAGGAGCAGACTGCCGATTTCGAGTTGGGACGTTACCGGCCGAGTCTGATCGGCTGATGCGTCGGGCTATTTGCTGCGAATCGCCGATTTCGGGCGGAATGCCTTGATGATGTCCGGATTCGTTTCGGCGTACGGGCCACCGATCAGATCGATGCAATAAGGGACTGCGGCAAAAATTCCGGTGTGCGTGACACAGCCAGTGTCGTCGTGCACGCCTTCCAGCGTTTCGCGGATCGATTTGGGCTGCCCGGGAAGATTGATGATCAGTGCCTGTTTACGAATGACTGCCACCTGCCGTGAGAGGATGGCGGTCGGTACGAAATTCAGGCTGATGCGACGCATTTCCTCGCCGAAGCCGGGCATTTCCTTGTCGGCAACGGCCAGCGTGGCTTCTGGCGTGACATCGCGGGCCGCCGGGCCGGTGCCACCGGTGGTCAGGACGAGGTGGCAGCCCTGCTGGTCGACCAGTTCGATCAACGTGCTTTCAATGCTGGTGCGGTCGTCGGCAATCAGCCGCGTTTCTGCGTGCCAGGGCGAGATCAGGGCGGCTGTCAGCCATTCAGTCAGCGCCGGGATGCCCTTGTCTTCGTAAATACCGGTCGAGGCGCGGTCGCTGATCGAGACCAGCCCGACCCGCAAGGACTCATTCGTCGCCGTCATTCGTGTTGCCTTGTTTGTCGAGTTCCTGCATGACCTGAAAGATGGCACGGAAATTCTTCGGTGGCTTGTTGTTTTCCTTTTCCTTCAAAGCGTTGCGGCGTAGCTGGCGCATGTGCTGAAGGTCGAGTTGCGGCCAGACGGCGGCGATTTCACTGAGAAAGGACTCGTCTTCGAGCAGTCGCGTGCGAAAACGCTCCAGACGGTGAAGGCGCGCCGTTTCTTCCGACGATTCGCCGCGAATCAGGGCCAGTCCAGCGCGGATCGGTTCGTCATCGGCTGTGCGCATCAGCTTGCCGAGATACTGGATCTGCCGCCGCCGGGCGCCGTGGGCGGTAATCTTCTGGCATTCGCGCACAGCGTCGTAAATGTTTTCCGGCAAGTTGATGCGCTTCAGCTGGCCAGGGGAAAGCTCGACCAGTTCGGCGCCGAGATCCTGCAACTCGTGCATCGCCTCCTTTTTCTTGGTCTTGGATGGGCGGCTGGTGCTTTCGGTGAAATCTTCTTCATGCATGGGGTGCGGTCGGGGGGCTGGCGATGTCAGGCTGCTATGATAGCGATTTTCCCGACCTGACGCCCCTTCCATGCCGCACACTGCCGCCTTTTCCTATCCTTTCGCAACCCTGCAGCAACTCGCTGAGGATGTCCTGAAACATGCTCGCGAAAAAGGCGCAACGGCCTGTGAGGTCGATGTTTCTGAAGGTTTTGGCCAGTCGGTCGGGGTGCGTTGCGATGATATTGAAACCATCGAATTCAATCGTGACAAGGGCGTCGGCATCACCGTTTACGCCGGGCAGCGCAAGGGTTACGCGAGTACCTCCGATTTTTCGCCGCAGGCTTTGCGCGAGACGGTTGAAGCAGCGATCAATATCGCCCGCTTTACCGCCGAGGACGACTGTGCCGGTCTGGCCGATGCCGCGTTGATGGCCAAGGATTGCCCCGATCTGGATCTGTTTCATCCTTGGGCGCTTTCGGTCGAGGATGCCATCGAAACTGCGCGGCGCTGCGAACAGGCGGCTTTTGAGGCCAGCCCGCAGATCAGCAATTCCGAAGGTGCCTCCGTGTCCACCCAGCAGGCTCAGTTCGTTTCTGCCAACAGCCTGGGTTTCATGGGTGGCTATCCGACATCGCGCCACTATATTTCCTGTTCGGTGATTGCCGGGGAGCAGGAGTCCATGCAGCGTGACGACTGGTACACCACGCACCGCGATGCGGCTC
Source organism: uncultured Dechloromonas sp. (assembly GCA_964583695.1). Lineage (GTDB taxonomy): Bacteria > Pseudomonadota > Gammaproteobacteria > Burkholderiales > Rhodocyclaceae > Azonexus. Next base: position 97,032 of record CAZOWA010000009.1, read on the forward strand.
AGCTGAGCGATCCTTCCTCGGTCGGGCGCGTCGCCGCTGAACGTGCCGTGGCACGACTGGGTGGACGCAAGGTGAAAACTGGCGAGTTTCCGGTGCTCTTCGAGGCGCCGCTTGCCGCCGGTCTGCTTGGTAGCCTTGTGCATGCGACCAGCGGCGGTGCGCTTTATCGCAAGTCATCCTTCCTACTCGATCACCTGGGTAAGCGGGTGATGCCCGAGTTCGTGCAGGTGGTCGAACGGCCGCATATCAAATGTGGCCTCGGCAGTTCTTCGTTCGACAGCGACGGAGTGGCCACCCGGGACCGCGATATCGTTACCGACGGCATTCTTCAGGGCTATTTCCTCAGCACCTATTCCGCGCGCAAACTCGGCATGCAGACAACCGGCAACGCCGGTGGCAGCCACAACCTGATCATCCAACCCGGCGACCTCGATCTGGCGGGTTTGCTTGCCCGCATGGGGCGTGGCCTTCTCGTTACGGAACTGCTGGGGCAGGGCATCAATTACGTGACGGGCGATTACTCACGGGGCGCGGCCGGGTTCTGGGTGGAGAACGGCAAAATTGCCTATCCCGTCGAGGAAATCACCATTGCCGGCAATCTCAAGGCCATGCTTGCCGGCATTGTTGCAGTGGGCAATGATGTACTGGTGCGCGGCAGCAAGCAGAGCGGTTCCATTTTGATCGACCGTATGACAATTGCGGGTAGTTAAAACTAAGGGTTTTCCGCAACTCGCAAAATTGGCGATGATGGTGAAGAATGTTTTCAGCCATCAGGCTTGACGTGACTTACCCCTATGGAGGAGACAATATGCAACGTCGTGATTTTCTGAAAAAAGCTTCCATCGGTGCTGCTGCGGGTGCAGCCGCTACCGTTGCCGCTCCGGCGATCGCCCAGTCGGCGCCGACCATCAAATGGCGTCTGACGTCCAGCTTCCCGAAGAGCCTGGACACCATCTATGGCGGCGCTGAAGTTCTGGCTAACCGTCTGCGCGCCATGACAGGCGGCAAGTTCGACATCCGTGTTTTTCCCGGCGGCGAAATCGTTCCCGGCCTGCAAGCACTGGACGCTGTACAACAA